>NZ_JBVJSJ010000003.1:0-610926 GCF_055606745.1 Streptomyces sp. NPDC037054 | reverse complement strand
GTGCGGTCCGTGGGCCCGGCCAGGAAGGCCGGACCGCCCTCGTAGGGCGTGTAGTTGGCCTGGATGAAGTCGCGCACGTCGATGCGCTCACGCCACCTGGTCCCGGCGTACTGCCGCCAGGCGTCGGCGGTCCGGGGGCCGGCTGTCACGGTCACGGTCATCACAGGTCCTCTCCCTGGGCGGGCTTTCTCACTGTTCTTCTCGTTGTCGATGCTCGTCGTCCGCAGTGGCGGGGGGCAGTGCCTGACAGGGCACCGCAGCGGTCCCGTCCGGCCCGGGCCGACCGGGACGTTCGGCCCACCCACAGGCACTGCTGCGCGTCGATCAGGGCACGGACCAGCAGAGCCGATGAGGCCCTGGGTCCGGGCCAGCAGGTCGACCGCAGGTGAGTTCAGACGTGCGGGACCACGACGACGGGGCAGGCGGCGTGGTGCAGGACGGCGTGGGTCACCGGACCGGTGTGGGCACCGAGCCGACCCCCGCTCGTGCGGCGCCCCACCACGAGCAACCCGGCGTCCCGCGCGGCGTGCACCAGGACGGTGGCGGCCCGGCCCGCGGTCACCGTCTCGGTCACGGGGACGGTCGGATACTTCTCGCACCAGGGGCGCAGTGCCGCCACCACCGCGTGCTCCCCGGCCGCGAGCGCTTCCGGCCCGGCCACCGGGACCGACGGGACGGCCGGCGGTGTGACCAACGACGGATCGGAGGCGGGTCGCGGCGGCGTCCGGAACGCGTGGACGACACGCAGGGCGGTGCCGCGCCGCCGGGCGGCGTCGAAGGCGAACTCGATCAGTTCGTCACACGGGTGCTGGACGTCCAGACCCAGGACGACCGCGCGGTACGGCGTCTCGGGGATCTCCTCCGGTGCGACACCGTCCGCGGCCGGCAGATGCTCGTCGGCTGCGGTCAGCCCCGGCCTCACCAGCACCACGGGCCGCGTCGAACGGGCCACCACGCGCTGGGACACGGACCCCATGACGAACCCGCTCACCCTGCCCATACCGAGTGATCCGAGGACCAGCAGCTCGGCCTCCGCGGCGGCGGCGACCAGGGCGGCGACCGGCGCGTCGCACACGAGGCGGTCGACGATCCGCAGCCGGGGGTGGGCCGCGCGGACGCTGTCGACGGCATCCCGGAGTGTCTGCTCGGCCCAGTCGTGCTCGGTACGGTCCATGGGCACGTACGGTGCGGGACGGGGGTGGCGGCGCCAGGCGTGCACGACAGCCAGCCCGGTGCCCCGGCGCGAGGCCTCGTGAGCCGCCCAGTGCGCGGCCGCCAGGCTCGCGGGTGATCCGTCGACTCCCACTACGACGTTGCAGAACATCGCGCGTCCCTCCCGGAGCCCGGACCCTCCGGTTCTCCTGACGGCTTCGAGCCTCCTCGCGCCGGAAGCGAATACCCAGGGCCGCGCAGCCCTGTGCGCGGGCCCCTTCGGCCCCATCGAATAGCGGGCGCGGTTCCAGCGGCCCGGGACGGGGCCCATCGGCCCCTGGCCCGGGCCTGACGGCACCTCCCGCCGGCACGCTCGCCGTTCGACGCTGGAACTCGACAGGTCCCCACAGCTGAGGAGCACAGCGTCATGGCCCGTTACGTGTACGACTTCGCACAGGGCGGCCGTGACATGGCCGGCCTGCTCGGCGGCAAGGGTTCCAACCTGGCCGAGATGACCCGGCTCGGACTGCCCGTCCCTCCCGGGTTCGTCATCACCACCGAGGCCTGCCGGGCCTTCCTCGCCACCGGCGGCGAGCCCGAGGGCATGTGGCAGGAGGTCTCCGAGCACCTGTCGACCGTCGAGACGGCCGCGGGCCGGCTGCTGGGTCAGCGGGACGATCCGCTGCTGCTGTCCGTCCGTTCCGGGGCGCGTTTCTCCATGCCCGGCATGATGGAGACGATCCTCGACATCGGCCTGAACGACGACTCCGTGCTGGGCCTGGCCAAGGTTTCGGGCAGTGAACGCTTCGCCTGGGACTCCTACCGCCGGCTGATCCAGATGTTCGGCAGTACGGTCATGGGCGTCGACCCAGCCCTGTTCGAGCGGTCCATCGCCTTGCTCAAGGACCTGCGCGGCGCCCCGGACGACGTGCACCTGGACGCCGCCGACCTCGCCCAGCTGGTCGAGACGTACAAGAACATCATCCATCTGGAGACCGGCGAACACTTCCCGCAGTCCCCCGCCGAGCAGCTGCGCCGGGCGGTCCTGGCCGTCTTCCAGTCCTGGAACGGCGAGCGGACGCGCCTGTACCGGCGGCGTGAGCACATCCCCGACGACCTGGGCACCGCCGTCACCGTGCAGTGCATGGTCTTCGGCAACCTCGGCCCCGACTCGGGCAGCGGCGTCGCCTTCACCCGCGACCCGGCCACCGGACGCCCCGGCCTGTACGGCGACTACCTGCCCAACGCGCAGGGCGAGGACGTCGTCGCCGGCATCCGCAACACCGTGCCCCTGGCCGAGCTGGAACGCCTGGACCCGCATTCGTACGCCCGGCTGTGCGAGCACATGCGGACCCTTGAGCGGCACTACCGGGACCTGTGCGACATCGAGTTCACGATCGAGCGCGGCGAGTTGTGGATGCTGCAGACACGGGTCGGCAAACGCACCGCCGAGGCAGCCTTCGCCATCGCCGCCGAACTGGCCGACGAGGGACTCATCACTCCGGACGAGAGCCTCGCCCGGGTGAGCGGCGAGGAACTGGCCCGGTTGATGTTCCCGCGCTTCGACACCTCCGCGATCGGGGACCCGCTCGCCCACGGCCTCCCGGCCTCACCCGGTGCCGCGGTCGGCGCGGCGGTCTTCGACTCCGCCGAAGCGGTACGGCGTGCCGCGGCCGGCGAGAAGGTGGTCCTCGTCCGCCAGGAGACGACCCCCGACGACCTGCCCGGCATGATCGCCGCCCAGGCGGTGCTCACCAGCCGGGGCGGCAAGACCAGTCACGCTGCCGTGGTGGCGCGCGGCATGGGCAAGGTGTGCGTGTGCGGTGCCGAGGAACTCTCCGTCTACATCGAGGCCCGGCGCTTCACCGCCCCCGACGGCACCGTGGTCGAGGAAGGCACGGTGATCTCCGTGGACGGTTCCGCCGGCGCCGTCTACCCGGGGCCGGTGCCGCTGGTGGACTCGGCGGTCATGCGGTTCCTGGAGTCGGGTGCCGGCGACGAGGGATCGGCCAGGGCCGTCGACGCGGTGGCCCGCGCGCTGGCCCGGGCCGACACCGTGCGGCGGCTGGAGGTGCGGGCCAACGCCGACACCCCCGAGGACGCCGCCCGCGCGCGCCGGTTCGGTGCGCAGGGCATCGGTCTTTGCCGCACCGAGCACATGTTCCTCGGCGAGCGGCGCAAGCTGGTCGAGGAGATGATCCTGGCCGGCACGGACGGCGCGCGCGACCGCGCCCTGGCGGCACTCCTGCCGCTCCAGCGGGAGGACTTCAGCGGCATCCTGGAAGCGATGGACGGCCTGCCGGTCACCATCCGCCTGCTGGACCCGCCGCTGCATGAGTTCCTGCCCGACCGCACGGAGCTCGCGGTGCGGATCGCCGCCGCCGAGGCGCGCGGCGACCTGCCGGCCGCGCACGACGTCGAACTGCTGAGCGCGGTGAACCGGATGCACGAGGAGAATCCCATGCTCGGGCTGCGGGGCGTGCGCCTCGGCCTGGTCGTTTCCGGTCTGGTCGCCATGCAGGTGAGGGCCATCGGAGAGGCCGTCGCGGAACGCACACGGGCCGGCGGCAGCCCCCGGGCGGAGATCATGGTTCCGCTCGTCGGGGACGTCCGCGAACTGCGGATCGTCCGCGAGGAGGTGGAGCGGGTACTGGGCGAGGTCTCCGCAGCGTCCGGCGTCCCCGTCAGCTGCCCCGTCGGGACCATGATCGAGCTGCCCCGGGCGGCGCTGACGGCGGACCGGATCGCCGCGGAGGCCGAGTTCTTCTCCTTCGGTACCAACGACCTCACCCAGACGACCTGGGGCTTCTCCCGCGACGACGTCGAGGCGGAGTTCTTCTCCGCCTACCTCGACAAGGGCGTCTTCCCCGTCTCCCCGTTCGAGACGCTCGACCGGGACGGCGTGGGCCGCCTGGTAGAGATCGCCGTCGCCGAGGGCCGCGCCACCCGGCCGGACCTGAAGATCGGCGTGTGCGGCGAGCACGGCGGCGACCCCGAGTCGGTGCACTTCTTCCACGCCGCCGGACTGGACTACGTCTCCTGCTCGCCGTTCCGCGTCCCGGTCGCCCGCCTGGAGGCCGGACGCGCCGCGCTGGAAGAGACCGACGTGAGTGACAGCCGGTGACGCCCCGGGACCGGCGACAGCCAGTGGCCGGGACCCATGGCCCCGTCTCCCGAGGCCGGCCGGCCCTGGGACCGGGGCGGCGCACGCAGCAGTCTTGAGACGCGCCAGAAACGATCACCAGGAACTACCACGAGGAGTGCGCACATGACTGCCAAGGAGATCGGCCACGAGGGCGGCCCCGCTTCCGTACGCGTGCGGACCGAGGGCGACGTGGACGAGGAGTCGCTCGCCTACCTCCGGGAGAAGGTCGGCGCCGTGCTGGGCCGTCCCGGGCTTCCGCCCGTCAGCGGCGAGGTGCGTGTCACCAGGGAGGCGGCCCACCACGTCGACCTTCCCTGGTCCGCCGGCGCCGAGATCCAGGTGGGCGGCGACCTCGTCGTCGTGCACGCGCGTGAGGCGAGCGCACGGGAGCTCGCCGACCGGCTGCAGGACCGGTTGCGCAGCCGCACGGAACGCGCCGCGCACCGCCGGGACGCGGCCCACAGGACCGCCACGCCACCGCCGTGGCGCGGTGGTCAGCAGCGCTAGGAGCGCCGGGCGGCGTGGTGCGGAGGGGATCGGCCGATCCCCTCCCGTCCGCCCCGCGCTGGTGAAGGAGGAACCACCGTGACATCCCACACCGTCGGTGAAGTGATGACCGGCGACGTCGTCCAGGCGTGTCGGACGACGCCGTTCAAGGAGGTCGTCCGGCTGCTGGACCACCACCGGATCAGCGGGCTGCCCGTCGTCGACGACGACGACAAAGTGCTCGGCGTGGTCTCCGGGACCGACCTGGTGCGCGCCCAGGCGAACCGGGCGGGCCGGGACCCGGCCCGTGCCGTCACGGCGCACGACCTGATGTCGGCACCGGCGATCACCGTGCATCCGGAGCAGTCCGTCCCGGACGCGGCACGGCTGATGGAGCGCCGCGGCGTCGAGCGGTTGCCCGTGGTGGACGAGGAGGACCGCCTCATCGGCATCGCCACGCGCCGCGACCTGCTCCGGGTCTTCCTGCGCACGGACGACGACATCCGGCGCCAGGTGACCGAGGAGGTCCTCGTCGGCGGCCTGGGGCTGCCACCCGACGCGGTCCGCGTCCGCGTCCGGGACGGCGTCGTCACTCTCGACGGCCACGTGGAACTGCGCAGTCAGGTCCCGGAGGCCGTCCACTCGGTGTGGCGGCTCGAAGGCGTCGTAGGAGTGGTCAACGGATTGACGTTCCTGGACGACGACTGCTCCATACCCAGTGCGCCCGGGTGACCGGACCCCGGTGACGGACGTGTCGCCCGGCGGCGTGCCGGCTGTGCTGCGGGCCGAGGACGAGCGGCAGGGCTTCGACCTGGCCGCCGACATGGTGGCCTTCCGCGGTCAGGGCCACAGCGCCGTCATCCACACCGAGGACCCGGCCCTCGCCGAGGCGTACGGCCGGCGGATGAAGACCGTACGGGTCATCGTCAACGCCCCGTCCTCGCAGGGAGCCATCGGCGGTATCCACGACGGACTGCTGCCGTCGCTCACGCTGGGCTGCGGATCCTGGGGCAGCACCTCGGTCTCCAACAACGTCTCCGCGGCCCAACTGCTGAACGTCAAGCGGGTCGGCACACGCCGCAACAACCTCCAGTGGTTCAAAGTCCCGCCGAAGATCTACTTCGAGCCCCAGGCCGTCCGCTACCTGACGTCGATGCCGGACGTGCACCGCGTCACCGCGGTCACCCACGCGACGATTACCCGGCTGGGCTTCGTCGACCGTGTGACGCGGGTGCCGAGCGTCGCCGTGAGCCGGTGACCGTGCAGGTCATCGACAACGTCGAACCGGAGCCGAGCATCGACTCGGTGTGGCGCGGGGCCGCCCTGATGCGGGACTTCCGCCCCGACACGATCATCGCGCTCGGCGGCGGCTCCCCCATGGACGCGGCAAAGGTCATGTGGCTGCAGTGCGGACAGCAGGCCGCCGGCAGGGAAGATGCGTCGACCAGGCGGGATGCCGCCTGGCCGACCACGGTCTGCTCGGTCACGGGCACGTCCGGGAACTTGTCCTGCCACGGACGCAGCAGATCGGCCAGCGGCTGACGAGGAAGCATGGTCCTCCCCTCGGCAGGTTCGTCCACGCCCGGAAGGCCCGCCGCGGAGGTGTTCTCGACCGCCGGATCCAGCTGTGGACGACCCGGAGGCCGGCACCGCGGCGTGCAGCGGCCTCGAAGGCGCACACGAGGACGGAGTCATCTGGCTGGTCCAAGTCCACGCCGACCACCACGGCCCGGACCGACGTACCGGGGTCAGCACCCGCCGCGTCCAGGGTGGCGTCGGCACGGACCAGCACGACCGGCCGCTCGGCCCGGGCCACCACGGACCGGCCGACGGAACCGAGCAGGAATCCGGCGGCCCGGCCCAGGCCCCGCGACCCGAGTACCAGCATCCCGGAATCCGCCGCGGCGGTCAGCAGAGCCGTCGCGGGTTCCCGGGCGACCCGTCGGCCGCGATCCGCAGCCCCGGGTGACGACGGGTCAGCGACGCCTCCGTGTCCGCAAGGAGGCGCGCTGACCCATGCGGGTGCTGCGGCACGGCGGCCTCCGCCACCGTCGCGTACGGCTGGGGAGACTGCTCCCAGGCGTGTACGAGACGCAGTGGAGCCCCGCGCATCAGCGCTTCGCGGGCGGCCCAGCCGGCCGCCGTGACGCTCTCGGGGCGGCCGTCGAGACCGACGAGGACGGGAGACATGGGGGACATGACAGTGGTACTCCTTGGGGTACCCCACTCTGGTGATCCACGACCCGCGAGACGAGGGCCCAAGGTCCCGACGACGGCGCCGACCCGGCCGCCGTGCAGACGGCCGGCCCGCTCGCCCGGTCCCTTGTGGGCCGGATGGCCCTGCTCCTGCACGTCCAAGGGGCCGCCCGGCCCTTCCGCCCGATGCGGCGTCCGGTCTTTGCTCTACCCATGGCGCATACGCACACAGGCACCATGCCGAGCCACACGGAACGCACCGTCGGCGACACGACCGTTCTCGAGCTGCACGGCGAGATCGACATACTCACCGAACCCGCGCTGTCCGCGCGGCTCGACGCTCTGACCGCCGCTCCAGGCGCCGACCTGGTGGTGGACCTGCGTCCAGTGTCCTTCATCGACTGCGCCGGGCTGCGCGTGCTGTGCCGGGCACGCAACCGGGTCGGAGCCGGGCAGGGCCGACTGCGGCTGGTCACTGAGAGTGCCGGCTTCCGGCGCATCCTGCGGCACACGAACCTGACGGACGCCTTCGAGCTGCACGCGCGGCTTACAGACGCTCTGCGGTGCGCGGGTCCTGCGATGAGCAGCACATCAGCCGGCTCGTGACGCGCGTGCCCGCGGGCACCTGCTGGGCGGGGCACGTGCCGAACGTGTCGTCAGTCGTGCGGCACCAGCGCAACAGGCCGGGCGACGTGATGGATCAGGGCATGGGCGACCGGGCCTGTGTGCGAGCCGACCGCGGCACGCCTCCTGCGGCGGCCCACCACCAGCAGGCCCGCTCCGCCCGCCGCGCGGACGAGGACCCGGGCCGGGTCGTGCAGGTTCTCCTTGACGAGCACGGCGGGGAACTTCTGCCGCCACGGTTGTACGAGGACGACCGGGCGTTCGGCGTGCGCCACGGTGGCCATGGCCACCGAACCGGCGACGAACCCGACGACGCTGCTGAGCCCCTGGCTGCCGATGACCAGCAGTTCGGCATTCTCCGCCTCGTCCAGCAACGCGGGGCCGGGCTGCCTGCGCACCTGTCCGGCGGCGACGTGCAGCTGCGGATACCGTTCGCTGATCTGGTCGACCGCGCCGCGCAGCACCCGGCGTGCCTGGCACTGCGGCGCGCGCAGCTCCGGGAGACTCGCCTCGGTGTCGTTCTCGGGCAGGCCCTCCCAGGCGTGCACGAGCCGGAGCGGCAGTCCTCGGCGCAGGGCTTCCCCGGCCGCCCAATGGGCCGCGGCGAGACTCTCCTGGGAGCCGTCCAGACCGGCCACGACTGGCCTCGACGTGACCGTCACCGTCCTGTCTCACCCTTGTGTTCTTGTCACATCCGGCTCATCGGCCCACCTGTACGGGCGGACTCGTTCAGACGTGCGGTACGACGGCCACGGGGCAGCCGACGTGATGGATCACGGCGTGGGTGACGGGGCCGGTACGCGGGACGGTCGGTCGCTCGGTGAGCCGGTGACCGACGACCAGGAGTCCGGCTCCGGTCGCCGCTCTCAGGAGGGCGTTGGAGGCCTTGTCCTCCACTACCGTCCCAAGGACCTCGACGTCCGGGTACTTGTCGCGCCGCTCGTGCAGTACGGGGACGTTGGGCCCGTGCCGTGTTCTCTGCCGCAGGATGATCGCGTAACCCGGCGCAAGGGAACGGGCGCTGAGCGGGCGCACTGCGAGGGCCGATCGGCCCTCCACCGTGCCCACTCAGTCCCTGTGCTCCTTGGACCGCACACCGGAGGCTGAACTCGAAGGCTCCGGATGGAGCGTGCGTGCTGAGCGGCATACAGGACTTGTCTCCTGTTCGAGGAGGATCACTATGAAGGCCACCAGGATCGGCGCCGTCATGGTCCGTGACGTCGTCACGGCCGACCGCGGCACTCCGTTCAAGGAAGTGGTGCGCCGGCTCGGGGACCACCGGATCAGCGGCCTCCCGGTGATCGACGAGGACGACAAGGTCATCGGCGTGGTCTCCGAGACGGACCTCATGCTCCACCAGGCCCGGACATCCGTACCGGACGGCACCTTGAGCGCCTGGGCTAGCCGCCTGCGGAAACTGAGCCGCGGCGTGCGCCGGAACGCGGCCAAGAGCCGGGCACGGACGGCCGGCGGGGTCATGTCGACACCCGCCGTCACCGTGCGGGCCGACGCCACCGTCACCGAGGCCGCCCGGCTCATGGCCGAGCGCGGCATCGAGCGGCTGCCCGTCGTGGACGAGGAGGACCGGCTCGCCGGCATCGTCACCCGACGCGATCTGCTCCAGGTCTTCCTGCGCACCGACGAGGAGATCGAGCGTGATGTGCGGCAGGAGGTCTTGGTCAACACGCTGTGGCTTGCCCCACAGATCATCGAGATCACCGTCGAGGACGGCGTGGTCACGCTGACCGGTCAGCTGGAGCGGCGCAGCGACATCCTCGTCGCGCTCGGCATGACCAGCCGTTTGGACGGCGTCGTCGCCGTCGTCGACCACCTGTCGTACCGAATCGACGACTCGCACCTGCGTCCGGCCGAACAGGCCGCCCTGCACGGTGTGGCCGACGACTGGATTCGCCGGCTCTGAGCAGGTCCTCCCGTCCCGGTATGGGAGCGACTACCTGATCCGTGGACTCGGAGAGGACCGGTCTCGATGAACACGCAAGCCCGGGGCCACCCGGCCCGGTTGACAGCAGTTCTCGATCCACGGTTGTACCGCTGGCTGTGGCTGGTCAAGTGGCTGCTCGCCCTCCCGGTTTCTTCCTGGGCGGCGTCCATGCGTCCTGGGCCGGGGGCGGGGGCGGGCTCGTCGGTGTGCTGACGCTGTTCGCCGGTGTCTGCCTGGCCGCCACCGGGCGCTACCCGTGTGGCCTGTTCGACCTCGTGATGGGGCTCAACCGCTGGGTGCTGCGGGTAGCCGCCTACGCGGCCCTGCCCACCGACGTGTATCCGCCCTTCCGGCTCGACCAGGGAAGTGACGAACGGCGCACCGGCGAAGAGGAGTTGGCACCATGACGACAGTACTTGTCTCCGCCTTCCTGTTTCTGCACGGTCTGATCCACCTGCCGATCTGGCTGGCGCGGACCGATGGGAACCAGCCGTTCGACCCCCGGCATGCCTGGGCGCCGGCCGCAGCCGGACTGCCCGGTTCGCGTACTGCCGGGGCGGCAGCCATCGGCCTCGCCTCCACCACGGCCGTGCTCTACGTCATCGCGGGCGCTGCCACCGCGACGCACAGCAGTGGCCGCTCCGTCGCGGCGCTCACCGCGGCCTGCGTCGGCCTGCTGCTCAAGGTCCTGTGGTTCCATCCGTGGCTGTCCCTCGGCGCGGTGCTGGACGCCGGCGTCATCACCGCCGTTCTGACGAGCTGGCCGGCGTCCCTGTACTGAGCCGTCCGTCGTCACCCGTCCGCGAGGGACCATCGGCGCTCCGTCGGAGCCTCTCGGCCCACGCGGCACGCCCCCATTCCGGACCATCGTGAAGGCATGAAGCCTTACGGGAGGTTGCCATGACCGAACTCGCCACCGGCAGGGCCATCGTGGTGGGCGTCGACGGGTCCGAGGCGTCCGCGGCCGCCCTTCGCTGGGCCACCGAGCAGGCCCGCGCGCTGCGCGCGGAGGTCGTCGCCGTGCACGCCTGGGAGGCGACCGCGCCCCGCGTCGCCCCGTACGCCCCGGTGTCGGTGCGACCCACGCCCGCCGAGGAACGGGACGCGGCCGCGCGGTTGCTCACGGAGACGCTGCGCAGGGTCTTCGGGCCGCGGATCGACGATGCCGTACGCGCTGAACTGGTCGAGGGCCCGGCTGTGCGCGTCCTCCTGGACCGGGCGCGCGGCGCCCTGCTGCTCGTGCTCGGGCGCACCGCGCACGGGCAGCTCGACCTCCCTGTGGGGGGTGCGGTCGGCCGTGGATGCCTGAGGCACGCCACTGTCCCCGTGGTCGCGGTACCGGTGCCCGACCGACCCGCGGTGCCGCTTCGAGTCGTCGGAACCCGACTCGGCCCGCGAGCGGAGTTGTTCGAGGCACAGAGCGTATCGAGGTGACGTGATGGACGTTCTGGTCGGCCATGCGACCGCCCACGGCTCCACCCGGCAGATCGCCGAGCGGATGGCCGCCCAGCTGCGCCGAGCGGGACTCGCAGCGCGGGCGCGTCCCATGGCGGAGGTCGACGACGCCGACACCTATGAGGCGTTCGTCCTCGGAAGCGCGGTTCACAGCCAGCGCTGGCTGACCCCGGCGAGAGCCTTCATGCGGGACAACCGCGACGTACTGGGCACGCGACCGGTATGGATCTTCAGCGTCGGGATGCCGGCTGCGCTGCGGGGGCCGTGGAAGCGCATGGTCACGAAGGAGATTCCGGTGATCGAGCGAGACCTTCCGGCCGGTCTGGCGTACCGGGGGCACCGTCTGCTCTCGGGCGTCCTCACACCGGACCAGCTTCCGCGCACGGGCCGGATCTTCTTCCGCGTGGTGGGCGGCCGGTTCGGCGACTACCGGGACTGGGACGCCATTGACGCGTGGACGGCGGAGATCGCGGCCGAGCTGACTCATGGCCGAGCCGGTTCCGACCCTCATGGCTGAGCCGGTCAGCCCCCCTCGGTCGCCCGTGACGATCGCTGGTTCAGGAGCGGAGGGAGCGGCGGTGGTCGGCCGGAGGCACCGGCACCGTGATGGTCAGGACACCATGCTTTTCCGGATGAGTGTCCATCACGGGGAATCCCGCCTCCGACCAGTCGGGCAGGACGGACAGCTCAGGCCGGCCGCGGAGCCGCTCAATCGTGCCGCTCATGTCGTACACCTCTTCTCCACCACCAGCGTCATCCACCGGTCCGGGCGAGGCGCTCGTGCTCGGCAGGATTGGTCACTACCGAGGCGGAACCGGTGACGACGACGCTCCAGCCCGACTGAGTCACCGCGTGCACATCGTCGGCCTCGAAGGCGACCACCGCGCCGTCGATCGCGCGGACCGGCTCGGAGGCGGCCAACGTGCACGGCGACACTGCTCCGTCGTAGTCCAGAGAGAGAAGTTGACCGGCAGGCCGGGACCGGCGTCAGGCCGCCCGCACAGCGACGGCGTCGTGCTGTTGTCCGCCGAGCACCACCTTCAGGGCACCGGTCCCGGCGGCGTTGCCGAAGACGTCGTACGCCTCCTCCATCTGCTCCAGTGGGAAGGTGTGGGTGACCAGCTGCGACGTCGGGAGCCTTCCGGCGGACGCCATCCGCAGCAGGGTCGGTGTGGAGTGCGTGTCGACCAGCCCCGTGGTGATCGTCACGTTCTTGATCCACAGGTCTTCCAGGTGCAGCATCGCCGGCTTGCCGTGCACACCGACGTTGGCCACGTGGCCGCCGGGCCGCACCACGCGCGTGCACAGCTCGAAGCTCTCCGGCGCGCCGACCGCCTCGATGACCACGTCGGCACCCAGCCCTTCGGTGAGCTCGGCGATCAGCTGCTCGGGGGCCTCCCGGACGTCGGCCACGGCATCCGCCCCGAGCCGCCTGGCGGCCTCCAGCCGGGAGGCGGCCAGGTCGACGGCGACGATCCGCTCGGGCGCGAACAGCCGGGCGGTGGCGATGGCCGCCAGCCCAATGGGGCCGGCCCCGACGACCACGACGGTGTCTCCTGGACGTACCTTCCCGTTGAGCACGCCGACCTCGTACGCCGTCGGGAAGATGTCGGCCAGCAGCACGGCATCCTCGCTGCTCACGGCGCTGGGCAGCGGGTGAACGGACAGGTCGGCGTAAGGGACGCGGACGTACTCGGCCTGGGTGCCGTCGATCAGATGCCCCAGGATCCAGCCCCCGCCACCCCTGCACTGGCCGTACATTCCCTCTCGGCAGTAGCGGCACCGCCCGCACGCGCTGATGCAGGAGACCAGAACCCGGTCCCCCGGGCGCACCGTGCGTACGTCGCCGCCGACTTCGACGATCTCCCCGACCGCCTCGTGTCCCAGCACGGTGCCGGGCCGAACCTCGGGCACGTCACCCTTGAGGATGTGCAGGTCCGTCCCGCAGATGGTGACGGCGCCGACTCGTACGATCGCGTCGGTGGCTTCCTTGACGACCGGGTCCGGGACCTCTTCCCACGCCGCCTGTCCGGGACCGTGGAAGACGTAGCCTTTCATGCCCGCTCCTCGCTCTCTAGCGCTCCAGCCCGGAGCCGGAACCCGGCGCAGCGTCGTCGGCAGGCCCGAGTCACGCTCCGGTGCGGTGCCGGGATTGCCCCGCACGTCCAGCTTGTCCCACGGCAGGGAGATCCGCTTGGGCCGGTCGGCCCGCAGCGCCGCCTCATCGGCCCATGTCGCAGGTGGCCTGTCGCTGCCACCTGCGAAGGGTCACGAGGACGAGGAGGTGTTACCGATGCCCGGTGGCAGGGGTACGAAAGTGGGACTGTGGCGGTGGCGGAGCAGTCCGCTACGACGGCGCGACGACAAGCTCAAGGCCTGGATCGTGCTGGTGATGTGGGCGGTCATCGCGGTGGGAGGGACGATCGCCGGGCTGGTGACGGCTCACTCCGCCCACGAGGCGCCCGCTCAGCAGCGATCCGAGCGGCACCCGGTGCGTGCGATGGTACTCACCGATGTCCCGCGGAGTCCGTCGTCGAGAGAGGGCGGCGCCTACCGAACCTTGGCAAAGGTCCGGTGGACAACTCCCGATGGCACCACCCGGACCGGGCGAACCCTGGTGGACGGCACCGGCCTGCGCCGCGGATCAACGATCACGGTGTGGCAGGACACACAGGGCGCACTCACCCCGGAGCCGGCCGGTCCGGCGGAGGCCGCCGCGGAGGCGGTCTTCTTCAGTGTCGCCGCCACGCTGGCCCTCTCCGGCCTCGCTCTCGGTGGCGGGGCCCTCGCGCGGTGGTGTCCAGCTCCTTGCGCAGGACTGCGGCGACGGCTTCGGCGATCTCCGCGGTCGATCCGTTCGTTGTTCCGTAGGCGACCAACACGTTGCTCGGCATGGTGGTTAGCCTCCTTTCACAGTCGTCGAGCCGGTGGTGAGCTAGTCGACGACGTCGACCGCGCCGTCGATCTGCCGGGTCACGGCAAGGGCGATCTCCGGTCTTGCTCTTGCCGGCCGGTCCTCCTCTTCGGGCACCGGCAGCCGCTCCGCATGTCGCCGGGCCACCTCATGCCGGTCCTCCTCAGCGCAGTCGGCGCAGATAGGGGTCCTTGGCCGTGCGCGGCAGGAGGCGTATCCGCGCGTCGAGCACGGTGACCTGGCCGGGCGTGGCGAGGACCGGGTTGAAGTCGGCTTCGGCGAGTTGCGGCAGGTCCTCCGCCATGCGGGACAGCCGCAGGAGGACCTGTTCCAGGCCCTCGAGGTCCACGGGTCCGTTGCCGCGCGCGCCGAACAGCAGGGGTGCGCAGCGCGGGGCGGTGATGAGGTCGTGCACGTCGTGGTCTGTGAGCGGGGCGAGGCGGGCCGCGTGATCGGCGAGCACCTCCGTGGCCGTCCCGCCGAGGCCGAACAGGACGAGCGGCCCGAAGACGTCGTCCTGGACGACTCCGGCGAACAGCTCGGTACCGCGTTCGGCGAGCGGCTGCACGACCACCCCGGTCATCGGCCCGGCGAACCGGCTCTCCAAGTCCTGGTAGGCGGCGCGGACCTGGTCCTCACCCCGCAGGTCGAGGTGGACGGCGTGCTGCTCGCTCTTGTGCACCAGTCCGGGCCAGTGGGCCTTCATGACCACCCGGCCGTCGACACCGCCCAGCCGTTCGGAGGCGAGGACGGCGTCGTCCTCCGTGTCGGCCCATGCCCACGGCAACTGAGGGATGTCGTAGCAGGCCAGCAGGTCTGCGCAGATGAGTGGGTCGAGCCAGCCGCCGTCCGGATGCGCGGCGAGGTACGTCTCGGTGATCTGGCGGGCGCGGGCGGTGTCGACTCCGTCGAGAGCCGGTACGGTGCCTGCCGGGCGGGCGAGCCAGGCAGCCCGGCGGGCGGCGTGGGCCAGGGCCCGTGCCGCCGCCTGGGGCTCGGCGTACGAGGGGATGGTGCCGCCGTCGGCGGCGGGCAGCAGGCTGACCGCCGCGTCCTGCTCCAGGCGGACGAGGGCGACCGGCCGCGCCTGTCGTCCCGGCCCGGCGGTGAGGGCCCGGACCAGATCGTCACCCGTCGCCGCGGCGACCGCGGTGGGGAGCAGGGCAAGCAGCACGGCGTCGATCCCCGGATACGTCATGAGCCGGTCGACGCACTCGCGCAGTTGGTCCTCCGATACGGCCGCGGTGGCGTCCACGGGATTGCCGACGGCCGCACCGGAAGGCAGCACGGCCAGCAGGTCGTCGACGAGTCCCGGAGTGAACTGCGGCAGGACGAGCCCCGCTTCGGCGCAGGCGTCGGCGGTCAGCACGCCCGCGCCGCCGGCGTTGGTGACGATGGCGACCCTGGTCCCCGCCAGGTGCGGCTGGGTGTGGAACAGGGCCGCGGTGGCGAGGAGTTCACCGATCGAGTGGGTGGCGGTGATGCCGGCCTGGGTGAACAGGGCCTGCCGGGTCATGGTGCGGGTCGCGGCGGCCGCCGTGTGCGAGGCGGCGGCCCGTCGGCCCGCGTCGGTGCGGCCGGCGTCGACGGTGAGGACGGGCATGCGGCGGGTGACGCGCCGGGCCGTGCGGGAGAAAGCCCGCGGGTTGCCGAAGGACTCCAGGTGCAGCAGGGCGAGGTCGGTGCGGCCGTCGCTCTCCCACCACTGGAGCATGTCGTTGCCGCTGACGTCGTACTTGTCGCCGAGGGAGACGAATGTGGACACGCCGATGCCCAGGCGGGACAGCCCGTCGAGCAGGGCGATGCCCACACCACCGGACTGCACGGCCACACCCGCGCTGCCGGGCTTCGGGTGACCGGCGGCGAACGTCGCGTCCAGGCCCAGGTCCGGGTCGGTGTTGGAAATGCCGAGGCAGTTGGGGCCGACCAGGCGCATGCCGTGGGTGCGGCATGCAGTCAGGAGCGCCTGCGCCTGGGTACCGTCGAGGCCTGCGGACACGACCACGAGGGCCCGTACGCCCGCCTTGCCGCACTCCTCGGCGACGGCCGGGACCGCGGGAGCGGGCGCGGCGATCACCACGAGGTCGGGCGTCCTGGGCAGGGCGGTGATCGAGGGGTAGGAGGGCACGCCCAGGATGTTGGTGGCGCTGGGGTTCACCGCGAACAGGCGCCCGGTGTAACCGCCGGCGTGCAGGTGGTGCAGCAGGGCGCGGCCGACCGAGCCGGGCTTGCGGCCGGCGCCGACGACGGCCACCGCCTTCGGCCGCAGCAGCGGTACGAGGCTGGCCACGTCGGCGGCCCGGCCTCGGGCCTCCACCGCCGTCAGATAGGCGTCGTCCTCGTCGAGGGCTATCGTGCAGCGCACCTCGGCGCCCTCGAAGCGCCGGGTGACGTCCAGTCCGAGGTCGGTGAAGAGCCTGAGAACTTCGCGGTTCTCGCTCAGCGCGTCGGCCGTGAAGGTGGTGACGCCGTCCGACCGGGCCGCCGAGACCAGGTGTTCGACGAGCAGGGTGCCCACGCCCCGGTGACGGTGGCGCACCGATGTTCCACCCCGGGCGAGTACCCAGCAGTGGATCCGCGCACGGCGTACGCGGCAGCATTCGTGCGTCTGCAGACGGAGCTGGTGAAACTGCAGGAGTGGGTGAAGGCGGAGAGCCCGGCTGCTTGTCGTTGTGAGGGCCGGAGGCGGCGGGCAGTCGCCCTGCCGAAGCCGACCGAGCGCGAGCGGCAGCGGTACCTCTCCGGCCACGCGGCGGGGCCTTTGACCTCACGCCCGCTCGGGTACGACCGCCACCGGACAGGCGGAGTGGTGCAGGACGGTGTGGGCGACGCGGCCGAGCTGGAGGCCGAGGTGCCCTGGCTGTCGGCGCCGGGCGCCGACAACGAGGAGATCGGCCTCGTGCGAGGCAGCGAGGAGCACCCTGCGAGCGGGTCCCTCGATCGTGCGCCGGTGCAGCTCCATGTCCGCGGGAGCATCCTTCAGGGCCGCTTCCAGCACCTTGGCAGCCTGCTCCTCGTGCAGGCGCGTGGGCTCATCCGCGAGCAGGGGGTGGTCGGTGGTCTCGTGCGCGGGACAGCGCCAGGCGCGGACGGCGTCCAGCGGCACCCCCCGCCTCTTCGCCTCCTCGTAGGCGAAGTCGACAGCAGCCGTCGATGCGTCGCCGACTCCGAGGACGATGCGGCCGCGCAGCCCGGCCCTGGCCTGGTTGTCGTGGCTGCCACGGACGACGATCACCGGGCAGGACGCGTGGGCTGCCACGGTCAGGCTGACGGAGCCGAGCAGCAGGTTGGCGATGCCGCCGCGGCCACGAGTGCCCAGGACCAGCGCGGACGCGTTCCGTCCCTCGCGCACCAGCGCGTATTCGGGCTCCTCGGGGAGCACGTCGGTGGAGATCTTCACGTCCGCGGCACGTCGGCGGGCGCGCCGCGCCGCGGTCCCGACGATGTCCTCGGCCATGCCCCGTCCGGACGGCTTGCCCAGGTCATGCGCGAGCGCGGCGCCTTCGTACCGTTCCCACAGCGAGGCGTTCACCAACCGCAGAGGCACCCCGCGGAGGGCGGCCTCGTCGGCCGCCCAGTCCACGGCCCGCAGGCTCGGTTCGGATCCGTCGACGCCGACGACGAGCGGAAGGTCCATGGTACTCATGACGGTGCTCCCAGGTCGAAGACGATGCGGGCCTTGACCTGGCCGCGCAGCACCTCGTCGATGGAGTCGTTGACGGCGGCGAGCGGGCGGGTCTCGTAGATGACCTTCGTCCGGCCGGCCGCGTGGAGCTGGAAGACCTCGGCGAGGTCCTGTCGGGTGCCGACGATCGAGCCGATCACACTGGTGCCGTTCAGGACCGTGTCGAAGATCGGCACCTGAATCGTGCCGTGTGCGGGCAGCGCCACCATCACCAGCTTGCCGCCCCTGCGCAGGCCGGAGTTGACCGCCGTGAACGCGGCCTCGTTCACCGCGAGCGCGATCGCCGCGTGCGCACCGCCGTGGCGCTTCAGCACCGCTCCCACGTCGTCCTTGCGGGCGTCGATGACGAGATCGGCGCCCAGCTCACGGGCGAGCCGCAGTTTGTCGTCGGTGACGTCGATCGCGGCGACGGTGGCCCCGGCGATCTTCGCGTACTGCACGGCCAGGTGGCCGAGGCCGCCGACGCCGGAGATCGCGACGAGCTGGGCGGGTCGGACGTCGGCGACCTTCAGCGCCTTGTACGTCGTCACCCCCGCGCAGGTCAGCGGGGCCGCGTCGAACGGGGTGACTCCCTCAGGCACCAGTTGGGCGAAGTCGGCCCAGGCCAGCATCTTCTCCGCGTACCCCCCGTCGCAGCCGTAGCCGGTGTTGATCTGCTGCTCGCACAGCGTCTCCCAGCCGGACAGGCAGTGCTCGCACCGCCCGCAGGCCCGGCCCAGCCAGGGCACCGCGACCCGCTGCCCGGCGGCCAGGTGGGTGACGCCCTCGCCGAGGGCCTCCACCAGACCCACGCCCTCGTGCCCGGGCACGAACGGCGGGTTCGGCTTGACCGGCCAGTCCCCGTGCGCGGCGTGGATGTCGGTGTGGCACAGCCCGGACGCCTCGAGACGGACACGGATCTGGCCGGGGCCGGGCTCGGGGTCGGGGCGCTCCTCGATGACCAGCGGTTCACCGAAGGCCCGGACGACTGCTGCCTTCATGGTTGCTTCTCCTCAGGGTGTTTCAGTCGTGCGGGACGACGGCGACGGGCGCGGTGGCGTGGTGCAGGACGGCGTGCGTGACGGGACCGATGTGGGCACCGAGCGGGTTGCGGCGGACCCGGCGGCCCACGACGACGAGGGATGCCTCGCGGGAGGCGTCGATCAGGTGCAGGGCCGGGCTGCCGTAGCGGGACTCCTCCAGAACCTCGACGTCCGGGAACTTCTGCCGCCACGGGCGCAGCATCTCCGCCAGGCCGGCGGCCTCGCTCTGGGCGAGGGTGTCGTGAAATCCGGGGTCGGCGGACAGGCCGTAGGCGTAGTAGGGCGGCGGGTTCCAGCCGTGGACGACCCGCAGGGACGTGGCGCGGCGCACCGCCGCGTCGAAGGCGAACTCGATCAGTCGCTCATCGGGCCGGCCGGTGTCCAGGCCGAGCACGACGGGCCGGTAAGGGGCCGCCACCGAGGGAATGCCGGTGGGGTCCATCTCGTGCTCGTCGGCGGCCTGCTCTCCCGCGCGCACCAGGACGACCGGCAACTCGGCGTGCGCCAGGACGGCCTGGCCGACGGAACCGACCAGGAACCCGCCGAGCCCGCTCATGCCGCGCGACCCCAGGACCAGCAGCGCGGACTCCTCCGCCGCCGAGCACAGCGCCTCGGCGGCGTTGCCGGAGCGCTGCTCCGTGCTCACCTCGACGCCAGGGTGCCGCGACCGCAGACCCGCGGCGGCTTCGCGCGGGATCCTCTCGCTCCAGTGCTGGTGGGTCTCGGCACCGAGGAGCGGTGCCTGGGCCATCGGCTCCGGCACCGGCTGCCACACATGGACGAGCCTGAGCGCCAGCCCGCGCAGCTTCGCTTCCCGGGCCGCCCACTCGGCGGCGGCCCGGCTCTCGGACGAGCCGTCGAGACCTACGGTGATGGTGCGGGACATGCTCTCAACCTCCAGAAGTGAAGCAAGGGATCCGATTCGAGGGTCGTGCGCGGGCGGCGGGCAGTGCAGGGGCCACTGGTCCCGGACCGGGACCCGACCGTCCCTCCCACCGCCCGAGCGGTGGGCCCGGTGGCGGGCCCACCGCATCCCCGTGTTCAGCGCAGCCAGCCGTTGTCGCGGACGAACCGGAGCCTGGCCCAGAGCCGGCCGGCCCCCAGGGTGTCGCCCGCGCAGACGGCGGCCAGGGCGATCAGGACGGCGGCGTAGACGAGGTGGTAGTCGGCGAAGGGGTTCGTCGACATGCTCGGCGAACCGTCCGAGAGGTGCTGGGCCGGTGGCCACTCCGCGACCCACATGAGCGCCATCATCACGGTCCCCGCCACCGCGGCCAGGCGCAGTCCGATCCCCGCGACCAGTGCCAGGCCGATGCCCAGCAGGCCGAGCATGAACAGCCAGTCCGCCCAGGCCGCGCCCGCCCACGCGTGGAACGTCGACTCCATCGGCCCGACGGACACGGAGCCGAGGAACCCCTTCGTCGGCGATCCACCGTCGATCCAGCCCTTGCCGGACGGGGTGGCGTAACCGAACCCGAACGTCTTGTCCAGGAAGGCCCACAGGAAGACGAAGCCCATGAGGAGGCGCACGGAACCGAAGACGTAGGCCCGCGCGGTGTGCGTGTCGCCACGTGCCGACACGGCGGACCCGGGTGCGGTGGACGTCCGGTTCCTGCGGAACGACGGCAGGTGGAGACCCGCACTGCGGTGTGAGTGATCGTGCACGGCCATGACGGTGATCCCTTCGGGATGGTCCGGTTGGTTCCTGACACCGTTCACTGTCCTGGCCGGCGCTGGTTCGCGCCGGAGGCCGAAGGTCCACGGCAGCGGGCTGAACGGCCCTGGGCCGGGGGCCGTCCGGCGCGATACGACGAACCCGGCGGGTCATAAGGCAGCGGGCCGGCTGTCCCGTCCGCCGCGCTTGTGCCGCGAACCGGACAACTGTGCCTGGTGCGGCGTGACCCTGCGCGGCGAAGAGCCGCCACCGGGTTCAGGACACGCAGCTCTCAGCCCTGGGTGGTCGCCCGCGGCCCGCCCCGTCGGGCCCCCCTGGCCACTCCGCACGGCCCGCGAGGCGCCGGCGGCCGGGTGATCCACTCACCGGTCCGCCGGCGTGATGCGACGCCCTGTCACGCGGACGGGCCGCATCTTCACCCACAACGTGCGTCCTTCTCCCGGCCACGGATCGGTATGGGCCCGCGTGTCCAGGCGGCGCACCTCGTCCAGGTCTGTGACGGCCTCGGCCCGGCCGACCGCGAGAACGCTCCAGCCCTGGCTCATCGCATCGTCGATGTGGTCCACCTCGAAGGCGACCTCCGTGCCGACGGCCGCGGCGGGAGCCGCGTCCGGCGAGGTGCGGAAGACGAGGGCGTCGTCGACCACGTCGTAGTTGACCGGGAGCACGGCCGGGCCGTCAGGGGTGGTCACAGAAACGCGCCCCACACCGTGCGTGGACAGCAGGGTGCGGCACTCCTCCTGGCTGAGTTCCCTCAGGCGGGGGTGCAGGAGGGCGTGTCCCTGCCCTGGTGGCAGGTCCTGGTCACCGCCCCGCAGTTCGACGAGCCGGGTGCCGAGGGCGTCGGCCAGTCGCAGCAGCGTCGCCAGACTGGGATCCGAAGGATGTTCCTCCAGGTAGGCGAGGTACTCCGGCGCCATGTGGGCGCGGCGAGCCGTTTCCTCCCGGCTGAGCCCCTGTCGCCGACGTGCGGCCGCCACGCGCCGTCCTACGTCCCCGGCTCTTGTCGCGGCGCTGCGGGGACGGGTCGCGGCGGCGGCTCGCGTGCTCGGGTCCGTCGCCCCGCCCGGCGCTGCGGCCTCGGTGTGAAGGTGCTGGACGCGTGCGTCCGGCCCGGGGAACACGAGCGTGACCTGGCCCGTGTCCGACCATCGCACGTCGTACGGGGGCGTTCCGTCGTCGTGGTGCAGCCCGACGATCTCACCGTCGCGCCGAGCGGTGCCGGTGGCCGGACTTTCGACGATCAGCAGATCGCCCAGCTGAGCGTGCATGACGGTGCCGTTTCCCTCGGTGGGTCCGCTCGTGGCTCGCCCTTCCAGGATCACGCCGGGCCGGGTCCCGCGCCACCGGGTGGCGTCCCGGCGTCCTTCCCGCCCGGAGGCAACACCTGGTGCCTCGCCGTGATCACCCTTCCGAGGGGCCCTGCGCTGCCCTCACCGGGGCGTGCCACACCAGTCGCGTTCCGCCGCCGTCCCGGCCGGCGAGTTCCATGTCCCCGCCGAGCTTCCTGGCCCGCTCGGCCATGTTGGCGAGGCCGCTGCGGCGGCCCCCTTCGGGTACGCCCACACCGTTGTCGGTGACCGTGAGGCTCACCTCGTTGCCGTCGGTCTCCAGCACCACCTCGGCGCGGTCGGCGTGCGCGTGGCGGGCGATGTTGGTCAGGGACTCGGACAGCACGGCCACGATGTGGTCGGCGGTCTCCTTCGGGACATGCGTGTCGAGCAGTCCCTCCATGCGCACGCTGGGCGCGAAGCCCAGGACGGGCGCGGCCTCACCGACCACGCGCACCGCTCGGGCCCGCAGGCTGGGGGCCGCGTCGTCGTCGCGCGTGCGCAGGCCGAAGATCGTCGATCGAATGATCTTGATGGTTTCGTCGAGGTCGTCGACGGCCCGCAGCACGCGCTCCGAGGCCTGCGCGTGCTCGATGAGGCGGCCGGCGCTCTGCAGGGTCATCCCGGTGGCGAACAGCCGCTGGATGGCCAGGTCGTGCAGGTCCCGGGCGATCCGGTCGCGATCTTCGAGAACAGCGATCTGCTCGGCGTCCTTACGGCGTTCGGCGAGTTCCATGGCGACCGCGGCCTGGGCGGCGAAGTGCTGCAGCGGCTCCATCTCCTTCTGGGTGAACTCGTTCGCGCCCGCCTCACGGACCAGCAGCACGACCCCGCGTACGCCGTCCCCCGTCCCCACGGGCACGGCGACGGCCGGCCCCAGGCCGGAAAAGCGCGGCGGCCCGGCCGAGATCCGGTCGTCGTGAGAGACGTCCGGGCTGGTCACCGGTGCCACGTCGGCGAAGGCCCGCCCGATGAGGCTGCCCTCGACGGGCAGCACCAGCCCTCGGTGGGCCTCCGCCTGCCGGCCGATGGCCAGCTCCACGGTGAGCGTGTCCGTGTCTTTCATCGGCACCGCGGCCACGGCGAGTCCGGCGCCGGTGATGTCCCGCGCTCGCTCGGCGATCAGCCGCAGTACCTCCGCCTGGTCGCCGCCGGACATCAGGCTGTGGGTGATCTCGGCGTTCGCTTGCAGCCACCGCTCACGCAGCCGGGACTCCTCGTACAGACGGGCGTTGTCGATGGCGACGCCGGCGGCCACGGCGAGGGTGGACAGGACGGCCTCGTCCTCCTCGTCGAAATCGGTCCCGCCCCGCTTCTCGGTCAGGTACAGATTGCCGAACACCTGGTCCCGGACCCGGATGGGGACTCCCAGGAACGTGTTCATCGGGGGATGATGCGGCGGGAAACCGTAGGAGGCCGGATGCCCGGAGAGCTTCGGCAGGCGCAGCGGCTCGGGGTGGCGGATGAGCTCACCCAGGATGCCGTGCCCCTCCGGGTAGTTCCCGATGCGGGCGATCTGGTCCTCACTGACGCCGACCGTGTGGAAGGCCGACAGCCGCTTGCCGTCCGGGCCGATCACACCGAGTGCGCCGTACTGCGCGTCCACCAGTGCCGTCGCGGCCTGCACGATGCTGTACAGCGCCTGCTCCAGGTCCAGTTCCCGGCCGACCGACAGCACCGCTTCCAGCAGACTGTGCACCCGGTCCTGGGTTCCCCGGGCCGCGTCGACGCGGGCCTGCAACTCCTCCAGCAACTCGTCCAGCCTGAGCTGGGGCAGCCTTACCTGGGCCTTCCGAGCCTTCTCGGAGCCTGACAACGTGATCTCCAACCGTCCGCGCAGAGCCGACCGCCGTCCGCTCACTGCCACGGTAGCGGTCGGCGCGCGAGGAGGACACAAGATCAGCCCTGCCAGCAGGGAGAGCACGCCAGGCCGGGTCAGGTCCGCGGCAACCTCGCGGCGACGTACTCCGTGAGGTCGAGCAGCCGGTTGGTGTACCCCCACTCGTTGTCGTACCAGCCGAAGATCTTCACCAGGTCGCCGTGGGCCTGGGTCAGCGGGGCGTCCAGGACGCACGAGGCGGGGTCCCCCACGACGTCGCGGGAGACGATCGGCGCGTCGGACACCCGCAGGATGCCCGTCGGCGGCCCGTCGGCGGCCTCCCGGAAGGGCCCGTTGACCTCGTCGGCATTGGCCGGACGGTCGAGCACCACGCTCAGATCGGTCAGCGCCCCGTCCTCGACGGGGACGCGTACGGCGATGCCGTCCAAGGTGCCGGACAGTTCCGGCGGGACGAGGCCGACCGCGCGGGCCGCACCGGTGCTGGGGGGATGATGTCCACAGCGGCGCTGCGGCCCCGGCGCGGGTCCTTCTCGCGGCTGCGGAAGCGGCCGGTGGACTCGACGACGACGTCCACGCCGAGGTCGCCCAAGGCCAGGGCGCCGGGGTCGCGCTCCGCGGTGACGGCGACGCGGTGGCCGTCGACGGTCAGCGAACTGCCGTCGTGCTCGACGACGCGGCCGAGCCGCCCATACGTCGAGTCGTACGCCAGCAGATGGGCAAGTGCCTCAGTTGCGTCCGATGCGGCCGAAGCCGTTGATGCCCACACGTACGGTCATGTCCCTCGTCCTCCCCGACGAATCGGCGATACCCGGTGTCGTCCGGGCGCGACATCAGCCTTCCGCCGGCGGGTAGGGCGGTGCTCGGGCCCGAGGGGGGTGAACCGGGGGCCGTTCGGCCCTGCGCGACGGCAGGCCGGGGCGGGAGGCGTCGGCAGCGCCTCGCCGCTCTCCCGGCTCCGCCTCAGCGTCCCTCGCCGCGCAGCCGGTCCTGCGCCTGAGTGGCGATGACCGCGGCCTGGATACGACGCTCCACGCCCAGCTTGGCCAGCAGGCGAGAGATGTGGTTCTTCACCGTCTTCTCCGCCAGATACAGCCGCTGGCCGATCTGCCGATTGGTCAGGCCCTCACCGATCAGGGCCAGGATCTCCCGCTCCCGCTCGGTCAGCCCAGGCAGGGCATCCGGCTCTTCCTCCTGCTTCTGACCTCCCCGCAGCCTTGCCATCAGCTTGGTCGTGGCGCTCGGGTCCAGCAGCGACTGGCCGCCGGCCACGGTGCGCACCGCCGAGACCAGGTCCGAGCCCTGGATCTGCTTCAGGACGTACCCGGACGCACCTGCCATGATCGAGTCCAGCAGGGCCTCCTCGTCGTCGAACGAGGTCAGCATCAGACAGGCCAGCTCGGGCATGCTCGAGCGCAGTTCACGGCACACGGTCACGCCGTCGCCGTCGGGCAGGCGGACGTCGAGGACCGCAACATCGGGGCGCAGCGCGGGGACGCGCACCAGGGCCTGCTCGACCGTGGCGGCTTCGCCGACCACCGTGATGTCCGGCTCGTCGTTCAGCAAGTCGTGCACGCCGCGCCGAACGACCTCGTGGTCGTCCAGGAGGAAGACCCTGATGGGACCTCCGGTGCCGGCCTGCTCACTGTCCGCCATCGGTTACTCCTTGTGATGTCCTCTTCTGTTTCCCCGGGCATCCTTCCCCGTCCGAGGGACTGGAGGCCAGGGCCAGTGGTCCCTGATTACCGGATTCCGCTCTCCGGATTCCCCACCTGGCGGATTCGCTACCACCGCCGGCGGCGTCGTCCAGGTTGTGCTGCGCGCTGGATCGCGGAGATGCAATCCAGAAAGAGTGGCTCAGGCGGTGAGGTCAACCCCGTACAGGGTGCGTCCGCCGACGAGTTCGCGCCCGGTGACCAGTTCGGACTCGATACGGACGAAGACTGCCTGCGGTGAGGGTACCCAGGAGACCGAAACGGTGCGGGCCAGGCCTTCGTGCTCGGCGGGGTCGGTCACCACCACGGCGGTGCCGGTGACGCTCCAGCCGGAGTGCCGGACCGCGTCGACGTCGTCGACCTCGAAGGCGACCACCGCGCCGTCGATCGCGCCGACCAGTTCCGAGGCCGCGGAAGTGCGCAGCCACCGCACCTTCACCGTCCAGACCGAAGTTCACCGGCAAGACGGCGGGCAGGTGGCCATCGGTCCCGGCCGTACCGGAGAACGACCCGTGCCACACCGCGATCGACGGGCCCGCACGTCCGGGAGCGGGTGCGCGTCCCGTCGGAGGCTTCACGCCGCCGGAACGGAACAACGGCTGCGATCGGCCTTCCTCGCGTCGTGTGGGGGTAGGGCCGGTCGGCCCTACCCCCACACGACGGCCGCGGGGACGATTGACTGATGTACCGGAACGACGCCTTTCGCGCACTCGACCGGCAGGAAAGCTTGCGCCTGCTCACCAAGGTGCCGGTCGGCCGCGTGGTCTATACCAGGCAGGCATTGCCCGCGGTTCTCCCCGTCAACTTCTCCCTGGACACGGACACCTCCGTCCTGCTGTGCACCTCGCCGGACTCGGACCTCGTACGCGCCATCGACGGCGTCGTCGTCGCCTTCGAGGCGGACGCGTTCGACGCGGCGACCCGGTCCGGCTGGAGCGTGGTCGTCACCGAACGAGCCACCGTGGTGACCGACCCCACCGAGCACGAGCGGCTGTCCCGGGAGGGCCCCACGTCCTGGATGCCAATGGCAGGGGCCCTGTTCGTGCGGATCGAATCCGAGATGGTCACCGGCCGCGAGCTTCGCCCGCCGGGTCTGTGAGCGCGGTGGCAGCTCCCTGAGGCTCGAGCAGCAGCAAAATGGGCGATTCCAGTGTCAGCCCGGCGGCACCGCCGAGCACCCGGAATCCGCACACCGACGCGACCATGACGCACCACAGTGCGCCAGGTCCTCTGTTGCTCAGATGCGAGCAGGCGGGAGATGTGGTTCTTGACGGTCTCGCCTTTCGGCTGCATCTCAGCCCATGACCAGATCGGGGCGCACCAGCGTTCCCGATCTCCCGTGGACGATCTCGTACGCCGCGTCCAGGGCACCGATCGCGGCCAGCCCTCCGGTGCGTTCGACGAACCGGGCGGCGGCCTCCGTCTTGGGGCCCATGGTGTCGGCGGGGAAACCTGCGCGGCGCAGGTCGTCGGGCGTGGCGTCGAGGACGGGCCGCGGGTCGTGGGTGCCGTAGCCGGTGTAGACGCACGGGACGTCGGTGAGGATGAGCAGGAAGTCGGCCTTGAGTTCCTCGGCGAGCAGGGCAGCGGTGAGGTCCTTGTCGACGACCGCGTCCACTCCGTGCAGTGCGCCGGTGTCGCTGTCGGCGGTGACGGGTACGCCTCCGCCGCCGGCGCAGATGACGAGCGCTCCGCAGGTGAGCAGGTCGTGGATGGTCTCCGTCTCGACGATGCTCTCGGGCGTGGGTGAGGCGACGACCTGGCGCCACCCGGTGGCGTCCTTCGCGATGTGCCATCCGTGCCTTCGAGCGAGGGTACGGGCGACATCCCGGGGGTACACCGGGCCGACGCGCTTCGCGGGTCGTGCCAAGGCCGGGTCGTCGGCCCGTACCAGGGTGTGGGTGACGAGTGCGGCGACCTTGTGGCCGGGAAGGGTGTCGCGCAGGGCCCGGGCCAGCAGGGAGCCGATCAGCCCTTGGGTCTGGGCTCCCAGCAGGTCCAGCGGATAGGGGGTGGTCAGGACCGGGTCGGCCGCGCTCTCCATGGCGAGCAGGCCGATCTGCGGCTCGTTGCCATGGGTGATCACGATCTCGTGTTCGAGAGCGAGAGCGGCGACGGCGGTGGTCACCCGGTCGATGTTCGACTGCTGTACCGCGGCGTCGGGGCGGTCGCCCCGGCGCAGCAGGGCGTTGCCGCCGAGGGCGATGACGATGCGCATGGCTTGAGCCCTCCAGAGGGGCCACGAGAAGGTGAAGGAGGCTGGTGAGGGGAAGCGCACCGCCGGTGCTTCGGGTTCGTGGCCGGCAGTGCGGGCCGACGGTGCTGTGCCCGCGGGACGAGCGCGTCGCGCGCGGCGCTGAGCACGAAGCCGACCGCGGTGGAGATCCCCAGGAGGACGGCGAACAGCCTCCGGAGCTCCAGGGGCAGTGACGTATCCACCATGCCCACCCCTTCCGTTTCCGTCGGGTTGGCTCTGTCTCCATCGAACCTCCGGGGCCGTCCGGGCACAGGGTGCCGAAGGGCCCGGACGGGGTACCGGGCGGCCCGGTCATGGGGCCGGGTGGCCCATGGCCCGGCACCGGGCACGGGGACACGCTGGGCGTGGCAGGTTCGTACGCCCTGACTGGAGGCACTCCATGAACGCTCCCGCCACGGCCACCATGCTGCAGGCACTCCCCGCCGAGCACCGGCAGCGACTGATGCGCTTCGCCCGGGAGGTGTCCTTCCCCCAGGGCACCCG
Source organism: Streptomyces sp. NPDC037054 (assembly GCF_055606745.1). Lineage (NCBI taxonomy): Bacteria > Bacillati > Actinomycetota > Actinomycetes > Kitasatosporales > Streptomycetaceae > Streptomyces > Streptomyces sp. NPDC037054. The sequence continues at coordinate 583,007 of NZ_JBVJSJ010000003.1, read as the reverse complement.
CCTCTTCGAGGAAGGGGGCCGCGCCGACCGGTTCTGGATCATCCGCACCGGTTCGGTCGACCTCGACATGCGGGTCCCCGGCCGCCGGGCCGCCGTCATCGAGACCCTCCGGCCCAACGAACTCATCGGCTGGTCCTGGCTGTTCGCCCCGCACGCCTGGCACCTGGGCGCCCAGGCCACCAGCCCGGTACGCGTCTACGAGTTCGACGCGCCGGCGATCCGCTCGATGTGCCAGGACGACCCCGCGCTGGGTGCGAGCGTCGCCCAGTGGGTGGGCGGTGTCCTCGCCCACCGCCTGCGCTCGGCCCGCACGCGGCTGCTCGACCTCTACGCCCCCTACGGCAGCGGCAGCCTGCTGTGACCGCGCCCACGACTCGGACCACGACAGCCACCAGGGAGGGATGATGCACGGCAGCCCGCACATCGTCAGCGACGTGATGACCCACACCGTCGCCGCCATCGGCCGTAATGCCACCTTCAAGGAGATCGTGCGGATGATGCACGACTGGAAGGTCAGCGCCCTGCCCGTCCTGGAGGGCGAGGGCCGCGTGGTCGGGGTCGTCTCCGAGGCCGACCTGCTGCCCAAGGAGGAGTTCCGCGACAGCGACCCCGACCGGCGCACCCAGCTGAGGCGCCTGCCCGATCTCGCGAAGGCCGGAGCGGTGACCGCCGGGGAACTCATGACCTCTCCGGCCCTCACCGTCCGGGCCGACACGACGCTCGCCCAGGCCGCGCGGATCTTGGCGCGCGCGAAGGTCAAGCGGCTGCCGGTCGTCGACGAGTTGGGCATGCTGCAGGGCATCGTGAGCCGCGCCGACCTGCTGACGGTGTTCCTGCGCGACGACGAGGACATCGCCGAGGAGGTCCGACGGGAGGTGGTGTCGTACCTCTTCCCCGCGCCGGCATCGGCCGTACGCGTGGCGGTGCGGGAGGGAGTCGTGAAGCTCGGCGGCCGTATGCGGGACCCCGCGCTGGTCCCGGTGGCCGCCCGCCTGATCCGTGCCGTCGAGGGGGTCGTGGACGTGGAGTTCCACCTCTCCGAGCACGCGACCGCGGCGGCCAGGAGCTCGCTGCACTAGCGTGCTGTCCGGGTCCACGTATGTCACCGGGTGATGGAGGCGTCATGGCCGGCGAGAAGGCGGCGACGCTGCCGCGCAAGACGTACGAGAAGGAACTGCTGCGCCTGCAGACGGAGTTGGTGAAGCTGCAGGAGTGGGTGCGCGCGGAGGGCGCCCGCCTGGTCGTCGTCTTCGAGGGACGGGACGCGGCCGGCAAGGGCGGCACCATCAAACGGGTGGCCGAGCACCTCAACCCCCGCGTCGCCCGGATCGTGGCGCTGCCGAAACCCACCGAGCGCGAGCGCACCCAGTGGTACTTCCAGCGGTACGCCGAGCACCTGCCGGCCACCGGGGAGATCGTGCTGTTCGATCGCAGCTGGTACAACCGGGCGGGCGTGGAGCACGTGATGGGTTTCTGCACTGAGGAGGAGCACCAGCTGTTCCTGCGGCAGTGCCCGATTTTCGAGCGGATGCTGGTGGAGGACGGGATCCTGCTGCGCAAGTACTGGTTCTCGGTGAGCGACGACGTGCAGCAGGAGCGGTTCCGGCAGCGGCTGGACGACCCGACGAAGCGCTGGAAGCTCTCCCCCATGGACCTGGAGTCGATCACCCGGTGGGAGGCGTACTCCCGGGCCAAGGACGAGATGCTCGTGCACACCGACATCGCCGAGGCACCGTGGTACGTCGTCGAGAGCGACGACAAGCGGCGCGCCCGGCTGAACATGATCGCGCATCTGCTGAGCACCGTGCCGTACCACGAGGTACCGCGGCCGGTGCTCGACCTGCCGCCGCGGCCACCCTCGACGGGCTATGTACGGCCGCCGCGCGATCTGCAGACGTACGTCCCCGATCACGCGGCGGGTCTCTGAGCCGGTCTCGGACCAGCTCCGCTGCGGTACGGCGGCGACCGGGCAGGCGGAGTGGTGCAGCACCGTGTGGGCGACGCGTCCGAGTTGGAGTCCGAAGGTCTGCTGCTGCCGCCGGGCTCCGACGACCAGCAGGTCGGCGGTGGCCGACGCCTCCAGCAGAACCTCGAGCAGGATGCGCCCGCGCGTCACCGGCTGTACCCGCTTGTCGTGGCGGCCGCGCACGATCACCGGGCAGGCGGCGCAGGCAGCCACGGCCAGGCTGACGGAACCGAGCAGGAACTCGGCGATACCGCCGCGCCCCCGGGACCCCAGGACGAGGGCTGAGGCGTGGGCTCCCTCCCGCACCAGTGCGTACTCCGGTTCCTCGGGCAGTACCTCGGTGGACACCTTCAGATGCGGCTTCCGGGTGCGCGCCCGCCGGGCGGCGCGTCGAGGATGCCGTCGGCGAGCACCGGCTCGGACGGCTCTCCGAGATCCTCGGCCGGCGCGGCATCTTCGTACCGCTCCCACAGCGAGGCGTGCACCAGCCGCAGTGGCACCCCGCGCAGGGCGGCCTCGTCCGCCGCTCAGTCGACGGCCCGCAGACTCGGCTCGGATCCGTCCACGCCCACGACCAGAGGGAGTTGCATGGTGCCGTGGTGCACCTCGTTCATGGTGGCTTCTCCGGAAGGGTCTCGGGTGCGTCAGGCGTGCGCGACGACGGCGACGGGGGCGGTGGCGTGGTGCAGCACGGCGTGCGTGACGGAGCCGATGTGGGCGCCGAGCGGGCTGCGGCGGGTCCGGCGGCCGACGACGACCAGGGACGCGTCGCGGGAGGCATCGACCAGGTGGACGGCGGGAGTGCCGGGGCGGGACTCCTCGATGACCTCGACGGCCGGGTACTTCTCCTTCCAGTGGTGCAGCACCTCGGTCAGCGTGTCAGCGTCCTGCTTGCCCAGCGCGGCGTCGAGTTCCGGGTCGGCGGGCAGGCCGTAGGCGAAGTACGGCGGCGGGTTCCAGACGTGGACGACCCGCAGCGGGGTGACGCGGCGGGCGGCCGCCTCGAAGGCGAAGGTGAGCAGCGTGTCGTCGGGGTGATCGGTGTCGAGCCCGAGGACGACGGGCCCGCCGGTGGCCTGCTCGCCGGCACGGACCAGAACCACAGGCTGCTCGGTGCGCGCCAGGACGGCCTGGCCCACGGAGCCGACGAGGAATCCCCCGATGCCGCTCAGCCCTCGGGAGCCGAGGACAAGCAGCTCGGCGTCCTTCGCGGCCTCGGTCAGCGCCTCGGCGGGCCGGCCGGAGAGCTGTTCCACCGACACGTCCAGTCCGGAGTGACGCACCTTGAGGTCCTCGACCACCTCGCGCGGAACACGCTCGCTCCACAGTTTCTGCGTCTCCGCACCGAGGAACCGCGCCAGGGCGATGGGCGCGGGAACCGGCTCCCACACGTGGACGAGTCTGAGCGGCAGGAAGCGCCGCTTCGCCTCGCGGGCCGCCCACTCCGCCGCGGCACGGCTCTCAGCCGAGCCATCGAGACCTACGACAACACTGCGGATCATGTTCTGCCTCCTCATCCGGGGTTCGACTTCAGCGTGGTGGCACAAGGGCCGGTGATGCAGGGGCCGCACGTCCCGAACCGGGGCCGGTAGGCCCTGTGAGCGGAGACCCGGAGTGGACCAACAGCCCCATTTGCACGGTTCGTTGGTCAGTGGATCCAGCGCCGGGCCCTGACCGCGGTCGACGAACAGACCGGTCCGGTCCGATGGTCCGTCCTCAACACCGGGGCCAACGTCCGCCGCGAACTCACCGACCGGGGCATCGCCTTCGCCCTCGCCCGCGTCAAGCAGGACCTGCTGGACGACCTGACGGCGTACGGCCTCACGGACACCGTCGGCCCCGAGCGGATCTTCCCCACACTGCCGACGGCCGTAGCAGCGTACCGGGAGTGGCGCCGCGGCCAGTAGGCCGCCCACGCCCCCATGTTCGGCCAGCCGCCGCTTGTGGAGTGCCCCCGAACGCCGTCGTGTCGTCGGACGCAGCCGACCGCGCCCGCCGCGGCAGCGGACAGGGCCGACAGGAGGTCGTCCCCAGCCCATCCGGCCCGGTCCCGGCGGGACCCATGGGGCAGCTGTGCCCGAATCGATGGGGCCGTTCGGCCCTTCTTCGCCCAGCGTCGCCGAAACGCGGTCCGTTGCCTGCTACACAGAAGACGGTCGCCCCATCGTTCCGGCGCCCATCCCACCTCACCCCGCCCTGCCTGGGAGTCTCCATGCTGTCCGCAGAATCCGCCGCCGTGGTACGCGCCACCCTGCCCGCCGTGGCCGGAGCCCTCGACGAGATCACCACCCGCTTCTACGGCGCCATGTTCCGCGACCGGCCGGAGCTGCTCGACGGGATGTTCAACCGTGGCAACCAGGCCAGCGGAGCCCAGCGCCGCGCCCTGGCCGGCTCGATCGCGGCCTTCGCGACCATGTTGCTGGAGCAACCGGACGTCCGGCCCGACGCCCTGCTGAGCCGTATCGCGCACAAGCATGCCGCGGTGGGGGTCACCGACGACCAGTACACGATCGTGCACAAGTACCTGTTCGGCGCGATAGCCGAGGTCCTCGGCGACGCGGTCACCCCCGAGGTGGCGGCCGCGTGGGACGAGGTGTATTGGCTGATGGCCGGCGCCCTGATCGCCCAGGAGGCCCGCCTCTACCAGGACGCGGGCGTCGAGCCCGGGCAGATCTGGCGGCAGTGGACGGTCGTCGAGCGCCGCAGCGAAACCGACGACGTGGTGTCCTTCCTGCTCCGCCCCTCCGACGGGCAGCCGACACCGCAGGCGCGGGCGGGCCAGTACACAAGCGTACGGGTGCTGATGGCCGACGGGGTGCACCAACTGCGCCAGTACAGCCTGTCGTCCGACCCGGGCGGGGATCTTCGGCGCATCACCGTCAAACGGGTCGCAGGCACGTCCGGCACGCCGGACGGCGAGGTCTCCAACCTGCTGCACGACCAGGTCCGAGAGGAAGACGAACTCACCCTCTCGGCTCCCTTCGGAGACGTCTTCCTCGACGACCCGGCCGACGCCACCACCCCGGTCGTCCTGGTCTCCGCGGGCATCGGCGGCACCCCCATGACCAGCATCCTGGCGCATCTCGCCGCCCTCGGCTCGACCCGCCCGGTGCTGGTGCTGCACGCCGACCGCTCCCCCGCCGACCATGCCCTGCGCGCCGAGACGGGGAAGCTGGTCGGGCAACTTCCGGGTGCCCGCGCGGTCTTCTGGTACGAGCAGCCCGGCCCTGTGGAACCCGATGCGCGCGAAGGCCTGATGAACCTCGACGGCATCGAAGTTCCCGACGGCGCCACGGTGTTCCTGTGCGGGCCGCTGCCGTTCATGCGGGAGGTGCGCGGCCAGTTGCTGGCCGCGGGCGTCCCGGCGCGCAGCATCCGCTACGAGGTCTTCGGCCCCGACCTGTGGCTGCCTGGCCCGGCGGCCTGAACGACTGATGGGGCCGTCCGGACCAGGTGAGTGACCAACAGCCCGCTGACGGCGCACGCAGGCACGGGAAACGCTGACGCCGTGCGGTTCCCGAACAACGGGCCAGTACGAGGAGTTGTGTCATGGCGAACGCATACCTGGTGGGCAGCGGCATGGCGGCACTGGCCGCGGCCACGTTCTGATCCGCGACGGCGGATTCGACGGAGCGGACATCCACCTCTTCGAGGAGCAGCACAACATCGGCGGCAGCCTGGACGCGGGCGGCACGGCCGACGCCGGCTACACCATGCGCGGCGGGCGGATGTTCGAGGCCGAGTACCGCTGCACGTACGACCTGTTGTCCGGCATCCCCTCGCTCGACGACCCCTCGGTGTCCCTGACGCAGGAGATCCTCGCCGGACACCAGGACTTCGCCTGGGACGACATCGCACGGCTCGTGGACGGCGACGGAAACAGATCGACGTGGCCCCCGAGGGCCTGGTCCTGGTGACCAACGGCTCCATGACCGACTCGACCAGCCTCGGCTCACGCTTCACTGCTCCGCCGCCCCCCACCCGGAACTCGAACGCCTGGCTGCTCTGGCACCGGCTGGCCAGGGGCGGCGACGACTTCGGCAATCCCGACGCCTTCGACAAGCACGTCAAGGAGTCCCGCCGGGAGTCGTTCACCGGCACCACCGAGGATCCCGCCCTCCTGGACGTGCTCGCTGAGTTCAGCGGCCGGGAGACCGGCCGGGGCGGGCCGATGACGTTCACCGACTCCAACTGGCTGCTCACCATCACCGCGGGCCGCCGGCCCGTCTACCGCGACCAGCCCGAAGACGTCTCCGTCTGGTGGGGCTACGGCCTGCGCCCCGGCCGCGTCGGCAACCACACGCCCAAGCCAATGACGATGTGCTCCGGCCGGGAGATCCTCGAAGAGGTCCTGCACCACATGCCCTCCGACGACGCGGTGGCGGCACGTGTAGTCGAGAGCTCCACCGTCCTGCCTGATGCCGTACATCACCAGCCAGTTCCTGACGCGCCGCCGCGACGACCGTCCCAAGGTGGTACCCGAGGGCTCGGTCAGCCTCGCCTCCATCGGCCAGTTCGCCGAAGTGCCCGACGACGTGGTCTGCACCGTCGAGTGCTCCCTGCGCACCGCCTGGACAGCCATGTCCCAGCTCCTCGGCCTCGACAGAAGACCGCCCGAGGTCTACAAGGGCCACCAAGATCCCCACGTGATGGCCGCCGCTTTGGAGACCATGTACCGCCGGCAGTCCGGATCGCGACCACGGCGACGGGACCGCAAGACGTTCGATGTAACTCCCGGCCACGGAAGACGCATCGATGACCAGTGAGAACGTGTCCGAGTTCGAGGATGACAAGTCCACCAGCACGGTGTCGGCAACGTGGCCCGCGTCGGCCTCGGTCGTCACGGACCGCGCCGCCGCCCAACGTCGCGTCAGTCGTGGCCGTGGATCGTGTCGGATGAACTGTGGGAGCTGATCGAGCCGTTGTTGCCGGAGCCGGGGTGTCCCGCCAGCGGGCGAAGAAGGCGTAGACGCGCGGCCAGGGCGGGAAGTCCGCCGGCATCGCCCGCCACTTGATGCCGTTGTCGACGAGGTAGCGCACCGCGTCGATCATCTGCCGGTGGCAGTAGCCCTCCGGACGCCCGCCGCGGCCCGACAGCCAGCCCGGAACCGGCAGCAGATCCTTCCCCACAGCCCACCCGGCATCGCTCCTGTCCGAGCTGTATCGGGGCCGGCGCTGCGGCCGGTCGACAGCGTTCCCGAACCTGTGGGCGAGGCAGTCACACCCACGAGTGGACGAACTGGACCCGGCGACCACGACCACGCGACACTTCGACAACAGGGCCTCTTGCTCCTCGCTGGACTCGACATCCGCGAGCTACCAAGAGGCCCTTCCTTCATGCACCCGCTCGGGACAACTCACCCGAACAGACTCCCCTTCTACCTGTCCGACCGCACGAGCAGATAGAGAACAGGCAGTTAGCAACTAACATCCCGGACCTTGAGGCCTCCTCATCACCCCGACGCCCCGATCCTCGACATCCCCAGGCGGCTCGCCGACCGGCTCGTAAGTGTCGGCGAACGACCGTCTGCCGACACTCGGGACGACGGAACTTGCTGGTGGGCAATGTCGGCAACTCGTGCCGGAAGGCGACGTCGGTCAACGGCCCGTCCGATGGATTCCGACACACGCTCGTCCGCAGTCGTCGGAGTGGCTCGCCTCGCCGTACGAGCATCCGGTCTCAGAGGCCGCCCCGGCGAGATTGTCGGCCACGATCTCGAGCCCGGTGGTCTGCCGGACCGCCTGTTCCAAGGTCCTGAGCTGCTCATACCGGCTGGCAAAGCGCTCGTCATGGTCATCACTGGGCGCCTCGCCGGACAGCTCACCGGCAGCCACTCCCCCCCCCCCCACCCGGTGATCGACGGTCTTGCACCATCGAGCGCGCGGTCGATCACTCGGAGGGCTGAAGTGGGCGCGCGGGCCAGTCCAGGAGGCGGGCGCCGAGTGCGGCGGTCTGCAGGACGTAGCGCTGGTCGGGATCCGTGGGATCGTGGCCGGTGAGCTGCCGGATGCGGGTCAGCCGGTAGGTGACGGTGCGTGCGCTCACCGCGAGTCTCCGCGCCGTGGTGGTGTTCTGACAGCCGTTGGCGAAGTACGCGGTGAGGGTCTCCAGGAGGGTCCTGGGGCCGCCGCGTGCGTGCTCGAGCCCGCCGAGGACGGTCGCCACCAGGTCGGTGATGGCGGCCCGGTCCCTGCCGAGGACCTGGAAGACGAGCAGGTCGGAGGCGTGCACCAGGGGAGGGCTCAAGCCGAGCTGGGTGGCGAGGTCGAGGGTGCTGCGTGCCTCGCGGTAGGAGTGGACGACGCCGCTGGGGCCGGGGCGCGGGCGGCTGATGGCGACCCGGCACCGCTCGTCGACCGCGTGGTGTACGGCAGTGGCGAAGAATTCGGGAGCCTCGGGCTCCACACCGGGCGACACGCACACCAGCAGGCTGTCCTTGGTGGTGATCAGTACGTCCTTCGCGCTGAACCGGGCGGTCAGCGCCTCTTCGACATACCGTGTGGTGTCGTCGCCGGCCCCGAAGGGCCGGCCTGCCCGGGCGACGGCCACGCTGTGAGGGCCTGCGAGTCGCAGCCCGAATCGCTCCGCCCGTTCGGCGAGGCGACCGAGGTCGGACCGGCCGTCGAGGAGATCGTCGACGAACTCCCGCCGCATCGCCTCCTCGCCTCGGATCGCCGCACGGTGGGCTGTCTCGTAGCCCTCGGTCAGCGCCACCGTCGTATCGCCGACCGCCGTGATGAGGGCGGAACCGATCTCTCTCAGCTCCCCGGCGTCGAGGGCCTTCAAGGGATCCGACAGATCCGTCCAGATCCGGCAGACCGAGCCGAGGTATGCGGCGATCAGGAACCGCAGTGCCGTGCCACGGTCCGCCGCTGCGGAGGCGAGCTGCCGCAGCGCTTCGAGGTCCTCGACGGGCACTCCCCGCTTGGTGAGGGAGGAGTCGGCGAGCCGTTTCAGGTGGCGCTGCATGTCCGCCGTCAGGGTGTCGTCGTCCGTCGTGCCCGTCATGTCCGGTGCGGTGGTGCCGGCGGTCGGCGTGGTGGGACGCGGACCCTGGGGGCGTCGTTGCGTCGGCATGCTCCCATTTTGCCGAGGTGCGGCAAGTTCGGGAGGGCCGAGAGGGCCGTGATTGGGCCGACTCGGCAGGCGTCCCGCCGGGTGGCACGGGTATTCCGCAGGTAAAGCGCCCGATGGCAAGAAGTAGAGCGCCTGCGCCCGGTGACAAGCCCGTACAGGGGATGCCCGCCCAGCCCCGAGGCCTGCTCCGCCGGCCAGTGCCCGTGCGGCGGGACGGTGCCCGTGCGGTCGAGCGGCGCGAGCGACGAGCCACCGACTCCCCGAGTGAGGAGCCCCATGCGTGCACGTGATCTCGCGCAGCCCTACGTCGCGGTCAGCAAGGACGCCGACGTTCTGGAGGCGGTGCGGCTGCTCGCCGAGAACGACCTGCCCGGCCTGCTCGTTCTCGAGCCCGACGGGCGGCCGTACACGACGCTGCCCGCCTCCGACCTCGTCAGAACCCTGGTGCCCGGCTACGTCCAGGAGGACCGCGTACTCGCCGAAGTGATCGACGAACCCCACGCCGACCGCCTGGTCCGGGCTCTCGCAGGCACGAGACTCGTCGACTGCCTGCCCGTCGGCCGGCCGGCCCCGCCCACCGCCGATCCGGACTGCACCGCCATGGAGATCGCGGAACTGATGGCCCGCACCCGAAGTCCCCTGGTCGCCGTCGTCGAGCGCGGCGCCGGAACGGACCCCGCCCGCCTCCTGGGCGTCATCACGGCCGCACACCTGCTGAGACAGCTCCTCGAGGTCTGAGCGCCCGCCGACCGGGACCACCGGGTCAGCGAAAGGTCAGCCGCATGTCCCGTCACCACCGCAAGAACCGCACCGTCCTCGGCCGTCTCCCGCTGCCGGAGCGCAGGTTCGTGGTGGCTGCGCTGCGCACGGAGACGGTCGGCGGCGTCGTCCTGCTGGTCGCGGCGGCCGTGGCACTGGTGTGGGCCAACACGCCGTGGAGCGAGACCTACGAGACCGTACGGGACTTCCACTTCGGCATCGGGGCTCTGGGCCTGGACCTGTCGGTCGCCCACTGGACGTCCGACGGGCTGCTGGCCGTCTTCTTCTTCGTCGCGGGCGCGGAACTCAAACGCGAACTGGTGGTCGGCGAACTGCGGCACCCGCGAACCGCGGCGCTCCCGGTCATCGCGGCGGCCTGCGGCATGGCCGTACCGGCCCTCGTCTACGGCCTCGTCGCCGTCGGCCTGGGCGGCACGTGGAACGGCTGGGCCGTCCCCATGGCCACGGACATCGCTTTCGCGCTGGGCGTCCTCGCGGTGATCGACACACACCTGCCCTCCTCGCTGCGCGCCTTCCTGCTGACGCTGGCGGTGGTCGACGACCTGGGTGCCGTCGTCGTCATCGCTCTGTTCTACACGTCGACGATCAACCTGGCCGCCCTCATCGGCGCCGTCGTCGGCCTCGGACTCTTCTTCCACCTGCACGACCGGCGGCGCGTGCACGGCTGGTACTGGTACGTGCCGCTCGCCCTGGTGATCTGGGGCCTCACGCACGCCAGCGGCGTCCACGCCACCGTGGCCGGTGTCGCCATGGGACTCCTGCTGCGGGTCGCGGAGGACGGTGAACAGGGCCGGCGCCCCGCGGAGTGGATCGCGCACCTGGTGCGCCCGGTCTCCGCCGGAGTGGCCGTCCCACTGTTCGCGCTGTTCGCGGCCGGGGTCGGCGTTTCCGGCGACACCCTGAAGAACGTCATCGGCCAACCCGAACCGATGGGCGTGGCGCTGGGCCTGGCCGCCGGAAAGGTACTCGGCGTCTTCGGCGGTTCCTACCTCGCCGTCCGCTTCACCCGAGCCCGGCTCAGCCCGGACCTCGCCTGGGCGGACGTGCTGGCCGTGTCCACGCTGGCCGGCATCGGCTTCACCGTCTCGCTGCTGATCGGTGAACTCGCCTATCCAGGTGCCGCGGACCTCGAACAGATCAAGGCGGCCGTCCTTCTCGGTTCCCTGACCTCCGCACTCCTGGCCTCCGTCCTCCTGCGGCTGCGGAACAACCGCTACCGGCAGCTCTACGAGGAGGACAACCGCGACCGGAACGCCGACGGCGTCCCCGACGTCCACCAGCGGACCGGCCCGGTCCAGCCGAACGCCACCGGCGCCGCGCAGGCAACGGACGGACACCGTCAGTGTTCCGAGGACGACAACCCGGCCGACGCCTGAGTCCCCCGGAACGGCTTCGGTCACGGGCGGGTCGCCGGGCAGTTCCGCGGTGAACCCGACAACGGGCTCGTGCTGTCACGCCCGAGTGGCCCGATGGCCGACCGCCTTGCCGTCCACGAGCAACGCGGTCTCGCGCACGCCGTGGAGGAGGGCCACGGCGTGGTGAACGCCGAGGCCGCGGCTCACGAGGCGGTGGCGGCGGCGTGGGCGAGGGCGGTGGTCTCCTCGGGTGTCCCGTCGATCGGGACGACCGCGCCCGCTTCCTCCTCGCCCAGCGGTTCCAGGTCGGCGAACTGCGTACGGAGCAGGTCGGGCGGCATGAAATGGCCCCGTCGAGCGGTGATCCGCGCGGCGATCAGCTCGGGTGAGCCGTCGAGGTGGAGGAAGAAGACGTCCGGCGCGGCGGAGGCCAGTCGGTCGCGGTAGCGACGTTTGAGCGCCGAGCACGTCACCACTCCGCCACTGCCGGCGTGACCGACCAGCCATCGTGCGATCTCGTCCAGCCAGGGGCGGCGGTCTTCGTCGTCGAGGGGGTGGCCGGCTCGCATCTTCGCCACATTGGGCGCGGGGTGGAAGTCGTCCCCCTCGGCGTACGGGACACCGAGGCGTTGTGCCAGGAGTTGGCCCACGGTGGTCTTTCCCGAACCGGACACGCCCATGACGACGACCAACGGAGCGGTGTGGTGAGACATCCAGAACCTTCCTCGGGATCTTGCCGCCTACAGTTCGACGATGACCTTGACGTCGTCCGGTTGTGGCGCGAACGCCTCCGCCGCGTGTTCCAGAGGCACCCGCCGGGTGATCATGCGATCGAGCCATGACAGGTCGGCCTTCGCCAGCGCGTCGGCGGCCTGGCGGTAGTGACGCAGGTTGGCGTTGACCGAGCCCACCACCGCGTCGTTCTGCAGCACGATCTCCCTGTTGATCGCTCCCGCGTCGACCGTCGTCCTGCGACCGGCGGGCGACACACCGGTCAGGCACACCACTCCGTAGGGCGGAGTGCCGGTCAGCGAGGCGAGGACGGGCGTGTTCGCGCCCGTGGCCTCGATGACGACGTCCGGGCGGACGGCGGAGACGACCTGCTCGACGTCCTCCGCGTGGTAGGTGGCGCCCAGGTCCCGCACGAGCGCGGGCTTGGGCCCTTCGGCGACCCGGTCGAGCACATGCACCTGCAGTCCGCGCTGTGCGCCCAGGAGGGCGGCCAGCAGACCGATGGGCCCGGCACCCGTGACCAGAGCGCGACGCGGCTCGAACCACGAACGGGCACCGACCCGCTCGACCTGTTCCCACGCCTTCGCCACCACGGTGGCCGGCTCCATGAGAACACCGACCCGCTCCAGGTACGGCGCCAGCTTCACCGCGTAGTCGGCTTCCACGCACCAGGCCTGGGCGCCGTAGCCGTCGATCTCCTTGATGCCGCGTTCGGTGTAGCGGCCGTTGCGGCACATGTCGAACTCTCCCCGTGCGCAGGCCCCGCACGGCTCGGGGTCCGGCCGGCGCACCACCCCGGCGACCAGGTCACCGGCCGAGAAGCCGCTGCCGGGCGGCGCCTGCCGCACCCGCCCCAGGGACTCGTGTCCCAGGACCAGCCGCTCACGGCCGGGCGGGGCCCAGCCGTACTCGCCGCGGGCGATCTCCCTGTCCGTTCCGCACACCCCCACCGACAGGGCCCGCACCAGCAGTTCATCGTCCGCCGGGACGGGGTCGGGCACCTCCCGCACCTCGACGGACTCCTTCACACCGGGCCGCACGGTCAACGCACGCATCGCCAGCCTCGTCCCTCTCGTCGTGCGGCGCCTCATGTCGTGCGCGCGCCGCTGCTTGACGTGTGTCCCGCTCGGAGAGTTTCAGCACGACTTCGTGCAAGACGCGCGGCAAGACGTCGACGAGAACCGACCAGCACGACAGTCCCCCGCAAGGCCTGCGACCGCTCCCGGCCGAAAGCGGTGGCCCGCCCACAGCACAGCACTCCGCGTCCCGGACCGCTAGCAGCCGGCCTGCAACAGCCACGAGCCGCCTCGCTCCACGGGACGACCCGGTTCACGCCGGCCGATTCCCATCCACGGCCTTGTTGCGACGGCGCTCCCACCGCCGGGACAGGAACGCCGCCAGAACCGAGCCGACCACGAGCGGTCCCGCGACCCAGCGGATCACGTCCACCGGCCGGCCCGGTTCCCCGCCGGCGACCAGGGCCACCGACTGGACGGCGAGGGCGATCCCCAGCAGCACATAGCCGAGCCCCCAGGCGCGGACCGCCCACACGGGTCCCTGGATCGGCTCCGGTGGCCGCCGGGGTCGGAGCACGGCCCGCCATCCCAACCACACGCACCCCAGGCCCATAGCCGCGCTGAGTACGTCCACGGCTCCGTCCAGCACCTCTGCCACGGTCCCGAGCATCCTCGCCTTCCAGCCCCAGTCTCACTCCGGCGGCCCTCAGAACGCCGGGCCCCGGCTCGTGATGATGACCGCCCTGGCACGGTCCCTGCACCTGTCGAGCACGGCAGACGACCTGCGTGAGTGCTTTCCGGTGCCCGGCAACCTGGACACCCGCCACATGCCCCCCGGGGGCAGGTAGGCGTCTCTGGCGCACCAGGCGACGCAAGCCCGCCCCGCCCGCCGGGCGCCCGCGGTCGTTCCCTCGCGCCGCCCCGGGCACACGGTGCCGGATAGGGTGACCGCAGGTCGGCATACGAGTGGGACGAGGGCAGCGGACGGCATGGCAGGCGCGCAGGACAAGCACACGTCGGGGTCCGGGCGCCCCACGTCCCGGGACGTGGCCCGGCTCGCCGGGGTGTCGCACACGGCCGTCTCGTTCGTGTTCAACGGCCGCGCCGAGGGCAACCTCTCCCCCGCCACACAGGAACGCATCCGGCACGCCGCCGCCCAGCTCGGCTACCGCCCCGACCCCGTGGCCCGCGGCCTGCGCCGCCGCCGCACGGCCGTGATCGGCCTGGTCACCGACGAGATCGCCTCGACGCCGTTCGCGGGCCGGCTGCTGCGCGGCGCCATGGAGACGGCCTGGGACAGCGAACACCTGGTCCTCACCGTGGACTCGGGCGGCGACCCGGCCAAGGAGGACGCGGCCGTCGCCGAGCTCCTCGACCGTCGGGTCGACGGCATCATCTACGCGGCGATGTCCCTGCGTCGCGTGAGCGTCCCGGAGGGCCTGCACCGCACCCTCTCCGTCCTCGCCAACTGCCTGCCCGAGGACGGCTCGCTGCCCGCCGTCGTCCCCGCCGAACGCTCCGGCGGCCGTGCGGCGGCGCGGCTGCTCCTCGATCAAGGTCACCGCAGGGTCGCGGTCGTCGGCGGCGCGCACGACATCGCCTCGGTGGAGCGGTTGCAGGGCTTCCGTGACGCGCTGCGCGCCGAAGGGGTCACGGTCCCCCGGGAATGGGTGGTGCGGACCGGGGGCGAGATCTCCAGCGGGTACGAGGGCGCCCTGCGGCTGCTCGAAGGCGCGGCCGCAGGGGCGCACCCCACTGGGCTGTTCTGTTACAACGACCGGGTCGCGGCGGGCGTCCTGCACGCCGCGGCCCGGCTCGGTCTCGACGTGCCCGGTGACGTGTCGGTCGTCGGTTACGACGACCAGGAGCACATGGCGGCGTTCCTGTCCCCGCCCCTGACGACGGTCGCGCTGCCGCACCGGGCGATGGGCGAGGCAGCGGTGCGGCTGCTGCTCGACGCCATCGGAACGGGCCGGGCGCCGAGCCCCACCGTGCGGCGCCTGGCCTGCCCTGTCATCGACCGGGAGTCGGTGGGACCTGCTCCCACCCGGTGACGGACGCCCCGGCGCCGGTCACGAGGAGTTCCGGCACGTCGTCCGGGCGGTGGTAGACCCGCTCGGTGATCATGGCGCGGTCGCCGGCGAACACCTCGTAGAGCGATCCGTCGACGAGGACACGGACCGCGAGTTCCGCCCCGCCCGGTACGCGTGCGACGACCGGTGCGTCGTCCTGGTGCGCGGTGCGCGGCCAGCCGCCGCGGTCGAGGGTCACGGTGCCCTGCCCGGGGTCCACGCGGACGGTCAGTTCCGCGCCCGACGCCGAACGCAGCAGTCGTACGGTGGTCGCTTCGCGGGCGGTGACGGTCAGGTCGTAGGCCCGCGGCAGGGTTGTCGGGGCCGGCGTCGTGGCGAACGGCTCGACGGAGCGCAGGAGTTGGAGCTCGGGGGCGGGGGTGACCCGCAGGGTTCCGTCCGGGTGGACGTCGACGACGCGGGGCACGGTGAGGACGCCGGCCCAGCCGGCGCGGTCGACCTCGTCCTGTTCGCGGGACTCCCATGACCAGCCCCACATCAGGGCGCGATCCGCCTCCTGGAGCACCGCGGGCGCGTAGAAGTCGCGGCCGTGGTCGAGACGCCCGCCCACATGGGCCGCGAAGCGCAGTCCGCCGTCCCGGCCCGGCTCCAGACGGCCCGTCAGGTAACCGGTGCCGCACGGCTCGTCGTCCCAGAGCGACACCACCAGCACCCAGTCGCCGTCCGGCGTCTCGCACAGTTGCGGGCACTCCCAGCCGACCGCCCCGGCGCCGAACGCGGCCGTGGCGACGGGGTCGTTGCCGTCGGCCAGGACACCGGCGAACCGCCAGTCGGACAGCTCGACGCAGTCGTACAGCAGCACGGAGGGCGTGCCGTCGGCGTGGCCGGCGCCGACCAGCGCCCAGCGTCTGCCGCCGTGCCGGAAGACGAACGGGTCGCGGAACATCACCACGTCCAGCCCGTCCGGCGGACCCGCCACCACCGGCGTCGGCAGCGGCTTCCACTCGGTCAGCGCCTCGTCGTCCGGGTCGGCCGCCGGTGCCAGGCAGATGGTGCCGAGGCCGGTGTGGTCACGGTCGACGCCGGTGTAGACGGCGGTCGGCACGCCGTCGTCGTCGACCACGCAGCCGGACCAGCAGCCCGCCTCGTCGGGGCCGCCCGGGGTCGGGGTGAGCGCGATCGGATGGTGCTGCCAGCGGGCGAGGTCGGGGCTGGAGACGTGGCCCCAGTGGACGTTGGTGTGCACCGGGGCGTCCGGGTTGTGCTGGTAGAAGAGGTGGTAGCGGCCGCGCCAACGGAACGGGCCGTTGGGGTCGTTGATCCAGTTGGCGGGCGGGCGGACCCGGAAGCGGGGGGCGTTCGGGTCCTGGGACGGGGCGGGGCTCAACGGTTGACTCCTGCGGAGGTGATGCCCTCACGAAGAGGGCGCTGGCCGACGACGAACACGGCGACGGCGGGGATCATGGAGAGCACGACGCCGGCGAGCACCACGGAGATGGAGCCGGTGCCGAGGTTGCCCTGGAGCGAGACGAGGCCCAGCGGCAGCGTGTAGTTCTGGGCGGAGGTCTCCAGGATCAGCGGGCGGAAGAACTCGTTCCAGTGGTAGTTGAAGGCGAGGACGCCGACGATCGCGAGTCCGGGCGCGGCGAGCGGTGCGTACACGGACCGGAACACCCGCCAGGGCCCCGCCCCGTCGAGCATGGCCGCCTCACCGAGGTCCTTGGGCATGCCGAGGAAGTACTGGCGCATGAGGAAGGTGCCGAACGCGGTGGGGAAGGCCGGGATGATCAGGCCGAGCAGGGTGTCGGTCAGGCTCATCGACTTCAGCACCAGGAACACCGGCACGATCGTGACCTGGAGCGGCACCATCATGGTGGCCAGCACCAGGGCGAACAGCGACTTCTTGAAGCGGAACTCCAGGCGGGCGAAGGCGTATCCGGCCAGTCCCGCGGTGATCATCTGGCCCACCGCGATCAGCGCGGTCACCAGCGTGGAGTTCAGGGCGAGCAGCCATACGTCGATCTGGTCGAAGACGCCGCTGTAGGCCTCGGTGGTCGGGCTGGTCGGGATGATCCGCGGGGGCAGGTCGAAGGACTCGGCGGGGGTGCGCAGCGAGGTGGACACGGTCCAGATGACCGGGCCCAGGGTGAGCAGCGCGCACACGGTCAGTCCGGCGATCCGCGCCCACGGCGCGAGGGAGTGCCGTACGCGGGCGGCGGTCGGGGTCGGTTGGCTCATGGGACTCACACCCGGCTCACTGGTAGTGGACGAAACGCCGGCTGAGCCGGAACTGGAGGGCGGTGACCGCCATGATCAGCACGAACAGCAGCACGCCCACCGCGGACGCCGTACCGAAGCGGAGCTGCTCGAAGGCGGTCTCGTAGATGACCATCACGACGGTGCGGGTGGAGTCGCCGGGGCCGCCGTTGGTCAGCACGTAGGGCTGCTCGAAGACCTGGAGGGCGTTGATGATGCCGACCACGGAGGCCACGAGCAGGGTGGGTGACAGCAGCGGCAGTGTGACGTGCAGGTGCTTGCGCAGGCCGGTCGCGCCGTCGAGGGAGGCGGCCTCGTGGATCTCCTTGGGGATGTTGTTCAGGCCGCCGACGAACAGCAGGAACGAGAAGCCGAACTGCTGCCAGACGTAGACCAGGACAACCGCGGCCATCGCCCCGCTCTCGGAGGTCAGCCAGGGCACGGGGGCGATTCCCACGAGGCCGAGCAGCCAGTTCACGACTCCGAAGTCCTGGTTGAACAGGTACTTCATCACCACTGAGATGGAGGCGGCGGACAGCACCAGCGGGAAGAAGAACGCCGACCGGAACGCCGAGCGCAGCCACACCGGCATCCGCCCGTTCACGGCGAGTGCCAGCACCAGCGCGATCAGCAGTTGCAGCGCCACCGCCAGCACCATGAACAGCAGCGTGTTCCCGAAGGAGACGAGCACGGTGGAGTCGGTGAACGCCTCCCGGTAGTTCGCCCCGCCGGCGAAGCTCGGGGAGTCGATCACGTTCCAGTGGAACAGGCTGAGCACCACCGAGCCGACGATCGGTACGACCGTGAAGACCACGATGCCGACGACGGTGGGCGCCAGGAACAGCGTCGCCAGCAGCCGGGTGCCGCGCTCGCGCGCCGAGGGCCCTACCGGGGCGGCGGGCGGGGCGGCCTGCTCGGGCCGGACGGCCGGGATCCCGGTGTTCGTCATGCGTCACGCTCCATGGCCTTCTCCAGGTCGCCCTGCAGCCGGCGCAGCGCGGGTCGCACCGAGCGCGGGGAGGCCAGGGCGGTGCCGGTGTGCTTCAGCAGCACCTGTTCGACCTCGGCGACCTGTGGGGGCGCCGGGATCGGTCCGGTGTCGGGGAACTGGTCGAGGGTGCCGTAGAAGACGTCCCAGTGCTTCGGGCCGGTCTCCCGGTAGCGCTCGGCGGTGAGCATCGAGCGGCGCGCCGGGGTGGTCTGGTTGGCCTGGAACAGCCGGGTGAGGGTGTCCTTGCGGGCGGCGTACTTGATGAACTCCCACGCCTCGTCCTGCCGCTTTGAGGTGCGCAGCATGGCGTAGCCGGCCGCGCCGAACTGGTGGCGCCGGGTGCGCCAGCGCGGGAAGTACTGCACGTCGTAGCCGGTCGGCTTCATCCCGGCCAGGCTCAGGCCGCCGGCCCAGAAGCCGCCCGCCGGGGTGACTCCGACGCGGCCGGTGGAGAACACGCCGACCAGGTTGTTGCCGTTGCCGCCCTCGGGGCGGGTGCACAGGCCGTCCCGGATCAGGGAGGCGAGGTACTCGTACGTCTCCTCGACCCGGTCGTCGGTGACCTGGGGGGTGGTCCAGCGGAAGCCTCCGCCGCGGCCCTGGCGCTGGTCGGCCGGGTAGAAGCTGTTCCACAGCCAGTCGCCGCCGGGTGCCTTCGACTCCGTGAGGAGGTTGGTGCCGTTGGCGAACAGCCACGGCACGACGCCGCCCCACAGGCGGTTGGTCCAGAAGTAGGGGGTGAAGTGGGAGCCGCTGGTGCGCTTCATCCGGCGCAGCAGGTCGGTGAAGTCGTCGCGGGTCCAGTCCGGCGGCGGGAAGTCCGCGTCGGCCCGGCGCAGCACCTGCCGGTTGAGGTAGATGTCGGCGGCGTTGAACTCCACGGGCAGCTGGTAGAGGCTGCCCTCGTACATCATCGACTCCACCAGCGAGGGGTGGACGTCGGCGAAGTACTCGCGCAGCTCGGCGGCGTCCCGCTCGACCCAGCGGTCCAGTGGCACGCCGAGGCGCCGGGCGAAGAGCTGCACGCCCTCGGTGGCGACGTACACGAGGTCGGGGGCGGTGCCCGCGGCGATCTGGGTGAGGATCTTCGCGAAGAAGTCGGACCAGTCGACCGCCTGTACCGCGTTGACCCGCAGCTTGATGTCGGGGTGAATCTTGCGGAACCCCTCGCCGAGGAAGCGGACGGCGGCCTGGTCGAAGGCGGAGCCGAGGGTGGCGACGACGAGGGATCCGTCGTCGCGGCCCGGGATGTCGGCTCCGGTGAGCCGGTCCCAGCGGGCGGCGGTACCGGTCACCGCGGCCGCCCCGGCTCCGTAGGCGCCGTACCGCAGCAGTGTGCGGCGGGTGAGATGGTTCATCGGCGAGCCTAACTCGTGTTAGTCGGGTGCTGATGTCCCAGATGATGAGAACCGCGTTACACGCCTGTCAAGAGCCTGGAACGACTTGACCTTTAACGAGTTAGGTCTACAGTCCTGGTTCACATGAGCCGCCGTCCCGACGAAGGGATTGATGTGTGATGCGTGGCATGTCCAGGAGAGCGCTGTTCGCGGGTTCGGCGGCGGGGGCGACGGCAGCGCTGCTGCCCGCAGGCCCCGCCGCGGCGAAGCCCCGGGCCGGGGCCGCCGGCTGCGCGAGCTACCGCGCCCGGTACCACTTCACGGTGCCCGACCAGTGGAAGAACGACCCGCAGCGCCCCATCTGGATCGACGGCGAGTACCACTACTACTACCTGTACAACCCGGACTACTTCACCGGCGGGACCACGTCCGGCACCGCCTGGCGGCTGGTCACCAGTACCGACCTCGTCAGGTTCACCGACCGGGGCACGGCCGTGCCCAAGGACACCACGCCCAACGGCGACGTGTGGTCCGGCTCGGCGGTCGTGGACACCGGCGACACGGCCGGGTTCGGCGCGGGCGCGGTCGTCGTGCTGGCCACCATGGAGCCCGTCGAGGGCACCAACAGCCAGGCCCAGTACCTGTACTACTCCATCGACGGCGGGCGCACCTTCACCCACCACGGCACCGACCCGGTGCTGCCCAACCCGGGCGTGCGCGACTTCCGCGACCCCAAGGTGATCCGCGACGAGGAACGCGGACGGTGGGTGATGGTGCTGGCCGAGCACACCAAGGTCGGCTTCTACCACTCGGAGAACCTGAAGTCCTGGACGTACGTCGGCGGCTTCGTCAAGGAGGGCATCGGGGTCCTGGAGTGCCCCGACCTGTTCCGGATCACCGCCGAGGACGGCTCGGCGAAGTGGGTGCTGGGTGTGAGCGCCAACGCCAAGGCGTCCGGGCAGCCCAACACCTACGCCTACTGGACCGGCGCCTTCGACGGCACCACCTTCACGCCGGACACCGCCGACCCGCAGTGGCTCGACCACGGCTGGGACTGGTATGGCGCCGTCACCTTCGAGAAGCGGGACGCGGCCGGCCGCCTCGACGAGCGCACCCGCCACGCGATCGGCTGGCTGAACAACTGGGACTACGCGAACACCACGCCCACGATCGACACCGACGGCTTCAACGGCACCGACTCGATCGTCCGCGAGGTCACCCTCGAGCGCGCGTCCTCCGGCGCGTACTACCTGGCGTCACGGCCGGTGTCCGCGCTGGACTCGTACGTGTCGCGCACCGTGCGGCTCGGCGACCTGGAGGTCAACGGGATCCGGGTGCTGGACTACAAGGGCACGGCGTACGAGGTGAGCTGCGAGATCACCTGGGACCAGGTGACCGGCGCCGGGCTTCAGCTGCGCCGGTCGGGCGACGGGAGCCGCCACGTCGACGCGGGCGTGTACCAGGACTACGCCTTCCTCAACCGCAGGACCGCCGCCAACCCGGACACCTCCGGGAAGTGGCAGGAGAGCAAGAGCCCGTTCGACCCGGCGGCGCGCCGCGCACGGCTGCGGATCCTGGTGGACCGGACGTCGGTGGAGATGTTCGTCGACGACGGCCGGTACGTGCACACCTCCGAGGTGTTCCCGTATCTCATCGACACCGGGCTCGCCCTGTTCACCATCGGAGGCGGGGCGGTGTTCCGTGACGTGGTGATCCGCGAGTTCACGGTGTGAGGCGGCAGGCCCGGCGCGGTCACCGCCGCGGACGCGCGCTGTCGGCGGCGACGACCTGCACTTCCACGTCAGCCCGGTTCTCCGGACCGTCCCACACGGAGTGGTTCGGCCGCTGGTGAACGCGGGTCCCCCGGCGGGATCACCCGCCTGTCCTCCGGCCATGGTTGACCAACGATCGGTCGACGTCGGCGGGGTCCGGCTGGCTTGTCGGGTGGCGGGTCCGCCGGATGCTCCGCCGCTCGTCCTGTTGCACGCGCTGGGCGAGGATGCCACCGACTGGGAGGCGGTTGTGCCCGCCCTCGCCCGGAGCCGAAGGGTGTATGCCCTCGATCTTCGCGGTCACGGGCGAAGCGACTGGCCGGGGGACTACTCGCTCGAACTCATGCAGGCCGATGTGCTCCAACGGACGTCCCATCCCGCGGCCCCGGGAGCCGAGTACCCCGGCCAGGCCGGACGGGGCCCTGGCCTTCGACTGGGAGATGGTACTGGCCGTCAGGCGGCAGATCGACCAGCCCGATCCCGGGTGGCTGGAGCGACTCGGCCGGATCACCGCCAAGACGCTCGTGCTCGCCGGGGGCCCGCACAGCCATGTTCCCCAGGACGGCGTCGCCGAGCTCGCCCGCCGCATCCCCGGCGGGCGAGTGGTCACCATCCCGGTGGGACACCCGATCCACCGCGCGGCACCGGAGCCGTTCACCGAGGTGGTTTCGGCGTTCCTGCAGGAGAGCGTCCGTCCTGCCCGCCGACCATGAGCCGCGGTCACAGGCCGTGAGGTGGAGACGGCCACACGGGTGTCGTGCCGTGCGGTGGGCTGAACTCACGCACCTGAGGCATCGAGCAGGGCGTGGGCTACGGCGGTGGCGCTGTGCGCGACCATCTTGCCGTTCCGGACCGTGTGGAGCAGCCCGGCACCGCGCAGGGCGGCCGCGTGCTCGCTCGCACTGGCCGCCGCGATGCCCACGGTCGCCGCCAGCTCCGTGGTGGAGCAGCCCGGACGGTTCACTACGGTCATCAGTACGGTCGCCCGGGTGCGGCCGAGGATCGCGGCCAGCGAACGGGAGGCCGTGGGCAGACAACCAGTCAGCACGTCATGGAGCGGGCGCCCGGCCGAGCCGCGGCCTGTTCCGGCGGGAAAGGTGAGGAAGGGCTGGGGTTCGGCGTCGGGGTCGATCACAGAGGCGTCGATCCCGAACACCGATGGTATGAGCAGCAAACCACGGCCCTGCAGACGCAGATCTCCGTCGATGCCGGAGGCCATCGTGACTTCCAGTACAGGGGGTCGCCACCGCACCCAGCGCGGATTCACCCGGGCCAGGACGCCCGCCATCCCGCCGGACAGCACGTGCCGTGCCCGTACGGCACTGTCCGCCGCTGTCAGAGCCGTGATGCGCTGCCAGTACGGCCGCACAAGGGAGTCGTACGTGTGGTTCAGGGCTCCGCCGAGCCGGCGCAGCGTGTCGGGATCGTCTGCGAGGTGACGCACCCATGACGGCAACTTCCGGCCTTCGGCCAGATGTTCCAGTTCGGCCCGTAGTTGGGCACGCGGCGTCGCGACCACCCGCTCGAGGAGTTCCTCCGGCGTGCCCTGTCCGGCAGGGACGAGGAAGCCCGGAGCCCATCCCCGTACGGGGATCAGGTCCAGCACCATACGGGCCTGAGGATTGAGCGTCCTGGCAACCTCGCGGCGCCAGG
The DNA here is from genome assembly GCF_055606745.1 of Streptomyces sp. NPDC037054. Taxonomy (NCBI): domain Bacteria; kingdom Bacillati; phylum Actinomycetota; class Actinomycetes; order Kitasatosporales; family Streptomycetaceae; genus Streptomyces; species Streptomyces sp. NPDC037054. The sequence goes on along the minus strand of NZ_JBVJSJ010000003.1, from coordinate 560,038 downwards.
CCTGCAGGTACATCGTGTGTTTCATGCATTGCAACTGCCGCACGGCGATGCTGAGTTCCAGCAAGGGGTTGGGCTTCGCCGCAATCCGGGTTCGGGCGAGGTCGTCGACGGTGAAGTGAATCCTGTACGGCATGTGCCCCCCGTGGCCTGTGAACGCCACCATCTTCAGGGGGCCCGGTGTGAAAGCGGCAGGCCAAAATCCGCCGTTGCGGTTCGGGGTCGTGGGCCCGGCGCGGTCGGGCTGCCGAGCCGCGTTCGTCCTTCCCGTTGGTGCAACGGTCTGTGGTGAACTTCACGACGCGGACGACCCGCTGTGCTTCGTGATGGTGTCGGGGCGCCAGAGTCTGGATGCCATGGCCAGCGCGCACACGCCGCTGGCCAGCAGGTCCGTCAACAGGCAGACGGCGCGGCTGGCCAACGCCACGGCTGTGGCCGCGGTGACGGGCAGCACCTGGGAGAGGGTTCCGATCAGGACCATCTCCCGGATCAGGGCGCCGTCGGGGAGTACCACGACCACCGAGCTGATTCCCGTTGCCAGTGCGAACGCTCCGATGCTGATCACCAGAGACTGCCCCGCGGGAGCACCCATGGGGAGCGTGAGCACCCACAGATGGAGGCCGGAGACCAGACGGCAGGCGAGCTGCCACCCGATGGCCGCGCGGATCTGCCGTCCCGAGCCGGATGCCGTCAGCTCCCGGCGCAGCAGGCGGGCGGCTGCCTGGGCCGCCCGCCCCACCAGTGACGGCCGCACCAGCACGAAGGCCAGCGACGCGGCCGGGAACAGCAGCAGCCAGGTCCAGGGGCCGAGCATCGGGGGTGCTGCCAGGCTGCCGACGACCATTCCGGTCAGCAGCACGACCGGGACGTTGAGCAGCCAGACGGCGACGGTGACCAGTGCTCCGACACCGACGCCTTCGGCGAGTCGGGCATGCGTGAGAGCCACCCAGATCGCTCCGGGTGCGTATTTGGCGCTCATTCCGACGAAGTACACGCCGGCGGCGGTGCGGCGGGGCAGGGGGTGCCCCAGGTCGGCGAGGAGACTGCGCCAGGACATCATGGCGCACAGCAGTGCTGCCACATTGACCGCGCAGGAGATCAGCAGAAAGGGCAAGGCCCGAAGGGTCACCAGAGCGCGTGTGGCCGACCAGTCCTGTTCACGGAGGGCCAGCACGAGCCCGGCGGCGATGAGGCAGGCCAGTGCCCAGCCCGCCGATGGCCGTCGGCGAGGCCGCGAGCGCCGTCGGCGGCTGCTGGTGTCATCCATGACGGGGCTCCCGGCGCGTCAGGCTCTCGTACAGGCCGAGAGTGCGAGTGACGGTGCCCGGCCAGCGGAAGTTCTGGCGGGCGTGGATCCGGCCGCGGGCGGCCAGGCGTGCGGCCTCGGCGGGGTCGTCCAGCAGTCGGCATACGAGAGCTGCCAGTTCGTCGGGGGTGTCGTCGCGCATCCTCAGCGCCGCCGGGCCGTGGCCGCCCTCGGCGTCGGAGATCAGCGCGGAGAAGCCGGGTCCGAGCACCACCGGGGCTGCCAGGGCCATGGCCTCGACGGAGACCAGCCCGAACGGCTCGTAGCGGGAGGGGAAGACGCAGGCGTCGGCTGCGAGATAGTGGCGGCGTACGTCCTCCTGGGGCAGGTAGCGATGGTAGACGTGTGTCCGGTCCTCGATGCCGAGTCCGGTGACCAGCCGGTCCACCGCCGCGTCCTGGTCCGTGCCGACGAGGCCGACGCCGAGCATCACCAGGTGAACGCCGGGATGGCGGCGGGCGACCGCGGGCAGGGCGTGCAGCAGCGTGGGGACGCCTTTGACCGGACTGAGCCGGCCGGCGAAGACCAGCAAGGGGGTGTCGGGGGGAAGCCCGAGTTCCGCTCGGAGCCCGGCTCGTGCTCGTTCCCGTTCGTGCTTGAGCTCCTCGTCGTGCGACTTCGAGCCGGCCGGTACGGCACTGGTGTCGCAGCCGAGCGGGACCGCACTGGTGTCGCAGCCGTGCGGGATGACGCTGATGCGCTCCGCCCGCCAGCCGTGCGCGACAGCCAGGTGCTTCAGCTCCGGTGTGGGCACGACGATCCGGGCCGCGACTCGGGCGAGGAGCCGCTGGGTGGTGTCGATCAGCCGGAAGGAATCGGTCACGTCGGGCTGTTCGACCATGGTCGTCTCGGTGTTGTGGACGTGATAGACCACGGGCAGTCGCAGCACGGTGGCCGCGAGGATTCCGGCCAGGGCACTCTGCCAGTCGTGCACGGCCACCACGGTGCCCGGCCGGCGGGCTCGCACGAGTGCGGGCAGTACGGCCAGGTTGAAGGCGAGCAGGGAGAGCGCGAACAGGGCCCGGCCGCTGGGTGCCAGATGGTTCTTCGGTGCCTCGATGCGCCGCTTGAGCCGGCGCGGCAGCCAGGGCCGCCGGATCGTCACGGAGCCATGCCTCTCCCGGCGGGGGAGGTTCGCCGGGCAGTTCAGGGTGTACAGCGTCAACGGCACGTCGTCGCGCTCGCGTTGCGCCCATTGGACGAACCGCTGTGCGTACTCCGCCAGGCCGCCTGCGGTCCAGGGCGGGTACTGGTGGCACACCATGATCACCCGCTGCAGCGGGGAGCCTGGTGGGCCGGTGCCGGCGGCCGGGCTTGGGCGACTCAAGTGGATCATCCTCTCTTGGCGGCCCTCATGGGTGTGATTGCGGAGCCTCGGGGTCACAGAAACCGGCCGGCGGTCAGACTGAACAGCCACAGAATGGCGTTGATCACGAGCGGTGGGTCCGTGAGGACGTCACGGCCCGGCTCTTCACTGGTGCGGCGCATTGCTGTCAGCTGCAGGTAGCGGCACAGGGCGAAGATGGCGAGAGGCATGGTGACGACGGCCGTCACGGCAGCGCGCGGATGCGCTGCGGACAGGACGAACAGTTCGTAGCCGATCAGCGTGGCGGCCAGCAGCAGGGCAATCAACTGGTCGAGCAGGGAGACCGAGTACCCCCTGAGGGCGGGCCGCTGCGCAGCCGCCCGTTCCTGGAGGCCGGCGGCGACGAGTTCGTGGCGTCGCTTGCCGAGCGCCATCAGGAGGCATGCGCAGTACACGGATATGATCAGCGGCGGGTTGAACGGGGCCGAGACCACCAGGCAGCCCGCCACCGCCCGGAGGGCGAAGCCGATCGCTATCACGCTGACGTCGACCAGCGGGAAGTGCTTCAGTGCCAGGCAGTAGGCCAGATTGAGCATCACGTATGCGGCTGTGACGGCCTGCACCGCCGGCGGCAGCAGTGCGCCGCAGACGGCCAGTACCGTCAGGCAGCCCGCACCCAGCAGCGCGGCGCCGAGTGGGCCCACCCGGCCGCTGGCCAGCGGCCGGTGGCGTTTGACCGGGTGCAGCCGGTCCTGCTTGCGGTCGAGCCAGTCGTTGACGACGTAGACCGCGGCGGAGGCCGCCGTGAACGCGGCCAATGTGGCGAGTGCCCCCGCGAAGTGGTGCAGGAGCGCCGCGGGGTCGACGGCGAACGGGATGACGAGGACGAAGACGTTCTTCACCCACTGGCGGGGGCGCAGCAGCACCAGCGCTGCCGGCATGCGGGAGCGCCGGGGCGTGGTGCGTGATGTGCCGTGCCGGAGTGAGGCGTGCGGGCCGTTCGCCGCGTGGGCCGGTTCGGCAGGAGCCGTCGCAGGCGCTGTCGAGGGTACGGGGACCCCGGCACCGGACGGTGTGGCTGTGGCCGGAGCGCCCTGGTCGCTCACGGTGTCTCCGCTGCTCAGCCGCTTCACGGCCGACTGCCGCTCAGGAGCTCCCGGAACGCCTCTTCGTGCGCGTCGAGGAACGCCTCTCCGCCGAAGAGCTTTGTCGCTGCTTCGCGTCCCGACTGGCGGTCCTCGGCGGGGAGTTCGGCCATTTCCAGGATCGCCGCACGCAACGCCTGCGGGTCTCTGGGTGGTACGAGCCGTCCGAAGCCCGTGGCCGCGACGGGGTAGCGGGAACCGGGCAGTTCCGTGCTCACCGGGGGGATGCCGGCCATCATCGCCTCGACCTGGACGATGCCGAAGGACTCCGAGACGGAGGGCAGCGCGAAAACGTCGATCGAGGCGTAGAAGTCTCGTACCGCTTCGCCTCGCAGCAGGCCGGTGAAGCGGATCCGCTGGTCGTCGCCGGCCTCCTGCCGGAGCTGGGCGATGTTGCTGCCGCCTGCCACGGTGGTGTAGTCCCCCGCGATCAGCAGTCGTGCGCGGGGGTCGTCGATGGAGCGGAAGGCCCGTATGAGGTATTCGATGCCCTTGTCCACGGTGATGCGGCCCATGAAGCCGATGTGCAGCCCGTTCCCGTCGCGCAGCCGGGGCGTGCCGCCGTCGCGGTCCACGCAGGGCGAGGAAATGGGCAGCAGCCTGCGGCGCCTGATGGTGGGCCAGATGCGGGACCCGCGTGCCTGGTCCTCGCTGTTCGTGATGACCAGGTCCGCCCTCCGTACGGCCGCCTTGCACGACTGGTCGACGGCCCACATCCCGAAGCGGTTGATGGGGCTGTCGGGCAGGAAGACGTCAATGTGGTAGGTGACGACCAGCCGGGCGTTGCGTTTGAGGGCGGCGACGAACGCGGCTTCGGGGTTGGGCAGATGGACGTGGACGATGTTCGAGCGGGCCGCCAGGCGTCTGGCGAGCAGGGGCAGTTGAGGGCTGATGAAGCCCCTGCTGATCCGGGCGAGTACCGGCGCCCTGAAGACGTGGACGCCGTTGACGACTTCGTGACGGGCGAGCCCCGGATCGTGCTGGGCACAGACCACCGCGACCTTCCAGCCACGGCCGGCGAGCCCTTCGGCGGTCAGCCGCGCGGCTTCTGTGAGACCGCTGACGTACGGGCTGTAGTAGTCGAGCATCACCGTCACATCGAACCTGTCAGGTTGCAGCACGGTGCGTCCCCCTCTTTCTGTGTCTGGTCTGGTGTCTCCCGGCGGACGGAAAGGCTCTAGTCCGGGACGATCAGGCGGATCTTCTGAGCCGAGTGGTCGGAGAGGGCCTCGCCACCGCCGAGGCGGTAACTGGCGACGCCCAGGTCCTTTGATGTGAAGAGCCAGTCGAAGCGCCACAGCCGGGGCAGCAGGCGCCATGTTCCGGGCAGTGAGCAGGTGCCGTCGCAGGCGGGCCAGGAGTGGCCGGGGAACAGGGAGCCGGTCGGGTTGTGCGGCCGGCTGCCGGCTCCGAGCGGATAGCGGTTCATCCAGGCGTTGTTGAAGTCTCCGGCCACGACGGCCGGGTGGGGGTTGTCGGCCAGGTCCGCGCGCAGGTCGCGGTATTCCCGCAGCCACCATTTCCCCTGATCCGTGCTGGCCCGGTGGAAGCGGCTCCACCCGTACTGCAGGTCGCAGGGCCGGAAACGGATCGGCAGGTGCACGTTGTAGAAGGAGACGGTGCGCCGGCCCACCCGGATGTCGGTCCGCTGCGCCTTCGACCCCTTCCAGTACCAGTCGTCGCCCGTGGCCGGGACGTCCTGATGGGGCGCCGCGACGACGGGCAACCGGGTCAGGGTGATCAACTCGCCCTGCACGAGCAGGCGGTAGCCGGGAAAGAGCGCGCGCAACCGGGCCGAGTCGTCGATACGGACGGGACTTGTGCACCGCTTCCGCTCGTCCCTGTGCGTGTAGTTCCAGTTGAGGTACTCGTGCAGGAGATACACATCGGCGTCCTGGCGGCGCAGGAAGGCGTAGAAGTCTTCCTTGTTGTCGGCCGCCATCTGCCAGTAGTCCGCGGACCAGGCGAAGACCTTGACCTCGGTGCCCCGGGTGCCGCCCGCGGTCGTGCCCGTCCATCCGAAGCCGGCCAGATGTGCTCCGGCGAGCAACAGGAGTACCAGGACCACGGAGAGCCGGCGGCGCACCGGCGGCGCGAACGGTACGAGGGTGAGCAGCAGCAGCGGCACCGCTACCGCGGTCAGCGGCGGCATGATCTCGACGACGTGCCACGGCCACCAGCGGCCGGTGAGCAGGACGTGCAGGGCGAGGAAGACCGCCCAGACCGCGGTGCCGGCCACCAGCAGTCGCGTTCCCCGGCACCATCCGCGTCCGGCCAGTGCGCCTTGCGGTGCGTCCGGTACGGGTACCGGTGCGTCCGGTACGGGTACCGGTGCGTCCCCTGCGGGTACCGGTACGTCCCCTCCGGTGTCCCCCTTGGCCGGGAGCACGGAGGAGTCACCTCCCGGCGTGTCCGTGGCGGCCATCAGAAGAACACCTTCGCGAGGCCGAGCACGCCCTGCCGCCACGGGTCCCGGCTGGTCCGCCCACCGCCCTTGCCCGCCGGTTCGCCTGCCGCTGTCGCCCGTTGTGTGCGCCACCAGTCGTAGGTGCGGAGAATGGCGTCCTGGTTGGTCAACCGGGGGTGGAAGCCAAGCTTCTCCCGGGCCTTGTCGACGCTGACGTAGGAGTCGGCGAGCAGCTTGGACACGAGCCTGCCGTACACGGGGGACAGCTTCGTCCGCTCCAGTACGCGCAGGACCGCCACCGCTGGTCCGGCAGGCACCGACACCACACGCCTGCCGTGCCCCGCGGTGTCCAGCACGCGCTGGAAGTCCTCCCGCAGGGTGCCGAATTCGGCGGCGCCGATGTTGTACGTGTCGCAGGCCACCTCGTCCGGGGCGCGCAGCACCTCCAGTACCGCGTCGACGAGGTCGTCCAGGCCCAGCATCTGGATGCGCACGTCGCCCTTCCCGAGCACGGGAAAGTGCCTGCCTTCCTCGGCCCACTGGAAGAGCATGTCGAACAGCCCCATCCTTCCGGGGCCCAGGAAGGTCTTGGGCCGCAGGACCGGCAGGCACATGCCCGCCGCCCGGTAGCGCTCGACGACCTTCTCCGCTTCCGCCTTCGCGGAGCTGTAGGGGTCCACCGGTTCAAGCGGATGGTCCTCGGGCGTGGGTACCAGCCGGGGCAGTCCGTAGACGGCGGTCGAGGAGATGTGCAGCACTCTGGGCACGGCCGCGGCGCGGGCCGCCTCCAGGACCGTGGTGGTGCCTTCGACAATGATCGATCTTATGTCCGCCGCGGGGTAGCTGGGCAGCGCGGAGGCGCAGTGCACCACGGCGTCGGCGCCGCGGAAGGCTTCGGCGAGAGCGTCCGCGTCGCGGATGTCGCCGGTGAACGGCTTCAGCGCGGATCTTGTGGGCAGCGGCTTCAGGTCGAACGCGCGGACCTCGCTGTCCACCGCCAGCAGGCGGTTCACGAGGTGTGCGCCGAGTACGCCGGCTGCACCGGTGACGGCGACATGTTTCGGGAGAGCGGTTCGAGCCGGCGACGGCAGCCCGTGCAGGGGGTCGGTCACCACGAGCTCACCCGCTCCCGTATGAAGCGTCCGAGCAGCCGGTTCATGCCCTCGGTGAGGGTGGCGTCCAGCGCGCCGAGGAACCGTTCGGCCTCTTCGGGGACTGCCACCAGCGGCGGACTCACGACCAGCGGACTACGGCCGTTGAGGGTGTTGTAGGTGTAGATGTCATGCTTGCGGTACAGCGTGTCGATGACCGCCGCGGTGATGATCTTCGTACGGATCAGCGGGTCCTTGGCCAGGTCTCCGGCCGGCAGCTTGCCGATGAGGTCCAGTACCTTGGGCCCGCCGGAGAGGAACACCCCGTAGAGCGCACCGGAGCCGCGCACGTCGGTGATCAGGTCGGGATGGCTCTTCATGAGGCGCTCCAGACCCGGCTGCAGTACCGCTTCCAGAGCCCGGGCCCGGCCCGGGTAGTCGTCCTCGACAGCCACGGCGACGGCCTCGATGGCTGTCGCGGCCTCCTCGCCGAAGCCGTAGTACGTCGTGCTCGTACTCTGCATCATCGCGTCGCCCATGTTGTCGTACGCCTTGCGGAATACCGGCTCACGCGCCACGTAGGCGGAGATGGAGGATTTGCCGCCGCCGAACGACTTCGATGTCGTCACCACGTCGGGCACGAGACCCTCGTACCGGGTGAAGTAGAACATGCTGCCGGTCTTGCCCCAGCCGGTGTAGATCTCGTCGAAGATCAGCACGATGTCCTCGGCCGTGCACAACTCACGGAGTTCCCGCAAGAATTCCTCGGAGCACCAGCGCATGGTCGACGCACTGAACGGCTCGATGAGGAGTGCGTACACTTCGCTGCGGCCTCGAGCGTCCCTGTTCTCTGCGAGGACCCGTCGAACCGAGCCGATGTCGCCGTACTCGAAGGTGCCGATGCCGGGAATGGTGGGGAACGCGAAGTGGTTCTGCGCTCCGCCGGTGAGTCCGCCGGAACCGAGGAGTTTGCCGTGGAAGCTGTTGTCGGCCCGCAGAATCCGGTTCCGCCGGCCACCGTGGTACTTGTACGCCAGCTTGACCGCGCCTTCGACCGCCTCCGCACCGGAATTCGGCAGGAACGATCGGTTCAGGTCACCGGGCAGTACGGCTGCCAAGTTGTGCCCCAGGGCGGCGAGATACGGGGAGAAGTAGGTCTTATGTGTCTCCATGCGCCGCTGTTCCTGAAAGCGTCGGCGTGCGGCGAGAATGCGCGGATGGTTGTGCCCGTGGTTGAGCACGCCGACTCCCCCGGTGAAATCCAGGATCTTCCGGCCGTCGCGCGTGTAGATGTAAGCACCCTCGGCATGGTCGACGAGTTCCCGGCCGAAGCCGAAGGAGGTCATCAACCGGACCTGGCTCTTGTTGATGTAATTGCGGTGGAGTTCGTGTACGTCCTTGATGTCCAGCTTCTCGGCCTCTTCGAGGCTGATGAGATGTGCCATGGGTCCTTCCGATTCGACGTTTGGATTCCCCGACATCCGCGGCGAATTGTCGTGCCAGTTCGGGACGGCCTCAGAGGGCCGCAACCTCGGGTATCAAGAAATCCTGTGAATACCTGCGGACTGGATGTGCCCCTCTCCCCCTGCATCGTTGGTGCGTGTATCCCAGCCCTGAAATGCCGATCAGATCGGTTGCACCGGCGATCTCACTCGTCGTGACGCCGGCAGACGGCACCGGAACGGCAAACGGAATTGATAGGTGCCTACCTGGCGTGAGAGCACGTCCAAGCGGCATTCCCCCCTCTGCACCGGGCTGTCCGAGCGCTCCGGCGCAGACATGCCTGGTCTGAGCCTTCCTTGTCCCCCCCTGTGACGGCTGTGACTCGGCATGCTTACTGCGGTCCCATGGTGGGCAGTCGGCCCGGAGCGCCGCAAAGGTTTCGACGTCGTCCGAATAGTGCAAGTCAACTGCGGTCCGGGACTGGAGCCCGGGAACCGGGCCACGCGCAACAAGCCGCCCCTGGCGACCGTCCCAGGTCCACACAGCCGGTGTTCGACGCCACCTTCCAGACCGGTCCGGATGAGGGTGTTCGCGCTCCTGGAGGCGCCGGGCGAGTCCGGCGGGCGGCGAGGCCGGCGACCAGTTGTCGCCCGCGAGCCGCTGTCGGCTGTTGGCTTCGTCGTCCTGCGCCAGTGGGCGGAGATCCTGGAACGCACTTCCCGTCGGCTGGCTCGCGGTTTGTACGTCCGTCGGGACGATCCTGCAGCGGGCGGCCAGCTTCCGCTTCCTGGCACATGGTGCGAATGCGCCCCGGAAAGGTCACGGAACGATCCGCCGCGCCCCCGGACACCGCAACGGCCGGTCCCGGCGGCCCGGAAGCTTCGCCGAGCGTGGTCAGCGGCGCTGACAGCTGGGTTAGGAGGGGGTCAGCGCTCTGGCAGCTCCCATGAAGCGAACCAGTGGGGGAACGGCCCGGCGGAGGGCGGGAAGGCGAACGGCGGGGTGCGGTCGGTGAGCAGGCGCAGCACGAACTCGCCGGTGCCGCAGTCGAAGCGCTGCCACTCACCGTCCAGGTACTGCACCAGAACCGGCCAGTCGTCGGGATCGGCCGGTCCGGTCAGCCAGTGGAAGGTCACCTCCTGCTCGGACGTCCCCCATATGAGCACGCCGCCGGGCGCGGGGTGGACCGGGTATGGCCGGTACAGGTCGGCGTACCGCGCCATGTCCTGGCCCCAGGAGACCAGATCCGTGCCCAGCGCACCCGGCACCAGCAGGTCCAGGTACTCGTCGAAGCTGCCCGCGCCGAAGGCGTCGACGATGTCCTTGAAGTCACGGGGCAGCGCGGTGCACAGCGCCGCCTCCGTCGCGGCCCAGTCGACGCCGCACCGATCGGGCTCCGTCCACCCGGTGGCCTCCCGCAACAACGCCACCCACCCGGCGCCGGGCGGACGGGTGAAGGCGCGCCGGGCGAGGATCACGACGCGGCGCGGGCCATCGGCGGAGACCGTCACGCCGTATCCGAACCAGTGCTCGGCCAGCACCCACCCGCGCAGCTCCAGCAGCCCGCCCGCCCCGCCGATGGGGAGACCACACTCCCCGCCCACCGGCGGACCGTCGGGCACCCCTGTCGCCCTACCCCCGACGACCCACGCACGTACAGGCAGACCCGCCCCGTCGACCACGTCCGCAGCGACGCGCTCCAGCTCAGCCAGATCCTCCGCGTCACTGGGCACACAGACATGCCCTGCCCCATGCATGGGCAGCGGGCAGTGCAATTCGGGCGCGCGCCAGGCGTCGTTCAGACGGGCGCGCAGAGCAGAGGCGTCCACGCGGCCAAGTGAACAGCACGGCACTGACATTGCGCCCTTTCACCCTGTATCAGCAATACGCGGTTGGGCTGACGTGGGTGGCCCGTCGGGACTGGACGGGCCACCCCTCCAGCGGCCGGCCGTCGGTTGCCACTCGCGGCGCAGGAGGCCGAACACCCAGGAGTCGGAGACGTCGCCGTTGACGACGCAGTCCTCGCGGAGGGTGCCTTCGCGGACGAAGCCGAGCTTCTCCAGAACCCGGGCGGACGCCACGTTGCGGGTGTCGGTCTCGGCCTGGACGCGGTTCAGGTCCAGGGTGTCGAACGCCCACCGCAGGACGGCCCGCGCGGTCTCCGTGGCGTAGCCGTGGCCCCACGCGGCGGCGTCGAAGACGTAGCCCAGGGACGCGCTGCGGAAGTCCGGGTTCCAGCTGGTCAGGCCGCACCAGCCGATGAACGCCCCGTCGCTGACGCGGTCGACGGCCACCCGGGCTCCCGTGCCCTCCTCCTCGATCGTCCGGCAGGTCGCGATGAAGCGCTGGGCGCGAGCCGGTTCGGTCCACGGCGGGGAGTCCCAGTAACGCAGCACGTGGGCGCTGCTGTGCAGGGCGTAGAGCGGTACCGCGTCGGCGTCGGTGAACGGCCGCAGTCTCAGGCGGGCGGTGTGCAGCTCGGGGGTGGGCAAGGTCATGCGGGGCATCCTGCCGCGTCACGCTCGCCCCCGACCATCCGTTTATCCGGGCGGTCGGGGCGCATACGTCCGCGGTGACGCCGTACGCGCCGCCGGGCGGTGAGTCCGCCTCATTGGCCGTGGCCTTTCCGGGCCGGCTGCGGGCCCGGCGGTCAGGGGCCGAAAACCGCGCGCCGTAGGCGAATCCCGCCTTCTACGATCGCCTGGCACGAGTGCCGGAGGGCGGACATGCTTGAGGACATCAAGGACAGGGCAGAGGCAGCGACGCGGCTCGCGACAGGTGCGCCGCTGCACAGCACACTCGACGTCGCCAACCCCGCTGACTGGCTCGCGCTGGATACAGCGGTGCGTGAGGTGGCCTGGTACCGCCCGCAGTTCCTGCCGGAGTGGGAGCACTCCGCCCCGCTGCCCGCCGATCTCGCCCAGCTCGGCGAGTCCCGGCTCGCACTCGCCCTGTGCCACCGCGACGGGCGGATCCGCCAGGAGGCGCTGCGCCAGTCGGTCCAGTACCCCCGTCTGCTGCCGTTGGTCGTGATCCGCTGCACCGACTGGGTCGCGCCGGTGCGCGAGCACGCCCGGCGGCTGCTGTGCGAAGCCCTGAACGTGGACTCTGCCCTCGGCCTCGCGCCGCTCGTCCTCCGCGTCGGCCGCCGCGACAGAGGCGCCTTCGGCGTCGATGCGCTCGGCCGCGTCCTGAGCCGGGCGTCCCACGGGCAGCTCGCCGCACTCTTCGCCGACCCCGACCGCGTCGTCCGGCGGTTCGCCTACCGGCTGGCCGTCGAGGGCCGACTGCTCCGTCCCGCCGAGCTGGCCCGCGCGGCCGCCCGGGACCAGGACACCGTGGTCCAGGACCTGTGTGCCACAGCGGCGCTCACGGCACTCGGGGATGAGGGGCTCTGCGAAGGCGTTCTGCCTCCGCTGCTGTCCGCCCGTAGCCCACGTGTCCGTTCGGCCGGAGTCACCGCGCTGCGCCGGGCAGGGCGGTCGCAGCACGCGGAGCCGTTCCTCAGCGACCGTTCCGCGCTGGTGCGCGCCTGCGCCCGGTATGTCGTACGACAACACGATGGTGACCCGGCGGCCTGGTACCGGGAGCGGTGCACGGCCGTGGACGACCCCGAGTTGCCACCCGGTGCGGTCATCGGGCTGGCCGAGTGCGGGAACCGCGCGGACGCCGGGCTGCTGCGGCCGCTGCTCGCGCACCCGGCGGCCGGGGTGCGGGCGCGAGCCGTGGCAGGGCTACGAGCACTGGACTGCGCGGATACGAAGCAGTTGCTGCCGCTCCTCGACGACCCTGCCGCCGGCGTCGTCCGCGAGACCGCCACCGCCCTGCTGCCCTCCGCCAGGGAACTGCCCGCCGACTGGCTGGTGGAGCGCACCGGACACGGACGGCCGCGGCACGTCCGCGTCGGCGCGTTCCGGCTGCTCGACGCGCGCGGCGGCGTCGTGGCCCTCCGGGCGGCAGTCGGTCTGCTCGATGACCCGGACATGAAGCTGCGCACCTGGGCCGCGCAATCAGTGCAGCGCTGGCATCCGTCGCCGGACGAGCGGCGCGGGGACACGGAGGTGGGTGAACTGCTCGACCGGAGCCGGCACCTCTTCAGCGACTACGTGTTGCGGCGACGCAAGTGGGAAGCGGGCGTGGGCCGCTGACACCGCACCGCGGTCCGGACGGCGTCGCGGGGCGTCATCCAGTGGCCAGTCGCCAGGACTCGGTCGGCGGCTCACCGGGCCGGTCGGCGACGCCGATCTCGAGCAGCGCGGTCGTCCGCTCGACGCCGAGGAAGACGAAGCTCGCGGGGTCGAAGACCAGGGCGCGGTCGTCGGGGCCGGACGCCCGGAGAGCCAGCCCGGTGCCCGTGCGGCCGACCCGGTCGCGGACCCCGTGCTCGACGACGACGCCGGGGATCCGGCGCGCGGCCCGGTAGAGCGCCTCGCTGAGGCCGGGAACCAGGACAGCCGGTTCGGCCAAGGCGGACACGGTCTCGAAGACCGCCTCCTCATGGGTCGGCCCCTGGCCTTCCGTTTCCCGGTAGAGGTGGTCGAGCAGCCTCTGCGGGTCGGTGGGCAGCTCCTTCAGTTCCCGGTGGTCGGTTTCGCCGTACATGGCCATGCGCTCCGTCGTCGGCGCGTCCGGATCCAGGCGGTCCGTGACCGTTTCCCCCGGCCCGGTGAGGACCAGGCCGTCCCTCCGCCCGTCCACGGCGAGCCAGTCCTCGCGCCGGACCACCTCCGCGCCGCCGCCGAAGGAGGTGTAGTCCCCCGACATCACCCGGCGCTTGTACAGGAACTGGTCCCGGCCCATCGTGATCGGCGGAGGCTCACCGACCGTCGTGGCGGGCCGGCTTGGTGTCTGCACGACCTCGAGTCCGTCCCGCAGTTCGGTGACGACGACCGATCCGGTGACGACGGTGGCCGCCAGGGCCAGGGGCGCCGCCCAGACGAGGAGCCGGCGAGGCGGGAACGCCCGGCGTACGGCCGCCCGTTCCCTGCCGATCTCCCGCATCAGGTGCTGCCTGAGGACCTGGTGCCGTTCCGGGCCGAGCTGCGGGTCGCCCGGGGCCGGCAACAGTCGGGCCAACTCCTCGTGCTCGGGGTGCTCGGGGTGCTCGGGCCCGTGGTGCCGTTCCGCGGTCATCGCTTCCTCTCCTCCGCACACTGATCCGCTCGATCGTGCCGCTCACTTGTCCGGGCACCGGACACCGGCTGCCGGCCCACGGCAGGCTCCCGGTCGGTCGCGGGCTGCCGACCCGTGGCAGGCTCCCGGTCCGTGGCGGGCTCCCGCCCGCGTTCCGCGTCCGTGAGCTCGCGCAGCCTCTTCCTGGCGCGCGACAGCCGCACCCGCACCGCGCCGGCCGTCACCCCCAGTGCCTCGGCCGCCTCGGCGGTGCCGAGGCCCTCCCAGACGCACAGCGTGAACACCTCCCGGTCGGCGCGCCGCATTCCGCTCAGCGCCCGTTGCGCGGCGGCCAGTTCGGCCTGGTCGGCGAGGCGCTGCGTCACCTCGTCGGCGAAGTCCGGGACCGGGGCGGCGGGAGGGAGCCGCGCGAGCGCGTCGCGGTGCCGGCGGGCGGTCCGCGCCATGTTGCGCGTGACGTTCGTCGCTATGCCGAGCAGCCAGGGCCGCAGGCTCTCCCCCGCCGGCAGCACCCGTCCACGCAGCCGCCAGGCCTCGAGGAAGGTCAGCGACACGACGTCCTCGGCCGTCGACCAGCTGCCCGTGACCCGTGCGGCATGCCGGTGCACCGTCGAGGCGTAGGTGTCGAAAAGCCGGCCGAAGGCCTCGGGGTCCCCGGCCCGGACGCGGGCGCGCAGTGATTGCTCCACGCCTGTAACTGTCCGCAGCGTCGGCAGCGCTTCAGTGACGTGCGTCATACGGGTGGATGCCGGGAGCGGGAAGCCGTGTGACCCGCGCGACGGTAACCGTTCCACGCCCGCGGACAGTCCCGGGTGTGACACGCACCCCCATGGCCTTCCGACACGACGTCCAGGGACTGCGCGGCCTGGCCGTCACCCTCGTGGTGCTCGCGCACGCCGGACTCCCGCTCGTCGCCGGCGGCTACGTCGGCGTCGACGTCTTCTTCGTCATCTCCGGCTTCCTCATCACCTCCGGCCTGCTGCGGGAAACCGGACGGAACGAACTCCCGTCCCTGCGGCGCTTCTACGGCAGACGCGCGCTGCGCATCCTCCCGCTGGCGACCTTGACCTGTCTGTCCACCCTCGTGTGCTGCCGGCTCTTCGCCTCGAAGATCCGTTACGAGGAGTTCCTCGACGACGCGCTGAGCAGCGCCCTGTACGTCATGAACGTGAACCTGGCGGTCTCGGGAACCGACTACCTCCGGGAGGACGGCACCCCGTCGCCGTTCCAGCAGTTCTGGTCGCTGTCCGTGGAGGAGCAGTTCTATCTGGTGTGGCCCGCGCTCCTGCTGGGGACCTGGAAGGTGCTGCGGCGTCCATGGCTGAGGGCGCTGCCCCTGGGCGCGCTCTGCCTCGTCTCCTTCGTCCTGAGCGTGCGGGCGACCGAGTCCGCGCCGTCCTGGGCGTACTTCGGCCCCCACACCCGGCTGTGGGAACTGGGAGCCGGAGGCCTGCTGGCCTTCTCCACCGCGGCACTGGCGCGCGTGCCGCGTCCCGTGTCCGCGGCGGCCTCCTGGCTCGGCCTGTCCGCGATCGTGGCGTCGGCCGTCCTGTACGACGCCGACACGCCCTTCCCCGGCCACTTCGCCTGTCTGCCCGTAGTCGGGGCGCTCCTGGTGATCGCCGGCGGCTGCCGGCCGTCCCCGTCCGGCGCCGCGCGGCTGCTCGCGCTGCGTCCCGCGACCTGGGTGGGGGACCTGTCGTACGGCTGGTACCTGTGGCACTGGCCGCTGCTGGTACTCGGTCCCGCGGCGCTGAACCGCACGGCCGGTCTCTCGCTGTCCCTGCAGCTGAGCGCGGCGGCCCTGCTGCTGGCCTGGGCGACCCTGCACCTGGTGGAGAACCCGGTCCGTTTCCGCGCCTCGCTGCGGCGCAGGCCCACGGCGTCGGCGGCCTTCGGCCTCGGCCTGTCCGCGAGCGTCGTGTGCGTCTGCCTCGTCGCGGCGTCCTTCCCGCCGACGATCAGCTCCTCGGTCCGCTCCCCCGAGCTGGCCGAGACACTCGCGACGGCACAGGACCCGCGCGGCCGGCTGGCCGGCCTCATCGCGACGTCCGGAACCGAGCTGCCGGCCAACCTGTCCCCGTCGCTGCCGGACGTGAAGAAGCAGCGTTCCGCCGTCTACCGCGACGGCTGTCACGTGGGCTACGCCGCCACACGCTCCCCCGCGTGCGTCTACGGGGACACGTCCGCGCGGCAGGTCGTCGTCCTCTTCGGCGACTCCCACGCGGCGCAGTGGTTCCCCGCGCTCGACCGGTGGGGCCGCGAGCAGGGGTGGCGGCTGGTGTCGCTGACGAAGGCGTCCTGCAAGACCGCCGACGTCACGATACGCGCCAACGGCAGGGCCTACCGGGCGTGCGACGCCTGGCGGGAGCAAGCACTGCGGCGGATCGCGGAGTTGCGGCCGGCGCTGGTCGTGGCCGCCTCGTCCGAGGCGGCCGAACCGGTGGACCGGATGGAGGACCCGGCGCGGGACTGGACGGCGGGGTACGAGCGGGTGTTCAGGCGACTGACCGGTGACGCCGGCCGGGTGGCTGTGCTGCTCGACAATCCGTGGCCGAGGGGGGACGCCGTCGAGTGCGCGGCGCGGCATCCGCTGCGGCTGGAGAACTGCGAGGCGGACCAGCGGGACGCGATCAAGTCACCGACTCTGCGGGAGGCCGCCGTCAGGGCGGCCCGCCGCGCCGGCGCCTCCGTCGTCGACCCGGAGCCGTGGCTGTGCCCGCGGGCGGGCCGATGCCCCACGGTCGTCGCGGACACCTTCGTCTACCGTGACCGGAGCCATGTGGCGGAGGCCTACGCGCGAGCGCTGACGCCGGTGCTCCGCAGGGAAATCGGCGAGCTGGGACGCGCCGCGAGCCCTCGCCCCGCCGACCGGTCGCGTGAACGGCTGGTGGGCCGACCGTACCCGGCCCGGTGTCCGGCGGGAGCGTCCCGCCTTTGGCGGGCATGGGTTTACGCGGGTGACGGGGGCGGCGCGGGCGCCTCCGCGGAGGCCCGCTCCCCTCAGTACGGCCGGTCGCCGGCGATGGCGACGCGTTCGGCGACCCGGCGGTGCGGGGCGTAGTCGTAGACGGCGTAGTGCTGCGTGGCGCGGTTGTCCCAGAAGGCGATGTCACCGGCCTGCCAGCGGAACCTCACCTGGTACTCCGGCACATGCGCCTGGCGGCACAGGTAGCCGAGCAGCCTGTCGCTCTCGGCGCGGTCCATGCCCGTGATGCGGGTGGTGAACGAGGTGTTGACGAAGAGCAGTCGGCGTCCGGTCTCCGGGTGGGTGCGCACGACGGGGTGTTCCACGGGCGGGAACTCCTCCTGGAACGGGGCGAGCCGCTCGGGCGGGTAGAAGCGGGCGAAGCCGGGGATGAAGTCGTGCACGGCCGTGGCGCCGTCGATGCGGTCCTTCACGTCCTGCGGCAGGTTGTCGTACGCGGCGGCCATGTCCGCCCACATGGTGTCGCCGCCGAACGGCGGGACTTCCCGCAGCTGGAGCAGGGCGCCGAGCGCGGGCCGCTCACGGAAGGTGACGTCGGCGTGCCAGACGTTCTCGAACGTGGGGACGGTGCCCGCTGCCTTGTCGAAGCGGACCACGTCGTCGCCGGCGCCTCGGGCGAGCAGGGGGTTGGTCTCCAGCTCCCCCCAGTTACGGGCCACATCGCGCTGCTGGTCGGAGGTGAGGTGCTGTCCGCGGAAGAAGAGGACCTTCCACTCCAGCAGGGCGCGGTTCAACTCCTCGCGCAGTGCGGGGTCCAGAGGGCGGGACAGGTCGACACCGCGGACCTCGGCGCCGAGGGTGCGTCCCTGCGGCACGAGGTCGAAACGTTCGTAGGGTCGCTCCTCCCAGCCGTCGGGCAGGCGACGCAGCACGCGCTCCCCCTCGTACACTCCGTCCGGCGGTGTCTGCGCCTCGCGCAGTGCGGGGCTGACGGCGGCGTTCATGACAGTCATGCGGATTCCTCTCTGGACCTGGTGGCGACGCCGACGGCGAAGGACCGTTCGGCGGGGAACCGCACGCCCGCGGGTGCCCGTGGGAGCCCGTGCGTGCCGGAAGGAGAAGTCCGGTCATGTGCCGAGCAGCGTCGGTCAGCGCATGACAAAGGCAGGTGCGAGGGTATGCCGGGACCGTGACAGATGGTCACGGCTGACAGCAGGAGGACCGGCACGGTCCGGGCCGCGGCGCGCGGCGGCGTGTACGGGGCTCGGCGGCAGCTCGGTCAACGTCCGGAACGCTCACACCCGGTCCGGTCCGGGGCGCGAAGCGGACCCGCGGTGGCGAACCAGTGCTCAGTCATGCTCGCGATTGTGGGAGCCGCCCGTTCGCCCTGTCAACACGGCCTTTGGCGGCGTGGGCCGCTTTACAGCCACCGCCCCGACTGTCCGCCTGCTACCGGACCGCCGCCTCGACTTGCGCCCAGGGTGTCCCGCCGGTAATTCCGTTGTCGGGGGCGTCGTTGTGGGAGATCATGCGCGCTTGTGACCTCACGAGCCGATCAACCCGTTGACGCAGCGGCCACCCCGCCCGCCCCCGCCGTGGCCGTCACCCCGTCCACTCCGGTGCACCGGGACGGCAACGTTCTGCGCTGGCTCATCGCCTACACGTTCTCCGTGGTCGGTGACGCCGCCTACTTCGTGGCGCTCGGCTGGGCCGCGCAGAAGGTCGCCGGGCCGGCCCAGGTCGGCCTGGTGATGGCGGTCGGCGCGATACCCCGGGCGATCCTCATGCTCGGCGGCGGTGTCATCGCCGACCGGTTCGGCCCGCGCCTGGTGGTCATCTCCTCCGACGCGGTCCGTGCCGTGGTGATCCTCGCGGCCGCCGCGGCGCTCGCGTTCAGCACGCCCGGCCTCTGGTTGCTCGTCGCGCTCGCCCTCGTCTTCGGCGTCGTGGACGCCCTGTTCATGCCGGCGGTCGGAGCCATGCCGCCCCGGATCACCGGCCGGGACCAGCTGATGCGGGTCCAGAGCCTGCGCAACCTGGTGCAGCGCTCCGGCCACATCGCCGGTCCGCCGCTCGCCGGGTTCTCGATGGGGCTCGGCGGCCCCGCCGCCGCGTTCGCCGTGACCGGCGTCCTCTTCACGCTCTCCCTGCTCCTCCTGGCCGCGGTCCGGCTCGCCCCGCTGCCGCCCGAGGAACAGCCCGCCGCGGACTCCACCGCCCGCCGCGACCTGGTCGACGGCATCGTCTACCTGCGCCACGAGCCCGTCGTCGGCCCGCTCGTCCTCTCCGGACTGCTCTCCATGATCGGCTGCATCCCGCCGATGGCGATCGGCGTCATCGTGCTCGCCGAGGAACGCGGCTGGGGCCCGTCCGGCGGTGCCTGGGTGAACGCCGCCCTCAGCGCCGGCGTCTGCACGACCTCGCTCCTGCTCGTCGTGCGCGGCCGCTTCCCCCGGGCCGGCCACTGGCACAACATCACCCTGCTCGTCGCCTCCGCCGGCATCGGCCTGATCGGCGTCATGCCGAACCTCGCCCTCGCGGTCGCCGTGGCGCTCGTCTCCGGACTGGTCTCCGGCCTCTGCGGCGGTCTGGCCCTGGCCCTCATGCAGGCCAACACCGCCCTCGCCTTCCAGGGCCGGGTCGCCTCCGTCCAGGCGCTCAGCGCGGTCGGCATCACCCCGGTGATGTTCCCGCTCTTCGGCCTCCTGGTGGAAGGGTGGGGCGCCGGCCCCACATTTCTCCTCTTCGGCTGCGTCAGCATGCTCGGCGCCACGGTCTCCACCGCCTCCCACGCCGTCCGCCACGCCGACCTGGACTTCACGAAGACCGCCCACTGACTCCCGCTCCCGGGCACCCGGGGTCCCTGGTCCGTCTCCGCGAGGATCACCGGCCGGCGGCCGGCTCGAGTACCCGTGATCGCCCCGCACATCAGACCCGTGACGGGGTGGAGGAAGCCGAACTCTGCACCGAAGCCGTCGGCTCGTATTCCCGTTCCGGTGAAATCGCGGCACCCTGCGCGCCGTTGCCGACAACCCGTGTGACGGCTTCCCATACTTCGCGCATGGCATTTCGTTCTACGGGCATTGCTCTCACGCTGATCGCCGCGTTAGGTCTCACACCGCTGACCGGATCCGCTCCCGCCACGGCGGACTCACCGCAGCGGTCCGCGTATTCGGTCTCCTCCGCCCGGGAGGTGGTACTCGACGGAGATTCACTGACCTTCACGGACATGCGGCGCGTCGTCCGCGGTGAGCAAGTCACGTTCAGGCTGGCTCCGGAGGCGGCCGAGCGGATGCGCAAGGCCCGCGAAGGGGCGCTGCGGACCCTGGGAGCGGGCCAGCGCGTGTACGGCTGGAACCAGGCGCTCGGCCCCCTGAAGGACCGCCCTCTGGAGCCCGAGCAGCAAGAGGAGTTCCAGCGCCGGATCCTGCGCTCACACGCGGCCGGAGTGGGCCCCGACGTACCGGACGGCGAGGCCCGCCTCGCGCTCGTGCTGCGGGCCAACGCGATGGCCCGCGCCAAGATGGGCGTACGGCCGGCCCTGGTCGAGCGGATGCTCTCGCTGGTCAACGCCGGCGTCACGCCGGTGATGCCGCAGATCGGCTCACTCGGCACCGGTAACCTCCAGCCGATGGCCGCGGCCGGACTCGTACTGACCGGCGAGAAGGCCCCGGCCCGCTACCGGGGACGCACGGCACCGGCCGACGTCACGCTGAGAAGGGCGGGCCTCGACACGTCGTTCACTCTTCAGGCGGGTGAGGCGCTGCCGATCATCAGCGGCAGCGGACTGCTGACGGCCCGCTACGTACACGCCGTCGACCGGGCCTCGTCGCTGGAGTCACAGTTCGAGGGTGCCTTCGCCCTGTTCATGGAGGCGACCCGGGCGGAGAAGGGCTCCCTGGACGCACGTACCCATGACGAGCGGCGCATCCCGGCCGAGATCGCGGTCGCCGCGCGTCTGCGGGAGTTGACCGGTGACAGCGAGTGGATGACCGATGAAGGCCGAAAGCGTCTGGGCGAGGACCATCCACGCGTCCAGGACGCCGTGTCCGTACGGGCGGCCCCGCACATCGCCGCCACGCTGACCCAGACCTTGCGCGAGGCGCGGACGACCCTGGAGCGCGAGGCGAACGCCTCCACCTCCAATCCGCTGCTGTTCGAGAAGGAGGGCGGAGGCTACGAGTTCGTCATGGGCGGCAACTGGGACGGCGCCCAGATCGGCCACGCCCTGGACAGCCTCAACGCCCAGATCACCGATGTCGCCGTGCTGGCCCACGAACTCTCCGCGCGTCTGCTGTCCACGCGGTGGAGTTACGGCCTGCCGGCCAACCTGGCCCACCCGCCGGTCGGCCTGAACTCCGGGATGGTGCAGGCCCAGACGACGGCCGCGGCGCTCATTCCGGAGATGCAGACCAGGGCAGCGCCCGCGGGCGTACTGTCGCGGCCCGAGAAGGACGGCCAAGAGGACCACAACACGATGGCCATGGCCTCGGCACGGAACCTGCACGAGAACCTCGACCGCTTCGAAACAGTCCTAGCGGTGCTGCTGATGATGGACGCCCAGGGGATCGACCTGATCAAGGAGGACATGAACGGCCTCCGCCTGGACGCCGACACCGAGCGGTTGCACCACCTCATCCGCCAGAGCGTCCCACCGCTGAAGGACGATCGCTGGCTGTCCCCGGACATCGCGACGATGACCGAGTTGGTGCGACAGAACACTTTGGCGACCCGGTGACCCCGCCCCGTCCGCGTGCCTCGGGCCTTCCGGCGAATCAGGCACAGAGGCATCCGCCCAGGGGTCAGTGAGACGCCGTCGCCGCCGGTCAGTCCCGCGCGAACGCCTCCACGGGGAAAGCCGCACGGTCCCTGCCCGTCAGTCCGTCCGTGATCCACCACCGGATCGGCACCGAGCCGTACGTGGCGCTCAGTGTCCTCGGCGACCAGTTGAGGACTGCCTCGTCCCTGCCGTCGTCGTCGAAGTCGGCGACGGCGGTCACGGTCGCGCTCCGGGCGTTCGCCGGAATGCGGCGGCCGTCCACGTTGCCCGGTCCGGACCGCGACAGGCTCCCCGCCTCGCGCTCGCCGTCGAGCAGGACGGCGGGTCCGGCCGCCTCGGCCACCAACAACCCGTCCCTTCCGTCGCCGTCGGGGTCGAAGGCGAAGAACGTGCGGGACGAGGACGGTGCCTTCGGCAGCCGGTGGACGCCTGGGGCGCCGCCCTTGCCGAAGTAGACGGCGTACGAACCGTCGACCTCGGGCGGCTCGGTCTCGTAGCCGGGCTCGTTGTTGCGGCTGCCGTTGTCCCCCACGGCCAGGTCCCGTGCGCCGTCGCCGTCGAAGTCCCCGAAGGTGAAGGTGTTCCCGGCCCGTACCGGGCGTCCGGTCGCGGCGATGCCGCCTCCGCCACCGTTCCCGGCGGCGAACAGCACGCCGCCCCGCTGCTCACCGTCGTCGCCGAAGTGCACGAAGAGGCTGGTCGCGCGGGGCTTTCCCGATGTCGCCGGCTCGTCCGCGACCAGCCCGCCGTACGAGGCGGCCCCTTCCTCGGACACCCACCTGCTGCCCACCCGGGACGGGACTCCGCCACGGGTGAACGGCCCGTACAGCAGGTCCACGCTCGTGCCGTCCTGCCGGGTTCCCGCCAGGTCCATGTGGCCGTCGCCGTCGAAATCGCCGCGAGTGAGCTGCGAGAGGCCCTGTGCGGCGGCCGTGGCGGGCAGCCGCAGCCGTACCGCCTCGGCACCGTGCCGTGGCCCCGTGGGTCCTCCCCACGAGACGTACGTGTCTGGGCGGGAGCTCGTCGTCACCCCGGTCCGGCGGGCCTCCTCCCGGGTCGGGCGTGTGCCCACCCGTGTCACGAAGTCCGGGAAGCCGTCCCCGTCGAGATCCGCGGTGGTCACTCCGTACAGGGTGCGGGTGGACGTGGCCGAGTCTCCGCCGTTCTCGCTCCCGTGCGTGGGCAGTCCCAGATCGGGGCGACTGTAGACGGTGCGGCGTGTCGGGTCGAGGCCGTTCTCCGATCCGAAGACGACAGCCAGCCGGGTCTCCGTGCCCTGGCTGCCCGGTGTACGGACGGGCACGGTCATCAGCAGATCGCGGTGCCCGTCGCCGTTGACGTCGTCCGGGTCCTTCGAACCGGTGCCCGTCCGCGGCCCACGGCTCTCGCCCGGCACGGGGCCGGAGGCATCCGGCCGGGCCGCCCCGTCGTCGGTCCCGCCGCCACCGCCGTTGTCTCCGCATCCGACGAGCAGTGCGAACAGGACACAGACGGCGGCCCTCCGGGCCGAGGCACGAGACATCATGCCGGCCAGCTCACACCACTGAACGAGAGCCGAACCAGAGGGAAACCCACAGCGCAACTCGACCGGTACCGGACGGTGACACACGGCTCCCTCCGGAGGGCGGAGCGTTCGCAGAGTCAATTCTCACAGTCATCTTCTGCGGCAGGCTCGGCTCCACGACCAGCGGTCGGCACTGGTCGCGCCTCGTCGCGTGTACGGGCATTGAGGCACAACCGATTCGGCCGCGTGATCTTCACGTTGTCCGGAGCTGTGCATGCTCAGGCAATGATGAGGAGATGGGGGCCTGTTGTGGCGGCCGCCGTGCTGGGGGCGTCAGCGACGGGAGCGGTCGGCGCGCCGCAGGCCGATGGTGACGGGGACGGGGACGGGGACGGGCTGACGGTCCACGTCCCGGGGGCGTACTACACGCAGGTGTCCGACCCGGTCCGCGTGGCGCTGCCGGTGACGGTCGATGCGGGCAGCGGGGCTTCCGTGCGGGGTGTCACGCTCACTGTGGACGCCTCGGAGGTGAAGGGCGTGGTGCGGCTGTATGCCAAGCGGGCCTGCACGGAGGGCGCGGGGTACGTCTTCACCTGCCGTCTCACCTCCTCGCGGCAGCACTTCAGCATGGTGGATCTGGTTGTCCTCGGCGCCGACAAGGCCGCCGAACCGGGCCGTCACGGCACTGTGCGCCTGACCGCCACCGGCCCTGACGGGCAGCGGGCCGAGGCCGAGACGGTGATGACGGCGGGGTCACCGGAGTTGTGGGGCAGGAAGCTCTCCATCGAGGACGCGGCAGCGGACAAGCCCGTGGTGATGCGGGGCGGCATACTCAACCACGGATCCATCGCCGCAACCGGGTTCGGGGTGACGGTGTCGGCCGGCCCGGGGCTGGAGATCGACCGCGGACACCGCAACTGCCGCTACACCGAGACCAGCCAGTCCAGGGCGTACTGCTTCTTCGACACTCGCGTGGAGCCGGGCAAGGCATACGACTTCGACGCGCCGTTCGTCCTGCGCGGCGGGAAGGACCTGACGAAGAGCTCGGTGATCGTGAACATCTTCGCACCGGGTCAGGACGCCGGACCCTATTTCAACGAGGCCGAATACACCGTCCCCGGAACGGGACCCGAACTGGGCTTGAAGCCGACCGAGCCCAAAGGCTTCAGCCCCGACTTCTCTCACGTCCCCGTCGTCACCACACAGCACGTTGACATCCAGGCCGTGGCCGGGGATCTCCGTGGCCGGACCGGAGACATCGTCCAGCTGAAGGTCGGGCTGCGTAACGGCGGCCCGGGTCAGGTCAGCGGCAGATACCTTCGCTACCTGGTCGTCCCGCCCGAGGGAACGACCCTGATCCCGCCGGAGAAGCCGTCCCCGGACCCGGAGGCGGACGAGGAACCGTATTGGATCTGCGGCCCCTGGGAGCCGGGTGCGAAGCGGTACTCCTGCGCCGGCAAAGGGCTGAGGTCCGGTGAGTCGGACACCGAGGTGCTGCGATTCCGTATCGACGAGGAGACGGGAGCGGGAGCCGCGGGGCGCGTGCAGGCGCTCGTCGACGGCGGTTACGCGGAGCGTGATCCGGACAAGGACAACAACGTCGCGGCGATCACCGTGAACGGCCGCGAGGAGACGGCGAAGACCACCGACGACGATGGAAGTGGGGGCATGGGGTGGGGCCGCCTTGCCGCTGGTGTCGGAGCCGCCGGCGTTCTTGTCCTTGTCCTGGCGGCCGTCCCGTACGGCATCTGGCGCCGTCGCGGGCAGCGGTGAACGGGTGTTCCGCTTGATGCTGGTCGTTTGATGCTGGTCCCTTCGTCCTTCGGCGGAACCCTGGGCCACCCGGCGCGGCTGACGCACCGCAGGGCGGCCTCCGGTGTCCGGCCCGTCGTCAGATCCGTGCCGAGCCGGCCGGCGCGCCCCGGGTGCAGGCCCGCGCCATCGCTGACGACGCCCGCCCTTCCGACGGGAAGGTGGACTCCGGCGTCGAGCGCGAGCAGGCCGTTGAACCGGCGGGTGACTGGCTCGACGCCGCGAACGAATGCCTCAAGCGCGGCGGCGATCCGGGGCCCGGGTCGTGAAGCGTCGCTCGAGCGAGACGGGCGGCCGGGCCTGAGGACGCGTGACCAGTTCACCGTCCGGCGCAGTGGCCGGGGGACGGCGGGCGCCTGCCGGCCGCCGTGCCGGCCCAGCCAGGTACCGGCGGGCACGCCGAGCACGAGGGCCGGCGAGCCGGCGACGGACACCGCCCCGACCACACGCCCGCGGACGTCGCGAGCGAACAGGCCCACCGCGACCGGCCCCACCACGGCCCAGAGCAGCGCCTGAGCCAGGGCGGTCAGCGGCCGGGCCAGGAGCAGAAGCCAGTAGGTGGGGGCCAGGGCCGCGATCAGTTCCCGCTCTAGCCCGTTGTGCCTGATCCGTGGCCCCGTCCATGGGCACCTCACCGGGCTCGCCCACCCGGCCACGGCCGAGAATCACCCGGCCCCGCGGCGGGCCGGGCAGAACCCGCCAGGCATGACCTCAGCGTTCGCCGGCCGCCAGCACCTTGAGCACCGCCTCGGATAGCCGCTGTGCCGTGCGTCGGGGGTCGTCGCCCGGGAGGACGAGGTGGCTGATGGTCATGCGGACGGTGATGTCCGCTGCCGTGTCGACGAGTGCCTCGTCCCGTTCGGGGAAGCGCTCGGTGAACCACGCGCGCAGCAGGAGCTGGGCGGCGTCGAAGATGGGGTCGGCGCGGGCGGTGAGGTAGGGCAGCAGACTGTCGGAGCCTTCCCGGGCGGCGATCACGACGGCCCGTATCAGCGGATTCTCGTGCGCCTCGGTGAGGACGAAGTGAATGGCCTCCTCCAGGGAGGCGCGGGTGTCCGGGAGCCCGGGGTATAGGGCCTGCGCCACGCTCTCCAGGAATTCGTGCGTCTCCCTCACCACCAGGGCGTGGCCGAGGCCCGCGCGGTTGCCGAACTCCTTGTAGACGGAGGGCCGCGACACCTCGGCCGCGGCGGCGACGGCGGACAGGCTCACTTGGTCCCAGCCCGAGGCGCAGGTCAACTCGCGGGCGGCGTCCAGGACGCGCTGTCTCATGTGTTTGCGCCAGGCGACGCGGGGCGGATCGGGTGCCGCTGTCTCGGCGTCAAGGGCGCTGGTCCTGTTCGTGTGTGCCGCCATGACGCAAGTCTGGCAGGGCCGCGTGATGCGTGGAGCAGCCTGTGGACAAGCGGTGTCGGGCGCCGAGGTCCGCCACTCGGGCGGGGCTGCCCGGGTGGCGGAGATCGGGGTGAGGTCCGGGATCTCAGGTGCGCTTGCGGCGGAGCAGGAAGACGATCCCGCCGCCGACCGCTCCGCCGCGCTTGAGACGACGCACGTGCGGAGCCTGCACTGCCCGCGGCATCGCGCACCCGTCGAACGCCCGCTCGTAACCTCATTCGTCACAGCTGTCTCCGCCGTCGGCGATTCGGACACCACTCCACACTCGAGAACCGCCCCAACACTGCGTCTCCGCGCTCGCCCCCTTGCGTTTCAAGGGGTGCAACGCGTCCGGAATCGAGCGCGTTCGATTCCGGTGCCGGGTCGTTATGCCGTGCACCGCCGAACCACGCAGGTGCGGCACCGGACCCGCAGGAGGGACACAGGTGACTGTGACTGACGCCTCGAAAGTGAACGATGCGACACCGCCACCTCCGCCACCTGCGGAGATCCGCTACAGCGGCGAATACTCCGTCAACCCGCTGGGCGACGTGTCCTTCACGCACATGTGCGCCCGTCTGCCGTCCGTGCTGCGTCGCATCTGCCGGATGGCATGGCGGCTCGACCGCACGGCCGTTCTCCTTCTCGCCGCCTGCCAGGTGGTCACCGGTGCCGCCGCCGCGGTGGGGCTGGCCGCGACCGCCCGCGCCATGCGCCCGATCCTCGGCCCCGGAGCCGTGGCCGACCGTCTCCAGCAGGCGCTCCCCGCGCTGCTCGTCGTGGCCGGCGCGGCGGCGCTCGCGCGGCTCTCCGGCGCGCTCGCCTCGTACGCGGACCGCAGGCTCACCCCGCTGCTGACGACGTACGCGGACAGCGCGCTGGTCGAGGCGGTGTGCCGGGTCGAAGCCGCCGCCTACGCCCAGGACGGCTTCGCCGACCGGCAGGAAGCCGCCGAGATGGGCGTGACCCGCACGCACGTGATGGTGAACGACGCGCAGCGGTTCATGGCCGCTCTCATCAGGATGGCCGCCGCGAGCGGAGTTCTGTCGGTGCTGCACTGGGCGATGCTGCCGCTGCTCCTCCTCGCCGTCCTGCCTGCCGGAGTCGGCGCCGTTCTCACCGCGCGCGTCGACTACGAGATGCACTACGCGAACGTCTCCGACCGCAACGTGCGCCACATGATGCGCTGGTGGGCCACCACACCGAAGCACGGCGACGAGGTCCGCGCCAACGGCATGACCGGCTATCTGCTGTTCTGGTACCGGTCTCTGTCCGGGCGCATCGACCGCCGGCTCCTGGACGTGGCCCCGCGAACCCTGCGCATCACCCTGCTGACCTCGACGGCCGGCGGCTTCTTCCTGCTGCTGGCCTGGGCCGCCCTCGCCTGGCTGGCCGTCACCGGGCGTGTCGAACTCGCCGTCGCCGCGACCGCGGTCGTCGCCGTTCAGACCACCCTCGCGGCGCTCTCCCAGGTCGTCATCAACGGCGCGGCCCTGTTCCACACCAGCCTGTACCTGACGGACATGCAGACGTTCCTCGACGACGCCGCGGGGCGGGCCCCGCAGCGCGGCACGTCGCCGGCGCCCGCGATCCTGGAGGACATCCGGATCGACGACGTGGTCTACCAGTACCCCGGCAAGGACCGCCCGGCCGTCGACGGCGTCTCGCTCACACTGCGCCGAGGAGAGATCCTGGCCGTCGTCGGCGAGAACGGCAGCGGCAAGTCCACCCTCCTGCGCTTGATCACCGGCATCTACCTGGCGGACAAGGGCCGCGTGCTGTGGAACGGCGCCGACCTCGCCGCCCTCGACCAGGACAGCGTCTGGGCCCGCACGGGGCTCGTGCCGCAGCTCTTCGCCCAATGGCCCCTGCGGGTACGCGAGAACGTCACCCTCGGCCAGCCCCGCACCCGCGACGACGAGCCGGTGTGGGCAGCGATCGACGCCGTCGGCATGCGGGAGGCCGTCGAGGCGCTGCCCGACGGGATCGAGACGCTGCTCGCCCGCGAAGTGTTCGGGGGCGCCGAACTCTCCGGCGGGCAGTGGCAGCGCCTGGCGTGCTCCCGCGCGATCTACCGGCGCCCCGAACTGCTCATCCTTGACGAACCCACCTCCCAGATGGACGCCCGGGGCGAGCATCAGATCTTCGAGAAGGTCAAAGGCGGCGCCCGAGACCGCATCACCATCGTGGTCACGCACCAGTTGGAGAACACCCGCCTCGCCGACCGCATCGTCGTCATGGACAAGGGCCGGATCACCGAGCAGGGCGGGTACGAGGAACTGGTCGGCTCCGGTGGCCTGTTCGCGGAGTTGGTCGCTCTGGCTCAGGACCGGTGACGCGTACCGGTGCACGGGCGTCGCAGAGGGGTCGTCCCCCGCATCCCCTTCCCGCGGAAACAGGAAGAGAGACACGCATGACTGACACCTGGCAGACGATCGCCCGTCTTGCCGCCCTGCTGGAAGCCCACTCGACCCTTCCCCGCGAACAACGCGTCCTGCTCCAGCTCCTCAAGATCCAGGAGGAGGCGGGCGAGGTCGCCGAGGCGGTGATCGGGGCCTTGGGACAGAACCCCCGCAAAGGTCACTCCCACAGCTGGGACGACGTGGAGGCCGAGGTCTGCGACGTCATCGTCACCGGCATGGTCGCGCTGGCCCGCATGAACCCCGACGCGCAGGCGGTGTTCGCACGCCACATGGACCGCATCGCCTCACGGGACCTGACGCCGCGAGGCGAGCCGGCCGACCCCCGGCCCGCGACCGGCCGCCCCACCCCGACCGCGCGACAGCAACGTTGATCGCACGTACCGCAACGACCCGGCCCTGGTGCCGACCTTCGCTCTCGCTCCCGCGCACGTGTGATCGGCGGATGCGCCGCATGTTCACTCCGCCCGCTCCACTACGTACGGTTACCGTCAAGTCTCTTTGGGTAGCGAGCAGTCGAGAGGGGCCGCCACCCCGGGGAGGGCAGCAGGCATGACTGCGAAGGGTGTGGACGTCGCCGTCCGTCGGCCCAACGGTCCCTGGATAGCCGGCCTTCGTGGCCGCCTCTCGGGAACACCGGACATACGAGTCCGCTGACGATTCCCGCCAGTCGCGGCACGCGCCGTTCGGCGCCCCGGCCGCCTCGCGCGTCGGCGTGCATGCCGGGGCACGTGTTCACGTGCCCGCAACACGCCGCGCGTCCGACACCCACTCGTCCCACATCACAGTGGAGTTCCCTGATGTCGCACGCACACAAGCGGGCGGCGTCGGCCTTACCACGGCCACGCCCCACCCGGCTGACGATCCTTCTGCTCATCGGCACCCTGCTCGGCGCCTCGTCCCTCGCGGCCGCCGCTCCCCCGACTCAGGCCTCGGCAGGAGGCGATGGGGCCGGCGTACGGCTTTCGCGGGCGTCGGCCCAACAATGCCCCACCGAGGGGCATGCGGCGCCGCCCGACTGGGCGCTCACATCGACGGACCCGAAGAACGACCACCACGCCTACGTCGCCAACGGCTATCTGGGGCAGAGCCTTCCGCCCGCCGGCACGGGCTACTCCGACTCCGAGCGGAAGACGGGCTGGCCCCTGAAGACCCCTCGCTACGACGGCGCGTTCGTGGCCGGTCTGTACGCGCACAACAAGCAGACCGCCGAGGACCGGCACGTCGCCGCGGCCCTGCCCACCTGGTCGGGGCTGACCGTCGGCGCCGGGCGCGAGACGTTCGACCCGTCCACCCCCACGGACCGGATCAGCGACTACCGGCAGACCGTCTTCCTGCGCTGCGGACTGGTCCGCACCTCGCTGACCTGGACCACCCGCGACGGGCGGGCCACGGACCTGGTCTACGACGTCGTCGCCGACCGCAGGTACCGGCACGTCGGCGCCGTACGGCTGCGCATGACCCCGCACTGGCGCGGCAGTGCCACCGTCACCGACCTGATCGACGGCCGCGGGGCACGGCGGATCGCCGCGACCTCGGACGGGCCGGGCGGCTCCGGGGGCGACCGGATCGCCGTGCCGTTCCGGACCGACGGCACCGGCGTCGCCGGGGCGGTCGTGTCGACCCTGCGCCCCGACAGGGGCGTGCCGGTGCGTGGCTGGGTCCGCCGCGGCGAGGGCCTGACCGCGCATCAGGCCGCGACGGTGCCGGTGCGGGACGGGCGCTCCTACGAGTTCACCAAGTTCGTGGGCTTGGACACGCGATTGACCTCCCGTCAGCCCGCACAGAGCGCCGCTGACGAGTCTCGCCGGGCCGCCGACCGGGGCTGGGCGACGACATCCCCTTCGAACAGTGCGTCAGCGAACTCGCCCTCGCGGGCTTCAAGGGCTGCAGCATCGGCCACAAGTTCCCCACGGACGTGAACGAGTTGAACGCGGCCCTGGCGCTGCGCGGCCTCAGCATCACCGAACCGTGGGTGAGCACCTTCTTCACCGTGCCCGGCATGGAGAAGAGGACGATCGCCGCCTTCGAGGAGCGGATGGACTTCCTCTCCCAGATCAAGGGGCCGGTGCCCACGACGAGCATCGGAGTGGCCGAATTCGGCAACTCCGTCCACCTCATGCCGATCAGCCTCAGCGACTCCAAGCCCAAGTTCACCGAGGACCAGTGGAGGTTGCTGACCGAAGGGCTGAACGAGGCCGGCAAGCTCGCCAAGGAGCGGGGCTTCCAACTCGTGTACCACCCCCACATGGGCACCGGCGTCCAGACCCAGGGCGAGGTGGACACGCTCATGCACCGCACCGACGCCGAGTACGTCCACCTGCTCCTGGACACCGGCCACCTCTACTGGGCCGGCGGCGACCCGGTGGCCGTGATCAACGCACACGGCAGCCGCATCAAGCACGTGCACCTGAAGAACATCCGCCCCGCGGTCCGCGACCGGCCCGGCCTCGCCTCGGGCAGCTTCGAGGAGTTCGTCAGGGCGGGCATCTTCACCGTGCCGGGCGACTTCACCGGCACAGTTCCCTTCTTCGACATCCTCAGCGCCCTGGCGTCCAGGCAGTACAAGGGGTGGCTGGTGGTCGAGGCCGAACAGGACCCGCACGGCCCGCGTCCGCCCCTGCAGTACGCCAAGGTGGCCGCCGACTACCTCCAGGGGCTGATCCGATGACGACCTACGCCACACCGAAGTTCACCGAGTCGGTCATCGATGCCGACCCCCAGGACGGGTACTTCCTCCAGGCCGTCGACATCGACGGCGACGGCCGTCCCGACCTGGTCGCCTCCGGCCTCACCAAGGGCCAGGTCGTCTGGTACCGGAATCCGGACTGGACCAAGCGGACCATCGTGTCCCTGACCGACCGCAAGCCGGTCGCCCTGGACGCGGCGGACCTCACCGGTGACGGCCTGCCGGACCTGGTCCTCAGCCACGACTACGGCAACTGCATGTTCAACTGCGGCCCGCAGGACGGCAAGATCTCCTGGCTGCAGAACCCCGGACCGGGCAGGCCCGACACGCCGTGGACCCGCAGGCACGTCGCCGACCTGGTGTCGGCCCACCGGCTGCGCCTCGGTCACTTCACCACGGACCGGCGCGTGCAGCTCGCCGCGTTTCCGGTGGTCGGGCCGCAGGGAGGGGCGACGGGCGTCAACTCCCCCGTGCACGTCATGATCTACGACCTGCCGGACGACGTGACGAGCGCGCAGGAGTGGGCGGGCCGCGCCGTGGACACCAGCCACTTCACCGTCGTGCACGGCGTGGCGACGGACCGCTACCCGGGCACCCCGCGACCGGACCGGGAGTCGTTCCTGCTCGCCTCCGCCGAGGGGATCAGCTGGCTGGGCCCGGGTCCCGGGCCGGCCCCCGAAAGCCCCTGGCAGCACTACACGATCGGCGCGGGCGTGCCGCCCCAGAAGTCCGAGGAGCTCGACCGCTGGTTCCGCGGCAGCGGAAACCTCGCGGTCGGGCGGATCGGCGGCCGCCGCTGTGCGGTGATCGTCACCATGGAGCCCTTCCACGGCAACACCGTCGCCGCCTACGTGCGGCCCAACGGAACGGCGTCCCCCTTCACCAAGCCCTGGCGCCGCACCCGGCTGAAGACCTTCCCGCGACCCAGCGCCGAGTACGACGCCGTCGGGCACCACGTGGTCGTGGCGGACTTCGACAACGACGGGGACGACGAGTTCCTCATCGGCATGCGAGGCCCCGCCCCCGCGCAGGGCGTCTTCTACTACAAGCTCGACGCCGAGGGGAACGTCCTCGTCGAGCAGCAGATCGGCACCGAGTCCACGGCCCGGATCGCCGTGGCCGACTTCAACGGCGACGGCCGGCTGGACTTCGCCACCACCTCGTACGACACGGTCGGTTACTACACGATCGAGGACCCGAAGGTGCGGCTCTACACCAACACCTTCGCCTGGCCCGGCCCCGTCACACCCCCACCCGGCAGCAACGGCTGACCACACCCACCGACCCGTGCTCCCGCGCTGCGCTCCACTCCGCGGGAGCACGGCACCATGCCATGTCGTCCACGGCCGGCGTGAGTTCGCGTCAACGGCAGCTCGCCCCAGCCGGGGGGCCGGTGCGCCTACGCCCATGTGCGGAGGTCACGAGTCCGGGGGGCGTGAGGCGAGGAGCGCGGCGGCGGCCTCCTCGGCGAGGTCCTCGGCATGGGCCGGGAGTCCCGTACCCGCCCTCAGATGACGGCGTACCAGGGACAGCGGCAGATCGACCAGGGCCAGCGCGACCCGCTCGACCCCCCGGGGGTCCTCGGCGCCCAGGGCGGCGGCGAGGGAAGCGATCGCTGCGTGCACGCGCTGGTTCCCCCGGTCCGCGCGGCCCAGGTGCTCCTCGGACCATTCGGCGGAGCCGAAGTCGGCGGCGCCGTAGAGGAGAAGAGCCGCCTCCTCCGGGTGGGCGCGGCTCCAGGAGACGACGTGCCGTGCCGCCGCACGGCCGGCCCGCTGCGGATCGGCCTTCGCTTCCAGGGCGTTGAAGTAGCCCTCCTGGAACCTCTCGACCGTCCGGAGCCACAACTGGGCGAGCAGGTCGGCCCGTCCGCTGAACCGGTGGTACACCGAACCGCTCGGGGCGCCCACGTCCTTGGCCACCGCCGACATGCTCACCGCGGCGGGGCCACGCTCGCAGGCCTGGCGCACCGCGGCGTCGAGGAAGCGGTCCGTGTCGAAGTGGGCTGGTCTCGCCATGCCCTGGAGGGTACTATCCACAATAATAGAGAACACTCTCTAGAACTGGCCACGGGAGGCCGCATGGCTGTCTACGACGTTCACGAGCGCCTGTTGCCCGCCAAGCGGAGCGAGGTGGGCGCTCTGCTCGACACGCTCTCCGGCGACTGCGACATGCTGTGGCCCCACCGGCTGTGGCCACCGATGGAGTTCGACCGCCCCCTTTCCCCCGGGGCGGCCGGCGGCCATGGGCCGGTGCGCTACACCGTGGCCGCGTACGTCCCCTCCACCTGGGTGCGTTTCACCTTCACCGGCCCGCGCGGCTTCGACGGGTTCCACGAGTACGCGGTCTTCGGCGTCGACGACGACCACACGGTGCTGCGTCACGTCCTCGCCATGAACACGCGCGGGGCGGCCCGCCTCAGCTGGCCCCTCGTGTGGCGGCCGCTGCACGACGCGTGCCTGGAGGACAGCCTCGACCGCGCCGAACAGGCCTGCGCCGGAACGGTCGCCGACCCGGCGCGCTGGAGCCGGTACGCACGACTGCTGCGCCGCGTCGCGGCCGGCCCACGGCTGTCGTAGCGGCGTTCACGCCGAGGACGACCCGCCCAGCACCCCCGCCGCTGGACAGGGCCGTCTTCATGCCGTCGCCAGCAGAGTGAAGGCGGCGACGACGACGGCGACGCGGACGTAGTGGAAGCGGTCCCAGCGGTTGCGCTGTTCCTTCCAGTTCTCGGGGCGATTCCCCGGGGTCCACGTCTTGCTCCGGTTGTTGATCGGGACGAGCAGCAGCAGCGACATGACGACGCTCAGGATCAGCAGCGCGGCGGCGGTGACGACGAGGCCGACGCCGGGGCGGTGCCACTCCGCGACGGCCCACACGCCGGTGAGGACGAGCGACGTGATGTACCAGACGGGCATCACGGCGCCGAGCATCCGGCCCCCGTGGGCACGGCCGAGCACGCCGCTGTCCTCGGGGAGCGCGTTGAGGAGCGGGTTGATGACGAAGGCGACGGAGAACTCGACCCCCACCATCAGGCCGACGACCACGGTGGTGAACACCTCAAGTGCGTTGAGCATGACGACCCCTCCAGAGATCTAGCACTGCTAGATGATGAAGCAATGCTAGTTCTACTGCCGCTCGCTTGTCTAGCAGCGCTAGGATCGAGTCATGTCGGTACAGGAACGCAGGGAGCGTGAACGGGCGGACCGCGAGCGCCTCATCGTCGCGACGGCCCGTGAACTCGCCGAGCAGCAGGGCTGGGACGCCGTCACCACCCGCCGGCTCGCCGAGCGCATCGAGTACAGCCAGCCCGTCCTCTACAGCCACTTCCGCGGCAAACGCGAGATCATCGGCGCCGTCGCCCTGGAAGGCGCCACCGAGTTGGCCGCGACGCTGCGGGCCGCCACCGCGACCGCGGACGGTCCGCGCGCCCGTGTCACCGCCCTCGCCCGCGCCTACCTGGACTTCGCCGAGCGCCGTCCCGCGGTGTACGACGCGATGTTCCAGCTCGACACCGGCCTGGCGTTCGCCGAGGAGAGCACTCCGGAACCGCTGAAGGACGGCTTCGCCGCTCTGAAGGAAACCCTCACCGAGGTCACCGGGGACGGCGTCCAGCCGGGCCTGTTCACCGAGGTGTTCTGGGCGTCCCTCCACGGCCTGGCCACCCTGACCCGCGCGGGACGGCTGCCACCGGCCGACACCGCGAGCAGGGTCGAGCTCCTGGTGAGCCGCCTCGCCGCGATCTGACCGATGAGGGGAAGGACGGATGCCTTCGCCGGGATCTGCTCGGGCCCGGCCCCGGACGGCCGGCGTCGCCTAACGGCGGCTGCGCACCAGCAAGTAGAGGAAGTACGGCGTTCCGATCACCGCGGTCATGAGGCCCGCTCCGAGCTGGGCCGGTGCGATGACCGTGCGGCCGACCAGGTCCGCGGTGCAGACGAGGACGGCGCCGAGGAGGACGGCGACCGGGACGACGCGTGCGTGCTGCCGGCCGACGAGGGCGCGGGCCGCGTGAGGGGCGACGAGTCCGACGAAGCCGATCGTGCCGGCGGCGGCCACGGCGGCGGCGCTCAGGACCACGCCGAGGGCGAGGAAGCCGAGGCGCCCGCGGCCGAGCGGCAGTCCGAGGAGCCTCGGGGTGTCCTCGTCGAGGGAGACGAGGTCGAGCTCGGTGCGGCGGGCGACGGCGACGGCCACTCCCACGGCGAGGGCGACGGCGAGCGGCAGCGCGTCGGGCAGGGTGCGGCCGTAGGTGGAGCCGGACAGCCAGGTGAGCGCCTTGGTCGCGTTGAACGGGTCGGTGAGGATGATGAGCAGGCTGACGAGGGCGGCGGCTCCCGAGTGGATGGCGAAGCCGATGAGGACGAGCCTCGTCTGCTGGAATCCGCCGCGCGCGGCGAGGCCGAAGAGGAGCAGGGAGGCGACCGCGGCTCCCCCGAAGGCGGCGGCGGCCACGCTCCACGACCCCGCGAGGGGCACGGTGGTGACGAGGAGTACGGCGCCGAGCGCGGCGCCGCCTGAGACGCCCAGGATGCCGGGCTCGGCGAGCGGGTTGCGGGTGACGGCCTGGACGAGCGTGCCGGCGAGGGCGAGGGCGGCGCCCGCGAGGAGCGCGGCGAGGACCCGGGGGACGCGGGTGTCCAGGACGAAGCCGACGGTCTGTCCCGCCCGGCCCAGGGCCCAGTTGGTCACGTCGCCCAGGAGCAGCTTGGCGTCGCCGAGCAGGACGGCGGCGATCGTCACGCCGACGAGGACGACGGCCAGGACCGCCGTGGTGGTGAGGAAGGCGGTCCGGCTCCTGATGCGCAGCCGGTCGGCGGTGACGCCGCCGGTGTCCCGCAGCCGCGTGGCCATGGCCACCACGAAGGCCGCGCCGACGAGGCTGGTGACGACGCCGGTCGGCACGGCGACGGCGGTGTCCGCGGGGACCAGGGCGCGCAGCAGCATGTCGGCGCCGAGCACCAGCGCGGCTCCGACGAGACCGGCGACGGGGATGCCGACGCGGGTCTTGGCGTAGGCGCGGATGCGGCGGGCGAGGGGGCGGACGAGCGCGGGGGCGCAGAGGCCGACGAAGCCGACGGGGCCGGCCAGGGTGACGGCGGCGGTGGAGAGGAGGGCCGCGAGGACGACGGCCGTGATGCGGGTGGTGCGGACGGGGACGCCGAGGCCGCGGGCGGCGTCGTCGCCGAGCGCGAGGGTGTCCATCCGGCGGGCGAGGAACAGGAGTCCGGCGAGGCCGAGGACGCCGATGGGGGCCATCTGGAGGACGCCGTCGAAGCCGCTCTGGGAGATGCTGCCCTGGTTCCAGTGGTAGACGCCCTCGGTCTGCTGGGGGAACAGCAGGAGCAGGCCTTCGGTGACGGCGGTGAGGCCGAGGGTGAGGGCGCTGCCGGCGAGGACGAGGCGTACGGTGCCGGTGCCCAGGCCCGACAGGCCGAGGACGACGGCCGCGGCGGCGAGACCGCCGACGAAGGCGATGCCGGACGAGGCGAGCAGCGGCAGGGAGAGGCCTGTCGCGGCGGCGGTCCCGAGGGCGAGGTAGGAGCCGGCGTTGACGGCCAGGGTGTCCGGCGCGGCGAGGACGTTGCGGGTGACCGCCTGGAGGGCGGCGCCGGCCATGCCGAGCACCATCCCGACGAGCAGTCCCGCGGCCGTCCGGGGCAGCCGGGAGGCGATGACGACGGACGCGTCGGCGGGATCGGCCCTGCCGGTGAGGGCTTTGAGGACCTCGGGCGCGCCGACGGAGGCGGTGCCCTGGGTGATGCCGACGAGCGCGAGGGCCGTGACGAGGAGGAGGAGCGCGGCCGTCACCGCGGTCGCGCCCGTCCGGGACGTGACCGCCGACGGACGGGTGGCGGGGGTGGTTGCGGTGACGGCCATGGTCCTACTTCTTCGTCAGGGCGGTGACGACGGAGTCGATGTACTTGTTCATCGACCCGGTGCCGCCGAACATCCAGATGCCGTCGGGCAGTCGGTGGACGTCGCCGTTCTTCACGAACGGCAGGGAGGTCCACACCTTGTCCTTGGCGAGGACGCCGGTGAAGGGGGTGCTGTTCTTGTCCCCGTCGTTGCCGATGTAGGCGAAGTGGACGTCGTCGCCGAGCTTGGTGAGGCCCTCGACGTCGGTCGCGCCGAGGCCGTACGCCTTGTCGCCCTTGACGGTCCAGGCGTTCTTCAGACCGAGCATCTCGTTAACGCCGCCGATGAGGGAGCCGTCGGTGAAGGGCCGGACGGAGACCTGATTGGAGACGATGTAGCCGTCGGCGAAGGCGTAGCGCGCCCCGGCCAGGCCGGCGTCGGCGAGGGCCTTCTTGCCCTGCTCGGCGTTCGCCTCGAACTCCTTCTTGAGCTCGTCGGCCTTCGCGGTGGTGCCGGTGGCCCGGGCGATGAGGTCGAGGTTTTTCGTCATCCGCCCGACCGGGTCGGCCGCGTCGGCGGCCTTCAGCGTCAGGACGGGGGCGACCTTGCGCAGTTGCTCGACCGCGGCCGGCGGCAGGTCGTTGGTGGCGATGACCAGGTCGGGCTTGAGGGCGGCGACGGTGTCCATGCTGGGCTCGCCGCGGGTGCCGATGTCCTTGGGGTCGTTCTTCAGCGGTACGGCGGTGTTCCAGGTCTTGTAGCCCTTGACGTCGGCGACGCCGGCCGGGTCGACGCCCAGGGACACGAGGCTCTCGACGACGTTCCACTCGGTGCCGACGACCTTCTTGGCGGGCCCGTCGAGTTCGACCTTCGCGCCGGTGGCGTCGGTGAGGGTGATCTTCTCGGCGGTCTTCTTCGTCTTGTCGTCGGCGGCGGGCTCGGTGGTTCCGCAGGCGGTCAGGGTGAGGGCCGCCGCGGCGACCGCGGCGGTGAGGAGCTGTCGTCTCATGAGGAGGTGCTGAGCCTTTCGCTTCGCGTGTGGTGCCGGCCGATCGCACGGGTGCGGAGCCGGCCGGTGAGGGGGTCGGGGTCGACCTCGATGCGGATGCCGTAGGTCTCGGTGAGGCGTTCGGCGGTCAGGACGTCCTCGGGGAAACCCTCGGCGACGACGCGTCCGGCGTGCAGCAGGACGATCCGGTCGGCGACGGCGGCGGCCTGGTCGAGGTCGTGGAGGACGGCGCCCACGGCGATGCCGTGGTCGTCGGCCAGGTCGCGCATGAGGTCGAGGAGTTCGACCTGGTAGCGCAGGTCGAGGTAGGTGGTCGGTTCGTCGAGGAGGAGCACGCCGGTCTCCTGGGCGAGGCAGCCGGCGAGCCAGACCCGCTGGAGCTGTCCGCCGGAGAGGTGTTCGACGCCCCGGTCGGCGAGTTCGGCCACGCCGGTCAGGGCGAGCGCGCGGTCGACGGCGGCGCGGCCTCCCGGGTCGGCCCTGCCCCAGCGGCCCCGGTACGGGTAGCGGCCGAATTCGACCACGTCCCGGACCGTCAGGCCGCTGGGGGTGGGGCGGCCTTGCGTCAGCAGCGCCGTGTGGCGGGAGAACTCCCGCGGGCTCAGGGCGAGTCCGTCGGTGTCGCCGTCGATGACGAGGGTGGCGGTCCGCGGCCGCTGCAGGCGGGCGATGGTGCGCAGCAGTGTCGACTTCCCGCTGCCGTTCGGCCCGACCAGGACGGTCACCTCACCGGGTCGCAGTGCCAGTGAGGCGTCATGGACGACGTCGACGCCGTCGTACGCCACGGTGACGCCCGTGGCCGAAAGTTCATGACCGCGTGGCCGGACGGCTGCCGGGGTCTCTTCATCAACTCGCACGCCGCAGAGGTTAGCCTAACCTAAGCACATCACGGAACAAGGGGTCGGCTGTCGAACGCAAGGGGAAATCCGGCCGAGTCCGAAGCGATGGCCCCGCAGGATGCCGACAGGACTCCGGCGCACCGGAGGTCTCCCCTCCCCCACGCGCGGCGGAAGGGCGCCGCACCCTTGCCGCCACCGATGTGCGCATGTCAATGTTGCGCGGCGTCGCCCCGCCCGCCCGGACGACGGAACCGGCGGGCGCGTGACGACGCGCGTCCCGGCGAAGGGCCTGACCAACCGTCCGCCGAAGCCACCCGGCCACCCCGGGCGGCAGTTCCACCGCACGGCCTGCACTTGCCCGCAACCCGGACAACGAAGGGTCTGGTTGACCGATGAGATTCCCCACTCGACGACTCCGCGCGCTCGTTCCCGCCACCGCTCTCGCCGCGGGACTCCTCGCGGCCACCCCCGCCGCCCCGGCAACGGCCGCTCCCGCTCCCGATGTCCGTCTCGCCCCGGTGGGCACCGCCGTGTCCGACGGCTGGATCGTGGTCCTCAAGGACACGCCCCAGGAGTTGGTCCGCGCCGCCGCGCGTGACCTCGCCGCGGCGCACAACGCCGACGTCACCCACGTCTACCGCTCCTCGGTGCGCGGATTCGCCGCGCGGATGACCGCCGCCCGGGCGCACCGGCTCGCCGCCGACCCGCGCGTCGACTACGTCGAGCAGGACGCCCGGGTCAGGATCAACACCGTGCAGGCCGACGCCACTTGGGGCCTGGACCGCATCGACCAGCGCCTGCTTCCCCTGGACGGCTCGTACACGTACAACACCACGGCGTCCGGGGTCCGTTTGTACGTGATCGACACCGGAGTCCGCGTCGGCCACAGCGAGTTCGGCGGTCGCGCGAGCATCGGCACCGACACCGTCGGCGACGGCCAGAACGGCAACGACTGCAACGGCCACGGCACCCATGTTGCCGGAACCGCCGCGGGATCGACGTACGGCGTCGCCAAGGCCGCCTCGGTCGTCGGCGTGCGGGTCCTCGACTGCAACGGTTCGGGCACCTTCTCGGGTGTCGTCGCCGGCGTCGACTGGGTGACCGCGAACGCCGTCAAGCCCGCGGTGGCCAACATGAGTCTCGGCGGCGGCGCCAACTCCACCCTCGACACGGCGGTGCAGAACTCCATCGCCTCGGGCGTCACTTACGCGATCGCCGCGGGCAACGGCAACACCGGTGGCAGGGCGCAGGACGCCTGCAAGTACTCACCGGCCCGTGTCCCCGAGGCCCTCACCGTCGGCGCGACCGACAGGACCGACACGAAGGCGTCCTGGTCCAACTACGGCACGTGCCTGGACCTGTTCGCCCCGGGCGTCGGCATCACCTCGGCGTGGAGCACCGGCGACAGCGCCACCAGCACGATCAGCGGCACGTCGATGGCCACGCCGCACGTCGCGGGCGTCGCCGCGCTCCACCTGGCCGGTCGCCCGTCGGCCACCCCGGCGCAGGTCGCCGACGCCCTGACGGCCAACGCCACGAACGGCGTGGTGCAGCGGGCCGGCAGCGGCTCACCGAACAAGCTGCTGCACTCGCTCTTCTGACCGCCCAGCGGTGATGTGGTTCGGGACCTTCGCCCTCGGCAAGGCGGTCGGCCTGGCCTACGACCGCACCGCCACCCTCGCGTTCACCGCGGCGAGCAACAACTTCGAGCTCGCCATCGCGGTCGCCATCGCCACCTTCGGCGTCACGTCCGGGCAGGCGCTGTCCGGCGTCGTCGGCCCGCTCATCGAGGT
This sequence comes from Streptomyces sp. NPDC037054, assembly GCF_055606745.1. NCBI lineage: Bacteria > Bacillati > Actinomycetota > Actinomycetes > Kitasatosporales > Streptomycetaceae > Streptomyces > Streptomyces sp. NPDC037054. Next base: position 519,202 of record NZ_JBVJSJ010000003.1, on the reverse strand, counting down.
GCCGGTGCTGGTCGCCCTGGTGTACGTCTCGCTCGCCTGGCGCCGGAAGTTCGCGGCGGGGCGGCAGCTGACGGCTCCGGCGCGGGAGGACTGACGCACCTCTCGCAGCGGGCGGTGCGTCAGTGCCCGGCGGTGAGTTCGCCGCTGAGCCTGTCGTGGAGATGAGCGCTCGGTTCGTCGAGGTGGACGATCTCGACGCTCTTGCCGCGCTGGGCGTACTTGGTCTCGACGGCGTCGAGGGCGGCGACCGAGGAGGCGTCCCAGATGTGCGCGGCGGACAGGTCGATGACGACCCGGTCGGGGTCGCCCGCGTAGTCGAACCGGCCGACGAGGTCGTTGGAGGAGGCGAAGAACAGCTCACCGCTCACGCGGTAGACCACGCTCGTGCCGTCGGGATCGGTCACCGCGGTGACCTCCGCCCGGTGGGCGACCCGCTTGGCGAAGACCGCCATCGCGGTGATCGAGCCGACGACGACGCCGACGGCGAGGTTGTGGGTGACCACCACGCAGACGACCGTGATCACCATGACGGCGATTTCCCCGGCCGGCATGCGCCTGAGGGTCTTCGGCGCGACGGAGTGCCAGTCGAACGTCGCGAACGACACCATGATCATGACCGCGACCAGGGCGGCCATCGGAATGTCGGAGACGACCGGCCCGAGGGCGATGCACAGCACCATCAGGAACGCGCCGGCCAGGAAGGTCGAGAGCCGGGTGCGGGCCCCGGACACCTTCACGTTGATCATCGTCTGGCCGATCATGGCGCAGCCGCCCATGCCGCCGAAGAAGCCGGTGACGATGTTGGCGATGCCCTGCCCGATGGACTCGCGGGTCTTGCTGGAGTGGGTGTCGGTGAGGTCGTCGACGAGCTTCGCGGTCATCAGCGACTCCATGAGGCCGACCAGCGCCATGGCGAAGGCGTACGGGGCGATGGTCGTCAGGGTGTCCGGCGTGAAGGGCACGTCCGGCAGGCCCGGCACCGGCAGCGAGGAGGGCAGTTGGCCCTTGTCGCCGACCGTGGGCACAGCGATGCCGGCTGCGACGGTGAGTGCGGTCAGGACGGCGATGGAGACCAGCGGCGCGGGCACCACCGTGGTGACCTTCGGGAAGAACACCGTCAGCGCCAGACCGGCCGCGATCAGCGGATACACCGGCCAGGGCACACCGGTCAGCTCGGGGACCTGGGCCATGAAGATGAGGACGGCGAGGGCGTTGACGAAGCCGACCATCACCGAGCGCGGGACGAACCGCATCAGCTTCGCCACGCCGAGCGCGCCGAGGATCACCTGGAGGACGCCGGCGAGGATGACCGCGGCGACGAGGTGCCCCAGGCCGTGCTCGCGGTTCAGCGGTGCGATCACGAGGGCGACCGCTCCGGTGGCGGCCGAGATCATCGCCCTGCGTCCGCCGACGACGGCGATGGTGACGGCCATGGTGAACGAGGCGAACAGGCCGATCGCCGGATCGACCCCGGCGATGACGGAGAAGGAGATCGCCTCGGGAATCAGCGCGAGCGCGACCACCAGCCCGGCCAGCACCTCGGTGCGCCACACCTTCGGGTCACGCAGCCAGTCCGGACAAAGGGAGCGCAACCGGCTGCCGGGAGAAGGGGTGGCGGACGACGCGGTGAAGGACAAGGGAGCGACTGCCTGTCGTGCTCGGGCGCGGCCGTCGGGCGAGCGGGGCGCGCGAAAGGGACTTGCGGGCTTGCGGGCTTGCGGGCCGAGGGCCTGGGGTGTCGGACGGCATTCTGCGGAAGGCCCGGGCAAGGGCTGGGGCCGGAGCAGGGTCGGGGGCCGTACGTTCACCGGACATGTTCACCCGGCCCTGACCGCAACAACTCTATCCTGACGTGAGGGTAGAGATGGGGGCAGGGTGGAGCCCCGGCCGCGACACCGCACGGCGCCACGGCGAGTGGCGCATTCTGCTTGGCGATCTTTGGCCTTGTCTTGACGCGATCTGTACGTCACCTTTACCAACGGTGTGCCGGGAAGCCTGGTCGGCAATCGCCCCTCGACAGGGGGCGATTCAGTCATGTCGTCGACCGAAAAGGTGACCATGTTCCAGCGCATCGCGCGAGAGACCTTGTCCGGGCTGACCGTGGCCATCGTGGCGTTGCCCTTGGCGATCGCCTTCGGCATCACGGCGACCGGCACTCCCGAGGGCGCACTCGTCGGGCTGTACGGAGCGATCTTCGCCGGATTCTTCGCGGCGGTGTTCGGCGGTACGCCCGGCCAGGTGACCGGCCCCACGGGCCCCATCACCGTCGTCTCCACCGGAGTCATCGCCGAGCACGGACTCGAGGGCGCGTTCCTCGCGTTCGTCATGGCCGGCGCGTTCCAGATCCTGTTCGGAGTGTGCAGGCTCGGCTCGCTCATCCGCTACATACCCCACCCCGTGGTGTCGGGTTTCATGGGCGGGATCGCGCTGATCATCATCCTGGGCGAACTGGACCAGGTGGAGAGAAGTTTCCTGGTGGTCGCAGGAACGATTGTGCTCATGCTCGTGTCCGCGCGAGTGATCAAGTCGGTTCCGGCGAGCCTCGTCGCGCTCGTGATCATGACGTTGATCCTGCGGCTCGTGGACGCGGCGCTGCAGGACCTGCACGTCGGACCCGTCGCGCTCAACACCACGATCGACTACATCGGACAGATCCCGGAGTCGATTCCGTCAATCGTCGTCCCGGAGTTCAGCGGATCGCTCGTCGCCACGCTCCTCCTGCCCGCCCTCAGCATCGCCCTGCTCGGCTCCATCGACTCGCTGCTGACCTCGGTCGTCATGGACAACATCACCGGCAACCGGCACCGCAGCAACAAGGAGCTGATCGGCCAGGGGCTGGGCAACGCCGTCAGCGGGCTGTTCGGCGGCCTGGCCAGCGCCGGTGCGACCGTCCGGTCGGTGGTCAACATTCGCAGCGGTGGCCGCACCCCGGTGTCGGCCGCCACGCACAGCGTCATCCTCCTCGCCCTCGTGGTCGGCCTCGGGGCCGTCGTGCAGTACATCCCCCTCGCGGTGCTGTCCGGGATCCTGATCCTGACCGCGGTCGGCATGTTCGACTGGGAGAGCCTCCGCAAGGCGCACGTCTCCCCCAGGGGCGACGTCGTCGTGATGTTCGTGACCATGATCGTCACGGTCGTCGTCGACCTGACCGTGGCGGTCGCCGTCGGCGTCCTCCTGGCCCTCGTCGTGCACGGCCTGAAGTCCCGGCGCCGGAAAGCCGCGATCGTCCACGACGGCGCCGAGACCTACCGCATCGAAGGCCCCCTGTCCTTCCTCTCCGTCGACCACGTCTTCACCGCACTGCGCACCGACCGGTCGAACCTGTCGCTGAGCCTGAAGGACGTGACGTACATGGACATGTCCGGAGCCAAGGCACTGCTGACCTTCATCGACCACTCGCACAAGGACGGCGTAGAACTCGGCCTCAAGGACCTGCCCCCGCACGTGGCGGACAGGCTGATCGCCCTCGCGAGCGACGAGCAACGGGACAGGCTCGGAAGCGTGGTCGAGGAGCGTCCGGCCGAACTGCGTTAGGGGCTGCCGGCGGGACACACGCTGCGGTGGTGACCGGCCGTGACCTGCCGGCCTGCTCTGCGAGCGCTTCTGCCGGCTGCTGAAGCACATGGACACCCACGGGTCCGGCATCTGCCGCCCGGAGCCGGCCGACCCCGGCATGGCGACCCGGCCGTTCCTGGACTTCGGCGCCGGCTGCATCCGGCGCGCCGTCGACTCCCTGCCCCGCCAGGGCGACCGGATGCCGTGGCTGACGTCGATGGACTACCGGGACGACGTCAGACTGCTCCGCGCGGACAGCGTCGTCGATCCGGAGCTGCGTTTCGCTCCGGCGCCGGCCTCGGCCCGGCGGGGGTGACGGCGTGACCGCGTTTCCGCTGCCGGAACATGGGCACGCCGCCGCGCGACCGGTTCGTCGAGCTGCCCACCGGGCCTCGGCCGTGCACCGCGTCGGGGACCGACCGACGGCGTTCCTCGTCTACTTCTGCGTCTCTTTCCGCACGCGGAAGCGGAGCATTGTGACGGCGCCCGACCGGACGTTGCTCAAGGGCTCGAGGTCGATCCTGCCGAGGCCCGCCGGCGAGAAGCGGACGCCGTCGCCGAGGAGGACCGGCAGGACGTAGACCACGATCTCGTCGACGAGACAGCGCCGCAGGCACTGCGCTGCCACGTCGGCGCCGAGGATCTCCAGGTTCTTGCCGCCCGCCGCGCCGCGTGCCGTGGCGACGGCTTCCTCGATGTCGCAGCTGAGGAAGGTGACGGTGGGGTCCGGCTCGTCCGGAGCCTCGTGCGTGAGGACGAACTGCGGTCCCCCGTCGTAGGCGGTGTCCTCGTCGGCCATGCGCTTGGCGACCTCGTACGTGCCCCGGCCGACCAGCATCGCGCCCGTGGCCGCCATGACCTCCGGGAACATGTCCGCGGTCATGTGCTCGAAGATCCAGTCCATCGCGTGGTCGGGCCCGGCGATGAATCCGTCCAGCGACATCGCCCTGATCACGGCCACCTTGCCGGTGCCGGCGGTCGTCTCGTCACTCATGGGGCTTCACGTCTTCTCCAAGGAGTTGGAGGGCCTCGTACGGATCATAGTTCGCCCAGCAGTACCTGCGCGCTGTCGATCGCGGGCCGCCAGGAGGCCGGGCGGGACGAGGTACAGCGCCGCGACGGCGTCCCGCCGATCAGCGGGCCCGTCGCGCCGAGCGTCGGTTCGAGGGGGAAGCCCGCCGCAGACCACGAGCCCGCCGCGGTACCGGCGTTGAACGCCGAGTGCTCAGCGCGGACGCCGGCGTGAGCGAGGAGGCCCGGTCGGCGTGGTGGACGGCCTTGGGCGACGAGAGCTCCGTGTGGTCCGATGTGCCAACTGCCGATGTCAGTGGGCCCGCGTACCGTTTCGGTGGACCGCCCGGCGGGGGTGGCCGACGGAAGGATGGGACGTGGAGTGGATCGGGGACGCCCGGCTGGCGGCCGGGCCGGAGGCCGCCTGGTATCTCGACACGGCGTTCACACCCGGGGCGCAGCTCGGGACGGTGTACGACGATCCGACGACGCCGGTCATGGTCACGGGGATCGAAGAAATAACCACCATCCGCGTGCCCAGCGGCCGTCTCGTCGTGGATGCGCCGTGGCACGACGACGAAGCCCGGGACTACGAGCGAGGACTGCCGACGAGCCCACCGCGCGAGCTTGCCGTGCGCATTCCGGCGGGCGCATACCCGGTGGAGCTCGCGTGGACGGCGGGGCCGTACGAGTTCTTCGGGGAGCAGCACGACGGCGTCGCGTGCGCCGCCACGCGCTTGCGCATCAGTGACGACCCCGTGATCGGGTGGGAGATGGGCCTGGGCGTCGACGACGACATCGAACGGCTTCAGCCGGGCGAGCAGGTCCGCTTCTTCTCCGACGCCAATGTGGGCTGCTTCGCCGACGCCGGCGCGTGGACGGCGCTGGCCGCGCCGTTTCGCGCGTACGTGGACGGCATGCCGGTGCCGCGCGACTCCGAGAAGCTGCCCGACTGGTGCGAGCGGGTGAGCGACGAGTCGCATCAAGCCGACCTGGTGACGTTCACCGCGCAGTCGGGGGGCGTCGTCTGGCTGGGCCGTACCGGGTCCGCAGACGTGGCCGCGATCGTCGTCACCAGCGGCTTGCCCGGCGCCAAGGCCTGACCCTGCCCGACCTCGCCCGAGCCGGCCCCGAGCCCGGTCCCCGGCGAGGTCAAGGTCCCCGTCACCGTGTCGGCGTCAACCCTGGCTCTCCCGGCTACCCGAGAAGCGGCGCGGACGAGAGGTTTCGCCTGATCGTCGAGCCGTCCAGGAGCCCGTTCGCGAGAGCGTTCACCATCCGCATGCGGACGCGCGACGGTCTGCGTGGCGCGCCCCGTCCATGACGGCGTACATGAGTGCCAAGACCAGGTCGGCCATCAGCCCGAATGCGGCCCCGTTCGCGAGCGGCACGAGCGAACGGCCAAGCGCAACCGTCAGCCCGGCGTCGTCGGCGCCAACGAGGGACCCAACCCGGATCCGACGGTCTTCCGGCTCAACGGCGCGGTGTGCTCCGGCGGTTGAGCCGATCCGCACCGTCGGGCCGGGTTGTGGGGCCGAGGTCGGGTCCGTCCGGGAGCGGGGCCACGGCGGCCTGCCCCGGACGGACCCACTCAGCTCACCTCGGGCGCCTTGATGATGTGGCCGTCCTCGTCGAGCGTGTGGGTGTTCCAGTACACGTCCCACTTGTCGCCGACCTGCTGGGGCACCTTGCCCTCGGGGTAGCGCGCGTACCCCTTGGGCGGCTGCTCGTCGTTCGGGACGCACGCGGAGCCGGTGTTGCCCACGGCCAGAACGGGATACTCGCCGCTGCCGCAGATGTCCTCCTGGTAGGAGCATGCGGTGAGTGCCACGACCGCTGCGGCGCCCGCGAGAGCGGCGGCGGTGAAGGTCCGTACGCGGCGGCGGCGTCGGGCGGTGACGGGTCGGGCGGCGGCGGGTCGGGCGGCGGTCCGGGGCGCGGGCACGGCGGTCTCCTCTGTCCATCGGTCTGCGCTCCAGTGTGGCCGGTGCGGAGCGCGGTGCCCTGAGTACGCGTACTCAGGAACGCCCCTCCCCTGAAGACCCGTCCCCTGATCAGCAGGCCACGTGGCCATACGTCAGCGGGTTCTGGGCATCCGGACTGCACGACGTCGACGGACGTCACCTCAACCGAAGGGACGTGCGGCATGCTGGCCATCATCTCGGCGGTGCTGTTCTTCATCGCCTTCCTGATCAACGCGGCAGAGATCTCGACCAACGACGCGTTCACCTCAACGAACGTGATGCTCCTCGGACTTGTCGTCCTGGCGCTCCACCTCGGCGGCGTCGGCGGCAGCCTGCCGGCGCGGGGACGCAGGCGCTGAGAGGGGCGTTCCGGCCGCTGTACGAGGATCACGGCGCCTGTACGAGGATCACGGCGCCCTTGCCGCGAAGCGGGCTGTCTCCCCTCCGCCGTGCGCCCCGTGCCCGGGATCCCGCCCCGCCGGGTAGGCTCCGGACACTCACGTGGCGGCCCAGGAACCGCGACCCATCAGCGCACATCCCGGACGGGAGACACGGCCGTGCAGGACGAGACCATACGGACCACCGACGAGGTGGCCGACCTGACCGGGGTGTTCATCTACCGGGTGAACGAAGATCTCTGGTGGTGGTCGGACGACATGCACCGCCTGTACGGCTACGCGCCGGACTCGGTCGTGCCGACGAACCGGCTGTTCCGCGAGCACCAGCTCCCCGAGGACCGTGAGCGGGTGCAGAGGGCGCTGGCGTCCGGGCTGCGGGACGGCAAACCGTTCAGCTGCTACCACCGTGTCCAGGACACCCTGGGACGGCAGCACACCGTCGTCCTCGTGGCCGACGGCCGTGTGGACGACTCGGGCACGGTGGTGGCGCTGCGCGGATTCGTCATCGACATCACCGGGCCCGTCGCCGAGTTCGCCCGCGACCTCGCCGACGACGACGTCGCCAGGGCGCGCGCCGGGCAACAGGACATCGACCTGGCGCGGGGCATTCTGATGGCCCACTACGGTGTCGACGCCGACGTGGCCCTGCGGATCCTGAGACGTCAGTCGCAGCACACCAACCGGAAGTTGCGGGACCTGGCGCACGCCCTGACCGCGGCGGCGCCCACCGCGGCCGGCGAGCCGCAGCACGATCTCTGGTACCGGATCAGCGCCGTCCTGCACCCGGGTGAGACCGTCTGACGGGGGCCTGAAGGGCGTCTGGAGGGCGTTCCGGCAAGGACCGTCCCCGTCTCCCCGGTCGCGTTCACCCGCCTGGGTACCCGATCGGTACGGAGCACGCGCGTCTTCGTTGTACCCGCGGACCCGTGACGGACGGGCCCGAGCCACGCGCGGCGAGGAGAGGCGAGACGATGAGCACCTTCGGCGGCGGCACGCAGGGTCAGGGGACGCGGGCGGAGCGCGCCCGCGACGTCGTGGTGGACGGCGCGCGGGTCGCCTGCTGGGAGTCCGGTCCGTCGGACGGGGAACCGGTCGTGCTGCTGCACGGCTACCCCGTCACGCACGACTGCTGGCGCCACCAGATCCCGGAGTTGTCGCGCACGCACCGGGTGATCGCGCCGGACCTGCTCGGCTGGGGCCGCTCCGACCGGCCGCTCGGCCTGCCCTTCGACTACGACACCGAGGTGGCCCGGCTGGGCCGGCTGCTCGACGCGCTGGACTGCCCGGCCGTGAACCTGGCCGGGCACGACTACGGCGGTTTCCTCGCCCTCGGTCTCGCCCAGCGCCGACCCGGCCGGGTCCGCCGGCTCGCCCTCCTCAACAGCCGCGCCCACTCCACCTTCACCCCGCGCTGGAAGGCCGTGTTCGGGTTGGTCACCCTCGCCGGGCGGACGCCTGGTGTGCGGTCGGTGGCCGCGCGGCTGCCGCTGGCCGAGGTGCACCGCCGGGCCTTCAGGCCCCTGGTCCGACGCGGCTGCCTCGACGCCGGCCTGCTGAACAGCTACATCGGCTGGATGGACACCGTCGAGGGCCGCCGCTGGCTGTTGCACTACTTCTCGCACTACCGCGTCGCCGCCCGGCCCGAACTGCGGCGCCGCCTCGGCGAGATCGCCTGCCCGACGGCGGTCGTGTGGGGGCGCACCGACACGTACCTCAGCCCGCGGATCGCCGTCGAACTGGCCCGGCACGTCCCCGGCGCCGAGCTGACGATGCTCGACGACGCGGGCCACTGGGTCATGGAGGAGCGCCCCGCTCAGGTCACGTCGGCGTTGCGGGACTGGCTGGCACGGTAGGTCTCCGTCAGCTGGGTTCGTGGAGGTGGACCGCTTCGAGGAGTACGGCGCGGAGCAGTGGCTCGGCGTGAGGTCTTCGGGCACGCCGGCCGGCCGAGGCCAACGCCCTGCGGGGCGTCGGCCCGCGCCAGGACGCGTGACCTGCCGGAGTGTCCGTGGGCACGTGTCCTGGCGCGTCGGTGTTGCGTGGCGCCGTGTTCGCGGCGTCAGTCCCCGATGCGGACCGGGAGTTCGGCCAGGCCGCGCATGATGATGTTGGGGACTCGGGACGGGGTGTCGGTGGTGAGGGTCAGGTTCAGGGAGGAGAGGGCGGAGACCGCGGCCTGGGCCGTGAGGCGGGCCAGGGGGGCGCCGACGCAGAAGTGGATGCCGAGGCCGAAGCCGAGGTTGCGGCCGGTCGGGCGGTTCAGCTTCAGCTCGTCGGGGTCGTCGTAGACGTCCGGGTCGTGGCTGGCGGCGCCGATCATCAGCATGACCTGTTCGCCCGGCTGGACGGTCTGCCCGGCGATCTCGGCCTCGGCGACGGCGACCCGGGAGATCATCTGGACCGGCGCGTCGAAGCGCAGCATCTCCTCGACGGCGCCGGGGACCTGGTCCGGGTGGGCACGCAGCCAGTCCCGCTGGTCGGGGCGGCCGAGCAGGGCGAACATGCCGTTGCCGATCAGGTTGACCGTGGTGGCGTAGCCGGCCGACAGCAACAGCGTGCAGGTGACCTCCAGTTCGTGCGGGGTCAGCTTCTCGCCGCCCTCCTCGACCGCCACCAGCTCGCTGATCAGGTCGGTGCCGGGCTTGGCGCGGCGCTGCTCGGCCAGCTCGCCGATGTACTCGTAGAGCTCGGCGCGGGCGCTGTCGCGCTTGGCGACCTCCTCGGGGGCGAGCAGGAAGCTCGGGTCCAGGCCTCGGGCGATGTCGGCGGACAACTCGTCGAAGCGTGCGGCGTGTTCGGCGGGGACGTCCAGCAGGGCGTTCTGCATGCGGCCGGGCAGCGGGTGTGCCACCGCGCTCATGAGGTCGATCGGGCCGTCGCCGGCCTCGGCGCGGGCGGTCTCGATGAGTTCGCGCACGACCCGCTCGGCCGTGGCGCGCATCCGGTCCACCTGGCGGGCGGCGAACGCCTTGGAGACCAGGGCGCGGATCCGGGTGTGCTCGGGCGGGTCGGCGAAGATGAACGGCCGGATCACCGAACCGTCGGCCTCGGTGCGGAAGTGGTCGGCGACCGTGGCGCCGTCGCCCCAGCCGAACCGCTGGTCGCGCAGCACGGCGGAGCACGCCTCGTGCCCGGTCACGGCCCACAGCCCCAGCGGAGTGCGGGTCACCGGGCCCTTCTCGCGGATCTGCGCGTAGATCGGGTAGGGGTCGGCCAGGAACGCCGGGTCGAAGGGGTTGAAGGGCAGCAGCTGGGTGATGAAGTCCGGGTCCAGCATGGGTGCTTCGGTCATGGTGAGTGGTTCCCAACTCCGCGCGGGCGTTCGGCCGTCGCGCGGATGGCGTGGTGTCGGTTCTGGGTCGGTCGGGCGCCCGTGGCGGAGCCGGCGCCGCGCGGGTCTCAGCCCGCGGTGGTCGCCGTGTAGGTCACCGGCAGGCGGTCCAGGCTGTTGGCCACCAGGCTGGGCGTCCAGGTGAGTTCCTCCTCCGGGACCGCCAGCCGCAGGTCGTCGAACCGGTCGAAGAGGGTGCGCAGGGCGATGCGGGCCTTGAGCCGGGCCAGCGGGGCGCCGATGCAGAAGTGCGTGCCGTGGCCGAGCGCCAGGTGCTTGGAGGCGTCGCGGTGGATGTCCAGGCGCTCCGGGTCGCCGAACCGGTCGGCGTCGTGGTTGGCGGCCACCAGCGAGATCATCACGTGTTCGCCGGCCTTGATCTTCGCCCCGCCCAGTTCCATGTCCTCCTTGGCGAAGCGGTACACCACGGTGAACACGGGGCTGGTCAGGCGCAGCAGTTCCTCGACGGCCGGGCCGAGCAGCTCGGGGTCGTTCTTGACCTCGGCCAGCTGCCCCGGGTTGCGCAGGAGCGCGAGGATGCCGTTGGTGAGCAGGTTGATGGTGGTTTCCGCGCCGGCGAGGAGCAGCAGCATGACCGTGGAGCGGATCTCCAGGTCGGCGAGGGCGTCGCCGTCCTCGTTGGCGAGCACCAGACCGGAGATGAGGTCGTCGCCGGGGTTGGCGCGGCGCTCCGCGGTCAGCCGGGTCAGGTACTGCTCGAACCAGCCGACCGAGGCGATGACCTCCTCCGGGCTGGAGGAGTTGCCGAGGCCGACGAAGATGTAGGTGTTGCGTTCGAACTCGGCGCGGTCGTCGAGCGGCACGCCGAGCATCTCGTACAGCACCGTCGAAATGAGGGGCGAGATGAGCGCGTCCTTCAGGTCGGCCCGGCCCGCGTCGGCGACCGCGTCGAGGAGTTCGTCGGTGATCTGCTGGATGCGCTCGCCGAGGTCGGCCACCCGGCGCGGGGTGAACGCCTTGGACACCAGGCCGCGCAGCCGGGTGTGCTCGGGCGGGTCGGCGAGGTTCATGTGCTGGTTGAGGATCGACTTGGTGCCGTCGAAGCCCAGGGAGGGCCACAGCTCGGGCAGCGCGTTGTGGAAGTTCTTGCTGAGTTGACGGCTGTTCAGCGCGGCGAGCGCGTCCTCGTATCTGGTGACCATCCATACGGGGTTGCCGTCCGGGAGCAGCAGTTGCTCCACGGGGCCGGGCTTGGGCATCCCGGGCGTCCACGGGCGGGGGCCCGCCGCGGTGTCGGCGTGCATGGGACAGCCGGTGGCGACTTCGGCGTCGGGGTTCGGCATGTCGTGTCCTTTCATCGTGGGGCCGGGCTTGCGCGGCGGCCCCTGGGTCTCACTGAGCGGTTGGCGCCGGGGACGAGGGGGTGGGGGCCAGTGCGGCGAGCTTCCCGGCGGCGTCGGCGAACCGGTCGGCGCCGCCGGAGGCGGCCACGTAGCCGTCGGGGCGGAGCAGCACGAAGCGCTGTGTGCGGCCGTCCAGCGGGAAGTGCGCGACCAGTTCGGGCATGCGGTCGGCCAGTTCGGCGGCGGCGGTGCGCAGTTGGCCGGCCGGGTCGCCGTAGGTGATGAGCTGGAAGCGGCCGGCCACGTCGTCGGAGGTGACGGGCCGCCAGCCGGGGTGGCGGGTGCCGGGCCGGGGCCGGGAGCGCCGCTTGCCGTCGGCCCCGGCGCCGAACAGCACGTCGGGGTAGTGGCTGCGCCAGCCGGCCAGCATCGGCGCGTAGCCGCGGGCGAGCAGGCCGGAGACCTGGAGCAGGCGCCAGGTGAGGTCGCGGATGCGGCGGGCCGTGGGGCCGGCGACGGCCTGGCGGGCCATGCGGCCGGTGGCCTTGAGGGTCTGGTCGATGACGGCCCGCCGCTCGGGGTCGTAGGTGTCCAGGATCGACTCGTGCAGCCGGCCCTGCACCACGCCGGCGAGCTTCCAGGCGAGGTTGCGCGTGTCGGGGATGCCGAGGTTGAGGCCCTGTCCGCCGATGGGGCTGTGGACGTGTGCGGCGTCGCCGACGAGGAAGCAGCGGCCGGACCGCAGGGTGCCGGCGACGCGTTCGTCGCTGGAGAACAGGGTGACGCTGCGGACCTCGGTGAGGCGGAGGCCGCCGGGGCCGCGCTCGTCCAGCAGGGCCTGGGCCTGCTCGGCGGTGGCCTCGGTGCCCGGCGGGACGGCGCCGGAGACGCGGAACGCGCCGCCGGGCATCGGGGCGACGAGGGCCACGCCGGTGTCGGCGAGGAAGTAGTGGATGTCCTCGGTGCTGATCTCGCCGTCGATGCGGCCCTCGGCGAGGAGGAAGGTGGCCGGGAAGCGGGCGCCGGAGAAGTCGACGCCCAGTTGGGTGCGGACCTGGCTGCGCAACCCGTCCGCGCCGACCACCCAGTCCGCCTCGATGTCGGTGGTGGTGCCGTCGGCGCGGGTGGTGGTGACGGTGACCTTGTGCTCGTCCGGGACGACCTTGGTGACGTGGGTGCCCCATTCGACGTGGACGCCGCGGTCGGCCAGCGCCTTGGCGAGCAGTCGCCCGGTGCGTTCCTGGGGCAGGACCAGCGGGGCGTTGTCCTGGCCGAGTTTCACGCGCACGCTGCCGCCGGAGGGCAGGTGGTAGTTCAGCGCGGCGGGCCGCACGCCGTCCCGGGCGGCCTCGTCGGCGAGGCCGAGTTCCCCGAGCACCTCCAGGACGGGCGGCCACAGCAGGATCGCCCGGGATCCGGTGTGTGCCTGCTCCGCCGCGTCGACGAGGGTGACGTCGACGCCGAGCCGGCGCAGTTGTGCCGCCATGGCGAGGCCGCAGGGGCCCGCGCCGACGACCAGAACGGTGGTGTGTCGTGTCATCGCTTCTCCAACCACTCGTGCACCGCCTGAGCCGTTCGGTCGGCGTGCTGTTCAAGGACGGTGAAGTGGTCGCCGGCCACCTCCACCGTGTCGTGCGGGTACGCCCAGGTGGCCGGCGGGCGGTCGAAGCCGGGCAGCGGCTCGGTGGTGCGGGCGACCAGGATCGGCGTCGCGGAGTCGACGGGCCGCCAGTCGGTGAGCAGACGCAGGTATCGGCCCATCGCGGTGAGCCGGGCGTCGGTGACGGCGCCGCTGTCGGCCAGTCGCGCGAACATCTGCGCGAACAGGGCGGCGCCGGTCGTGGTCAGTTCGGGGCCGAACACGAACGTGTCGATCAGGACGAGTCCGGCGGCCGGGCGGCCCAGTTCGGCCAGCCGGGCGGCGACGCCGTTGGCCAGCAGGCCGCCCGAGGAGTAGCCGACGAGCACCACCGGCCGCTCCCCCGCCGCGGCCTGCACCTGGCGGGTGGCGGCGTCGATCGCGGCGGCCTTGTCGGCGGGCAGCGGTTCGCCGTCGAGGTAGCCGGGCAGTGCGACGGCGGACACGGCGCGCCGGTCGCGCAGTCCGGCGGCGAAGCGGGCGTACTGGTGCGGCCCGGAGGTGGCCAGCACGGTGGGCAGGCAGACCAGGACGGGGCCTTCGTCATGGGTGGTCAGCTCCACCGGGTCGGGCAGCGGGCCGGCGTCGGCGGCGGTGCCGAAGGCGGGGCGCAGTCCGGCCGCGGCGCCGAGCAGTTCGACGAACTCGCCGGTCTTCTGGGCCTCGGCCGCCTGCTCGTACAGCGTGCCGAAGAGGCCGGGCGCGGCCGTGGTGGTGGTCTCGTCCGGGGCGAGTTCGCCCAGCAGGTACCGGGCCAGCGCGTCGGGGGTGTCGTGTTCGAAGAGGGTGGCGGCGGTCAGCCGCACGCCGACGGCCGCGGACAGCCGGTTGCGCAGTTCGAGGGTGGTGAGCGAGTCGAAGCCGTGTTCCAGGAACCGGCGGGACGGGTCGATCGCGGTGCCGTCCGCGAAGCCCAGGACGGCCGCGGCCTGCCCGGTGATCGCGGCCAGCAGCGCGCCGTGCCGCTCGGCGGGGGGCAGTGCGGCCAGCCCGCCGGCGTCCAGGCCGGCCGGACCGTCGGTGTCGCGACGGCCGTGGTCGGGGGTGAACTCGGCGATCAGCGGGCGCGGTCCGGTGACGGTGTAGGCGGCGCTGAACCGCGGCCAGTCCACGTCGGCCACCAGCAGGCGGGTGTCGCCGGCGGTGAGGGCGTCGCCGAGGGCGGCGAGGGCGCGGTCCTGGTCCAGCACCGGGATGCCGCGCGAGGCCAGTCGTTCGCGTCGGGTGGCCGCCACGCCGGTGGTGTCGGCCGGGTCGGCCCAGGGTGCCCAGGCCACCGACAGGGCGGGCAGCCCGGCCGCGGCGCGGTGTTCGGCGAGCGCGTCCAGTGCGGCTGCGGTCGCCGCGTAGGTGGCCTGGCCGACGCCGCCGAAGGTGCCGGAGACGGAGGAGAACAGCACGAACGCGGTGAGCGGGGTGTTCTTGGTGAGGTCGTGCAGGTGCCGTGCGGCGGCGACGCCGGCGCGCAGTCCGGCCGCGGCGGCGGTGCCGTCGAGGGTGCTCAGGGGCGCCTCGGTGAGCGGCACGGCGGTGTGCACCACCGCGGTGAGCTCCTGCCCGGCAAGCAGTTCGGCCACCGCCTCACGGTCCGTCAGGTCGCAGGCGGCGATGCGGATGTCGCTGCCGAGGTCGCGCAGTTCCGTCAGGACGTCGTCGGCCACGGCGCTGGAGGGGTCGACGGCGAGCAGCAGCGCGGGGGCGCCCGCGGCGGCCAGGGAGCGGGCCACGGCCGCGCCCACGGCGGTGTCGGCTCCGGTGACCAGGGTGGTGCCGGTGGGCCGCCAGGCGGTGCCGGTCAGGGCGGTCAGCGGGCTGCGCACCAGGCGGCGGGCGAACAGGCCGGCCGGGCGGACGGCGAGCTGTTCCTCGCCGGTGCGGCCGGACAGTGCCGCGCACAGGCGGGTCAGCGCGCGGTCGTCGGGCCGGGCGGGCAGGTCGACGACGCCGCCGGTGAGGCCGGGGTGTTCCAGGGACACGGTGGGGGCCAGGCCCCACAGCGCGGCCCGGTCCGGGTCGCCGTCGGGTTCGGCGTCGAACGCCACCGCCGCCCTGGTGGTGAACCACAGCGGGGTCTCCACGCCGAGTTCGACGAGGGCGCCGACCAGGGACACGGCGGTCGGCCAGTCCAGCACGGCGAGCACGCCGGCCGGTCGTGCCCCGTCCAGTGCGGTGCGCAGGGTGTCCAGGGGCGGCTCGTCGGCGGTGATCTCGGCCCTGATCACGCGGGCGCCGTGCCGGGCGAGGGCGTCGGCTTCGGGTCCGGCGTGGCCGGGTGGCACGGCGACCAGCCAGTCGCCGGACAGCCGGGCGCTCGCCGGGTCGGACACCGGCAGCCAGTCCAGCTTGTAGCGCCAGGAGTTGACGGTGGACTGCTCGCGGTGCCTGCGCCGCCAGGCCGACAGCGCGGGAAGCACCGCGGCGAGGGGTTCGGCGTCCACGTCCAGGGATTCGGTGAGCCCGGCCAGGTCGGCGTTCTCCACCGCTTCCCAGAAGCCGGACTCGACCGGGTCGGCCGTGGCCGTCACGGCGGCGGGGTCGGGGTCGGGGTCGGGCCAGTAGCGCTGCCGCTGGAAGGGGTAGGTGGGCAGGTCGACCCAGGCGGTGTCGCGGCCGGCGAGGGCGGCGCCGAGGTCGACCGGGGCGCCGCGGGTGTACGCCTCGGACACCGAGCGCAGGAACCGGTCGGGGCCGCCCTGGTCACGCCGCAGGGAGCCGACCGCGACGGCGTCCGTCCCGGCGTCCTCGGCGATCTCCTGCACGGCGGTGACGAGCACCGGATGCGGGCTGACTTCCACGAAGAACCGCAGGCCGGCGTCGAGCAGGGTGCGCACGGCCGTGTCGAAGGCCACGGGCCGGCGGGCGTTCTCGAACCAGTAGTGCGGGCCCAGGGTGGTGGTGTCGGTGAACGTGCCGGTGACGGTGGAGCAGAACTGCGGCCCGGCGGCGGTGGGCCGTACGTCGGCGAAGCTGTCGAGCAGGCGCTCGCGCAGCGGGTCGACCTGGTCGCAGTGCGAGGCGACGGTGGAGCCGACCAGCCGGGCGCGCAGCCCGTCGCTGGTGGCGTCGGTGACGAACCGTTCAAGGGCGTCCAGCGGGCCGACGACGGTGACGGCGTTGGGGCCGTTGACGCCGCCGATGTGCAGGGTGTCGTCGCCCTGTGCGGCCAGCCGGGCGCGGACCAGTTCCTCCGGCGCGGCGACCGACACCACGGCGCCGTTGCCGCGCAGTTCGTCGGCGAACAGCCGGCTGCGCAGCACCACGATCTTCATCGCGTCGCGCAGGGTCAACGCGCCCGCGGTGTACGCGGCGGCGATCTCGCCCTGGCTGCTGCCGACCACGGCGGCCGGGGTGAGGCCGTGGGAGCGCCACAGTTCGGCCAGCGACACCATCACCGCGAACAGGGCGGGCTGGAGGATCTCGATGCGTTCCAGGGAGGGGGCGCCGGGCGCGCCGCGCAGCACGTCCACGACGGACCAGTCCACGAAGTCGCGGGCGGCCTTGTCGCACTCGGCGATGTGCGCGGCGAAGACGGGGGCGGAGTCCAGCAGTTCGGCGGCCATGCCGGGCCACTGCGAGCCCTGGCCGGGGAAGACGAACACCACCCGGTCGACGGGCGCGGCGGTGCCGCCGGCCAGGGCGTCGTGCGGCTTGCCCTCGGCCAGGGCCCGCAGGCCCTCGGTGGCGGTGTCCGGGTCCGCCGCGACGACCACCGCGCGGTGCTCGAAGGAGGGCCGGGTGCGCAGCAGGGCGGCGGCGAGGTCGGGCAGGGGCGTGCCGCTCCGCACCAGGGGCAGCAGCCTCTCGGCCTGGGCGCGCAGCGCCTCGCGGGTGCGGCCGGACAGCGCGACGGGTACGGGGGCGGCCGGGCCGTTGGTGCCCGCCCGGTCGGCCGTGCCGGTGGCGGGGGCGTCCTGGGCCGGTTCGGGTGCGGCGAACTCGTCGGCCTGTTCCAGCAGTACGTGCGCGTTGGTGCCGCTGATGCCGAAGGCCGACACTCCCGCGCGGCGCGGGCGGCCGGTCTCGGGCCAGGGCTGCGGCTCGGTCAGCAGCGCCACGGCGCCGGAGGAGAAGTCCACCTTGGAGGTGGGCGCGTCGACGTGCAGGGTGCGCGGCAGGTGGTCGCCGCGCAGCGCCATCACCATCTTGATCACGCCGCCGACGCCCGCGGCGGCACCGGAGTGGCCCAGGTTGGACTTCAGGGAGCCCAGCCACAGGGGCCGGCCGGCGGGCCGGTTGCGGCCGTACGTGGCGAGGAGCGCGCCCGCCTCGATGGGGTCGCCCAGCGCGGTGCCGGTGCCGTGGGCCTCGACGGCGTCGATGTCGGCGGCGGCCAGGCCCGCGTTGGCCAGCGCCGCGCGGATGACGCCTTCCTGCGAGGGGCCGTTGGGGGCGGTGAGGCCGTTGGACGCGCCGTCCTGGTTCACGGCGGAGCCGCGTACGACGGCCAGGACGCGGTGGCCGTTGCGCCGCGCGTCGGACAGCCGTTCCACGACGATCACGCCGGCGCCCTCGGACCAGGCCGTGCCGTCGGCGGCCTCGGCGAACGCCTTGGCGCGGCCGTCGGGTGCCAGGCCGCGCTGCCGGGACAGCTCGACGAACCCGGCCGGCGTGGACAGCACCGACGCCCCGCCGGCCAGGGCGAGCGAGCATTCGCCGCGTGCCAGCGACTGGCAGGCGAGGTGCAGGGCGACGAGGGAGGCCGAGCAGGCGGTGTCGACGGACAGCGCGGGTCCCTCCAGGCCGAGGGTGTAGGAGATCCGCCCGGACAGCACGCTGATCGCGTTGCCGGTGAGCAGGTAGCCCTCCAAGTCGTCGGCGGCCTGCGCGGCGACCATCGCGTAGTCCTGCGCGCCGCTGCCGACGAAGACGCCGGTCCGGCTGCCACGCAGCGACAGCGGGTCGATGCCGGCGCGTTCCAGCGCCTCCCAGGAGGTCTCCAGCAGGAGCCGCTGCTGCGGGTCCATGGCCAGCGCCTCACGCGGGGAGATGCCGAAGAACGGGGCGTCGAAGTCGGCGACGTCGTGCAGGAACCCGCCTTCCTTGACGTAGGTGGTGCCGGGCCGGTCCGGGTCGGGGTCGAAGATGCGGTCCAGGGGCCAGCCGCGGTTGCCGGGGAAGCCCGACATCACGTCGCGGCCGGAGGCGACGACCTCCCACAGGTCCTCGGGCGAGGCGATGCCGCCCGGGTAGCGGCAGGCCATGCCGACGACGGCCATCGGCTCGGCGTCGCGCTGCTCGTACTCGCGCAACCGCTGCTTGGTCTCGTGCAGGTCGACGGTGACCTTGCGCAGGTAGTCGCGGAGACGGTCGACGTCACTCATGATCAGCTCAACTCCGAGTCGATGAACCGGAAGATCTCTTCGTCGCTGGCGGTCCCGAGCTGCTCGGTGACCGATGCGCGGTCGCCGTCCGGGCGCGGGGCCAGCCGGCCGACCAGCCCTTGCAGGCGGGCCAGGGCGCGGCGGCGGTCGTCCTCGTCGGACACGTCGGCGAGCACGCCGGCCAGCCGGTCGAGTTCCTCGTCGAGCGTGCCGACGGCCGCCGCGGTGGGTGCCACCAGTTGTTTGCGCAGGTGGTCGGCGAGTCCGGCGAGGGTGGGGTGGTCGAAGACCGCGGTGGCCGCCAGCCGGACGCCGGTGGCCGCGCCGAGCCGGTTGCGCAGGTTGACCGCGGCCAGCGAGTCGAACCCCAGCTCAGTGAACGGCCGGTCGGTGGGCAGTGCCTCCGGGTCGTCGTGGCCGAGGACGACGGCGACCTCCCGGCGTACCAGTTCGACGAGTTCGCGGCGCTGTTCGTCCTCGGGCAGCCCGGCGAGCCGGACGGCGGGCCCCGCATCGGCCGCGGCCGGTTCGGGGGTGCCGGTGGTGAGGCCGGCGCGCACCTCGGGCAGTTCGCCGAGCAGCGGGCTGGGCCGGGCCGCGGTGAACGCGGGCGCGAATCCGGCCCAGTCCACGTCGGCCACGGTCACGGCGGTGTCGGCGTGCCGTACCGCGTCCGCCAGCGCCGTGAGCGCCTGCCGCCGGTCCAGGGCCAGGACGCCGCGGCGGCGCAGTTGTTCGCGGCGCCGTGCCTCGGCGTCGGCGTCCTCGGCGCCCAGTCCGGCGCCCTCCCACGGGCCCCAGGCGATGGCGGTGGCGGGCAGGCCGCGGGCGTGCCGGTGCCGGGCGAGCGCGTCGAGGTAGGCGTTGGCCGCGGCGAACGCGCCCTGTTCGCTGCCGCCCCAGGTGGCGGCGACGGAGGAGAACAGGACGAACGCCTCCAGTCCGTCGGTGAGCCGGTGCAGGTTGGCCGCGCCGCGCACCTTGGTGTCGATGGTGGCGGCGACCTCGGCGAGGCCGGTGCCGGCCAGGGGCCCGGAGCGCAGTTCGCCGGCGGTGTGCACGACGGCGGTCAGCGGCGTGTCCGACGGTATTCCGGCGAGGAGTTCGGCCAGGGCGGTCTCGTCGGCGGGGTCGCAGGTGCTCACCGTGACCGGGACGCCGAGGTCGTCCGGCGCGGTGGCGTCCGGGTCGCCGGTGGTCAGCACGAGGGCCTGCGCGCCGTTGTCGGCCAGCCAGCGGGCCACCGGCAGGCCCATGGGGCCGAGGCCGTCGGTGACCAGCACGGTGCCGTCGGGCCGCCACGCCCGGGCGGGGGTGCGTCCGGCGAGCGGGGCGTGCGCGAGTCGCGGTACGAGGACTCCGGTGTCGCGTACGGCGGCCTGGTCCTCGGTGCCGGTCAGCAGCGCGGCGAGCCGGGTGAGGCCGCGGGCCGGGTCGTCGGGCAGGTCGACGATGCCGCCGTACAGTCTCGGGTGTTCCAGGGCGAGAGTGCGGCCCAGGCCCCAGAGCATGGCCTGTTCGGGGTGCGGCAGCCGGTCGGCCGGGGTGGCGGCGACCGCCCCGGAGGTGACCAGCCACAGCACCGTGCCGGTGCCAGTGCCGGTGCCGATGTCGGTTCCGGTTCCGTTCTCGGTTCCGGTTCCGTTGTCGGTTCCGGTTCCGGTGCCGGCGAGGGCGCGGACCAGGTCCAGGGTGGCGGCCAGTCCGGCGGGCACGGCGGGCTGCTCCGGGTGGGGGCCGTCGGCGAGACCCAGCAGGGAGATCACCCCGGCGGCCGTGCCGGCTTCGGACGGCGCCGCCTCCGGGCCCACGATGCGGGCGTCCGCCCCGGCGCTGGTGAGCGCGGCGGCGCAGTCCTCGGCGAGCGTCAGCCCTTCGGGGGCGACCACCAGCCACGTGCCCGTCAGGACCGCGTCGTCGGCCTCGACCGGCCGCCAGTTCACGGTGTAGCGCCATCCGTCGGTGGCGGCGGCCACCTGCTGGGCGGCGCGCCACGCGGTCAGTCCGGGCAGCACTTCGGCGAGGGGTTCGGCAGGTACGTCGAGCAGATCGGCCAGTGCCTTCGGGTCCACCGGGTCGGCGCCGTCGACGGCCGCCCAGAACGCGTCGGCCGTCGTGCCGGTGCCGCTCGTCTCCGGGGCGGTCAGCCAGTAGCGCTGCCGCTGGAAGGGGTAGGTGGGCAGGTCGAGCGGGGCGGTCCGCTCGGTGAAGGCGGCGGCGAGCCGTACGGGCAGTCCGGCGACGTGTGCCTCGGCGACGGAGAGCAGGAACCGGCCCAGGCCGCCCTCGTCGCGGCGCAGGGAGCCGACGACGGTGGCCTCGTCGAGCGTCTGGTCGATGCCGGGGGTCAGCACCGGGTGGGGGCTGACCTCGACGAAGCCGTGGTGTCCCTGGTCGGCCAGGGCGCGCACGGACTGTTCGAAGCGCACGGTCTGCCGCAGGTTGCGGTACCAGTAGCCCGCGTCCAGTGCGGTGGGGTCGGCCCAGTCGGCGGTGACCGTGGAGAACATGGGGACGTTCGCCGTCCGGGGCCGTACGTCGGCGAGGGCCTCGATCAGCTGTGTCTCGATGCGTTCGACGTGTGCGGAGTGCGAGGCGTAGTCCACGGCGATGCGGCGGACGCGTGTCCCGCGTTCGGCGCACTCGGCGAGCAGCCGGTCGAGGGCCTCGGGGTCGCCGGCGACGACGGTGGAGGCGGAGCCGTTGATCGCGGCGACGGTGATCGCGCCGTCGGCGGGCAGCAGTTGGGCCACCTCGTCGGCGGGCAGTGCCACGGACGCCATGCCGCCGTGTCCGGCGAGTTCGCGGGCGATCAGGCCGCTGCGCACGCACACGACCCGGGCCGCGTCGCGCAGGGTCAGCGCCCCCGCGACACAGGCCGCGGCGATCTCGCCCTGCGAGTGACCGACGACCGCGTCGGGTTCGACACCGAACGACCGCCACAGCGCCGCCAGCGACACCATCACCGCGAACGACACCGGCTGCACCACATCCACACGGTCCAGAGACGGCTGACCCGCCTCACCCCGCAGCACACCCGGCAGCGACCAGTCCACGAACTCGCCCAGCGCATCCGCGCATTCGCCCATGCGGGCCGCGAACACAGGCGAGGAGTCCAACAGTTCCACCGCCATGCCCGCCCACTGCGCGCCCTGGCCGGGGAACACGAACACCGTGCGGTCGGCGGTCCGGGCGGTTCCGGTGGCCACGTGCGGTGTGGCCTCGCCGGTGGTCAGGGCGGCGAGTCCGGCGAGCAGTTCGTCGCGGTCTGCGGCGACGACGACGGCCCGGTGGGTCAGCGCGGCGCGCCCGGTGGAGAGGGCGGCGGCCACCTCGACCAGGCCGGCGTCGGGTGCGTCGGCCAGCCAGGTGCGCAACCGCGCGGCTTGGGCGCGCAGCGCGGCCTCGGTGTTGCCGGACAGCGGTACCGGCACCACCTGTTGGGGCGCCGGCTCCGGTGCCGGGAGCCGCGGGGCCTGCTCGATGACGACGTGCGCGTTGGTGCCGCTGATGCCGAACGAGGAGACCGCGGCACGGCGCGGCCGGTCGCGTTCCGGCCAGGGCCGCGCCTCGGTGAGCAGCCGTACGCCCCCCGCCGACCAGTCCACGTGCGGGGTGGGTTCGTCGAGGTGCAGGGTGCGCGGCAGCATTCCGTGGCGCATCGCCTCGACGACCTTGATCACTCCGGCGACGCCGGCGGCGGCCTGCGTGTGCCCGATGTTGGACTTGACCGAGCCGAGCAGCAGCGGGTCGTCCTCGCGGCCCTGGCCGTACGTCGCGAGCAGTGCCTGTGCCTCGATGGGGTCGCCGAGGGCGGTGCCGGTGCCGTGGGCCTCCACCACGTCGATGTCCGAGGGCGTCAGGTGCGCGGCGGCGAGCGCGGTGCGGATGACGCGTTCCTGCGAGGGGCCGTTGGGCGCGGTCAGTCCGTTGGACGCGCCGTCCTGGTTGACCGCCGAGCCGCGCAGCACGCCGAGGATCCGGTGGCCGTTGCGCCGCGCGTCGGACAGCCGCTCCACCACGAGCAGGCCGACGCCCTCGGACCAGACGGTGCCGTCGGCGTCCGCGGAGAACGCCTTCACGCGGCCGTCGGCGGCCAGGCCGCGCTGCCGGGAGAACTCGATGAAGGTGCCCGGCGTGGACATCACGGTCGCGCCGCCGGCCAGCGCCAGTGAGCACTCCCCCGCGCGCAGCGCCTGCGCCGCCAGGTGCAGGGTGACCAGGGAGGAGGAGCAGGCGGTGTCCACGGTGACGGCGGGGCCCTGGAGGCCGAAGGTGTAGGCGATCCGGCCGGAGGCGACGCTGCCCGCGGTGCCGGCGCCGAGGTAGCCCTCGACGTCCTGCGGGGTGCTGGGCAGCCGGGTGGCGTAGTCGTGGTACATGACGCCGACGAACACGCCGGTGTCGGTGTCCCGCAGGGACATCGGGTCGATGCCGGTGCGTTCCAGCGCCTCCCAGGAGGTCTCCAGCAGCAGCCGCTGCTGGGGGTCCATGGCGAGCGCCTCACGCGGTGAGATGCCGAACAGCGCGGCGTCGAACTCGGCCGCGTCGTGGAGGAATCCGCCCGCGGTCAGGTAGGTGTGCCCGGCGCGGTCGGGGTCGGGGTCGTAGAGCCGTTCGGTGTCCCAGCCGCGGTCGGTGGGGAAGGGCGAGATGGCGTCGGTCTCCCCGGCCACCAGCCGCCACAGGTCTTCCGGGGAGCGCACTCCGCCCGGGTAGCGGCAGGCCATGCCGACGATGGCGATCGGTTCGTCGGCGGGGGCGCCGCGGCGGGGTTCGGTGCGCGCCGGGGCGGCGGCAGCGCTGAGCCTGCCCATCAGGTGGTCGGCGACGGCCGCGATGCTGGGGTGGTCGAAGGCCAGTGTGGCGGGCAGGGTCAGGCCGGTGCCGGCGGCGAGCCGGTTGCGCAGTTCCACCGAGGTCAGCGAGTCGAAGCCGAGGTCGGTGAAGGCGCGCCGGTCGCCGAGTTCGGCCGGGCTGTCGTGGCCGAGGGTCGCGGCGACGGCGGTGCGTACGGTGTCGCGGACCAGCCTGCGGCGGGCGGCCTCGTCGAGCCCGGCGAACGCGGCCTCCAGCGCTCCCGTGCCGGTGGCGCGGCGCGCGGGGACGCGGACCAGGCCGCGCAGGACCGGGGCCGGCGGCACGGTCCGGGCCTGTTCGCGCAGCGCGGCCAGGTTCAGCCGGGCGGGCACGGCGAGGGCGGTCCCGGCGGAGACGGCGGCGTCGAACAGCCGCATTCCGTCGGCCGGTTCGAGTGGTACGACGCCGAGCCGTTCGATGCGCTGCCGGGCGGTGCCGTCGGCGGTGTCGCCCATGCCGTCGACGCCGGCCCACAGTCCCCAGGCCAGCGACACGGCGGGCAGCCCGGCCGCGCGGCGCCGGGCGGCGAGGCCGTCCAGGACCGCGTTGGCGGCGGCGTAGTTGCTCTGTCCGGGGCTGCCCAGGATGGCGGCGGCGGACGAGAACAGCACGAAAGCGGCGAGCGTGTGACGGCGCGTCAGCTCGTCCAGGTGCAGTGCGGCGTCCACCTTGGGCCGGAACACCCTGTCGACGCGCTCGGGGGTCTGTGCGGCGAGCATGCCGTCGTCCAGTACGCCGGCGGCGTGCACCACGGCGGTCAGCGGCCGCTCGGCGGGGATCGTGTCGAGCAGGGCGGCCAGCGCGGCACGGTCGGCCACGTCACAGGCGACCACTTCGGCGGTGGCGCCCAACTCAGCGAGGTCGGCGACGAGTGCGGCGGCGCCCGGGGTCCCGGGGCCGCGCCGGCCGACGAGCAGCAGGTGCCGCACGCCGCGCTCGGCGGCCAAGTGCCGGGCCAGCACCGAGCCGAGCGCGCCGGCGCCACCGGTGATCAGCACGGTTCCCTCGGGATCCCACGCGGTGGGCTCACCCGCGGTTCCTCGGACGAGCCTCGGTGCGCGGATCTCGCCGTCCTGGACGGCCAGTTGGGGTTCGCCGGTGGACAGGGCGGCGGCGTCGGGCACGCTGCCGTCGCTGTCCAGCAGCACGATCCGGCCCGGGTTCTCGGACTGGGCTGAGCGGGCCAGGCCCCAGACGGCGGCGGCTCCCAGGTCGGTGCCGTCGGTGGCGCTGGAGGTGCGCAGCACGAGCGTGGTGGCGGCGAACCGCTCGTCGGCCAGGAAGCCGCGCAGCAGGGCGAGCGCCCGGTGGGTGGCGGCGGCGATCCGGGCCGGGTCGTTCTCGGTGGCGGGCAGGGTGGCCCGGAGCCAGGGGCCGGGATCGGTCACCGCCGCGAGGTCGAGGTCCGCGCCGAGTGCGGTGGGCGCGGGCTGCTCGTCGCCGCCGGCGCTGACCGGCGTCCAGTCCAGCGTGTACAGCGCGTCGGTCAGGGCTTGCGCGGCGTCCGGCCCGGTGGGGATCGGGCGCAGGGCGAGGCCGTCGGCGGTGAGCACGGCGGTGCCGTGGCTGTCGTACGCCTCGATGGTGATGCCGTCGCCGGCCGGGGCGAGCCGCACCCGGAGGGTGCCGGTGCCGCGCTGCCAGACGGTCACGCCGGTCCAGGCGAACGGCACGGCGGCGGTGCCGGCGTCGGGGTCGGCGGCCAGGGCGTGCAGCGCGGCGTCCAGCAGTGCCGGGTGCACTGCGAAGCCGTCCGGTTCGGCCGGGGCGGGCAGTTCCACCTCGGCGAACACCTCGGCGCCGGTGGCGGTGTCCCGCCGCCAGGCCGCGCGCAGCCCGCGGAACGCCGGTCCATAGGCGAGTCCCCGGTCGGCGAGCAGCTCGTAGAGGTCGTCCGCCTCGATGCCGGCCGCGTCGGCCGGGGGCCACTCCGCCTGTACGGGTGGGGCGCCGGCCGGTGGTTCGACGGTGCCGGTGGCGTGCCGCGTCCACGGTTCCTCGGTGCCGCCGGTCTCGGGCCGGGAGTACACGGTGACCGTGCGGCGGCCCTGTTCGTCGGGCGCGCCGAGCACCAGTTGGACGGAGGCGGTCCGCTCGGTCAGGACCAGGGGCGCGTCGAGGGTGAGTTCGGTGATCCGGCCGCAGCCCAGTTCGTCCCCGGCGCGGGCGACGAGTTCGGCGTACGCGGTGCCGGGCAGGACGACGCGGCCGTTGACGACGTGGTCGGCGAGCCAGGGCTGGGTGGCGGTGGAGAGGTGTCCGGTGAACAGGACCCCGGCGCCGTCGGCCAGGGCGACGGCCGCGCCGAGCAGGGGGTGCCCGACCCGGTCGAGGCCGGCGGCGTCGGCGGTGGCCGTCTCGCCGGTCATCCAGAACCGGCGGTGCTGGAACGCGTAGGTGGGCAGCGGAACGGGCGCCGGTGCGCGGCCTTCGGTGACCGCGTCCCAGTCCGGGGAGACGCCGTGCACGTGCAGCCGGGTCAGGGTGTCCAGCAGGGCCGGGATCTCGTCCCGGCCGTCGCGCAGGGTGGGCAGGACGACGCGGTCGGCGGCGGGCTCGGTGCCGGGTTCCGGGTCGGGCAGGCAGTCGCGGGTCATCGCGGTCAGCGCCGAGGCGGGGCCGATCTCGACGTAGGCGGTGGCCCCGGCGTCGGCCAGGGCGCGTACGGCGGGCAGGAACCGCACGCTGTCGCGGACGTTGGCGACCCAGTGCTCCGGGGCGGTGATCTCCCGTTCCGTCAGCGGTTTCCCGGTGACGGTGGAGACGAGCGGCAGCCGCGGGGCGCTGATCGGAAGGGTGGCGACGATGTCCCGGTACTCGGCCAGGATGCCGTCCACGTGCGGGGAGTGCGGGGCCATGGTGACCCTCAACCGCCGGGTGCGGCGGCCCTGTTCGCGCCAGTGGGCGTCGATCGCGGCGACCGTGCCGGCGTCGCCGGACACCACGACCGAGTCGGGTCCGTTGACCGCGGCCAGCCGCACCTGTCCGGCGTGGTCGGCGAGCATCGGGGCGAGTTCGGCCTCGGTGGCCTGGACGGCGACCATCGCGCCGCCGGGGGTGGCCCCCGCCATGAGCCGGCCACGTGCGGCGACCAGGGCGGCGGCGTCGGGCAGGGTGAGGGCGCCGGCGACGTGGGCGGCGACGATCTCGCCGACGGAGTGACCGGCCACCAGGTCGGGGCGCACGCCCCAGCTGTCCATGAGCCGGACGAGTGCGACCTCCACGGCGAACAGCGCGGCCTGCGTGAAGTCGGTGCGGTCGAGCAGCTCGGCCTCGGGGCCGCCGTCGGCGGCGAACAGCACTTCGCGCAGCGGCCTCGGCAGGTGCTTGTCGAGTTCGGCGCACACCTCGTCGAGGGCGGTGGCGTAGGCGGGGAACTCCTCGGCGAGCCGGCGTCCGGCGCCGAGGCGCTGGGAGCCCTGGCCGGGGAACAGGAAGGCCAGTTTCCCGGCGTCGGGTGCGAAGCCGGTGACGACGTCGGCGTCGGGTACGCCGTCGGCGAGT
Organism: Streptomyces sp. NPDC037054; assembly: GCF_055606745.1. Classification (NCBI taxonomy): domain Bacteria; kingdom Bacillati; phylum Actinomycetota; class Actinomycetes; order Kitasatosporales; family Streptomycetaceae; genus Streptomyces; species Streptomyces sp. NPDC037054. Next base: position 492,315 of record NZ_JBVJSJ010000003.1, on the reverse strand, counting down.
GCGGCCAGTGCGGTGCGCGGGTCGACCGGTCCCGTGCGCGGGTCGGCGAGGACGGCGGCCCGGTGCGGGTGGGCGGCGCGGGTGGTGAGCAGCGCGTGCGCCACCGCCGCCGGTTCGGCGTCGGGGTGTTCACGGAGGTGGGTGAGGAGTCGGGCGGCCTGGTCGCGCAGGGCCGGTGCGGTGCGCGCGGAGACCACGAGCGGCAGCGGCAGGGGCGTCCGGGCGGGCGCCGCGACGGGTGTCTCGGCGGGGGCCTGTTCGATGACGATGTGCGCGTTGGTGCCGCTGACGCCGAACGAGGACACCGCGGCGCGACGGGGCCGGCCGGTCTCGGGCCAGGGGCGCTGCTCGGTGAGCAGGGACACCGCTCCGGAGGCCCAGTCGACGTGCGGGCTGGGTGCGCCGACGTGCAGCGTGGAGGGCAGCAGACCGGCGCGCAGGGCCAGCACCATCTTGATGATCCCGGCGACGCCGGACGCGGCCTGGGTGTGGCCGATGTTGGACTTGACGGAGCCGAGCCACAGGGGTTCGCCGTCCCGGTCGCGGCCGTAGGTGGCGAGGAGGGCCTGCGCCTCGATGGGGTCGCCCAGGGTGGTGCCGGTGCCGTGGGCCTCCACCGCGTCGACGTCCCGCGGGGTCAGTCCGGCCGCGGCGAGCGCGGCGTGGATGACCCGCTGCTGGGAGGGGCCGTTGGGTGCGGTGAGCCCGTTGGAGGCGCCGTCGGAGTTGACGGCGGAGCCGCGTACGACGGCGAGCACCGGGTGGCCGTTGGCGCGCGCGTCGGACAGCCGCTCCACGAGCAGCATGCCGGCGCCCTCCGACCAGGAGGTGCCGTCGGCGTCGGCGGAGAACGACTTGCAGCGGCCGTCGGCGGCCAGTCCGCGCTGCCGGGAGAACTCCACGAACAGGCCGGGCGTGGCCATCACGGTGGCGCCGCCGGCGAGCGCCAGGTCGCATTCGCCGCGGCGCAGGGCCTGGGCGGCCAGGTGCAGCGCGACCAGGGAGGACGAGCAGGCGGTGTCGACGGTGAGCGCGGGCCCTTCCAGGCCGAACGTGTAGGCGAGCCGGCCGGAGGCGACGCTGGCGGCGCTGCCGGTGAGGCGGTAGCCCTCCACGCCTTCGGCGGCGTGGTGCAGCATCGGCCCGTAGTCCTGGCGCATCACGCCCACGAACACGCCGGTGCGGCTGCCGCGCACGGTCGTCGGGTCGATCCCGGCGCGTTCGAAGGTCTCCCACGAGGTTTCCAGCAGCAGGCGCTGCTGCGGGTCGGTGGCGAGTGCCTCGCGCGGGTTGATGCCGAAGAACTCGGCGTCGAAGTCGGCGGCGCCGCGCAGGAATCCGCCGTGCCGGGTGTAGGAGGTGCCGGGCCGGTCGGGGTCGGGGTCGAACAGGGAGGCGAGGTCCCAGCCGCGGTCGGCGGGGAACTCGGTGATGCCGTCGCCGCCGTCGAGCAGGAACCGCCACAGCTGTTCCGGGGTGCGGATGTCGGAGGGGAAGCGGCAGGCCATGCCGACGATCGCGAGGGGCTCGTCGTCGGCGACCCCGGTGCGGGCCGGGGGCCGGGCGGCCGGGGCGGTGTCCTCGGGGCCGTCCTGGCGCAGGTACGCGGCGAGCGCGGCCGGGGTCGGGTAGTCGAACACCAGGGTGGCGGGCAGGGTGGTGCCGGTGGCGGCGGTGAGCCGGTTGCGCAGTTCGACGGCGGACAGCGAGTCCACGCCCAGGGCGCGGAACTCGGCCTGCGGGTCGACGGCGTCGGCGTCGGCGTGGCCGAGGACGGCGGCGGTCTCCGCGCACACCAGCGTCAGCAGTTCCTCGGCGGTCGGCCGGCCCGGCCGGGTGGCCGCGGCGGGCCCGGTGGCGGTGGCGGCCCGGCGCTGCGGGGTGCGGGCGAGGCCGCGCAGCAGCGGCGGCAGCAGCGCGGGGTCGGCGGTGCGGACCCGGATCTTGGCCGGCAGCAGCACCGGCTCGTCCACGGCGAGCGCCGTGTCGAACAGGGCCAGCGCCTCGTCGGCGGAGAGCGCCTGCACTCCGGCGCGGGCCATGCGGGCCAGGTCCGAGGTGGACAGGTCGCCGGTGATGCCGCTGGGCGGTGCCCACAGGCCCCAGGCGAGGGACTGGGCGGGCCGCCCGGCGGCGCGCCGCCGGGCGGCGAGCGCGTCGAGGCAGGCGTTGGCGGCGGCGTAGTTGGCCTGGCCGGGGCCGCCGAGGGTGCCGGTGGCCGAGGAGAACAGCACGAACGCGGCGAGGTCGTGTCCGCGCGTGAGTTCGTCCAGGTGGGCCGCGGCGACGACCTTGGGCCGGAGGACGGCGGCCAGCCGCTCGGGCGTCAGGTCGGTGAACAGCCCGTCGTCGGCGACGCCGGCCGCGTGGACGACGGCGGTGAGCGGGTGTTCGGCGGGGATGCCGGCCAGCAGTGCGGCGAGGGCGTCCCGGTCGGCGGCGTCGCAGGCCGCGACGCGCACCTCGGCGCCGAGTTCGGCGAGTTCGGCGGCGAGTTCGGGTGCGCTGCCGCGCCGGCTGGTGAGCAGCAGGTGCCGGATGCCGTGCTCGCGCACCAGGTGCCGGGCGACGAGCCCGCCGAGGGTGCCGGTGCCGCCGGTGACGAGAACGGTGCCTCGGGGGTCGAGCGGGCGGGGCAGGGTGAGGACGAGTTTGCCGGTGTGCCGGGCCTGGCTGAGGAACCGGAACGCGTCGGTGGCGCGGGCCATCGGCCACACCGACGGCCGGGGCGCGGCCAGGGCGCCCGCGGCGAACAGTTCCAGCACCGCGGCCAGCATGCGCCGCATCTCGTGCGGCGGCGACTGCATCAGGTCGAACGGCCGGTAGTCGATGTCCGGGAAGTCGGCCGGGTCGCGCAGGTCGGTCTTGCCCATTTCCAGGAACCTGCCGCCGGGGCGCAGCAGTCGGGCCGACGCGTCGACGAACTCGCCGGACAGCGAGTTGAGGACGACGTCGACCGCGGGGAACCTCGTGGCGAAGCCGGTGTCGCGGGACGAGGCGATGTGGGCGTCGTCCAGGCCGAGTTCGCGCAGCACGGGCCACTTGTCGGGGCTCGCGGTGCCGTAGACCTCGGCGCCGAGGTGCCGGGCGAGTTGGACGGCGGCGGTGCCGACGCCGCCGGCCGCGGAGTGGATCAGCACGGACTCGCCGGGCCGCAGGGCGGCGAGCTCGACCAGTCCCAGGTGGGCGGTGAGGTGGGCGATCGGCACGGCGGCGGCCTGCTCGAAGGTCCAGCCGTCCGGGATGGGCGCCACGGCGTCCCGTTCGGCCACCGCGACGGGGGCGAACGCGTCGCCGAACAGTCCGGTGACCGGGGTTCCGGGCGCGAGGTCGGTGACGTCGGCGGCGACCTCGGTGACCACGCCGGCGCCCTCGCCGCCGAGGGCCACTGCGCCGGGGTACATGCCCAGGGCGATGAGCACGTCGCGGAAGTTGAGTCCGGCGGCGCGCACGGCGATGCGGACCTGGCCCGGTTCCAGCGGGGCGGCCGCGGCCGGGGCGGGCACGAGGGCGAGGTTGTCGAGGGTGCCCGGGCGGGTGACGGCCAGCCGCCAGTGCGGGTCCGCGGGCGGCACCAGCTCGGGCTTGACGAGCCGGGGGGTGAGCAGCGCGCCGTCGCGCAGGGCGACTTCGGGGTGGCCGGTGGCGGGCGCTGCGGGCAGCGCGCGGCGGGATGCCGGGGTGTCGTCGATGTCGGCCAGGACGATCCGGTCGGGCTGTTCGGCCTGCGCGGCGCGCAGCAGCCCCCACACCGCGGCGCCACCCGGGTCGGCGGGGCGGTCGGTGTGCTCGGTGGCGACGGCACCGGTGGTGACCACCAGCAGCCGGGCGGGCGGGGCGGCCACGGGGGGCGCGGTGGTGGCGGCGAGCCAGTCCTGCACCTGCCGCAGCACGTCGCGGGTGACCTGTTCGGCGGGCTGCCCCGCCGGGACGGCCAGGACGGTGACCTCGGCCGAGTCGTCGCCGGTGAGGTCGACTCGGGCGGTACGCAGGTCGGCCGCCAGGGCGTCGGGCAGCGCGCCGCGCACCGCCCAGCGGCCGGTGGCCGGCTCGGTGGGGGCCTGGGTGACGTCCCAGGCGTGGCGGAACAGCGAGTCGTGCGGCGTCCGGTCGGCGGACCGGCCCACGGCGGCCGCGGCGCGCAGGGTGAGCGTGGCGACGGAGGCGACCGGTGCGCCGGTGGCGTCGAACAGGTCCAGGGCGACGGTGCCGTCGCCGGTCGGGGCGAGCCGGACCCGCGCGACGGAGGCACCGGCGGCGTGCAGCCGGATGCCGGCCCACGCGAAGGGCAGTCGGGCGGTGCCGGTGTCGTCGGTGAGCGCGAGCGCGTGCAGGGCGGCGTCCAGCAGCGCGGGGTGCAGGCCGAACTCGGTTGCGCGGGTGCGCTGTTCGTCGGGCAGGGTGACCTCGGCGAACACGTCGTCTCCGCGCCGCCAGGCGGCGCGCAGGCCCTGGAACGCCGGGCCGTACTCCAGCCCTCGGGCGGCGAGGTCGGCGTGGACGGTGGTCACGTCCAGCGGGGTGGCGTCACGCGGCGGCCAGATCTCTTCCCCGGTGACGGGTTCGGCCGGGCCGCCGGCGAGGGTGCCGGTGGCGTGCAGCGTCCACGGCTCGTCCTCGGACGCGTCCTCGGGCAGGGAGTGGATGTCGACGGCGCGACGGCCGGATTCCTGGGCCTCGCGGACGGTCAGCTGCAGCCGGACCGCGCCGGTGCCGGTGAGCACCAGCGGCGCCTGGAGGACGAGTTCCTCGACCCGGTCGCACCCGACCCGGTCGGCGGCCTGCACGGCCAGCTCCACGAACGCCGCGCCGGGCAGTACGACGGCTCCGGAGACCCGGTGGTCGGCCAGCCAGGGCTGCGACGCGACCGACAGCCTGCCGGTGAGCAGGTAGGCGTCGGACCCGGCCAGCGCCGTGGCGGCGCCGAGCAGCGGATTGCCCGCCGGGAGCAGTCCGACGGCACCGAGGTCGCGTCCGGGGGCCGATTCGAGCCAGTAGCGGCGGCGCTGGAAGGCGTACGTGGGCAGCTCGACCCGGGCGGCGGCGGGCAGGTACGCCGCCCAGTCCACCGTGCCGCCGTGCACCTGGAACCGGGCCAGCCCCGTTGCCAGGGCCCGCACTTCGGGCTGCTCCCGGCGCAGCAGCGGGACGAACACGGCGGTGGTGTCGCCGGGCAGACAGTCCGGTCCGGCGGCGGTGAGCGCGGTGTCCGGGCCGACCTCGACGAAGAGTCCGACGCCCTCGGCGTGCAGGTGGGCGACCGCGTCGGCGAAGCGTACGGTCTCGCGGACGTTGCGCACCCAGTAGTCCGCGGTGGTGGGAGGTGCCGTCACGTCCACGGTGGACACGAACGGGATGCTCGGGGCGGCGAAGGCGAGACCGGCGACGGCGTCGCGGAACCGGTCCAGCACCGGCTCCATCAGCGGGGAGTGGAAGGCGTGGCTCACCCGCAGCCGGGTGGTGCGCCAACCACGCTCCCCCGCCTGCCCGGCGATGGCGTCCACGGCCGACTCCGCGCCGGAAACGACCACGGACCGCGCACCGTTCACGGCGGCGATGCCCACCTCGTCGGACAGGAGTGCGGCGACCTCCGCCTCCGAGGCGTTGACGGCGAGCATGGCGCCGCCCGACGGCAGCTCCTGCATCAGCCCCGCCCGCGCACACACCAGCGCCACCGCGTCGTCCAGGGACAACACCCCGGCCACGTGCGCGGCGGCGACCTCGCCGACCGAATGCCCGGCCACGAAGTCCGGTGCCACGCCGAAGGATTCGAGCAGCCGGAACAGCGCCACCTCGAACGCGAACAGCCCGCACTGGGCGAACAACGTCTCGTTCAGCCGCTCACCACCGTCCCGGACGACCTCACGCACCGGCCGGCCGAGGGCCGCTTCCAGGCGGACGCAGATGGCGTCGAACGCCTCCGCGAACACCGGGTAGCACTCAGCCAGTTCACGGCCCATCCCGGACCACTGCGAACCCTGACCGGAGAAGAGGAAGCCGGTGCCGCCGACGCGGCCGGCGACACCGCTGATCGTCCCGCTCGCGCCCTCCGCCAACGCCGCCAGCCCGGCCAGCAACTCCTCCCGATCGGCGGCGACCACCGCACCCCGGTGCTCCAGCGCGGCACGCGACAACGCCGCCGCCCGCGCGACCTCCACGACCGCGACCTCCGGCTGGGACACCAGGTGCTCACGCAGCCGCGCGGCCTGACCCCGCAACGCCTCCGCGCTGCGGGCCGAGACCACCACGGGCACCGGCCCCGGCACGGCCTCCAGGCGGACCTCGGGCGCGGCCCCCTCGTCGGCGGGCGGCTGCTCGATGACGACATGGGCGTTGGTGCCGCTCACGCCGAACGCCGACACGGCGGCCCGGCGGACCTCGGTCTCCGGCCAGGGCCGCGACTCGGTGAGCAGTGCCAGCGGGCCCCCGGCCCAGTCGACGTGTGTGGTCGGGGTGTCGGCGTGCAGCGTGCGGGGCAGCGTCCCGTTGCGCATCGCCTGCACGACCTTGATCACGCCCGCGACACCGGCGGCGGCCTGCGTGTGGCCGATGTTGGACTTGACCGACCCCAGCCACAGTGGCCGGTCGCGGTCGGCGCCGTACGTGGCCAGCAGGGCCTGCGCCTCGATGGGGTCGCCGAGGGTGGTGCCGGTGCCGTGCGCCTCGACCATGTCGACGTCGCGCGGGGTCAGTGCCGCGTTGGCCAGGGCCTCGACGATGACGCGGCGCTGCGCCTGACCGTTGGGCGCGGTCAGGCCGTTGGAGGCGCCGTCCTGGTTGACGGCGGAGCCGCGGATGACGGCGAGGACCGGGTGGTTGTTGCGCTGAGCGTCGGACAGCCGCTCCAGCAGCAGCATGCCGACGCCCTCGGACCAGCCGGTGCCGTCGGCGTCGGCGGAGAAGGCCTTGCAGCGGCCGTCGGCGGCCAGGCCGCCGAGCCGGTCGAACTCGACGTAGGTGCCGGGGGTGGCCATGACGGTGACGCCGCCGGCCAGCGCCATCGACGTCTCGCCGGACCGCAGGGACTGCACCGCCAGGTGCAGGCTGACGAGCGAGGACGAGCAGGCGGTGTCGACGGTGACGGCGGGTCCTTCGAAGCCGAAGGTGTAGGCGACCCGGCCGGTGGCGATGCTGGCGGCGTTCCCGTTGCCGATGAAGCCCGCGAGCTCCTCCGGCACGCTGTCCATCAGTGTCGCGTAGTCGTGGTACATCACGCCGGCGAAGACGCCGGTGCGGCTGCCGCGCATGGTCAGCGGGTCGATGCCGGCCCGTTCGAACGCTTCCCAGGACGTTTCCAGCAGCAGCCGCTGCTGCGGGTCCATGGCGAGCGCCTCGCGCGGGGAGATGCCGAAGAAGCCGGGGTCGAAGTCACCGGCGTCGGCGACGAACCCGCCGAGCCCGACCGGCAGTCCGGACAGGTCCCAGCCGCGGTCGGTGGGGAATCCGGAGATGCCGTCCCGGCCCGCCGCCAGCATGTCCCACAGCTGTTCGGGCGTGCTGACCCCGCCGGGGAAGCGGCAGGCCATGCCGACGATCGCGACAGGCTCGCGCTGTGCCTGCTCGATCTCGGCCAGCCTGCGCTGCGCGTTCTGCGCCTCGGCCAGTGCGCGCCGGAGATAGTCCCGGAGCTTGTCCTCGTTAGCCACGCGGATGTTCCTTCCCTGCCCCTAGCTGGCGCCGAGGTCGTCGACGAGGTCGAACAGTTCGTCGTCGGAGGCCGACGACAGGTCTTGCTCCGGCTCGCTGCCGGTCCGCTCGTCGCCGCCGTACTTGGCCAGCAGAGCGGTGAGCCGCATGCGCAGCCTGGTCCGGTCCACGGCGCCGGGTTCGGCGCCTGCCAGTGCCGACTCGAGCCGGTCGAGCTCGGCCGACACCGGGGCGGCCCGCGTGCCGTCCGCGTCGGGCATGGACTCGTGCAGGTGCGCGGCGAGTGCGAGCGGGGTGGCGAACTCGAACACCACCGCCGCGGGCAGCCGGACACCGGTCGCCTCGGAGAGCCGGTTGCGCAGTTCCACGGCGGCGAGCGAGTCGACGCCGAGTTCGGTGAACGTGCGGTGCTCGTCCACGGCGTTCGCCGACTCGTGGGCCAGCACTCCGGCCGCTTCGGCGCGGACCAGCGCCAGCAGCGCCTTCTCCCTCTCGGGCCCGGACAGGCCGGTCAGGGAGGCGGCGGGCGTGGCCCGGTCGGCCCGGGCCGGGTGTGGTGTCTCCCGGACCAGGCCGCGCAGCACCGCCGGGACGGGCCCGCCGGTCCGGACGGCCGCCCGGTCCAGCCGCATCGGCGCGAGCACCGGCGCGTCGACGGCGCGGGCCAGGCCGAACAGGTCGAGCGCCTCGCCGGTCGCCAGCGGCAGCAGTCCGGCGCGGGCGATACGGGCCAGGTCGGCGTCGGCGAGCGCGCCGGTGATGCCGCTGCGCTGCTCCCACAGGCCCCAGGTCAGGGACTTGGCGGGGAGCCCGGCGGCGTGCCTGGCACGGGCCAGGGCGTCCAGTGCGGCGTTGGCCGCCGCGTACGCGCTCTGCCCGGCCGCACCGAGCACGCCGGCCGCGGAGGAGAACAGCACGAAGTCCGTCAGCTCGCGGTCGCGGGTCAGCTCGTCGAGCCACCGCGCGCCGTCCACCTTCGGGGCCAGGACCGCCCGCAGCCGGTCCTCGGTGAGACCGGTGACCAGACCGTCGTCCACGATCCCGGCCGCGTGCACGACCGCCGTCACGGGATGCGCGGCCAGCAGCCCGGCCACCGCCTCGCGGTCGGTCACGTCGCACGCCACGATCCGTGCGGTGGCGCCGAGTTCGGCGAGTTCGGCGGCCAGTTCGGCCGCACCCGGGGTGTCCGGGCCGCGGCGGCCGGTGAGCACCAGTGCGCGCACCCCGCAGTCGGCGGCCAGGTGCCGGGCCAGCGCCGCGCCGAGCCCGCCGAGCCCGCCGGTGATCAGCACCGTGGCGTCCGCATTCCAGGCGGTGCCGTCCCGTCCGGTGACCCTGGACAGCGGGACGGGAGCCAGACGCGGCACGTGAACTTCACCGTCGCGCAGCACCAGTTGGCCGCCGGGGACGTTCCACGCCGCGGCGGGGATGCGGGGGCCGTCCGCGCCGTTGTCGCGGCTGTCGCCGTCCGTGTGCTCGATGTCGGCCAGCAGGAAGCGGTCCGGGTGCTCCTGCTGCACCGAGCGCAGCAGGCCCCATACGGCGGCGGCAGCGGGGTCCGTGCGCGCGTTCCGGGTGCACAGCGCGAGCTTGGTGCCGGCGAAGCGGTCCTCGGCCAGCCAGGTGCGTACGGCTTCCAGCGCACGGCCCGCCGCGGCGACGGGCTCGGCCTCGGTACCGGCCGGCAGCACCACCACGGCGGGCAGGTCCCGGTCGGGCAACTCGGCGAGGTCGGCGACGTCGGCGCAGGTGAGCACGCTCGGCTCCGGGGCGGCCGGCAGGGTGACGGGGGCCAGGTCCTCGACGTACAACGACTCGTGGTGACCGAGCTGTTCGGCCGAGATCGGCCGTACGGCGAGGGATTCCACCACGCCGACCGGCGCACCCGCCGAGTCGGCCAGCTCGATGCGGACGGCGTCGGCGGCGACCGGGGCGATCCTCACCCGCAGCGCGGACACCCCGGTACGGCGCAGCGCGATGCCGTTCCACGCGAACGGCAGCAGCGTGCGGGCACCCTGGCCCTCATGCACGTACCGCATGGCGTGCAACGACGCGTCGAGCAGCGCGGGGTGCAGCCCGAAGCGGCCGGTGTCGGTGAGGTCGGGCAGGTCGATCTCGGCGAACACCTCGTCGCCGCGCCGCCACGCCGCCCGCAGTCCCTGGAACGCCGGCCCGTACTCCAGGCCGGTCGCGGCGAACTCCGCGTAGGCCGGGCCGACGTCCAGCGCGGTGGCGTCGCGCGGCGGCCACGTGACCAGCTCGGCCTGCGGTGAGGCCACGTCGGGGCCGAGCACGGCGCGGGCGTAGCAGGTCCACGGGGCACCGTCACCGGCGGGGCGCGCGTGCACGGTGAGCGGCCGGTCTCCCGCCACGCCGGGCGCGCCGACTCTCATCTGCACCTCGACCACGCCGGGCTCGGGCAGCACCAGGGGCGCCTGGAGGGTCAGCTCGGCGACCGCACCGGCGCCGGCGTCCGCAGCGGCGCGCAGGGCCAGTTCGGCGAACACGCTGCCGGGCACGACGGTCGCGCCCAGCACGGTGTGCTCCCCCAGCCAGGCCTGCGCCCCGGTGGACAGTCGGCCCGACAGCAGGAGCGCGTTCTCCTCGGCGAGCTCGACCACCGCGTCCAGCAGCGGGTGTCCGTCCCGGTGGGCCGGTCCGGCGTTGTCCAGCCAGTAGCGGCGGCGCTGGAAGGCGTACGTGGGCAGCTCGACCCGGGCGGCGGCGGGCAGGCACGCCGCCCAGTCCACCGTGCCGCCGTGCACCTGCAACCGGGCCAGCCCCGTTGCCAGGGCCCGCACTTCGGGCTGCTCCCGGCGCAGCAGCGGGACGAACGCGGCGGTGGTGTCCGCGGGCAGACAGTCCGGTCCGGCGGCGGTGAGCGCGGTGTCCGGGCCCACTTCCACGAAGGTCCGCACGCCTTGGGCATGGAGATGAGTGACCGCGTCGGCGAAACGCACGGTCTGGCGGACGTTGCGCACCCAGTACTCCGCAGACGTCGGCCGCGCCGCCACATCCACCGAGGACACGAACGGCAGCCTCGGCTCGGCGAACCGCAACCCCTCCACCGCCGCACGGAACCGCTCCAACACCGGCTCCATCAACGGCGAATGGAAAGCATGGCTCACCCGCAGCCGACTCGTACGCCAACCACGCTCCCCCGCCTGCTCGGCAATGGCGTCCACGGCCGACTCCGCGCCGGAAACGACCACGGACCGCGCGCCGTTCACGGCGGCGATGCCCACTTCGTCGGACAGGAGTGCGGTGACCTCGGCCTCGGAGGCGTTCACCGCGAGCATGGCGCCACCCGCCGGCAACTCCTGCATCAACCCGGCCCGCGCACACACCAGCGTCACCGCGTCGTCCAGGGACAACACACCCGCCGCATGAGCAGCAGCGACCTCACCGACCGAATGCCCCGCCACGAAGTCCGGCACCACACCGAACGACTCCAACAGCCGGAACAGCGCCACCTCGAACGCGAACAGCCCGCACTGGGCGAACAACGTCTCGTTCAGCCGCTCACCACCACCGAAGACGACCTCACGCACCGGCCGGCCCAACACCGACTCCAACCGCGCACAGACGTCCCCGAACGACTCCGCGAACACCGAATAGCGCTCAGCCAGTTCACGACCCATGCCCGACCACTGCGAACCCTGACCGGAGAACAAGAACCCCGTCAGACCACCCCGATCGGCCGACCCACTGATCACCCCCGGCGCACCCTCCGCCAACGCCGCCAGCCCGGCCAGCAACTCCTCCCGATCGGCGGCGACCACCGCACCCCGGTGCTCCAGCGCGGCACGCGACAACGCCGCCGCCCGCGCAACCTCCGCGACCGCGACCTCCGGCTGGGACACCAGGTGCTCACGCAGCCGCGCGGCCTGACCGCGCAACGCCTCCGCGCTGCGGGCCGAGACCACCACGGGCACCGGCCCCGGCACGGCCTCCGGGAGGACCTCGGGCGCGGCCGCCTCGTCGGCGGGCGGCTGCTCGATGACGACATGGGCGTTGGTGCCGCTCACGCCGAACGCCGACACGGCGGCCCGGCGGACCTCGGTCTCCGGCCACTCGACCGCTTCGGTGAGCAGCTGCACCGGTCCCGCCGACCAGTCCACGTGCGGGCTGGGTTCGTCGACGTGCAGGGTCCGGGGCAGGACGCCGTGCCGCATCGCCTGCACGACCTTGATCACGCCCGCGACACCGGCGGCGGCCTGCGTGTGGCCGATGTTGGACTTGACCGACCCCAGCCACAGTGGCCGGTCGCGGTCGGCGCCGTACGTGGCCAGCAGGGCCTGCGCCTCGATGGGGTCGCCGAGGGTGGTGCCGGTGCCGTGCGCCTCCACGACGTCGACGTCCGAGGGCGACAGTCCGGCGGCGTTCAGCGCGGCGCGGATGACCCGCTCCTGCGAGGGGCCGTTGGGCGCGGTGAGCCCGTTGGACGCGCCGTCGGAGTTGACGGCGGAGCCACGCAGCACGGCGAGCACCTGGTGGCCGTTGGCGCGGGCGTCGGAGAGCCGTTCCAGCACGAGCATGCCGATGCCCTCGGACCAGCCGGTGCCGTCGGCCGCGGCGGAGAAGGACTTGCAGCGGCCGTCGGCGGCCAGGCCGCGCTGCCGGTCGAACTCGCGGAACGGGGTGGGGCTGGACATGACCGTCACGCCACCGGCCAGCGCCAGGGTGGACTCGCCCGAACGCAGCGACTGGGCGGCGAGGTGCAGGGCCACCAGGGAGGAGGAGCATGCCGTGTCCACCGTGACCGCCGGGCCGGTGAACCCGAAGGTGTAGGCGACGCGGCCGGTGGCGACGCTGCCGAGGTTGCCGTTGCCCAGGTAGCCCTCCAGTTCCTCGGGCACGTGCGTCAGCCGGGTCGCGTAGTCGTGGTACATGAGCCCGGCGAAGACGCCGGTGCGGCTGCCGCGCACGGTCAGCGGGTCGATGCCGGCGCGTTCGAACGCCTCCCAGGACAGCTCCAGCAGCAGGCGTTGCTGCGGGTCCATCGCCAGGGCCTCACGCGGGGAGATGCCGAAGAAGCCGGGGTCGAAGTCACCGGCGTCGGCCAGGAAGCCGCCCAGGCCGACGGGCAGTGCCTCCAGGTCCCAGCCGCGGTCGGCGGGGAAGCCGGAGATGCCGTCCCGGCCGGTGGCGACCAGGTCCCACAGTTGTTCAGGGGTGGTGACGCCGCCGGGGTAGCGGCAGGCCATGCCGACGATGGCGATCGGTTCGTCCGTCGCGGACGCCGCCACGGCTGCGACGGGCTCCGTTCCGGTCTCCTGGCCCCCGGCCTCGGCGAGCACGTGGGCGGCCAGTTCCGACGGGGTGGGGTGGTCGAACACCAGGGTGGTGGGCAGCCGCAGGCCGGTGGCGGCGCCGAGCCGGTTGCGCAGTTCCAGCGCGGTCAGCGAGTCGAAGCCGAGGTCGGCGAAGGACTGTTCCGCGCCGACCTGGTCGGCCCCGGTCAGGTCCAGTACTCCGGCGGCCTGCGTCCGTACGAGGTCGAGGGCGGCGCGGCGGCGTTCCGGCGCGGGCAGTGCGCGCACCCGGTCGGCCCAGCCGGACTGCTGCGGTGCGCGGCGGCGGCCCCGGACCAGGCCGGTGAACAGCGGGGGCAGCGGGTCGAGCCGGTGCAGTGCGGCGGTGTCGAGCCGCATCGGCAGCACGGCGGCCTCGGTCAGCCCGAGGGCGGCGTCCAGCAGTGCCAGGGCGTCCTCGGTGGGCAGGGCGGCGATGCCGCTGCGGGCGATGCGGGCCAGGTCGGCGTCGGCGAGCGCGCCGGTGATGCCGCTGCGCTGCTCCCACAGGCCCCAGCCCAGGGAGTGCGCGGGCAGCCCGGCGGCGCGGCGCTGCCGGGCCAGGGCGTCGAGGTGGGCGTTGGCGGCCGAGTAGGCGGCCTGCCCGGGGTTGCCGAGCGTCGCCGAGGCGGACGAGAACAGCACGAACGCGGTGAGGTCGCGGTCGCGGGTCAGTTCGTCGAGCCAGCGCGCACCGTCCGCCTTCGGGGCCAGGACCGCCCGCAGCCGGTCCTCGGTGAGACCGGTGACCAGACCGTCGTCCACGATCCCGGCCGCGTGCACGACCGCCGTCACGGGATGCGCGGCCAGCAGCCCGGCCACCGCCTCCCGGTCGGCCACGTCGCACGCCACGACCGCCACCTCGGCGCCCCGCTCACGCAGCACACCCGCCAACTCGGCCATACCGGGCGCCTCGTCACCACGACGGGACGCCAGCACCAGGCCACCCACCCCGTGACGCTCCACCAAGTGCCGCGCCACCAATTGACCCAGCGCGCCACTCGCCCCGGTGACCAGCACCCGGTCCTCAACCGACCAGGGCACCTCCCCCACCGTGCCCGTCACCCGCACCAACCGCGGCACGAACACCTTGCCCGCCCGCAGGGCCACTTGCGGCTCACCGGTCGCGGCCAGCGCCGTGCTCAATTCCGCGTCCGAGGGCGCGGTTTCGGGCGTGTCCAGCAGCACGAACCGGTCGGGCCACTCGGCCTGCGCCGAGCGGACCAGTCCCCATACGGCGGCGCCGGCCGGGTCGGGCACCTCGTCGGCGGTGGTGGCGACCGCGCCGCGGGTGACCAGGACCAGCCGGGCACCCGGCGCCGGTTCCTCCGCCAGCCAGTCGCGCATCCGCGCCAGCACCGCGGCCGTACGCTCCGCCACCGGGGTTTCCGCGACGCGGACGAGCACGTCCCCGCCGGTGTCGCGATGCCCCGCCCGTGCGGGCATCCAGTCCAGCCGGTACATCGAGTCCAGGCGCGCGGACGCCCGCAGTTCGCCGGTGAGGGCGCGCAGCACCACGCTCTCGATGGTGCCGACCGGTGCGCCGCTGTCGTCGGCGAGGTCCACCCGGACCTCGTCGTCCCCGGCGGCGGTGAGACGCACGCGCAGCGCGGCGGCGCCGGCGGCGTGCCAGCGGACTCCTCGGAAGGCGAAGGGCAGCCGCAGGACCCTGTCGCCGCTCAGGGCCAGGGCGTGCAGCGCCGCGTCCAGCAGCGCCGGGTGCAGGCCGAACTCCTCGCCCGCGCCGCGCTGTTGCTCGGGCAGGACGACTTCGGCGAAGGTCTCGTCACCGCGCCGCCAGGCCGCGCGCAGCCCTTGGAAGGCGGGACCGTAACCGAGCCCCGTCCCGGCGAGCCGCGGGTAGAAGTCGTCCAGCGCGACGGGTTCCGCACCGAGCGGGGGCCACTGCACGAAGTCCTGGACGGCGCCCGGCTCGACGACGCCGCTGCCGTCGGTGTCGTCGGCGTGCTCGGTGTCCTGTGTGAGGACGCCGGTGGCGTGCCGCGTCCAGGGCAGTCCGGCGACGGCGTCCGCCGGGCCCTCTTCGGGCCGGGTGTGCACCTCGACGGTGCGGGAGCCGGTGCGGTCCGGTTCGCCGATGCCGACCCGCAGGGCGAGGCCGCCCTCGGCGGGCAGCACCAGCGGCACTTCGAGGGTCAGCTCGTCCAGCCGCGTGTCACCGAGCAGTTCGGCGGCGTGCCGTACGAGTTCGACGAACGCGGTGCCGGGCAGCACCGCGGTGTCGGTGACACGGTGGTCGGCCAGCCAGGGGTGCGCGCGCAGACTCAGTCGACCGATCAGGACGGTGTCGACCGCGCCGGGCAGGGCGACCACCGCGCCGAGGAGCGGGTGCTCGGCGGGCTGGGCGCCGAGCGCGGCCGGATCGGCCTGTTCGGCGGGCTCCAGCCAGTAGCGACGGCGCTGGAAGGCGTAGGTGGGCAGGGCGACCGGATCGGCGGCGGGCAGGTAGCGCGTCCAGTCGATGCCGCCGCCGTGCACGTGGAAGCGGGCCAGCCCGGTGGGCAGGGTCACCGTTTCCGGCTCGCCCCTGCGCATCAGCGGGACGAACGCGGCGGTCGCGTCCTCGGGCAGGCAGCCGGGTCCGGCGGCGGTCAGCGCGGTGTCCGGGCCGACCTCCAGGAAGATGCCGACGCCCTGCTCGTGGAGGTGGGCGACCGCGTCGGCGAAACGCACGGTCTGGCGGACGTTGCGCACCCAGTACTCCGCAGACGTCGGCCGCGCCGCCACATCCACCGAGGACACGAACGGCAGCCTCGGCTCGGCGAACCGCAACCCCTCCACCGCCGCACGGAACCGCTCCAACACCGGCTCCATCAACGGCGAATGGAAAGCGTGGCTCACCCGCAGCCGGGTGGTGCGCCAACCACGCTCCCCCGCCTGCCCGGCGATGGCGTCCACGGCCGACTCCGCGCCGGAAACGACCACGGACCGCGCACCGTTCACGGCAGCGATGCCCACCTCACCGGACAGGAGTGCGGCGACCTCCGCCTCCGAGGCGTTCACCGCGAGCATGGCGCCGCCCGACGGCAACTCCTGCATCAGCCCCGCCCGCGCACACACCAGCGCCACCGCGTCGTCCAGGGACAACACACCCGCCACGTGCGCGGCAGCAACCTCACCGACCGAATGCCCCGCCACGAAGTCCGGCACCACACCGAACGACTCCAACAGCCGGAACAGCGCCACCTCGAACGCGAACAGCCCGCACTGGGCGAACAACGTCTCGTTCAGCCGCTCACCACCACCGAAGACGACCTCACGCACCGGCCGGCCCAACACCGACTCCAACCGCGCACAGACGTCCCCGAACGACTCCGCGAACACCGAGTAGCGCTCAGCCAGTTCACGACCCATGCCCGACCACTGCGAACCCTGACCGGAGAACAGGAACCCCGTCAGACCACCCCGGTCGGCCGACCCACTGATCACCCCCGGCGCACCCTCCGCCAACGCCGCCAGCCCGGCCAGCAACTCCTCCCGATCGGCGGCGACCACCGCACCCCGGTGCTCCAGCGCCGCGCGTGTGGTCGCCGTGGCGAACGCCAGGCGGGGGACGGTCAGTTCGGGGTCGGCGGCGACGAACTCGCGCAGGCGGGCCGCCTGGGCGGCGAGACCCGTCGTGCCGCGGCCGGACACCACCACGGGCACCGGCAGCGAGAGCACCGGCGCCGGATCGGCAGGCGGGGCGTCGGGCTCGGGCGTCTCGTCGGCCGGTGCCGTCGGCTCGGGGGCCTCCTCCAGGATGACGTGGGCGTTGGTGCCGCTGATGCCGAACGAGGAGACCGCGGCGCGGCGCGGGCGTTCACCGCGTGGCCAGGGCACCGCTTCGGTGGCCAGGGACAGCGTGCCGGACGACCAGTCGATGTGCGGGGACGGGGCGTCCACGTGGAGTGTCTTCGGTACGGTCTCGTGGCGGAGCGCCAGCACGGACTTGATCACTCCGGCGACGCCGGCGGCGGCGAGGGTGTGCCCGATGTTGGACTTCACGGTGCCCAGCCACAGCGGCCGGTCGCGGTCGGCGCCGTAGGTGGCCAGGAGCGCCCCCGCCTCGATGGGGTCGCCGAGGGAGGTGCCGGTGCCGTGCGCCTCGATCAGGTCGATGTCGGCGCCGGTGAGGCCGACGTCTGCCAACGCGGCGCGGATGACGCGCTGTTGGGAGGGCCCGTTGGGTGCGGTGAGCCCGTTGGAGGCGCCGTCCTGGTTGACGGCCGAGCCGCGGATGACGGCGAGTACGGGGTGGTTGTTGCGTCGCGCGTCGGACAGCCGTTCCAGGACGAGGACGCCGACGCCCTCGGCCATGCCCATGCCGTCGGCCGAGGCGGAGAACGCCTTGCACCGGCCGTCGGCGGCCAGGACCCGCTGGCGGCTGAACTCGACGAGCGGGCCGGGTCCGGCCAGTACGGTGACGCCGCCGGAGAGGGCCAGGGAGGACTCGCCGTTGCGCAGGGACTGCACGGCCAGGTGCAGCGTGACCAGTGAGGTGGAGCAGGCGGTGTCGACGGTGATCGCGGGGCCCTCGACGCCGAGGGTGTAGGAGATGCGGCCGGACAGCACGCTGGACACGACGCCGGTGACGAGGTGGCCTTCGACGCTCGCCGGGGCCTGGGCCAGCCGGGTGCCGTACTCCTGGTGGTTCTGGCCGACGAACACGCCGGTGCGGGTGCCGCGCAGGCCGGTGGGGTCGATGCCGGCCCGCTCCAGGGCCTCCCAGGACGTCTCCAGCAGCAGCCGCTGCTGGGGGTCCATGGCGAGCGCCTCGCGCGGGGAGATGCCGAAGAAGCCCGCGTCGAAGTCACCCGGGTCGTCCAGGAAGCCGCCGCGCCGCACGTAGCTGTGGCCGGAGCGGTCGGGGTCGGGGTCGTAGAGTCCGTCGACGTCCCAGCCGCGGTCGGTGGGCAGGTCGCCGGTGACGTCCCGGCCCTCGGCCAGGACCCGCCACAGGTCTTCCGGGGAGCGCACCCCGCCGGGGTAGCGGCAGGCCATGCCGACGACGGCGATGGGTTCGGTGCGGGACTGCTCGACCTCCTGCAGGCGGCGGTTGGCCTTGCGCAGGTCGACCATGACCCTTTTCAGGTAGCCCCGGAGCTTCTCTTCCTCGGACACGTCCAATTCCCTCTCAGCTCTCCCCGAGCTCACGGTCGATGAGGTCGTAGATGTCCTCGTTGGAGGTGGGGTCGAAGTCATCGTCGTCCGCGCCGACCAGCGACAGCATCGCCCGCAGCCGCCGTTCGATCTCATCCCGCTCCGCTGCGACGTCCGTCGTGGCCAGTCGCTCGGAGAGCCGGTCCAGTTCCGCGAGGACGGGCGGTTCGGCGGGGGCCAGGCGGGTGCGGAGGTACTCGGCCATGGCGGCGGGGGTGGGGTGGTCGAAGACCAGCGCGGCCGGCAGGGTCAGGCCGGTGGCCGCGGCGAGCCGGTTGCGCAGTTCCATTCCGGTCAGCGAGTCGTAGCCGAGGTCGCGGAACGCCCGGTCGGGTCCGATCTCCGTCACGCCGGTGTGGCCGAGCACCACGGCGGCCTGCTCGCGCACCAGCTTGAGCAGGGCGCCGCGGCGTTCGGTGTCCGACAGTCCGGCGAGCCGCTGCGCCCAGGCCGAACCGGACGGCTGCTCCTGCCGCGTGTCCCCGGTGCCGCTCAGCGCGCGCCGTGCCTCGGGGATCTCGGCGAACAGCGGCCTGCTGCGGGCCGAGGTGAACAGCGGGATGAACCTCGCCCATTCGACGTCTGCCACCGACATGCCGGTCTCGGCGCGTTCCAGGATGGTGCGCAGCGCGTCCAGCGCGGGTCCGGGGGCGATCAACGGCAGTCCCTGGCGGCGCAGTTGGTCCGCGTCGACGCCGTCGGGGAAGCGGGCGCCGTCCCACACGCCCCAGGCCACCGAGGTCACCGGCAGTCCGGCCGCGCGGGCCTGTTCGGCGATCGCGTCCAGTTCGGCGTTGGCCGCTGCGTAGGCGCCGTGGTCGCCGCTGCCCCACACTCCGGCGATGGACGAGTAGAAGACCAGCGCGTCCAGTTCGGCGGGGTCGAGGAGTTCGACGAGGTGCCGGGCGCCCTCGACCTTGGCGGTGAGGACGTCGGCGTACTCGGCGAGGTCGGTGTCGGGCAGGGGCGCCAGGCGCATGAGCGCGGCGGCGTGCAGCACGGTGCGCACCACCTCGCCCTCCTCGCGCAGTCCGGCCAGGAGTGCCGCCACCGCGTCGCGGTCCCCGATGTCGCAGGCCCGTGCGGACAGGCGTACGCCGAGCGCGTCGAGTTCGGCCGCCAGTTCGGCGACGCCGTCGGCGTTCGCGCCGCTGCGGCTGACCAGCACCACGTGCCGGGCGCCGAGTCCGGCCAGCCAGCGGGCGGCCTCCGGGCCGATGGCGCCGGTGCCGCCGGTCACGATCGCGGTGTCCCTCGCCTGCCAGGCGCCGGTCGCGCCGCCGGTGGGCGGGGCGTGCACGAGTCGTCGCAGCAGGGTGCCGGTTCCGCGTACGGCGAGTTGGTCCTCGTCGCCCCAGCCGCCGGCGAGCACACCGCGCAGCTGTTCCAGCGCGGTGTCGTCGAGTTCGGCGGGCAGGTCCACCAGGCCGCCCCAGAACGCGGGGTGTTCGAGCATCGCGACGCGGCCGAGGCCCCACACCTGTGCCGCGGCCGGTTCGCGCACCGGGTCGGTGGTGCCGGTGCTCACCGCGCCGGAGGTGACCAGCCACAGCGGCAGGTCGGCGGCCAGGTCGCCCAGTGCGTGGACGACGGCGAGGGTGGCGGCCACTCCGGTGGGCACGACGGGGTGCCTCGGGTGCGGGCGGCGGTCGGCGGCCAGCAGGGACAGCACGCCGCGCGGGGTGTGTTCGGCGAGGGCGCGGCGGAGCCGTCCGGTCAGTTCGGCGCGGTCGGCGTCCTCGGTGTCGACGGTGAGGACGCGTACCGGGAGGCCGCTGGTGAGGGTCTTCAGCCAGTCGTGGTCCGCGCCGGAGGCGGGCACCAGGGCGAGCCACTCGCCGTGCGGCCGGGTGCTCGTCGGCGTGCCCGCGGGGCGCCACTCGACGCGGTAGCGCCACGTGTCGGAGCGGGAGCCGGCCTGCTCGGCGAGCCAGTACCAGCGGTGCTGGAAGGCGTACGTGGGCAGGTCCACGGTCCGCGCGCCGGTGCCGGCGAAGACCTCCGCCAGCCGGACCCCGGTGCCGCGGACGTGGGCCTCGGCGAGCGACTGGGCGAAGCGGGGCCAGCCGCCGTCGTCGCGGCGCAGGGTGGACAGGACGTCGGCTCGTGCCCCGGCCGCGTCCACGGTCTCCTGTACGCCCGGGGCGACGACGGGGTGGGGGCCGATTTCGAGGAAGGTGCCGATGCCTGCGTCCAGCGCGGCGCGCACGGCGTCGGCGAACCGCACGGTCTGCCGCAGGTTGGTGTACCAGTAGTCGCCGGTGAGTTCGCGGGTGTCGAGGCGCTGCCCGGTGACCGTGGAGTACAGCTCGACCCCCGCGTCCTGTGGGGTGATTCCGGCGAGCAGCCGGGCCAGGGTGTCCTTGACGGCGGTGACGTGGGTGGAGTGCGAGGCGTAGTCGACGGCGATGAGCCGGGCCCGTGCGCCGCGCGCCTCGCAGGCGGACCGGAGTTCCTCCAGGGCGGTCGGGTCGCCGGAGACGACGGTGGAGGTGGGGCTGTTGATCGCGGCGACGCCCAGCCGGTCGTCGGTGAACATGGCCCGGACTTCTTCGGCGGGCAGCGCGACGGACATCATGCCGCCCTTGCCGGACAGTTCGGTGAGCGCCCGGCTGCGCAGGCACACGACCGCGGCGGCGTCGGCCAGGGTCAGCGCCCCGGCGACGCAGGCGGCGGCGATCTCGCCCTGCGAGTGGCCGATGACGACGTCCGGTTCGACGCCGTGGGCGCGCCACAGCGCGGCCAGCGACACGTTGACCGCGAAGGTCACCGGCTGTACGACGTCCACGCGTTCCAGCGAGGGGGCGCCCGGGGTGCCGCGCAGGACGTCGAGCACCGACCAGTCGACGTGCGTCTCGATCGCGGCGGCGCACTCGGCGAGCCGGGCGGCGAACACCGGGGAGGTCGCGAGGAGTTCGAGTGCCATGCCGGGCCACTGGGCGCCCTGTCCGGGGAACACGAACGCCACCCGGCGCGCGGTGTCGGCCGCGACGCCGCGCACGACGCCGGGGGTTTCCCGCCCCTCGGCCAAGTCCCTGAGTCGTGCGCCCAGTTCCTCCGAGTCGGTGGCGAGGACGACCGCGCGGTGCTCCAGTGCGGCCCGGGCCGTCACGCTGGACCAGGCGACGTCGAGCAGCCTGCTGTCGGGCCGGCCGTCGAGGTGCGCGGCGAGTCGCGCGGCCTGCTCGCGCAGGGCGTCCTCGGTCTGGCCGGACAGCGCGACGGGCAGCGGCCGGGGCACGGTGCCGGGCTGCGGCGTACCGGCACCGGCGGTTTCGGACCCGGTCTCGGGACCTGCCGTTTCGGGCCCGGCTTCGGGCCCCGCCGCTTCGGGCACGGCGGTCTCGGGTCCGGCCGTCGCGGGTCCGGCCGTCGCGGGTTCGGTGTCCGCCTGCTCGATGATGACGTGGGCGTTGGTGCCGCTGATGCCGAACGACGACACCGCGGCACGGCGCGGTCGGCCGGTGTCCGGCCAGGGCCGGGCCTCGGTGAGGAGCCGCACCTCGCCGGACGCCCAGTCCACGTGGGTCGACGGCTCCGTGGCGTGCAGGGTGCGGGGCAGCGTTCCGTGCCGCAGGGCCTGCACCATCTTGATCAGGCCGGCCACGCCCGCGGCGGCCTGCGCGTGCCCGATGTTGGACTTGACCGACCCGAGCCACAGCGGGTCGCCGTCGCGGTCGCGGCCGTAGGTGGCCAGGAGCGCCTGCGCCTCGATCGGGTCGCCGAGCGGGGTGCCGGTGCCGTGGCCCTCGACCGCGTCGACGTCACGCGGGGAGAGCCCGGCGGCGGCCAGCGCGGAGCGGATGACGCGTTCCTGCGAGGGGCCGTTGGGCGCGGTCAGGCCGTTGGACGCGCCGTCCTGGTTGACCGCCGAGCCGCGCAGCACGGCGAGGACGCGGTGGCCGTTGGCGCGCGCGGCGGAGAGTGGTTCGAGGAGCAGCAGGCCGACGCCCTCGGCCCAGCCGGTGCCGTCGGCGCCCTCGGCGAAGGACTTGCAGCGCCCGTCGGGGGCGAGTCCGCGCTGCCGGGAGAACGCGGTGAACGTCGTCGGCTCGGCCATCACCGTCACGCCGCCGGCCAGCGCCAGCGAGCACTCGCCGGAGCGCAGCGCCTGCGCCGCGAGGTGCAGTGCCACGAGCGAGGAGGAGCAGGCCGTGTCCACCGTGACCGCGGGGCCCTGGAGACCGAGGGTGTAGGCGACCCGGCCGGAGGCGACGCTCGCCGCGGTGCCGGTGAGGAGGTGTCCCTCGACGCCCTCGGGCAGTTCGCGCAGGGTGGTGGCGTAGTCGTGGTACATCACACCGGTGAACACGCCGGTCTGGCTGCCGCGCAAGGACGTCGGGTCGATGCCCGCCCGCTCCAATGTTTCCCAGGCGGTCTCCAGCAGCAGCCGCTGCTGCGGGTCCATGGCGAGCGCCTCACGGGGCGAGATCCCGAACAGCCCGGCGTCGAACCGGCCCGCGTCGTAGAGGAAGCCGCCGTGCCGGGTGTACGAGCGGCCGGCCCGGTCCGGGTCGGGGTCGTACAGGCCGGTCACGTCCCAGCCGCGGTCGGTGGGGAAGCCGCCGATGGCGTCGCCGCCGGAGGCCACCAGGTCCCACAGGTCCTCGGGTGAGGCGACCCCGCCCGGGAAGCGGCAGGCCATGCCGACGATCGCGATCGGTTCGTCGCCGGTCGAGGCGACCGCCGGGGTGGCGGCCGGGGTCGCGGGGGCCGTGTCGCCGACGAGTTCGCCGCGCAGGTACGCGGCCAGCGCGGCCGGGGTGGGGTGGTCGAACACGAGCGTCGCGGGGAGTCGGACCCCGGTGGCCCGGCTCAGCCGGTTGCGCAGTTCCACGGCGGTCAGCGAGTCGAAGCCGATGTCCTTGAACGGCCGGTTGGGCGACAGCCCGCCCGGGTCGGAGTGGCCGAGCACGACGGCCGCCTGGGCGAGCACCAACTCCTGGAGGACGCGCAGGGGTTCCTGCTCGGTCAGCCGTCGGCGCAGCCCGTCGGCGCCGTCCGTCGCCGGGCCGTCCGCGGCGGCGGCGCGGCGCACCACCGGCACCAGTGCGCGCAGCACCGGCGACAGCACGCCCTCGGCGGCCCGCTCGCGCAGCGCCGCCGGATCGAGCCGGGCGGCCAGCGGAGTGGGGTCGTCGAGGGCGGTGGCCGCGTCGAGCAGGTCGAGGCCGGTGCCGGAGTCCAGCGGCAGCACGCCCGCGCGGGCCAGCCGGGCCCGGTCGGTGTCGGCCATCTGCTCGGTCATGCCGCTGCTCTCGGCCCACAGGCCCCAGGCAATGGAGGTGGCGGGCAGCCCGTCGGAGCGGCGCCGCACGGCCAGGGCGTCGAGCGCCGCGTTGGCCGCCGCGTATGCGGCCTGCCCGGCGTTGCCGAGGGTTCCGGCCACCGAGGAGAACAGCACGAACGCGGTGAGGTCCCGCTCGCGGGTCAGCTCGTCGAGCCAGCGCGCGCCGTCCGCCTTCGCGCGGAGCACCTCGGCGACCCGTTCGGGGGTGAGCGCGGCGAGCACGCCGTCGTCGAGGATGCCGGCCGCGTGCACCACGGCCGTCACGGGATGCGCGGCCAGCAGCGCGGCCACGGCCTCCCGGTCGGCCACGTCGCACGCCACGACCGCCACCTCGGCGCCCCGCTCACGCAGCACACCCGCCAACTCGGCCATACCGGGCGCCTCGTCACCACGACGGGACGCCAGCACCAGGCCACCCACCCCGTGACGCTCCACCAAGTGCCGCGCCACCAATTGACCCAGCGCACCACTCGCCCCGGTGACCAGCACCCGGTCCTCAGCCGACCAGGGCGTCTCCCCCACCGCGTCCGTCACCCGCACCAACCGGGGCACGAGCACCTTGCCCGCCCGCAGGGCCACTTGCGGCTCACCGGTCGCGGCCAGGCGGGGCAGCAGTGCCTCGGACGCCGGGTGCCCGTCCGTGTCCGCCAGCACGAAGCGGTCCGGGTTCTCCGTCTGCGCGCTGCGCACGAGGCCCCACACGGCCGCGGCGTCCGGGTCCACCGGGGGCTGCTCCTCCGGCCCGGTGGCGACCGCGCCCCGGGTGAGCACCACCAGCGTGGAGTCGGCGAACCGCTCGTCGGCCAGCCAGCGTTGGGCCACCGTCAGGGCGTCGTACACCCCGGCGACCTCGACGCCGACCGCGGCGGGCACCTGATCGGCCGGTCCGGCCGGCCCTGCCAGGGCGTCCGGGCCCGCGAGCAGGGTCCACGCGCCGTCCTGCGTGGGGGCCGCCGACGGGATCCAGTCGGTGCGGTAGAGGTGGTCCCGGCGGCCGGCGGCGAGGTGCTCGGCGGTGACCGGGCGGAAGGCCAGCGAGTCGATCACCAGGACGGGCTGGTCCTCGCTGTCGGTCATGGTGATCGACACGGCCCCACCGGCCGCCGGGCGCAGGCGCACGCGGGCGGCGGCTGCTCCGGAGCGGTACAGCCGGACGCCGCTGAAGGCGAACGGCAGTACGGTCGTGTCGGCCGGGTCGGTGGGGACGACGGCGTGCAGCGCGGCGTCCAGGAGCGCCGGGTGCAGGCCGAAGGCCGCCGCCTGTTCCGCCGCCGGTTCGGGCAGGGCGACTTCGGCGAACAGGTCCTCGCCGTGCCGCCAGAGCCGGCCGAGGCCCTGGAACACCGGCCCGTAGTCGTAGCCGAGGCGGGCCAGCGCCGGGTAGCGGTCGGCGGGCTCGACCGGGACGGCGCCCCTCGGCAGCCAGGGGCCGGGCGCGGGGGCGGGCGCGGAGGTCGCGCCGAGCCTTCCCGTGGCGTGGTGCGTCCAGTCAGGGCTGCCGCCGCCCTGCCGTGAGTACACGTCCACGGTCCGGCCGCCGTCCTCGCCCGGCGCACCGAGCACCACCTGTACCGCGACGCCGCCGCGCTCGGGCAGCAACAGCGGTGCGTGCAGGGTGAGTTCCTCCAGTGCCGCGCAGCCGGCCTCGTCGCCGGCGCGCACCGCCAGTTCGACGAAGGCGGCGCCGGGCAGTACGGCGGTGCCGAAGACGGCGTGGTCGGCCAGCCAGGGCTGGCGCTGCCGGGACAGCTCTCCGGTCAGCAGGAGTTCGCCGGTGGAGGCCACGGGTGCGGCGGCGCCCAGGAGGGGGTGCGCGGTGGCGTCGAGCCCGAGCCCGGCCGGGTCCGAGCCGGCCTCGGGGGTGGACAGCCAGTAGCGCTCGCGCTGGAAGGCGTAGGTGGGCAGTTCCGCCCGCTGTCCGGCGGCGCCGAGCGCGGCGGTCCAGTCCACGGCGACGCCGCGCACGTGGGCCTCGGCCAGCGACAGCAGGAACCGTTCGGGGCCGCCCTGGTCGCGGCGCAGTGAGCCGACCACGACGGCCGTGCTGCCGGCCGACTCGACGGTGTCCTGCACGGCGGCGGTGAGGATCGGGTGCGGGCTCGCCTCCACGTACACGCGGTGTCCGGCGCGGTCCAACTCGCGCACGGTCTCCTCGAACCGGACGGTGTCGCGCAGGTTCCGGTACCAGTACTCGGCGTCCATGACGGCGGTGTCCAGCCGCTCGCCGGTGACGGTGGAGTAGAACGGGATCCCGGCGGTGCGGGGTTGCAGGCCCGCGAGCCGGTCCAGGAGGTCGGTGCGGATCCGTTCCACCTGCGGGGAGTGCGAGGCGTAGTCGACCGGGACGAGCCGGGCGCGGACGCCGTCGGCGGTCAGCTCGTCGGCGAGGTCCCGGAGCGGTCCGGGTTCGCCGGAGAGCACCACGGCGGCCGGCCCGTTGACGGCGGCCACGGACACCTGCCCGTCCACGTCGGCCAGTCGCGGCCGGAGTTCGGTGACGGGCAGGGCGACCGACAGCATTCCGCCGCCGCCGGACAACGCGCTCAGCGCGGCGCTGCGCAGCGCGCTCACCTTGGCCGCGTCGCGCAGGGTCAGCGCCCCCGCGACACACGCCGCGGCGATCTCGCCCTGCGAGTGACCGACGACCGCGTCGGGTTCGACACCGAACGACCGCCACAGCGCCGCCAGCGACACCATCACCGCGAACGACACCGGCTGCACCACATCCACACGGTCCAGAGACGGCTGACCCGCCTCACCCCGCAGCACACCCAGCAGCGACCAGTCCACGAACTCGCCCAGCGCGTCCGCGCATTCGCCCATGCGGGCCGCGAACACCGGCGAGGAATCGAGCAGTTCCACCGCCATGCCCGCCCACTGCGCGCCCTGGCCGGGGAACACGAACACCGTGCGGCCGTCCACATCGGCCACGCCGCGGACCAGGCCGGGTGTCTCGTCGTCGGCGGCCAGGGTGCGCAGGCCCCGGACGAGGTCCGCGTGGTCCGTGGCGGTGAGGACGGCGCGGTGTGCCAGCGCGGCACGGGTGGTGGCGGTCGCGCGGGCGATGTCCGCCAGGGGTGTCGCGGGCTGCCTCTCCAGGTGCGCGGCCAGGCGCTCCGCCTGCGCGCGCAGCGCGGCCGGGGAGTGCCCGGACACCACGACCGGCACCGGCACGTGTACCGGCCCGGAGCGGAAGGAGCGGCCGGTGTCCGCCACGTCCGGCTCCGTCGCCGGCTCGCCCGTGGTCTCGGCGGGCACGGTCACCGCTTCGCCCGCGGCTTCGGCCGGTTCGGGTGCCTGTTCTACGACGACGTGCGCGTTGGTGCCGCTGATGCCGAAGGAGGACACCGCCGCGCGGCGCGGGCGTCCGGCGTCCGGCCAGGGCCGGGCCTCGGTGAGCAGCCGTACCCCGCCCGCCGACCAGTCCACGTAGGGCGAGGGTTCGTCCACGTGCAGGGTGCGCGGCAGTTCCCCGTGCCGCAGTGCCTGCACCACCTTGATCACGCCGGCGACGCCGGCCGCCGCCTGGGTGTGGCCGATGTTGGACTTGAGGGACCCCAGCCACACGGGTTCGCCGGCGCGGTCGCGGCCGTAGGTGGCCAGCAGGGCCTCGGCCTCGATGGGGTCGCCGAGCGTGGTGCCGGTGCCGTGGGCCTCGACGAGGTCGACGTCGGAGGTGGTCAGGCCGGCGGCGGTGAGCGCGGTGCGGATGACCTCTTCCTGGGAGGGTCCGTTGGGCGCGGTGAGGCCGTTGGAGGCGCCGTCCTGGTTCACCGCCGAGCCGCGCAGCACAGCGAGCACCGGATGGCCGTTGGCGCGCGCGTCGGACAGCCGCTCCAGGACGAGTTGTGCGGCGCCCTCCGCCCAGCCGGTGCCGTCGGCCGCGGCGGCGAACGACTTGCACCGCCCGTCGGGCGACAGCCCGCGCTGCCGGGAGAACTCCACGAAGATGCCGGGCGTGGACATCACCGTCACGCCGCCGGCCAGCGCGAGGGAGCACTCCCCCGCGCGCAGCGCCTGCGCCGCCAGGTGCAGCGCCACGAGCGACGAGGAGCACGCCGTGTCCACGGTGACCGCGGGTCCCCGCAGTCCCAGGCTGTAGGCGATGCGGCCGGAGGCGACGCTGGCCGTGGTGCCGGTCAGCACGTACCCGTCGAGGCCGGGGGCGCCCTCGTGCATGCGGGGGCCGTAGTCCTGTGCCATGACCCCGGCGAACACTCCGGTCCTGGTGTTCCGCAGGGACAGCGGGTCGATGCCGGCCCGCTCCAGGGCTTCCCACGAGGTCTCCAGCAGCAGCCGCTGCTGCGGGTCCATGGCCGTCGCCTCGCGGGGCGAGATGCCGAACAGCCCGGCGTCGAACTCCGCGGCCCCGTACAGGAAGCCGCCGGTGCGCGCGTAGCTGCGGCCGGGCCGGTCGGGGTCCGCGTCGAAGAGCCGGTCCAGGTCCCAGCCGCGGTCGGTGGGGAACGCGCCGATGGCGTCGCCGCCGGACGCCACGAGGTCCCAGAGGTCTTCGGGCGAGCCGACGCCGCCGGGGAACCGGCAGGCCATGCCGACGATGGCGATCGGTTCGGCGGTGGGCGCCGCCGTCGTGGCCGCGGAGGCCGTGGGGGTGCCGGTGGCCAGCCGGCCGACGAGGTGCTCGGTGAGCCGTTCGGGGGTCGGGTGGTCCAGCACGACGGTGGCGGGCAGGCGCAGCCCGGTCGCCTCGGCGAGCCGCTGCCCCAGTTCCACCGCCATCAGCGAGCGGAAGCCCAGGTCCTTGAAGGGGCGGCGCGCGTCCAGTTCGTCGGGCGAGTCCAGTTCCAGGGCGGCGGCCACCTCGGCGCGCACCAGTGCGCGCACCGCCTGCTCACGCTCGGCGGCGGGCAGCCCGGCGAGCTTCGGTTCCGGGCCCGCCGGCAGTTCGGTCGTCGGCGCGTCGGCCACGGCGGGTGTCGCGGCGCCGGTGGCGGTCACCCCGGCGATCCAGTGCCGCCGCCGCTGGAACGGGTAGGTGGGCAGCGGGACGCGCCGCGCCCCGGATCCGGCGTGGAACCGTGTCCAGTCCACGGGGACGCCCCGCACGTGGACGCGGGCCACAGCGGTGAGCAGGGACCGCAGGTCCGGGCGTTCCCCGCCGGTCATGGCGGGGACGAACGCCACGTCCTCGGGTGCGTTGCCCGGGCCCATGGCGGACAGGGTCCCGTCGGGTCCCAGTTCCAGGAAGGTGCGCGCGCCGTGCGCGCAGGCCGTGGCGATCGCGTCGGCGAAGCGCACCGTCTCGCGCGTGTGCCGGGCCCAGAACCCGGGCCAGTCGAGACCGGGGAACTCCAGTTCGGCGCCGGTCAGCGAGGACAGGACCGGCAGGTGCGGCTGCTGCCAGTCGACCCGGTCGGCGGCCTCCCGCATCCCGTTCAGGATGCCGTCCACGTACGACGAGTGCGCGGCCAGCGGGATCGGCATGTGCCGGGTGCGCCGGCCCTGTTCGGCCCAGCGGGCGGCGAGCGCCTGCGTGGCGTCGACGTCTCCGGAAAGCACCGTGGTGGTGGGGCCGTTGAGGGCGGCGATCGACACGAGGCCGCCGGACGCCTCGACGTCCGGCAGCAGTTCCGCCTCGGACGCCTCGACGACCACCATCGCCCCGCCGGGCGGGAGGTCGCTCATGAGGCGGCCGCGGGTGGCGACCAGGGCGCAGGCGTCGGCGAGCGGCATCGCCCCGGCGACGTGCAGGGCGGCCAGTTCGCCGAAGGAGTGGCCGAGCACCGCGTCCGGGGTGATGCCCCAGCTCTCCACGAGCCGGAACAGCGCGACCTGGACGGCGAACAGCGCGGGCTGCGTGTACGCCGAGTCGTCGAGCAGTGCCGCGTCCGCCGAGCCCTCCTCGGCGAACATCACGTCCAGGAGGGGCCGCGGCAGGTGCGCCCGCATCTCCTCGGCGATCTCGTCGAGCGCCGCGGCGTACACCGGGTGGCGGCGGTAGATCTCGCGCCCCATGCCCGGCCGTTGGTTGCCCTGGCCGGCGAACAGGAACACCGTGCGTCCCTCGACGGCCGTGCC
Source organism: Streptomyces sp. NPDC037054 (assembly GCF_055606745.1). NCBI lineage: Bacteria > Bacillati > Actinomycetota > Actinomycetes > Kitasatosporales > Streptomycetaceae > Streptomyces > Streptomyces sp. NPDC037054. Next base: position 462,882 of record NZ_JBVJSJ010000003.1, on the reverse strand, counting down.
GCGCACCACGCGCGCGTTCGGCGCGTCCGCGGCCAGTGCCTCCAGCAGGCCCGGCACCTCGTCGGCGTGGTCGGCGACCAGGACCGCCCGGCGTTCCAGGGGGCTGCGCGTGGTGGCCAGGGAGTGGGCGAGGTCCACCGGTGAGGCCATCGACTCGCCCAGCAGGGCCGCCAGTTCGGTCAGTGCCTTCGGGGCGCGTGCGGACAGCGGCACCAGCACCGGTCCGTCGTACTGCCCGGCCTCACCGTCCGCCGCCGCCACGACGGCGGGCGCGGACGCGTCCACGGGGGCGGGGGGTTCGGCGAGGACGACGTGGCAGTTGGCGCCGCCCATGCCGAAGGAGCTCACCCCGGCCAGCAGCGGGCCGTCCACGGCGGGCCACGGGCCGCTCTCGGTGACGACGCGCAGTCCCAGCTCGTCCAGCGGGATGCGCGGATTGGGGGTGGTGAAGTTCAGGCTGGGCACCAGTTCCCGGCGGGACAGGCACAGCACGGTCTTCATGAGGCCGGCGATCCCGGCCGCGCCCTCCAGGTGTCCGATGTTCGTCTTCACGGAGCCGACCAGCAGCGGCCGTTCGCGCCGGGCCACCGCGCCGAGCGCCGCGGCTTCGACGGGGTCGCCCAACGGCGTTCCGGTGCCGTGCAGTTCGACATAGCTCAGGTCGGCCGGGGAGACGCCGGCCGCCTCGCAGGCCAGCCGCAGCACCTCCTGCTGCGCCTCCTGGCGGGGTGCGGTCAGGGAGTCGCCGCCGCCGTCGTTGTTGGTGGCGGTGCCGCGGATCACGGCGTGCACCGTGTCGCCGTCGGCCAGCGCGGCGGACAGCGGCTTGAGGACCAGCACGGCGCCGCCCTCGCCGCGCACGAACCCGTTGGCCCGCGCGTCGAAGGTGTGGCAGCGGCCGTCGGGTGAGATCGCGCCGAGCGCCCGCGTGATGTCGTAGCCGTCCTGGGTGAGGTTCAGGTTGACGCCGCCGGCGAGCGCCACGGTGCACTCCCCCGCCGCCAGCGCCCGGCAGGCCAGGTGCACGGCGACCAGCGCGGAGGACTGGGCGGTGTCCACCACGAGGCTCGGTCCGCGCAGGCCCAGGGTGTAGGACACGCGGTTGGCGATCATGGCGCGGTTGCGGCCGGTGGCCGTGTGCGGGCTCAGTCGTGTGCCGCGCAGCGCGGCGTAGTCGTCGTAGGTGGCGCCGACGTATACGCCGGTGCCGGGTCCGGTGCCGTCCTGGCCGTCGCCCGGGACGATTCCGGCGTCCTCGAAGGCCTCCCAGGCCAGTTCGAGCACCAGTCGCTGCTGCGGGTCGAGTACGGCGGCCTCGCCCGGTGAGATGCCGAAGAACCCGGCGTCGAACGAGTCGACCTGGTCGAGGAAGCCCGCGCGCACCGGCTCGCCCGAGGGCAGCAGGGGCACGGTGGGGCCTTCGGGGTGGCAGCGCCGCGGTCCGGGTTCGCCCAGGGCGTCCCGTCCGTCGCGGAGCAACTGCCAGTACGCGGCCGGGTTCGCCGCCCCCGGCAGGCGGCACGCCAGGCCGACGACCGCGACCGGCTCATGGTTGGCAGCGTTGCCCACTTGGATTCCCCCTCCACGTCGCCCCACTGGTGAGGGCACGTCAGGTCTGTCCGTCCGGCACTCCGGACGGACGATTCACGCGCCGTCGAGGGCAGGACGCCGGGCGCGCCCTCGCGCGCACCCGACGTGTCCGGCCGACGGCGCACGCCACCGGCCCGCCCTGAGATCCGGGGGGCGGAGCGGATTGCGGGCCGGTCACGCGTCGGCCCGCGAACACCCCGCCCACCGCGGCTTGTTGTGGTCACTGCCCATGACCACCGACCCCCCGGTGACCGCCGTCCCTCGAACCCCGTACGGCGGTCGTGTGCACGGCGTCCGCCGCGAACGGCGGCGCACCGGGCCGGTTCAGGCCCGGACGAACTCCACCGGCACCTTCAGCGCGACCGTGTGCTTGCTGTTGTTGGCCCACGGCACGGGCCCGGTCAGCCGCACCTCGGCCACCCGGTCGAGCAACGCGCTGAACAGGGCGCGCAGTTCGACGCGTGCCAGGTCCACGGCTAGGCAGCTGTGCGGCCCCGAGCCGAAGGCGAGGTGCGGGTTGGGGTCGCGGCGCACGTCGAAGGACATGGCGTCCGGGAAGACGCTCTCGTCCCGGTTGGCGGACGCCCACCACAGCGTCACCTTGTCGCCGCGGCGGAACTGGGTGTCCCGGAACGTGAAGTCCTCGGTGGCGGTGCGCCGGTTGTACGGCGTCGGCGTGGACCAGCGCATCATTTCCTCGATGGCGCTGTCCAGCAGGGACCGGTCGGCGCGCAGCGCCTGCCACTGGTCCGGCCGCTCGGCCAGGGCGAGCAGGCCCACGGCGATGACGTTGCGGGTGGGTTCGCTGCCGGCCAGGGACAGCAGGTTGACGAACACCTCGCGCTCGTACTCGCGCAGCGGGGCCACACCGTGGCCCTCGGGCAGGTCGCTGGTGGCGATGACGGAGAGGAAGTCCTGCGCCGGGTCGGCCCGCTTCTCGGCGAGGAGTTTCACTCCGTACTGGTACATGGCCAGCAGCGCTTCCTGGCTGCGCGAGGACGTCTCGCCGGACTCGCGGTCCTCGTAGCCCATGACCACTTCGGTCCAGTCGACGAACTGGGGCCAGTCCTCGCGCGGAACGCCCATCAGCGCGGCCACGACCTCGACGGAGAAGCGGCCGGCGACCTCGTTCTGGAAGTCGCAGGAGCCCCGCTCCACGACCTCGGACACGATCGCCTCGGCCCGCTCGGTGATGGTCGGGGTCAGCGCCTGGAGGACCGGACCGGTGACCGAGGGGGTGACCAGTTCCTTCAGCAGGCGGTGCCGCGGGTCGTCCATCATGTTGAGCATCGCGCCGGAGTAGGTGCCGGCGGGCAGATCGTCGAGGTGGGTGCCGCCGCCCTCGCGGTCGCCGCCGCCCTGGGAGGACAGCAGCGGGTGGGCCGCGGCCTCCAGCACGTCGGCGTAGCGGGAGAGCACCCAGAAGTTCTCGCCGTCGCGGGTGCGGCCCGGGGGGTGCAGCAGGACGGGCGCTTCCTTCCGGAGTCTGGCGAAGACCTCGTGCGGGAATCCGTCGCCGAACCGGTCCTGATCACTGAGGTCGAACCCGCCGAGAACGTCGGGCAGGTCGCTTGGGGAAACCTCGGCGGCGCTTCGCAATGTCGGGACGGCTGGTTGCTCCAACGACATATCTCTCCTTTTTGCAACGACGCACCGAGGACGCCAAGAACAGCAGTAGTGTCGCCCGACCGCGGAAAACCCGTCAAGCGATTGCCTGGCCGATTCAACGCCCGAACCCGATACCCGATGTTGCCCCGGGCAGTGCTGACCACCGAAGCCCTCACGGCGCCAACTTCCGCCCATTTCACGCCAGTTGACCGCAGCCGCCCGACACGGCGGGAGGCCGTGCCGGATGAACTCCGGATTTCCACCGCTCTACGAAGGAGAGGACGCCAAATAGGGTGTGGGGGTTGCTTGGATTCAGCCCGACAGGTCAGGACTGTAGGAACAACATCCGGCCAAATCTCGCCCCGTGCAGCAACATGCAAAGACGGGCGGTGCGAGGGGATCGGGGCACGAAAAGAGGCCGGCCGGCCCGGTGTGCCCGGGCCGGCCGGCCTCTCGCGCGTCAGGATCCGGTCGTTATCGGTCGACGCCACCCAGTACGGGGTCGATGGACGCGACGACGACGATGACGTCGGCCAGCTGGCCGCCTTCGCACATCGCCGCGAGGGCCTGCAAGTTGGTGAAGGACGGGTCACGGAAGTGGACCCGGTAGGGGCGGGTGCCGCCGTCGGAGACGATGTGCGCGCCGAGTTCGCCCTTGGGCGACTCGACCGTCGTGTACGCCTGCCCCGGCGGGACCCGGAAGCCCTCGGTGACCAGCTTGAAGTGGTGGATCAGGGACTCCATCGAGGTGCCCATGATCTCCCTGATGTGGTCGAGGGAGTTGCCGAGTCCGTCGGGCCCCAGGGCGAGCTGAGCGGGCCAGGCGATCTTCTTGTCGCCGACCATCACGGGCCCGGGCTCCAGCCGGTCGAGGCACTGCTCGATGATCCGCAGCGACTGGCGCATCTCCTCCAGCCGGATCAGGAAGCGGCCGTAGGCGTCGCAGGTGTCGACGGTCGCGATGTCGAAGTCGTACGTCTCGTAGCCGCAGTACGGGTCGCTCTTGCGCAGGTCGAAGGGCAGGCCGGTGGAGCGCAGGATGGGGCCCGTGACGCCGAGGGCCATGCAGCCGGCGAGGTCGAGGTAGCCGATGTCCTGCATGCGGCCCTTGAAGATCGGGTTGCCGGTGGCGAGTTTGTCGTACTCCGGGAAGTTCTTCTTGAGCGTCTTGACCAGGTCGCGCAGCTGGTCGACGGCGCCGGCCGGGAGGTCCTGGGCGAGTCCGCCGGGCCGGATGAAGGCATGGTTCATCCGCAGGCCGGTGATCAGCTCGAAGGCGTCCAGGATCATTTCGCGGTCGCGGAAGCCGTAGATCATGACGGTTGTCGCGCCGAGCTCCATGCCGCCGGTGGCGATGGCCACGAGGTGGGAGGAGATGCGGTTGAGCTCCATGAGCAGGACCCGGATGACGGAGGCCCGGTCGGGGACGTCGTCCTCGATGCCCAGCAGCTTCTCCACGCCGAGGCAGTACACCGCCTCGTTGAAGAACGACGACAGGTAGTCCATCCGCGTCACCAGGGTGGTGCCCTGGGTCCACGTCCGGTACTCGGCGCTCTTCTCGATGCCGGTGTGGAGGTAGCCGATGCCGCAGCGGGCCTCGGTGACGGTCTCGCCGTCGATCTCCAGGATCAGCCGGAGCACGCCGTGGGTGGAGGGGTGCTGGGGGCCCATGTTGACGACGATGCGCTCGTCGTCGGCGCGGGACGCGGACTGGACGACCTCGTCCCAGTCCCCGCCGGTGACCGTGTAGACGGTGCCCTCGGTCGTCTCGCGAGGACCGGACGGGGGCGTGGCGTGCACGTGGGGAGCAGTCATCAGCTGTACGACCTCCGCTGGTCCGAAGCCGGAATCCGGGTGATTGTGTGGGTGCCGGCGTGCGGCCGGGAACCGGCCGCCTCCCGCGCGGCGGGGAGTGTGTCGTCGCCGCTCATCGCAGAAGCCCCTTCATCTCGATCGTGGGCAGCGCCTTGAGTGCCGCTTCCTCCGCCTCGCGGGCCGCTTCCTCGGCGTTGACCCCGAGCTTGGAGGTCCGGATCTTCTCGTGGAGCTTGAGGATGGCGTCCATCAGCATCTCGGGGCGCGGCGGGCAGCCGGGCAGGTAGATGTCGACCGGGACGATGTGGTCGACGCCCTGGACGATCGCGTAGTTGTTGAACATGCCGCCCGAGGAGGCGCAAACGCCCATGGAGATGACCCACTTGGGGTTGGGCATCTGGTCGTAGACCTGCCGCACGACCGGGGCCATCTTCTGGCTCACCCGGCCCGCGACGATCATCAGGTCCGCCTGGCGGGGTGAGCCGCGGAAGACCTCCATGCCGAAGCGCGCGAGGTCGTACCGGCCGGCGCCCGCCGTCATCATCTCGAAGGCGCAGCAGGCGAGGCCGAAGGTCGCGGGGAAGACGGACGCCTTGCGCACCCAGCCCGCGGCCTGTTCGACGGTGGTCAGCAGGAAGCCGCTCGGCAGCTTTTCTTCGAGTCCCATTGGGTGCCCCTCAGCCCTCGTAGTCCTCTGGTCCCGTTCCGGTCTCCCACTGGCTCGGCGGCACCGGGCCCGGGATCGGGGTTCGGGGAGAAGCGCTCGGTGCCGTGCTCGTGGGCGCTACGTTCTGCCTGGTCGGGCTGTTCGGCGCGACGTGCGCGGGGACGCGCACGGGGAGGACGGCGATCGCCGCCCGCGGGCGCCGAGCACGAGCACGGGTGCGTAGGTGTTCACGCCCCTCAGCTCCTTCCAGTCGTCCTCGACCGATGGATCGCACGCACAGGCGCCCGCAAGGATCGCGAGTATGTGAATCGGCTCACATGCGCGACTGGGTGCATCCTATGCCCGAGGATCTGTGATCTGCGACATACGATACAGCAGCCAGTTTGTGATCTTCGCCACGCGAAAATGGATCATGTAAGCGGAGAAAAAGCCCAGTTCATACGCAGCGGGCCTCGGTGATCAGGGCTGGTTCACGGGGCCAGGGTGCCCTGGTGGAAGTACAGCCGCCAGCCCGTGTCCGTCAGCCGCCACAGGGAGCTGCGCCATGCGTGGCGGCCCTGGTGGTCGGTGAAGTACGTCAGGTGCACGAGGCCGGGCGCGAGGAGGACGCCGGACATGTCGCTCACCTCGACCGGGGCCTCCGCGGAGACGGCGCCGCCGCTCGTCACGGTGAGGATCGACTCCGCGTCCCACCGGCGTCCGGAGGCTCCGATCTCGGTGAACTCCGGGTGCAGCAGCTCCCGGACCCGGTCCGGCGAGGCACGTACCTCTGGGTCGAGCAGCCGCAACTCCGCGTCGACGGCCGCCCGGACGGCCGACTCGACCTCGCCTGCCATGCCGATCTCCCTCACCGTGATCCTTCGCGTTCGTCGGCGATGCGGTCCAGTTCGCGCATCGCCTCGCCGTGGGCACTCATCCGCCGGCTGAGGGTGCCGCTCGTGAAGAGGACGGCCCGGCCACGGCCAGGAGGCCGATGCCCCGGTTCCGGGTCCGGGTGGCCCGGTCACGGAAGTCGCGGTCGAACTCGCGGGATCGCATGACGTGTGAATCTACCAACGGCGCCCGCCGCGCCGAACTGCCGTTGTCAGGCCCGCCGTTCCCGGTGCGCGGTGCAGTACTGGAGGAAGGCGCGGAGCCTGGCCGCGAACCGTTCGGGGTCGACGAGGTGCACGAAGTGCCCGTCGCCCACCCACTGTTCGAGCTGCACGTCCCGCATCCGGCGGAAGCCGTCCCGCTCCCCGTCGGTGGCCGGCCGCCCGAGAACCGCCAGGCAGGGCACGTCGACGGCCGCCGCCCTCGCGTCGATCCACGCCTGCAGTTCGGCCGGGTCCGTGCTCAACACCTGGTCCCAGTAGTCGAGTACCACGTCCTGCTCGACCCTGTGCGTGTCCAGGACCAGGGTGCGGGTGGGTTCCGGGACGAGGTCGAGCCCGAGGCTCGACTCGATCCTCGGCCACACCTGGTCGAACGACGGGCCGCGCAGCATCGGCGCCATCTGGTGCACCATCTGCGCGACCGGCAGGATCTCCGTCGTCTGGTCGACCATGACGACGCCGCGCGCCGGATATGTGGCCGCGTACAGGCAGGCGATCCCGGCGGACGCCGAGTGACCCACGACGACCGGCTTGTCGACGTCCAGTGACCGCAGCAGGCGGTGGACCCGGTCGGCGATGCCCTCCAGCCGTGTCGGCCCGCTGTCCGCGGGACTGTCGCCGTGGGCCGGGAGGTCGACGGCGATGCCGGTGACGTCGGGGCCGAGCTGTGCGGTGATCGGGCGCCAGGTGCGGCGGTCGAAGGTCATGCCGTGCAGGAGGACGACGGGTGGGCCGGCGCCCTCGATGTCGTAGGCCAGCCCCGTCTCCAGGTCGGTCGCGGTCGCCATGGTGCACGCACCTCCTCGGAGACGTCCGCGCGGTCGCCCGCGTGAGCGTCCGCGTGCGCGTCACGACATTCCGTTACGTCGTAACGTAACACCGTTCCGATATCCTGTCGACATGGGACGCAAACGGGTGCACGACGACGCGACGGCCGAAGCGCTGCTGGACGCCGCGGAGCGAATCCTCCTGGCCGAAGGGCTGGAGGCGCTGACCGTGCGACGGCTGGCCGAAGCGGTGGGGACGACGACGCGGGCCGTCTACACGAGCCTCGGTTCCAAGGACGCCTTGATCGTCGGGCTGGGCGTGCGGGGTTTCGCCCTGCTGGGGGCCAAGGTCGCGGCGCTGCCCACGACCGGCGATCCGGCCGCCGACCTGGTCGCGGCGGGGGCGTCGGGGTTCCGGGAATGGGCGCTGGACCACCCCGCGCTGTTCCGGGTCACCTTCGAGCAGCAGGTCACCGTCCCGCCGGAGATCCGCAGCCGCTTCGCACCGGCCCGGGCGGAGGCCCTCCAGGCACTGCACGAGCGGATCCGCCGTCTCCACGCCCACGGCGGCACGGGAGGCCGGAGCGTACGGGAGGCGACCTGGCAGTTCCACGCGCTGTGCGAGGGGCTCGCGGCGGTGGACCTGCGGATGCTGACGCCTCAGCGACGGCCGGACAGCGCGCCGGTGTGGGCGGACGCCCTCGGCGCGCTGATCGCGGGCTGGGAGGCCACCGGCCGCACGCCGTGATCGGTTAACTCCTCCATATGTCCCGTCCCATAACCTGGTTCATGGGAGTCGTCGGACGGCATGTGCGCGCGTTTTCAGGAGGCGAAGGTGCTCAAGAAGGGCACGTGGTTGCTCACGGGTGCCGTGGTCGTGACCTGGATCGTCCTGGTCGGGCCCAGCGCACCGGGCGGGGCGCAGTCCGCCGGGTCGTCGCGCGTCGATGTCGTCCGGGACACGGTCGCGAACCGCGTCATGACGTGGAACCTCTGCAATCCCTGCGAGGAGAGCAACGTCGACCGGGCAGCGGAGATCGCCGCGTTCGCGCCCCAGGTCGTCGGCCTCCAGGAGGCGTGCGCGCCCGACGTCAAGCAGATCCGGGACTACCTGGAGGCCCTGCACGGCCTCGTCTACCACGTCGAGTACGGATCGGTCCTGAAGAGCTGGGGCCGCTGCGGGGGCGCGCCGTGGAGTCCGGGCGGCTACGGCCAGGCGATCCTCTCGGCAGCGCCGATGACCGACCCGGTGCTGGTGGAATACCCCGACGGCGGCTCCGAGGACCGCGGCTACCTGGCCGTCACCACGGAGGTGGACGGCGAGTCCGTCCGCGTCTTCAACACGCACCTCGCCCAACGGCGCCAGGAGGAGATCCGCGCGGACCAGACCCGCGTACTCGCCGAGGAAGTCGCCCAGCACGACCGGGCGATCGTCATCGGCGACTTCAACGCCGTGCCGTACGCCCCCGAACTCGCCGGGATGTGGGCGCTGGCCACGGACGCCGACCCCGAGTGCCACCCCTCGTCCACCGGCGCCTGCAAGGTGACCACGGACTGGCAGAGCAAGTTCGACTACGTCTTCCTGCGGGGCGTCGTCCCGCTGAAGCATCAGGTGCATCCGACCGGGGTGTCGGACCACCATGTGCTGCACGCGGACCTGGAGCTCGGCTAGGTCGGGCCTGGAGTCTGCGGCAGCGCTCAACGGAGAGGGGTCCGGCAGAGATGCGGGCGCCCGAGGTAGGGGCGACCAACTGCCCGACGGGCGTCGGCCGGCCGCGGAGTGGCTTCGTCAGATCCGAGCCGTGCTCGGGCGGGAGGGTCTCGACCGCTTGGACGACCGGGACGACCCGGGCGACCTGGCTGACCCGGATGACCTGAACGACCGTGGTTGATCGCGGATTTCGAGGACGGCTGCTTTCCCGGGGTCGTGGGGTCGCAGCCGTCCTGGGTGTGCCGTGTCCTCGGGGTTTCACGGCGTGCGCAGTGCCACCGCGGCGCAGTGGCCGTCGGGGACCGTCACGTCCGTGAGGAGCCAGCCGGGGACGAAGGCCGGGTCGTGGCCGGAGCCGACGTAGTCCGCCGACGGGTCCGCGGAGAGGCCGACGCCCAGTCCCTTCAGATAGGCCTCCTTGCGGGTCCACACCCGGGTGAAGGCGGCGGGCCGCTCCGCCGCGGGGAGCCTCGCCAGTTCCGCCGCCTCCCGGGGATGCAGCACGTCCGACGCCTCCAGCACGGTCGCCGGCGACACCAGTTCCTCCACGTCCACGCCGACCGGCGCGGTGGCGAAGGCCAGCAGGCTCAGGTCCGTGCAGTGCGAGAGGGAGAAGTGCAGCATCCCGTCCGGCAGTACGGGCCTGCCGTGCGGTTCGTCGCAGTGCAGGCACGGTGCCCGTTCGACCGTCACGTCGCCCGGGGCGATGTCCAGGTAGGCGCCGAGCAGGCGTCGTAGGGCCACGTGCGCGCAGACGTAGGAGTCGCGGTCGGCCGAGCGGACGAACTCCGCCGCCCGCGCCAGTTCCTGGGCGTCCAGGGTGCTGGGCGCCTGCCGGTGGGCATGCGACCGGTAGGTGGTGGTGTCCACCAGCCACACCTCCGGTCCGTGGGCGGGTACGGCTGCCGGGTCGCCGCCGGCATCGGGTCCCGGGCCGGGGCCCGGGCCGGTCAGCCGGCGCGGGAGCAGCAGTCGGGGAATGGTCAGGGTGGTCATGGCCCTCCTTCAGGCGGCCGGCACCGGCGGCTTGGCGGCCGACACGGGCGTTTGCGCGTCCTGCGGTGTCGACTGCCCGGTCGCGCGGGTCTCTTCGGCCGTCGCCGTCGGCTCCTCCACCTTCGCCGGGTGGCGCAGCGCGAGGACCGCGGCCAGGGGCGAGACGAAAGCGATCGTCCCGCACAGCAGCCACGTGGTCTGCACACCCAGGGCGAGGGACAGGGAGCTGAACACCGCGATGGAGATCGGCGCCGTACCGATGCCCGCCAGCGCCAGCGTCGACATGGCGGCGCCCATCCGTTCCTCCGGCGCGGCCTCCTGGTAGAGGGTGACGATGGCGGGTCCGTTGAGCCCGGACAGCAGTCCTACGGCGGCGGCGACCGCGGTCAGCGTGAGCGTGGACGGCATCAGCGCCATGAGCAGGATGCCTGCGGCCAGCCCGGCGCCGGTGACGACCAGGCGCACGTACATCGGGATGCGGTGCGCGAGGATCGCGCCGAGCGCGCTGGAGCCGAGGGCGCCGGCGCTGAAGGCTGCCAGCACCACGCCGACCGTGCCCACGCCCCAGCCGCGTTCGGAGACCAGCAGCGGCAGGGCGACCTCGGCGGGCCAGCTGAACGCCATGTCCAGGGAGAGGGCGGCGATGAACATCCAGCGCAGTCGCGGGTGCCCGGCCAGCAGCCGGAAACCGTCGCCCGAGCGGCGGACGAGGGAGACGCCGGGCTCCGGCTTGGGGCGGGCGAAGCCGTGCGTGACGTGCAGCAGGCAGCCGAGCCAGATCAGCCCGGTCACGGCGCCGGCGGCCATCGCGACCCACAGGTCCCCCGCCGCGATCAGGAACGCCCCGGTGGGCGCACCGAGGATCGGGGCCACCCGAAGGACCATCGCGTACAGGGAGTTGGCGCGGCTCAACTGGTCGCCGCGGGCGAGCATCGGCAGCAGCACGCCGGAGGCGGGGCCGGCCAGGCCCAGCAGTATGCCCTCGACCAGGGCGATGGCGACCAGGGGCCACAGGGTCTGGGTGGTGGCGGTGATCACGGTGCCGACGGCCAGCAGCACCACGCGCGCGGTGGTGGTGCGCAGCAGGACGAAGCGCGGGCCCAGGGTGTCGGCGACCGCGCCGCCGAAGATGAGCATCAGCGCGCGGGGCACGGTGGCGGCGAGCGTCAGCAGGGTGACCGCGCCGGTGCCGCCGAGTTCGACGGCGGTCCAGTTCATGGCGATGAGCAGGGCGAAGCTGCCGAACTGGACGGCGGCCTGGCCCCCGACCAGGGAGGAGATCCGTCCCCAGGGGACCGGGGGGTGCGCGGTGGTGTCCATGGACGTACCCGTTCTGTGGGAGTGACTGAAGCGAAGGAGGAGGAAGGAGGGAGGGGGAACAGAGGGGAGGAAGGGGGCGGGCGTCAGGCCTCGCTCAGGGCTCGGTGTACCGCCCTGCGCACGGCTCGTGCCGTGTCGGCGGTGGCGGGCGGCCGTCCGTAGGTGCGCAGGCGGAGGTGGCCGCCGAGGTGGCCGAGGCCCGCTTCGGCCAGGGCCCGGGTGACCACCGCGCCGAGCTGTCCGGGGCCGGGGGCGGAGTCGACGACCACTCCCGGCAGTCCGTCGGGGCCGGCCAGCCTGAACCGGGCCCGCACCAGGCTCCGTCCGGCGCCGCGCCGGCTTGTCGGCCACCGCCTCCGGTGACGACGGGCCGGCCCGCTTCGCGGCCGGCGCACCGCACGGGCGGCTCGCGCCGGGGCGCGGCGCGTGCGAGCGCGACGCCGGCTTCGGGGCCGGCCTCCGGGTGAACGGTCCGGCTCGGACGCGCGCGCCGGCTCGGGCGTGCCGTCCCACGCGGTCGCGTCGTGGCCGGTCACCGCCGGTCCCCGGCGCGGGTCGTGGACGGCGGCTCCGCGGGGTGCGGGGCGGGGGCCTGCGCCGGGTCCCACAGGTCGGCGCGGTCCAGGTCGGCGGTGCGGTACTTGCCCACCGCGCTGGTCAGCAGCCGAAGTTCGAGGACGAGCGCGTCGACGAGACGGATCAGGCCCTCCTCGGGGTCCTCGTCCACGGCGAGCAGGGCCGCGCGGCCCAGGCCGACCGCCGTGGCGCCGCGGGCGAGGGCCCGCATCGTGCGGCCGCCCTCCCAGACGCGGCCGGTGACCAGCAGGTCGCCGGCGGGCGGGCCGATGCGGCGCAGGCATTCGCCGAGCGGCAGTCCGACGTGGTCGAGGAAGACGCGCGGTGCCCAGCCGGTGCCGCCCTCCGCGCCGTCCACGGTGACGGCGTCGGCCCCGGCCGCCCAGGCGGTGGCGGCGGCCCGGTCGATGTCGCGGCCGGGGTGGAACTTCACCCAGGTGCGGGCGAGGGGGAAGTTGTTCCGCATGAAGCGCAGTTGCTGGCGGACGATCTCCTCTGTGAACGTGCCCGGGGTGGCGCAGCGCAGCCGCCGTTCCGGATCGCCGAGCACGTCGTGCACGCCGAACTGCCCAGCGAGGCGGGCGGCTTCGGCGGTGTCGACGACGGTCATGCCGCCGAGACCGGGTTTGGCGCCCTGGCCGACCTTGAGTTCGAAGCCGAGCCGGCCGGAGTCGCGCAGGGCGCGGGTGCCGGGGTCGCTGTAGAGGAGGTTCCACACCTCGGAGTCGGCGTCCTCGGTGGACTGCTGTACGACGACTCCGCCGACGCCGTCGGGCACGGCGTCCGCGTAGGCGGCGATCCGTTCCAGGAGGGCCGAGCGTGCCGTGTCGGCGTCCGGGCCGCGCCGGTAGCCGTGCACCGGCACCATGTTCTCGCCGATCACCATCGGGATGCCGAGCCGGGCCGCCTGACGGGCGGAGGCCGGGCCGAGGTCGCCGCTGCCGGCCCGGGTGGAGCCGAACGCGGAGAGGTACAAGGGCAGTCGGGTGGTGAAGCCGCCGGTGCTGCCGGTCAGGTCGACGTCGTCGTGGGAGGGCTCGCGGCCGAGCTCGATGAGCTGTTCCAGGCGGCGGGGCATGAAGACCGGCGGGACGATCCGCAGCAGGTCCAGGTCGTCGGGGGCGAGCCCGGGGCCAGGGGCGTCATGGGGGTCCGGGGCGTGGTGCGTGGCTCCGAAGAGTTCGGTGCCGTACGCCTGGGGCGCCGGGAAGACCGTCGCCGTGCCGGTGCGGGCCCGGGCGCGTACCTGCTCCTCCGGGAATCCGTGCGCGTGCAGTCCGGTCACGGCGCGATCACCCCCGGCAGCTTCGGGTAGGCGCTGACCTGCCAGAGGGCGTCGAGGCCGGTGAGGAAGCGGACCAGGCGCTGCAGGCCCATGCCGAAGCCGGCGCTGGGGCTGAGGCCTTCGCGGGCCAGGTCCAGGTACCAGGCGTACTTGGCCGGGTTCTCGCCGCTCTCTCGCATGCGTGTCACGAGCGTCGCGTAGTGGGACTCGCGTTCGCTGCCGCTGACCAGTTCGCCGTAGCCGCCGTGGGCGAGGAGGTCGAAGTTCCGCAGGACGCCCGGGTTCTCGGGGTCCTCGCGGTCGTAGAAGCCGCGCGATCCCTTGGGGTAGTCGTTGACGAAGAAGGGGCGGTCGGCCTCCAGGGACAGCAGGCGTTCGCCGGCCCAGTCGATCTCCGCGTCGGGGCTCTGCGGGTGGCCGCTCGCCAGCAGCCGGGCGACGGCCTCCTCGTGGGTGCGGACGTCGAACTTGCCGGACCGCAGCTCCGCGAAGTCCAGCTCGTCGCGGCCCAGTTCGCGCAGCACGTCGGGCACGGCCGTCCAGACGTGCTCCACCACGTGGGTGAGCAGGCCCGCGGCGATCTCCTGCACGTCCTCGCGGGTGCCGTGCGCCAGTTCCACGTCGATCTGGTGGAACTCGACGAGGTGGCGGCCGGTGCCGGCGGTCTCGGGGGGTTCCACGCGGACGTTCGGCGCGATGTAGAACAGTCGCGGGAAGCCTTTCAGGGAGGCCTGCTTGTACAGGATGGCGCTGGTCATCAGCTTGTACGGCTGCCCGTAGTAGTCGACGTCGAGGGCCTTGGCGCCCCGGCCGCCGGGGTCGGTGACCGGGCCGACGAGCGGGGGCAGCAGCTCGACGAAGCCTTCGCCGCGCAGGAACTCCCTTGCCGCGTACAGGGCTTCCTGCTGCACGAGCATCGCGGACCGCAGGGTCGGTGAGGCCAGGTGTGCGCCGAGCGCGGGAGGGGTGGTGAGGTCCATGTCGTCTCCTTGTCCGGTGGGGGAAGGGGCGGGACGGGCGTGCGCGGGGAGCGGGACGGGGCCGGGCGGCCCGTCGTAGCGGTCGGCGACCGCGTCCAGGGCGCGCAGCAGAGCGGCGGAGGTCATGGGGGCGCGGGCGCCGGGTGCCGCGTGCGGTGCCACGGGCATGCGCCCGACGGCGGACCAGTGGAGGCGTCCGTCGGGGCCGAGGAAGCTGCGGCTGCGGCCCGCGTTGTCCGGGTGCAGGCAGTACGGCACGTCCAGCACGCCGCGCGCGAACGCGGTGCGCAGGGCGCGGCCCGGGTCGTCGGAGAGTTCCAGCACGGCTTCCAGGAAGGTCCGGGCCTCGCGGTAGACCTCGCTGTCGGCGCCGTCGGGACACGGCGGTTCGTGGGCGGCGAGCCGCGCCGCTGCCGCCGCCGTCTCCAGCGCGCGGACGTTCTCCTCGACGGTGGGGATGCGGTGCGCCTCGGCGGCCGTCTTCACGATCAGCCGCTGCGCCCCGGCCCGTACGGCGAGCCGCGCCGAGTCCTGGAGGAGACGGGTGGCGCCGTGCCGGGTGCGGGGGAAGACGCCCATGTAGGTGTAGAGCACCACGTGCCGGTCGACGCCGGCGGGCAGGAACTCGTCGGCCAGCCGGCGCAGCGCCCGGACGGCTTCGGCGTCCTGGGTGGCGTCGGTCTGCTGGGCGTAGCTGAGGGAGACGCTGCGGATGCCGTGCCGGACGAAGAACAGCCCCTCCAGCAGGCTGAGCGCGACCAGCAGGCCCGGGGGGCAGAGCTGGCCGAGCATGCAGCCGCCGAAGCTCTCCAGGTGCGGGACGCGGGGCGCGGGTACCAGGTCGGCCAGCAGTTCGCAGCCTCGGGCCCAGTTGGCCACGGACTCGTCGAGCGGTGTGCGGCCGTAGGGCAGGCAGTAGGAGACGGGGCCGCCCTCGGTGGCGTCGAGGCCGGCGGCGGTCAGGGCGCGGATGATCGGCTCGGGCCGGGAGGAGCCGTGCCGTACTTGGACGGGGAAGGCGAGGCCTGCGTGGAGCAGGTCGCGGGTGACGTCCACCGGGTGGGTGGCGATCGGGTAGCCGTTGAGCGGGAGGCCCTCGGCGAGCGCGGCCCGTGCCCCGGCGAGGTCGCCGACGCGGGTGTAGCTGTCGATGGTGAGGGTGCCGACGGTGGTGGCGGCGGCGGAGCGGGTCCGTTCCAGGCCGGCTCCCATGGCGCGCGGGTCGCTGAAGCCCATGCGGGGCTGGACCACGAGCCGGCCGGTGCGGGCCGCGGCGGCGACGAACTGCCCGAACGACGTGACGTCGGCCGGTGCGGGTGGCGGGGCCGGGCCCGCGGCGGCGGGCGCGGCTGCCGTGTTCACGCGGCGGCCCGTCGGTCGAAGGCCTCGGACAGCCAGTGGCGCAGGGCGGCGGTGTCGCCGTCGTCGAAGACGGCCGCGCACCCGGCCTCCAGCAGCCGGTGGCGCCGCTCGGGGTCGGCCAGGCCGGCGACGCCCAGCTTGCCGCCGATGACGACGGGGGTGTGCAGGCCGGCCGCGCGCAGGGCGCGCACGGCGTTCAGCCCGTCGCGGTACCCGTGCCCGTTGACGCTGCTGATGACGACCAGGTCGGGCCGCTCGGCCGCGCAGGCGGCGGTCAGCAGCTCGTCGGTGACGCAGGGACCGAGGTTGCGCACCTGGTGTCCCAGTTCCTCCAGGAACAGCTGGAGGTAGGCCAGGTTCCACGTGTGGGAATCCGAGGCCGTACCGCTCAGCAGGGTCTGCACATTCCGTCGTCGCATGGTCAGAAATATAGGTTCGGGAAGGATTCCCGAGGGGAAGTTACGGCGGCAGTCCGACGGCAGATGAAAAGGGCGGGACACTCAGGAAAAAGGGCCGCACCCCGTGGTGGTCACGGGGTGCGGCCGGCGGTGCGAATGCTTTCGCGGGGGTGTTTCAGGAATACTGCGCGACAAGGCTGCGGGGGCGGATGTCGGTCCAGTTCGCCGCCACGTGGTCGAGGGCGTCGGCCCGTGTGCCGGGTCCCCACACGCTGTCCCAGCCTGCGGGAACGTCGGCGAAGACGGGCCACAGGGCGTGCTGGCCCTCCGCGTTGACCACCACGCGGAAGGTGCCGTCGGCGTCGTCGAAGGGGTTGGTCATGACAGGCTCCTCAGTTTCTCGGAAAGGATACGGCCGATCAGGGCGAGCGGTTCGGGTTCTCCCATTCTGGTGTGGGGAACCCCGATCAGATGATTCGCGACGGTGCCGTCGATATAGGGCATCCAGTTCTGCGCCAGGGTGTTCTCCGTTTCTCCTTCCTCCAGCGCACCGAGGAACACGAGGTCCGTTTTCACGGGGCGGGGGGAATACAGGGGCATGATTTCGGCGTGGTTGACGGCGGCGCCGATCACCGAGCGGATCTCGTCGTCGGAGAAGGCGCCGAGCACCGGGTCGGTGTGCCGGACGAGGCCGATGAGGGCGGCCACGTCGAAGGGGGCGTCCTCGGGTTCGTCGCAGGCGTCGCCGACGAGCATGTCGCGCTTCTGCGCCGGGGTCATGGCGCGCCGCCGCGGCTCGGTCGGCAGGAGGTGCACGTCCATCATGGCCAGCAGGTCGGTGCGCTCCCCCAGGTCGGCCAGGCGGGCGGCGAGGGCGTGGGCGAGGATGCCGCCGAAGGACCAGCCGAGGAAGCGGTAGGGGCCGTGCGGCTGGACCTCGCGTATCAGCGGCAGGTAGTCCTCGACCATGTCCTCCACGGACTGCGAGGAGTGGCCCAGTTCGCTCAGGGCCCGCGCCTGGACGGCGTAGAGCGGCTGGTCGGGGCCGAGGTGCCGGGCGAGGCCGGCGTACGACCAGCCGACGCCGGTGCCCGGGTGGAGGCAGAACAGCGGGGGCCGGCCGCCCGTGGTGCGGAACGGCAGCAGGACGCCCATCGGGTCGAAGCCGCTCGGTTCGTCGGCGAGCAGGCCCGCGACCGTCGGGGTGCGGAACAGGTCCCGGACGCCGAGGTCGAGGCCGAGGACCGCCCGCATCCGGCTGACGAGGCGCACGCCGAGCAGTGAATGGCCGCCCAGGGTGAAGAAGTTGTCGTCGATGCCGACGCCGTCGACGCGGAGCACCTCGGAGAAGAGGCCGCACAGGAGTTCCTCGCGCGGAGTGCGCGGGGCGCGGCCGTCGGTGCGTTCGGCCGGTGCGGGGGCGGGCAGGGCACCGCGGTCGGGTTTGCCGTTGACGGTGAGCGGGATGGCGTCGAGGAGCACGGCCGCCGAGGGCACCATGTGCTCGGGCAGTTCGTCCGCCGCCCACCGCAGCAGGTCGGGGCCGGTCAGGTGGTGGCCGGCGCGCGGCACGGCGTAGGCGACGAGCCGTTTGCCGCCCGGGCCGTCGTCGTGGACCACGACGGCCGCCTGTCCGACGGCCGGGTGGCGGGCGAGGGTCGCCTCGATCTCGCCGGGTTCGATGCGGAAGCCGCGCAGTTTGATCTGGCCGTCGGCCCGGCCGAGGAAGCGCAGTTCCCCGTCGGGGGTCCACTGCACGAGGTCGCCGGTGCGGTACATCCGCCCGCCGTCGGCGCCGAACGGGTCGGGCACGAACCGCTCGGCGGTGAGCCCCGGCCGGCCGATGTAGCCGCGCGCCACCTGGGTTCCGGCGATGTACATCTCGCCCGCCACGCCCAGCGGCACGGGCCGCAGCCGCTCGTCCAGGACGTGGACGCGGGTGTTGTCGAGGGGCACGCCGAGGTGTACGCCGTGCAGGGTGCGCTGGTTGACGGTGAAGCGCTGGTAGTGGGAGGCGAACGTGGTCTCGGTCGGGCCGTAGCTGTGCACGAGGACGGTGTCCGGGCAGTGCGTCAGCACGCGTTGGAGCGCCTCGGGGGACGCGACGTCGCCTCCGGTCCACACCTCGTCGAGCAGCTTGAGGGTGTCGAGCCCTTCGTCGGCGAGGATGTGGAACAGGCCCATGGTGAAGTAGGCGGCCGTCACTCCGTAGGTGCGGACGGTCCGGTCGATCTCGGCCAGGTCGGTGCCGTCCCCCGGGCAGAACACCAGTTCCCCGCCGCACAGCAGCGGCACCCACAGTTCGTAGGTGGAGGCGTCGAAGCCGATCGCGGAGTGCACGAGTATGCGGCGGTGGTGCGCGCGGTTCCAGCAGCGGTCGGTGGCCAGTTCCACGATGTTGCGGTGGGTGACGCCGACGCCCTTGGGCCGGCCGGTGGAGCCGGAGGTGAACATGATGTATGCCAGGGCGTCCTCGCCCACGGTCACGTCCGGGGCGTCCGTGCGGGCGTCGTCCACCGTGCCGGGCGCGTCCACCGCCAGCATTCGTACCCCGGCGGCCGTCTCGGCGGTGACCGACGGCGAGGCGAGGTGCGCCTCCTGGGTGAGCAGCACCGTCGCGCCGGTGTCCTGCGTCATCGTCCGCACCCGCGCCTGCGGCAGTCTCGGGTCCATCGGCACGTACGCCGCCCCGCACTTGAGCACGGCGAGCGCGGCCACCACCAGCAGCGGGGTGCGGTCCATCAGCACGCCGACGGCCGCGTCCGGGCCGACGCCGGCGGCGAGCAGGGTGTGCGCGAGGGCGTTGGCGCGGGCGTCCAGCTCGGCGTAGGTGACCTGTTCGTCGCCGTGGCGGAGGGCGGTCCGGTCGGGGGTGCGGCGGGCCTGGGCGGCGAACCTCTCGTGGGGCAGGCCGCAGGCGGCGCGGGGGACGGCCGTGTCGTTGTACTCGGTCAGCAGCCGGAACGCCTCCTCGGGCGTGAGCAGTTCGATGTCGGCCAGGCGCCGCGCCGGGTCCTCGGCGACCGCCCGCAGGGTCCGCTCCAGGTGGGCGGTGAGCATCTCGGCGGTGGCGGCGTCGTACAGGTCCGTGGCGTACTCCAGCACCCCGGCGAGCCCGGCGGCGGTGCCGTCCGCGGTCCGGGTCTCCTTGAGGGACACCGTCAGGTCGAACTTGGTGAACCCAGAGTCGCTGCCCAGGGGGGTGCCGGACAGGGCGGTGCGCGCCGCCGTCGCGGGGTCGGCCGGTTCCACCTGGACGATGGTCTGCACAAGCGGGTGGCGGTCGGCGGAGCGGCGTGGGTTGAGGCGTTCCACCACCAGGTCGAAGGGCAGTTCCTGGTGGGCGAAGGCCGCCAGGTCCGTGGCGCGCACCCGGTCCAGCAGCTCGGCGAACGTCGGGTCGCCGGAGGTGTCGCAGCGCAGCACGAGGGTGTTGACGAAGAACCCGACCAGGTCGTCGAGGACTTCGTCGTCGCGGCCGGCGACGACCGTGCCGAGCGGCAGGTCGGTGCCCGCCCCGTGCCGGGTGAGCAGCGACGCGAGTGCGGCCTGGACGACCATGAAGAGGGTGGCGCCGTGGTCGAGGGCGAGCCGCTCCAGGCGGGCGTGCACGTCGGCGTCCAGGCGCAGGGGCACGTACGCGCCGCGGCCCGACGCCTGAGCCGGCCGGACCTTGGCCACGGTGGGGGTGAGCGCCTCGGGGGCGCCCGCGAGGGTGTCGCGCCAGAAGGCGATGTGCTCGTCGGCGGCCGGCGCGTCGAGGGCGCGGCGTTCCCACAGGGTGTAGTCCGCGTACTGGACCGGCAGCGGTTCGCGGTCAGGGGCCCGCCCGGCCTCGCGTGCCTCGTAGGCGGCGGCGAGATCCGCGAGCAGTGGCCCGGTGGACCAGCCGTCGGCGGCGATGTGGTGGACCTGGAGGACGAGGATCTGGCCGGCGCCCTCCTCGGTGATGAGGGTCGCGCGCAGCGGCAACTCGGCGGCCAGGTCGAAGACATGACCGGCGGCGGCGTCCACGGCGGCCGGGGCGTCCCCGGCCGGGCAGGTCACGAGGTCCAGCCGGGGGCGGGCGGCGTCGCCGGTCAGCACGAGCTGGTGCGGCTCGCCGTCGACCGCCGGGTAGACGGTGCGCAGGACCTCGTGCCGGTCGGTCACGTCGGCCAGCGCCTCGGTGAGCACGTCCGCGTCCAGGGGCCGGTCCAGGCGCAGGGCGAAGGGGATGGTGTACGAGCGGCTCGGGCCCTCCATCTGGTCCACGAACCACAGGCGGCGCTGCGCGTACGACAACGGCACGCGTTCGGGCCGCAGGTGACTCGGAACGGGCACGGGTCCGGGGCGCCCGGCCGGCGGGTCCTGGTCGGCCAGGCGTGCCGCCAGCTGCCGGGGGGTGGGGGCGAGGAACAGGTCCCGGATGCGGGCCTGGACGCCCCAGGTGGCGCGGATGCGGTTCACCAGGCGGACGCCGTGCATCGAATGCCCGCCGACCGTGAAGAAGTTGTCGTCCGGGCCGACCTCGCCGCGGCCGATGACCTCGGCGAACAGGGCGCGCAGCGCCTCCTCGGCCTCGGGCCGCCCGGCGGTCACGGCGCGGGAGCGGGCGGTCTCCTCCTGTCGTCGCGCGCGTTCGAGTCCGGCGCGCAGGGCGGTGATGCGGGCCTGTTCGGCGGGGGTGGTGAGCCGGTGTCCGGCGGCGGGGGCGTGCGGGTCGGCGGCGGCCCGTTCCAGGGCCCGCACGAACAGGTCCAGCAGCAGCCGGGCGGTCTCGGGTTCGAACAGGTCGGCGGCGTACTGCCACCACACCTTCAGCCCGCCGTCGGGCAGGGCCACGCAGGAGGCGCTGAGGTCGAACTTGGCGGCCTCCAGGCCGGGTTCGGCGAACCGTCCGGCCAGGGGACCGCCGACGCCGCCGGCGGAGCCGTCGTCGGTCTCGGCGGTGAGCATCACCTGGAAGAACGGGTTCACGGCGAGGCCGCGCTCCGGTGCGAGGTGTTCCACCAGCAGGTCGAAGGGCAGGTCCTGGTGGGCGTAGGCGGCGAGGTCCGCGTCACGGGTGCGGTCGACGAGTTCGGCGTAGGACGCCGGTCCCGACACGTCGGTGCGCAGCACCAGGGTGTTGACGAAGAAGCCGACGAGGCCGTCCAGGGCCTCGTCGCCCCGGCCCGCGACCGGGGTGCCGATGGCGATGTCCTCCCCCGCACCCGCCGCGGCCAGGGCCAGCGCGAGGGCCGGCTGGAGCACCATCAGCAGGCTCGCCCCGTGCTCCTCGCCCAGGTCGGTCAGCCGCCGCAGTGTGCCGGGGGCGAGGCGGGCGGTGAGGGTGGCGCCGGTGCCGGTGGGCTCGGCCGGGCGGGGACGGTCGGCTGGCAGGTCGAGCACGGTGGGCATGCCGTCGAGCGCGGCCCGCCAGTGCGCCAGGTACGCCTCCGGGTCGGCGAGCAGGTCCCGCTGCCACAGGGTGTAGTCGGCGTACTGCACGGGGAGTTGCTGCCAGTCGGGCGCCCTGCTCGTGCGGCGGGCGGCGTAGGCGGTGCCGAGGTCGTGCAGCAGGGGGCCGACGGACCAGCCGTCGGTGGCGATGTGGTGGGTGAGCAGGACGAGCGTCGCCCGCCGGTCGCCGTCCGCGTCCGGGCCGGCGAGGAACAGGGCGGCGCGCAGCGGGAGTTGGGACGCGAGATCGAAGGTGGCGGAGGTGAAGCGGGCCACCTCGGCCGAGACGTCCCGGGCGGCGCAGGTCCGCACGGACAGGGGGACCGGCGGCGCGTCGAGGACGTGCTGGTACGGCTCCCCGTCGACGGCCGGGTACACGGTCCGCAGCACCTCGTGCCGCTCCACCAGGTCGCCGAGGGCCGCCTCCAGCGCCGCCGGATCGGGCTCCTCGTCCAACTCCAGCACCACCGGCAGGTGGTAGGTGGTGGACGGCCCCTCCAGCGCGGCGAGGAACCACAGTCGGCGCTGCGCGTAGGACAGCGGAACGCGGTCCTCGGCGGCCGGTGCTTCCCCGGCGAACACGTCGTACGCGGGGTCCGGCGCGGCGGCCGGGGCGGGTGGGACCTGCCGTGCGGCGCGGGCCCTGAGCGCCTTGCGGTCGATCTTGCCGGACGAGGTGCGGGGCAGCGCGTCCACGACGGTGAACGTCCCGGGCACGGCGGCGGCGGGCAGGGAACGCGCGGTGTGCTCCCGCAGGGCGTCCGCGGCGCACTCCCCCACGACGAAGGCGGTCAGCTGCTTGCCGCCGCCCGGGGCGTCCACGGCGACCACGGCCGCCTCGCGCACGGCGGGGTGGCCGGAGAGCACCGACTCCACGGACGCCGGGTCGACCCGGTGGCCGTTGATCTTCACCTCGTCGTCGGCGCGGCCCACGAAGCCGAGCTGCCCGTCCTCCCGGACGCGCACCACGTCGCCGGTGCGGTAGGCGCGTTCGCCACCGAGCCGGGTGAAGCGGCGTTCCGTCAGGTCCGGCCGGCCCAGGTAGCCGAGGGCGAGCGCGCCGCCCAGCAGCCACAGCTCGCCGTCCACGACGGCGGCCCGTACGCCGGGCAGGGGGGTTCCGATCGGAACCGGGCCGCCCGCGTGCCGGGACAGGTCGGCGACGGTGGCGACGACGGTCGCCTCGGTGGGCCCGTAGGTGTTCAGCAGCCGCACCCGGTCCGGGTCGACGGCCGCGCACCACTGGGCCACGCGCTCGGGCAGCGCGGCCTCACCGCCGATGATCACGGTCCGCAGCGTGGGCGGCAGTCCGGCGACTCCGGTGGACAGCGCGTGCGCCAGCTCGTGCCAGTACGCGGTGGGCAGGTCGAGCACGGTGATGCCGTGGGCGGTGCAGCCGGCCAGCAGTCCCGGCACGTCGAGCATGTCGTCGTCGCGCAGGACGAGCGTGGCGCCCGCGCACAGCGTCAGGAACACCTCCTCGACGCTCGCGTCGAAGTGCAGCGGGGCGAACTGGAGCACGACGTCGTCGGCGGTGACGCCGTACACGGCGGTGGCCGCGGCGGTGAAGCGGGCGAGGGCGTCCTGCCCGACGACCACGCCGTTCGGAGTGCCGGTGGAGCCCGACGTGTAGATGACGTACGCGGCCTCCGGGTCCACTCCGGGGCCGGGCAGTACCTCCTCGCCGTCGACGGACGCGAGGCCGGTGCCCGTGCAGTCGGCGAGGACGGCGGCGGTCCGGGCGGCGGGGGCGGCGGGGTCCAGCGGCAGGTAGGCGGCTCCCGTGCGCAGGGCCGCGAGCAGGCCCACGACGGCGTCGATGCCGCGCGGCCGGCTGACGGCCACCAGGCGGCCCGGACCCGCGCCCCGCGCGATCAGCTCGTCGGCACGGAACGCGACCGCCAGCGCCAACTGGCCGTAGGTCAGACGGCGTTCGCCGTGCACGAGGGCGATCCGCTCGGCGTCCTGCCCGGCGATCCGGTCCAGGACGCGGGGCGCCGGGTGGGGCGCCGGGCCGCCGTCCAGGACGGCGGACGCGGCAGGGTCGGTCGAGGGCATCGCGTGGCCTCCAGGCGAAGGGGTCGGGAGGGACGGGTGGCTGGTGTGCTCCCACGCTAGGGACGCGGGGCGGCCCCGAGAGGCAGTCACCGGGGCAGCTGCGCGGCGTCCGGGCGGGGGCGCGCTGCCGGTGGCGGTGGGGTACTGCCGGTGCATCTGCCGCAGGCGGGTGGCCGCCGCCTGACGTCCCGGTCCCGTCCGCCGGACGTGCCGAAGCCCGGCGTACGTGACGCGGACGGTCACGTACGCCGGGCGGGGCCGGGTGGCCGGTGGCCCTGCGGCCGGTGGGCTACAGCCGGTGGGCCGGGGTGCCGCCCCGGGTACGGCGGCGCAGGGGTGGTGGCGTCGGCGGTACCGGGCCGGCCCCGGACGGGCCGGTGCCTGCCGCCAGGTGGGCGGCGAGCTTCGCCGGGGTCGGGTGGCGGAACACTTCCCGCAGGGTCAGTTCGCGGCCCAGATCCGTCCGGATCCGGTTGACCAGGCGGACCGCCAGCAGGGAGTGACCGCCCGCCTTGAAGAAGTTGTCGCCGGGGCCCATGGCACGCCCGTCGAGCACCTCGGCGAACAGCCGGAGCACGCCCGTGAGCAGGGTCTCCCCCGGGCCCGGCGCGTCCTCGGCGGCCGGTTCCGGCGCCGGCCCGGCCAGGGTGACGGCGGCCGGCACCATGTACTCCGGGAGGCGTTCGGCGGCCCACGCCTGGAGTTCGGCCTCCGTGACGGCCGGACCCGTCACCCGTGCCGTGACCCGGTCGGCCTCGACGCGGACGTCGGCCTCGCGCACCCGCGGGTGGTCGCCCAGGACCGCCGCCACGTGCCGCACGTCGATCCGGTAGCCGTTGGCCACGGGCCGCTCGCCGCGCCGGTCGGGCGGGGCGGGCAGGTCCGTGACGCGGGCCCCCGGGTCGGCGGCGAACAGGTCCAGCGCCGTCGTCAGCAGCTCCGTCAGCCGCGTCGCCCCGGAGGGCCCGTACAGGTCCGTGGCGTACTCCAGTACGCCGGCGAGGGTGCCGTCGGGCTGTTCCGTCAGCGCGAACGTCAGGTCCGACTTGGCGGTGCCCGACCGGTGGGCGAGCTCGGTGCCGGCCAGGGGACCGGTGGGCGCCGTGCCCGTGCCGGACAGGGTGTCGAGCCGGAGCATGACCTGCACCAGCGGGTGGTGCGCGGCGGAGCGGTGCGGGTTGAGGTGCTCCACCAGCAGGTCGAAGGGCAGGTCCTGGTGGTCGTAGGCGGCCAGGTCGGCGTCGCGGACCCGGTCCAGCAGCGTCCCGTAGTCGGGGTCGGCCGAGGTGTCGGTGCGCAGCACGAGGGTGTTGACGAAGAAGCCGACCAGCCCGGACAGCGCGTCGTCGGAGCGTCCCGCGACGCTCGTGCCGATCGCGAGGTCGGTGCCCGCGCCGAGCCGGGTCAGGCACGCGGCGAGGGCGGCCTGCACGGCCATGAACAGGGTGGCTCCCCGGGCCCGTGCCGTGCGGGCGAGGGCGCGGTGGGTGGCGGCGGGGACCGTGAACCCGGTGAGCGCGCCGCGGCCGGAGGGCAGGGCGGGCCGGGGCCGGTCCGTCGGCAGGTCGGTCAGCGGCGGCAGGCCCGCCAGGGCGCCCTCCCAGAAGCGCAGGTCCGGATCGGCTCCGCCGTCCGCGAGGAGTCCGTGCTGCCACAGGGTGTAGTCGGCGTACTGGAGGGGCAGCGCCGCTCCGTCCGGTGTCCGGCCCGCGGCGCGGGCCTCGTAGGCGGCGGAGAGATCGGCGAGCAGCGGTCCGGTGGACCAGCCGTCGGCGGCGATGTGGTGCAGCAGCAGCACGAGGGTCTGCGGACCCGCGCCCTGCGGGTGGAACAGCCAGGCCCGCAGCGGGATGTCCCGGGCCAGGTCGAAGACGTGCGCGGCGGCGGCGTCGACGGCCGCCGCGACGTCCGCGGGCCGGCCCAGTTCGAGGTGGGGGCGGGCGTGTTCCAGTACGCGCTGGTGGGGCTCGCCGCCTTCGGTGCCGTAGACCGTGCGCAGCACCTCGTGCCGTTCGGCGACGTCGGCGAGCGCGTCGGCGAGGGTCATCGGGTCGAGGTGCCGGTCCAACTGCCGTACGAGGGCGATGTTGTAGGTGGCGGAGGGTCCCTGGAGCTGGTCGACGAACCAGAGTCGGCGCTGGGCGTACGACAGGGGCAGTCGCTCGGGGCGTTCGGCCGGGGGCACCGCCGTGGGTGCCGGCCTGGCCGCCGTGTCCGTGCCGTGTTCGGTGAGGCGCCGGTGGAGGGCGGCGGGGGTGGGGGCGAGGAACAGGTCGCGGATGCCCACGTCGACGCCGAGGACGGAGCGTACGCGGTTGGCGAGTTTCCCGGCGAGCAGGGAGTGCCCGCCGGACTTGAAGAAGTTGCTGCGGGCGGTGAACTCCTCGCCCCTGCCGAGAGCTTCGGCGAACAGGCCGGTGAGGATCTCCACGCGGGGGTTGTGGGGGTCGCCGCCAACGTCGCCGGGCGCGGGGGCGGCGGCCACCGTGAGGGCCTTGCGGCGGGCCGCGAGAGCGCGGTCCTCCTCGGCCGTGACCAGCGGCAGTCGGGACAGGTGCACCGCCGTGGCGCCGTCGGCGGCGAAGGCCCGCAGCGCCCGTGCGAACACGTCCAGGAGGGTGGCGGCCGTGCCCGCGTCGAACAGGTCGCGGGCGTACTGGAGGTGCAGGTCAAGACCGGCGGGCCCGCCGTCCGGGGTGCGCCGCACGGCGCAGTGGAAGGAGAGGTCGAACTTGGCGGCGCCCAGGTCGGTGCTCGTGGCCTCGGCGGTGAGCGCGCCGAGCGCGGCTCGTTCGGCGGCGGCCTCCTGCACGGTCAGCATGACCTGGAAGAAGGGGTGTTCGCCCAACGCCCGGTCCGGATCCCCGAGTTCCTCCACGATGAGGTCGAAGGGCAGGTCCTGGTGGTCGAAGGCGGCCAGGTCGGCGTCGCGGACCCGGTCGACCAGTTCACCCACGGCCGGGTCGCCGGACAGGTCGGCGCGCAGCACGAGGGAGTTGACGAAGCAGCCGACGAGGTCGTGCAGGTCCTGGTGGGAGCGGCCGGCGGCGGGCGTGCCCATCGCGAGGTCGTCTCCTGCTCCGGCGGCGGACAGCGCGGCGGCGAGTGCCGCGCGGGCCACCATGAACAGGCTGGCCCGCCGTTCCCGCGCCAGCGCCGTCAGGGCCCGGTGGGTGCCCGCGTCCAGTGTCGCGGTGACCGCCGCCCCGCGCCCGGTCGGTTCCGCCGGGCGTGGCCGGTCGTACGGCAGATCGGTGCGCGGGGGCAGGCCGTCCAGGGTCCGCCGCCAGAAGGACAGGAGCCGCTCGTGGGCGGATCCGGACAGCAGCGCGCGCTGCCACAGGACGAAGTCGGCGTACTGCACGGGCAGGGCCCGCCACTGCGGTGCCCGGCCGGCGAGCCGTGCCTCGTACGCCGCGCCCAGGTCGCGCAGCAGCGGCGCCAGGGACCAGCCGTCGGTGGCGATGTGGTGCATGAGCAGCACGAGCACGGCCGTGCCGTCGTCCGGGAGGAACACCCGTACCCGCAGGGGCCCTTCGGCCGTGAGGTCGAGTTGCTCACGACCGAAGGCGGCGACCCGCGCGTCGGTCTCGGCGGCCGGACACTCCTCCCACTCCGGGACTCCGCCGGGGCAGAGGGCCGCGGGCAGCACCCGCTGGTGGGGCTCGCCGGCCTCGGAGCCGTACACCGTCCGCAGCACCTCGTGCCGTTCGCGGACGTCGGCGAGCGCGGCGGTCAGCGCCCGCCGGTCGGGCACGGCGTCCAGGCGCAGCACGAGCGGCGCGTTGTAGCGGGCGGTGGTGCCCTCGATGCGGCCGAGCAGCCACAGGGCGCGCTGCGCGGCCGACAGCGGGAGCGGGGTCGGGCGTTCCGCCGCGGGTACGGCGGTCAGCGCGGGCCGGTCGGAGGTTCCGGCGCCGTCGGCCGTTTCGGTGAGCCGCCGGTGCAGTGCGGCGGGGCTCGGGGCGAGGAACAGGTCGCGGATGCCGAGCTGGACGCCGAGCGCGCCGCGCACACGGTTGACGAGCCTGCCGGCGAGCAGGGAATGGCCGCCGCTGCGGAAGAAGTTGGCGTCGGCGGCGACGGATTCGCGGCCGAGCACCTCGGCGAACAGTCCGCACAGGATCTCCTCGCGCGGGGTGAGGACGTCGGCCCGTACCGGCGCGGGCCCGTCGTTGCCGGTGGGTGCCACCCGTCCGGCCCGCTCGCACCGTGCCGCGAGGGCGCCGCGTTCCTCGGCGGTGAACGTGCCCAGGTCGGGCACGCGGCGCAGGGGTTCGTCGGCGAAGGCGGCGAGGGTCTTCAGGAACGCGCCGAGCAGGAGGCGGGCGGTGGCCTCGTCGAAGAGGTCCTCGGCATAGGTGACGGCGACGGTGACGCCGTCCGGGCGGCCGTCGGCGGTGTGCTGCTCGGCGCAGTACCAGGTCAGGTCGAACTTGGCGGCGTCCAGGCCCGTTTCGGCGGTACGGCCGGTGATGCCGTCGGCCAGCCGGACCGTTCCGGCCTCGGTGCCGTCCGCCGCGACGGTCAGCATCACCTGGAAGAACGGGTGGTGTCCCAGGGCCCGTTCGGGTGCCAGCTTCTCCACCAGCACGTCGAACGGCAGGTCCTGGTGCTCGTAGGCGGCCAGGTCGGTGTCGCGGACGCGGTCCACGAGTCCGGCCACGGTCGGGGCGTCCGACAGGTCGGTGCGCAGGGCGAGGGAGTTGACGAAGAACCCGACCAGTTCGTACAGGTCCTGTTCGGGGCGGCCCGCGACGGGCGTCCCGATCACCACGTCCTCGCCCGCTCCGGCCGCGCCGAGCGTCGCCGCGAGCGCGGCGCGGGCCACCATCGTCAGGGTGGCCCGCCGGCCGCGGGCCAGGGCCAGCAGCCCGCCGTGCGCCGCCGCGTCGAGCCGGCCGGTGACGGTGGCGCCGCGCCCGGACGGTTCCGCGGGGCGGGGCCGGTCGGCCGGCAGGGTGATCACGGGTGGCGCGCCGGTCAGGGCGTCGCGCCAGAAGGCGAGTTGCTCGGCGGCCAGGCTCTCCGGGTCGTCCGGGTCGCCGAGCATGTCGTGCTGCCACAGGGTGTAGTCCGTGTACTGCACGGGCAGCGGCTCCCAGCCCGGGGCGCGGCCCGCGCGGCGCGCGTCGTACGCGGCTGCCAGGTCGCGCAGCAGCGGCCGCAGGGACCAGCCGTCGGTGGCGACGTGGTGGATCAGCAGCACGAGGGTCGCGGCGCCCCGGGCGTCCGACGCGCCCGGGGTGTCGTCGCCGGTCCGGAACAGCCGGGCGAGCAGGGGTGGCTGGGACTGGATGTCGATCGCCTGCCGGACGAACGCGGCGACGGCCTCGTCGCGTTCGCCGGGCCGGGTGTCCTCGACGGTGAGGGGGCCGACGGCGCCGGCCTCCCGGACGTGCTGGTACGGCTCCCCGTCGGCGTCTGCCGTGAGGACCGTCCGCAGCACCTCGTGCCGCTCGACCACGTCGGCCAGGGCGGCCCGGAGCGCGCCGGTGTCCGGGACGGCGTCGAGGTGGAGCACGACGGGGGCGTTGTAGGCGGCGGAGGGTCCGTTCAGGCGGCCCAGGAACCACAGCCGGCGCTGGGCGAACGACAGCGGGATCACGGTCATCGTCCTTTACGTGTCCTGGCCCGCCGCGGCGGCGACGAGCGTGTCGATGTGGACGGCCAGGTCGCGCAGCCGGGGGTTGGCGTAGACGGCCTTGACGGGGAGGGTGACGCCTAGCTCGGCGCGTACGCGCGAGGCCAGCTTGATGGCGAGCAGGGAGTGGCCGCCGAGCTTGAAGAAGTTGTCGTCGGGGCCGATGCCGGTCTTGCCGAGCACGGTGGACCACACGCCGGCGATCAGTGCCTGGGAAGGGCTGAGCGCCGGGCCGGCGGCTTCGGCGGGGGCCTCGCCGGCCGTCGGGGCGGGCAGCGCGGCCTTGTCGAGCTTGCCCTGGGTGGTGGTGGCGAAGCGGTCCACGGCGACGAACGCGGCGGGCACCATGTAGGCGGGCAGTCCGGCGGCGAGGCGGTCGCGCAGCTGGGCCGGGTCTGCCGTGCGGGCCGGGTCCCGCGGGCGGTGGTAGGCCACCAGGCCGGGGGCGCCGTTGACCTCGTCGCGCAGCACGACGACGGCTTCGGCGATGCCGGGCAGCGCCGTCAACGCGGCCTCGATCTCGGCGAGTTCGATGCGGTGGCCGCGCAGTTTGATCTGGCCGTCGGCGCGTCCGAGGTAGGCCAGCCGGCCTTCCGGGAGGAGCCGGACGCGGTCGCCGGTGCGGTACATGCGGCCGCCGTCGCCCGTCGGGTCGGGCACGTACCGTTCCGCCGTGAGGGCCGGGCGGCGCCGGTAGCCCCGGCCCACGCGCGGACCGGCCAGGTACAGTTCGCCGCTGCCGCCGGCCGGGACCGGGTTCAGCTTCTCGTCGAGCACCCGCATGCGCAGGCCGGGCAGCACCGACCCGATGTGCGGCTCGTCGGCGGCGTCGATCCAGCCGGCGGTGGAGTCGACGGTGCACTCGGTGGGCCCGTACAGGTTGACGGCGCGCAGCGTCCCGGCGGCGACCTGGTCGCCGATGCGGCGCCACAGGGCGGGGCTGATCGCCTCGCCGCCGATCAGCAGCGTCAGGGGGCGGTGGCCGTCGTCGGGGGTGAGCAGGTCGAGCAGCGGCTCGGCGTGCGAGGGGGTGATGTCCAGGTCGGTCAGGCGCTGCTCGGCCACGAACCCGGCCAGCAGTACGGGGTCGGCGCGGGTCTCGTCGTCGATCATGACGAGCGTGTCGCCGCGGCACAGGCGGGTCCACTGCTGCACGGAGGCGTCGAAGGACGGCGAGGCGTTCCAGCCGACCCGGCCGAGGCCGGGGGCGGCGATGCCCTCGGACTCCAGTTCGGCGAGCAGGGCGGAGGCGGCGGCACGGCCGATCTCGACGCCCTTGGGGCGGCCGGTGGAGCCGGAGGTGTAGATGACGTACGCGAGGTTGCCGCCGCTGACGGGCACGGGCCGGTAGGCCGGGCCGGGGTCGGCGGTGTCCCCGGGGGCGAGGAGGTCGCGGACGGCGATGTGCGGAGCGGCGGGCGCGTCGGAGCCGGCGGGCACCTCGGAAGGACCGGGCGCCTCAGAGGTACCAGGTGCCTCGGAGGTACTGGGCACCTCAGAGGTACCGGGTGCCGCGTACGTGCCGTCGGCGGTGACGACGAGGTCGGCGCCGGAGTCCTCGATCAGGTAGCGGCGGCGGTCGGCCGGGAGCTTCGGGTCGACGGGCAGGTAGGCGGCGCCCGCGGTGAGGGTGCCGATCAGCGCGGCAACCAGGTCCGCGCCGCGCGGCAGGCAGAGCGCCACGACGCTCTCGGGTCCGATGCCGCGCGCGGCGAGCCGGCCGGCGACGCGCATGGCCTCGGCGCGCAGCGCGGCGAAGGACAGGTCACGGTCGGCGGCGACCACGGCCGTTCGGTCGGCGGGCGCGAGGGCCAGGCGGTCCAGCAGGTCGGCGAAGGGCGGGTGCGGGACGGTGTCGGGCGCGGTGTCGGGCGCGGTGCGGGTGCGCTCGGGGAGGACGGCGGTCATGGCGGTGGTCACTCTCCGGTGTGAACGGTGGTGGACGGCTGGGAGGTGGGGGCGCAGTCGGCGAGCGCGATCGGCTCGCCCATGGCGACGAGGATCTTCCGGTCGCCCTTGAACGCCTCGCGGCCGTGGGCGCACAGCAGGTTGTCGACCAGCATCACGTCGCCCTCCTGCCAGGTCTCCCGCACGGTGACCCGGTCGTAGACGGCGTTGACGGCGTCGACCTCCTCGTCGGTGAGGCGGCTGCCGTCACCGAGGTAGGTGTTGAACGGCAGGCCGTCCTCTCCGTACGTCTCCACGAGCACCTCGCGGACGTCCGGGTCGAGGGTGCGGCTGTTCCAGAACGCGAAGTGGTTGAACCAGCAGCGTTCGCCCGTCACGGGGTGCGTGATGATCGCGGAGCGGCGCTGGCGTGTGACGAGGGAGTCGTCGTCCAGCCACTCGTACCCGACGGTGTTGTCCGTGCAGTACGCCTCGGCGACCGCCTTGTCCTCGGTGGCGAAGGTCCGGTACCACGGCAGGCCGGCCAGCTCGGAGTAGTTGCGGACCAGCAGCCAGCCCGTCTTCTCGAAGCGGGCGACCAGTTCCGGCGGCAGCAGCCGCAGCGCCTCGCGCATGTCGCCGACCGTGGTGGCGCCGCCCTCCTCGGGCGCGGTCACGCAGCCGAACAGCAGCACGCCGGGGAAGTCCAGGGTGTAGCTGTTCTCGTTGTGCAGCCGGATCGGCTGGACGGCGGGCAGGTCGGTGGAGGAGAACACGCCCTCGCCGAAGTCGGTGCGCGGGGTGGCCTTCTCCTTGTAGCCGGCGCGGCGGCTGATCAGCGCGTCGCGTGCGGCGGCGAAGCTCGCGGCGTCGTGCACGGGCAGGCCGCGCAGCAGGACGGCGCCCGAGCGGTGCAGCTCGGTCTGGATCGCGTCGCGGTGGGCGGTCAGCCAGCTCACCGCCTCGTCGAGGCCGGCGGTGGCGGGGACGTGCACGACGACGGGCTTGCCGGGCTCACGGACCGGGACGACCGGGTCCGGGGCGAAGGAGGCGAGGGCGGGGGCGTCTGCGTGAATGGTCATGAGGATTCCTCGGGGTGAGAACGTCTGCGCGGTCGCAGGGAGAGGGAGAAGTGCTCGCGGGCTCAGGCCGCGGTGGCGGTGACGGTGGCCGTGACGTGGCCGTCGAGCACCGTGGACAGCAGCGTGAAGAACTCCGGGAGCCGGTCCTGGTAGTAGAAGTGGCCGCCCGGCAGGACGTGGTGGGCGAAGCAGTGGTCGGTGACGGCGGACCAGTGGTGCAGCGAGTCCGCGGGCGCCACCGGGTCGGCGTCCCCGCCGATCACGGTCACCGGGCAGTCCACGCGGGCCTCGGCCGCCGCGCACTGGTACACGTCGTCGATGGCGAAGTCGGCGCGGATGGACGGGATGACGATCTCGCGCAGCTCCGGGTCGTCGAGGATGCCGTCGTCGGTGCCGCCGCGCTCCTTGATGGCGGCCACCAGCTGGTCGTCGTCGAGCCGCTCGGGGTGGACCACGGCGGGGTTGGCGAGGAACGGCGCCCGGCACGCGGAGGCGATCAGGGCCCGCGGGGTGCGGCCGGCCGCCTGGAGCAGCCGTACGACCTCGAAGGCGACGAGGGAGCCCATGCTGTGGCCCAGCACCACCAGGTCGTCGGTGACGCCGTCGGGCAGGCACGCGGCCACCGGCCCGGCCAGGTCCGCGATGTCGCGCGGCAGGTCCTCGGCGTAGCGGGCGCCGCGCCCCGGGTACTGGCCGATCAGCAGCCGTACGTCGGCGGGGAGGTGCTCGCGCCAGTCGGCGTAGCCGTGGGCGTTGCCGCCGGCGTGCGGCAGGACCAGGAGCGTGGTGCGCTGCGGGCCCTCGCCGGGGAGGTCCCACACGACGTCGTCGGGCGCGGGTCCCGTTTCGTCCAGGGCGTACGGGGCGTGGTCGGTGAGGCCGTTCGAGTCGGCCGGGGCGGTCGGGTCGGTGACGGTGAGGCCGTTCGGGTCGGTCGGGGCGGTCATGAGGATCTCCGTTCCTGGTCGGTGGTGCGGCGGCGCAGCGCGGGCCGGGCCCGCCGGGGCTTGGTGGCTCCGGCCGCCTGCCGGGACTCGACGCACTGGGCGAGGGCGGCCGGCGTGGGGTGCTGGAAGACGTCGCGGAGGGTCAGGGTCACGCCGAGCGCGTCCCCGAGCCGGTGCGTGAGGCGGGCGGCGAGCAGGGAGTGCCCGCCGTGCTCGAAGAAGTCGTCGTCGATCGTCAGCGGTCCGGCCGCGGCCAGCGCCTCGGTGAACGCGTCGAGGACGGTCCCTTCGAGAGGCGTGCGCGGGGCCCGGCCGCCGGTGGACGCCACGGCCCTCGGGGCGGGCAGCGCACGCTTGTCGATCTTTCCGTTGGGGGTGAGCGGCAGCCGCTCCATCGGCACGACGAACGCCGGCACCATGTGGTCGGGCAGCCGCTCGCGCAACCAGCGCCGGATGTCCTGCGGTTCGGCACCGGCCGGGTCGTGGGCCACGGTGTAGGCGACGAGTTGGGGCGTTCCGTCGCCGTCCGGGTGGATCGCCAACGCGGCCTGGGTGAGCTGGGGGTGGGTGGTCAACACGGTTTCGATCTCGGTGGGTTCGATGCGGAAGCCCCGGATCTTGACCTGACCGTCGGTGCGGCCCGCGTAGTGCAGGTTGCCGTCACGGTCCCAGTGCGCCAGATCACCCGTCCGGTAGAGACGACTGCCTGGCTCCCCGAAGGGGTTGGGCAGGAACCGGGTCGCGGTGACGGCCGACTGGGCGAGATAGCCGTGCGCCAGACCGTCCCCGGCGAGGTAGACCTCGCCGATGACACCGGCCGGAACCGGACGCAGACGCCCGTCCAGCACGTAGGCGTACTTGTTGGCCACCGGGCGCCCGATCGGCACGCTCACATCCGGGGCGGCCTCCGGGTCCACCGCATGGGTCGTGGTGAAGCCGAGGGACTCCGCGGGGCCGTAGCCGTTGACGATCCTCAGGTGCGGATGCAGTCCGTGGAGCCGGCCGATGTGGGTGGGCGACGCGGGTTCACCGCCGGTGAAGACGACCCGGACCGTGCCGAACGTCTCCGGATGCTCGTCCGTGAGGTAGTTGAAGAGGCTTGAGGAGAGCTGGAGCATCGTCACGCGATGCCGGACCGCCAGCTCCGCCACCACAGCCGGCTCAGGACGCTGCCCCGGCTGAAGCACCGTCGCACCACCGTGCAACAGCGCACCCCAGAACTCCAGACTGAACGCGTCCCACGACACCGGCGAACACTGCAGGAACACCTCGCCAGGACCGAAGTCCGCATACGACTGCCCCGACACCGTCGACACCAGATTGCGATGCGTCGACAGAATCCCCTTCGGACGCCCCGTCGACCCCGACGTGAACATCACACACGCGACATCCTCACCACCCACCGCAACCCGCAGATCCGACGACTCGCACGCCGCTATCACCGCGCTGTCGCCGTCAACCAGGACACGGCCCAGGGCCTCGTCGGTGAGCCGGCCACGGTGAACCGTGTCCGTGACCAGCAGGCGCAGCCCGGCGTCTGCGGCGATGCCCCGCAGCCGCTCGTCGGGGAACTCGGGATCGAGCACCACATACCCGGCACCGGCCTTCACCACAGCCGGCAACGCGACCGCGAACTCCACACCCCGGTCCAGCAGCACACCGACCAGATCACCCCGGCCGACGCCACGGGCACGAAGATGACGAGCGAGCCGGTTCGCACGGGAGTTCAGCTCTCCGTACGACACCGACACCCCACCCGACACGAGCGCCACCGCCTCCGGCCGCACCCGCACCCGCTCCTCGAACCGCGCCGGCAGCACGGGCACCCCCGACACCGGCACCGCACCGCCACCGGCCCACTCCCCCAGCACCTGCCGCCGCTCCACCCCGTCGAGCAGCTCGAGTTCGGAGAGGAGGGCTTCCGGGGCGGTCACCGCGTGCTCCAGCACCCGTTCCAGCATGCGCACCATGTGCTCGACGGTTGCCCGGTCGTACAGGTCGGAGCTGTAGAGGACGGCCCCGGTCAGGCCGGTGTCGTCGTCGGCGGTGAGCAGGAACTCCAGGTCGAACTTGACCGACCCGGTGGCCAGGGGCTCCGCGGGTCCGGCTCGCAGACCGGGGAAGTCCGGGGCCGCAGCCGGTCCTTGCTCAAGGGCGAGGCAGATCTGGAACAGGGGGTGCCGGGCCGGCGAGCGTGCCGGGTTCACGGCTTCCACGACGAGGTCGAAGGGGGCGTCCTGGTGGGCGAACGCGTCGAGGTCCGCCGCGCGGACGCGGGCCAGCAGCTCCCGGAACGCGGGGTCGCCCGACGTGTCCGTGCGCAGTACGACCGTGTTGACGAAGAAGCCCACGAGGTCCGTGAGCGCCTCGTCGGTGCGGCCCGCGACGGGCGACCCGAGCGGGAGGTCCGTGCCGGCACCCAGTCGGGTGAGCGTCGCGGCCAGGGCGGCCTGGAGCACCATGAACGGTGTGCACCTCTCGGCGCGGGCCAGACCCAGGACGCGCTTGTGCAGGTCGCGGCCGAAGTCCAGGCGGACGGCGTCGCCGCGCCGCCCGGCGACCGCGGGTCGGGGCCGGTCCGTCAGCAGGCCGAGTTCCTCGGGCATGCCGGTCAACGCTGCTCGCCAGTACGCCAGTTGCCCGTCGAGCACCTCGCCGGCCAGCGCGGGTCCCTGCCAGAGCGCGTAGTCGGCGTATTCGAGCGGCAGCGGCTGCCAGTCGGGAGCCCGGCCTGCCGCGCGGGCGGCGTAGGCGGCGGAGAGGTCGACGAACAGGGGGCGCAGGGACTGGCCGTCGGTGGCGATGTGGTGCAGCAGGAGCAGCAGCGTGGACCGTCCGTCGCCCTCGCGGAGAAGTGTGACCCGCAGGGGGTGTTCGGCGGCGAGGTCGAAGGGGTGCCGGGCCGCGGCGCGCAGCTCGGCCTCGGCGGTCTCCGGCGCAGCGTCGCGGATGTCGCGGACGTCGAAGGACACGTCGGCGGCGGCGTCCTCGGGCGGGGTGACGACCTGGTACGGCTGTCCGTCGGCGGTGGCGAAGCGGGTGCGCAGCGGTGCGTGCCGCCGGACCAGGTCGCCCACGGCGGCCCTGAGCGCCGCCGTGTCCACGTCGCCGCCGGTCAGCCGTACGGCCATCGGCACGTTGTAGGCGGTGTCCTGGCCGTGCAGGCCTGCCACGAGCCACAGTTGCCGCTGGGCGTGGGAGAGCTGCAGCCGCTCGGGGTGTACGGCGGCACGGGTCGGCGGGGGCAGCGCCGGACGGCCGGACGCCTCGGTGATCCGCCGTGCGAGGGCGGCGGGGGTGGGGTGCTGGAAGACGTCGCGGAGGGTGAGACGCACGCCGCACGTGGTCGCGACGCGCTGGATGAGGCGGGCGGCGAGCAGGGAGTGCCCGCCGTGCTGGAAGAAGCCGTCGTCGATGGACAGGGGCGCGGCCGAGCCCAGTACCTCACCGACCAGTGTCCGCAGGAGTTCTTCCAGTTCGGTGCGCGGCGCCCGGCCTCCGCTCTCCAAGGGCGACTCGACGGCCGGCAGCGCCCGCTTGTCGAGCTTGCCGTTGGGAGTGAGCGGCAGCCGGTCCAGGACCGCGAAGTGGGTGGGGACCATGTGGTCGGGCAGCCGCTCGCGCGACCAGGCCCGCAGGGTGGCGGGGGTGACGGAGGCGCCGGGCGCGGCCGTCACGTAGGCGGTGAGGTGGTCGGTGACCAGGACGACGGCCTGGGTGAGCTGGGGGTGGGTGGTCAACACGGTCTCGATCTCGGTGGGTTCGATGCGGAAGCCCCGGATCTTGACCTGGCCGTCGGTGCGGCCGGCGTAGTGCAGGTTGCCGTCACGGTCCCAGTGCGCCAGATCACCCGTCCGGTAGAGACGACTGCCGGGCTCCCCAAAGGGGTTGGGCAGGAACCGGGTCGCGGTGACGGCCGACTGGGCGAGATAGCCGTGCGCCAGACCCTCCCCGGCGAGGTAGACCTCGCCGATGACACCGGCCGGAACCGGACACAGACGCCCGTCCAGCACGTAGGCGTACTTGTTGGCCACCGGGCGCCCGATCGGCACGGCGGCGCCCGCCACACCGGCCTCGGCGTCCACCGAGTACGTGGTCGTGAAGCCCAACGACTCGGCCGGGCCGTAGCCGTTGACGATCCTCAGGTGCGGATGCAGTCCGTAGAGCCTGCGGATGTGAGTCGGCGACGCCGGCTCGCCCCCGGTGAACACCACCCGGACATCGGCGAAAGCCTCCGGGTGCTCGTCAACCAGATAGTTGAAGAGGCTTGAGGAGAGCTGGAGCATCGTCACGCGATGCCGGACCGCCAGCTCCGCCACCACAGCCGGCTCCGGACGCTGCCCCGGCTGAAGCACCGTCGCACCACCGTGCAACAGCGCACCCCAGAACTCCAGACTGAACGCGTCCCACGACACCGGCGAACACTGCAGGAACACCTCACCAGGACCGAAGTCCGCATACGACTGCCCCGACACCGTCGACACCAGATTGCGATGCGTCGACAAAATCCCCTTCGGACGCCCCGTCGACCCCGACGTGAACATCACACACGCGACATCCTCACCACCCACCGCAACCCGCAGATCCGACGACCCGCACGCCGCTATCACCGCGCTGTCGCCGTCAACGAGCACCGTGGGCCACGAGCCACCGAGCGCACGTGTGTGGTGAACGCTGTCGGTGACCAGCACGCACGGTCCGGCATCTGCGGCGATGCCCCGCAGCCGCTCGTCGGGGAACTCGGGATCGAGCACCACATACCCGGCACCGGCCTTCACCACAGCAAGCACCGCGACCGCGAACTCCACACCCCGGTCCAGCAACACCCCCACCAGATCACCCCGGCCCACACCCCGGGCACGAAGATGACGACCCAACCTGTTCGCACGAGCGTTGAGCTCCCCGTACGACACCGACACCCCGCCCGAGACGAGCGCCACCGCCCCCGGCTCCGCCCGCACCCGCTCCTCGAACCGCGCCGGCAACACCGGCACCCCCACCACCGGCACCCCACCGCCACCCGCCCACTCCCCCAGCACCCGCCGCCGCTCCACCCCGTCGAGCAGCTCGACGTCGGTCAACGGGTCCTCGGGGGCCGTCATGAGCCGTTCCACGAAGGCCAGGAAACGGTCCTGGTGGCCGGCGACGGCGGCGAGGTCGCACACCTCGGGCGAGGCGTCGAAGTCGACGCGCAGACCGTGTTCGGGGCCCAGGTCGTAGACGCCGACCGCCAGGTCCTCCACCGGACCGTTGCCGAGGTTGTGCTGGACGGTCGGCAGGCCGAAGAAGCTCATGCCGGGGTTGAAGGCCATGATGTTCACCTGCGGTGAGGCGAGGCGCCGGGTCCCCTCGGGCAGGCCCAGGTCGCGGCAGATGTCCTCGTACCGGGTCCGCTGGTGCTTGAGTCCGCGGCGGGCCGTGGTCACGACCGTCGCCAGGAGTCCGGCGAGTGACGCGTCGGCGGGGACGGGTACGCGCAGCGGGACGACGTTGGACGCCATGCCGGGTGTGCGGCGGGCGAGTTCGGTGCGGCGCGCGGTCACCGGGAGGGCCAGTACCGGTTCGGCCGTTCCGGAGATCCGGTGGACGTAGGCCGCGACGAGGGCGAGCACCAGCATGGTCCACGGTGCCCGGTGCGCGCGGGCCAGGTCCTTCAGCCGCTCGGTCCGCTCCGGGCCGAGGAGCACGGTGCGGCGGGTGAACGGCAGGTGACCCGGGCGGGCCTTGGCCGTGTGGCCCTCGGCGATCCGCGGGGCCGGCCGGGCGTCGGCCAAGTGCTCGGCCCAGTGGGCGCGGTCCGTCGCGGCGTCCTGCGAGGCGCGGTAGTCGGCGTCCTCGGCGAGCAGTTCGGCGAGGCTGCCGAACGGCGACTCCTCCCAGGGCAGTCCCGCGGCGGCCTGCTCGTACAGCTCGACCAGTCGCTGGTCCAGCAGCGCGATGCCCATGCCGTCCACGGCGAGGTGGTGGAAGGAGTGGAAGTAGAACCAGCGGTCCTCCCCCGCGTCGGTGCGGCCGGCGCGGATCAGCGCGTGGCGGGTCAGCCAGTCGTGCGCGAGGTCGAAGGGGCGGGCGAGTTCGGCGTCCATCCAGGCCCGGGCCGCCGCCACCGGGTCGGTCTCGTCGCTCACGTCGACCATCCGCAGGCCCCGTCCGACGGGCTTGGCGTGGACCTCCTGCCACAGGGTGCCGTCCTCGTCGGAGCCGACGCCGCGGATGCGGAGCGCGTCGGCCTCACAGGCCAGCCGGTACCAGCAGCAGGCCACCAGGCCGGCGTCCAGCGGGCCGGTGAGTTCCCGGTACTCCCCGATGTTGTAGCGGCAGCCCGAGGTGTCCAGTCCGTGCGCCATCCAGATGTCGCGCTGCGCCGCCGACATGGGCAGCCGCACCGTGGCGGGCCCGTACGCGGTGCCGTGTTCAGACGCGTTCGGGGACATGGGGGTGCTCCTCGGGATCGGGGGTGGCGAGGGAGGGGTTCGGGGGTGGCGGGACCCGTGGGGCGGCGAGAGGTTCGGGGCCGGCTGGCGGGTCGTCGTCTGCGGACGTGTGTCATCAAAGCCCCGCCCCGCGGCCGGGGGAGGCAGTTGGTGCGGCAATGCGGGAGCAGGTCAGCGGGCGGCGGCAGTTGCCGCGGCAGGGTGCGCCCAGGCGGCCCGCGCCAGACCGAGGACGCGGAAGCAGGAGACGCCGTCCCGGTACTCGGCGCGTACGGCGCCGCTGATCAGCAGTTCGCGCAGGAGGCGGCCGGCCTCGGGGAGGGACAGGCCGGTGAGGGCGGCGAGTTCGGTCAGTTCACGGCCCTGGTCCGGGTCGTCGGCGCCGGGACGCGCGCCGCTGTCCGCGCTGGGGACCGCGTCCGCGCCTGCGTTCGCGCGGGGGCCCGCCGTGGGTGCGCACAGGGCGTCCAGCAGGGTGCGCGCGCCGGTCGACAGGCGGGCCAGGCTGTCGTGCAGCGCGGTGCGCAGGTCGCCGGCGCCGCCCGCCTCGCCGAGGTGGTGGAGCAGCGCGGCCGGGTCCGTGCCCAGGGCGTGGCACAGCGTCGGCAGGTCGTACACCACCAGCCAGGAGGCGACGGCGGCCAGTGCGCCGGGGTGCCCGTCGAGGAGGCGGCAGACGCGGGCGGCGCGCTCCAGGTCGGCCGGCCCGGCCACGAAGTCCGGCCGCGCCCGGCGTACGTGGTCAAGGAACACCCGCAAGGCCGGGGCACCGCAGTCGGCGGCGGCCCGTGCCGGGACCTCCAGCGGGGACAGCAGGAAGACGCGCTCGCCGGGCACTCGCCAAGGCGCGTCCGAGGTCACGAGCAGGCGCAGCCCCGGGCAGGCGCGCAGCAGCGCGGTCAGCCGGTCGGGCCGGGGCGGTGCGGCCGGGGCGCCGTCCAGGACGAGCAACGCGCCGCCGTCGCCCACCAGTTCGACCAGAGTCGTTGCCGAGGTACCCGTGCCGGTGCGCCCGCCGTGGCCCGGGGCGTCGTAGAGGTCGTCGACGACTGCCGCCACGGCGGCGGTGGTCTCGTCGCGGGGGGCGAGGTACTCGGCACGGCCGCCGGGGAAGGCGTGCCAGAGCACCGGAAGTCCCGCGTCGTGCAGCCGCTCGGCCACCGCGAGCGCCAGCCGGGTCTTGCCGACGCCCGTCAGGCCCACCATGGTGATCAGCCGCTCCGTGCCGCTTCCCGACAGCTCCGCCACCAGGACGTCCGTCTCGCCCTCGCGGCCCGCCATCGCGTGCAGGGCGGTGGGCGGCGCCGTGGCTTCCTGGTGGTCCGACGTCATGAACCGGCCCTGGTGCGCCGCTTGTTCAAGGGCCGCCCGGGCCCGCGGGCCGAGCCGCAGCGCGTCCGCCACCAGCTGCACGGTGGCCGAGCGGGGCCGTCTCGCCTTGCCGTGCTCCAGGTCGCGTATGGCGCGGACGCTGATCGTGGACAGGTCGGCGAGCTCCCGCTGGGTGAGTCCGATGCGCAGGCGGTGGGAGCGGATCAGGGCGCCGATCGGTGTCGTCTCCTGCGCGGCGGCGGGCGGGGCGGGAGCGAGGGCGGGGACGGGGGCGGGAGCGAGGGCGGCGGCGAGGCCGCCGGCCGGGACGGAGACGGGACGGGTGGTGAGGGGGTGGGCGGCGAGGGTGTCCATGGTGACGCTCCCGGTGGGTGCGGTGGAGGGTGGCGGGGGCGGGACAAGAGGTCCGTTCCCTGGTCCCCATCGTCGGCAGGCGACTATCCCGTGGGCATCCCGCGGCGAGCGCGCGGCCGGCGGGCCGCTATCGCCCGCCCTCCCCGTCCCCGCCGGCACGTGATAGCGCGGCGATAAGGCCGGGGCCGGTGCCGGGATTCCGGCCGTTCCTAGCGTGGTGCCCACGAAGAAGGAAGCGCCCCGGAAAGGCCGGGACGCCCCACCGGAAGGACACCGTCATGGCTCTCGTTCCCGCCGCCCGCGCCGCTCTCGTCACCATCGCCGTCGCCGGCGCCACGCTCCTCGGCGCCCAGATCGCCCAGGCCGACGGCCCGGTCTCCTCCGGCACCGGGGTGACCGCTCCGCAGGGCACCCCGACCCCCACCGCGACGGCCACCGGTGACACCAACCCGTGGGACTGATCCCGCCGAGGACACCGGTGTCAGTACGCGGTGGAACCCCGGACCGGCCGTACGGTCACCCGGTGGCCGCCCCGCCCACGGCGAGGCCGCCCGACGGCTCGGCGCCCGCGGCGTCGAGCAGCCGCTGCGCCTCAGCCAGTTCCGGCCCCATCCGCCGCTCCCTGAACGCCCCCGTCGCCACCTCCAGCAGTTCCCGTGACCACGCCCGGTCGGCCGCGTCACCGCTCGCCGCGAGCAGCCGCGCCAGGTCCAGCCGCACCAGCGCCGCACCCCCGAGGTCCATGATCTGCTCGCGCACCGCGAGCGCCTGCGCGTAGAAGCCGCGCGCCTCCCGGCCGCGCCCCAGCTCCGCGTGCGCGTGCCCCAGGTCCCGCAGCAGGTGGCCCTCTCCGATCACGTCGCCGGAGTCCCGGCACAGTTCCAGCACTTCGGTGAACGTCCGTACCGCCGCCGCGTGCTCCCCCCGGCCTTGTTGCAGTTGCCCGGCGCGGCGCAGGGTGCGGGCCTCGCCTCCCGTGTAACCGACGGAGCGGTAGATGCCGAGGGCCTCGTCCAGCCGGGACTGTGCCATCTCGATCTGCTGGCGCCGCATCCAGATGTGGGCGCTCTGGGTCAGCACGATGGCACGGCCCACCACGTCACCGGCCTGGTCGAAATCCCGCAGCGCGCGGTCGTACAGGGTGAGGGCCCGGTCGTCGTCACCCCGCATCCGCGCGAGCAGCGCCAGGTCCCGGTGGCACAGGGCGAGCCCCTGGCGGTCGCCGAGGACCTGGAACATGTCCAGCGCGGAGGTGAGCACGCCCAGCGACTCCTCGTGCTGGCTGCGTCCGAGGTACAGCACGCCGAGCGAGCTGAGCAGCGCGGCGGTGCCGCGGGTGTTTCCGGCGGCGCGGACGCACTCCAGGGCGAGTTGGTGGGTGCGCAGCCAGTCGTCGAAGTAGCCCTTGCCCTCGAACAGGGTGGCGAGCGTGGTCGCCAGGTCCCAGCACAGCTCGTCCATGCCCGCGGCGGCGGCCTGTTCGACGGCCTCGACGAGGCAGGCGTGCTCGCTGTCGAGCCACTCCAGCGGGTCGACGAGCAGTTCGTCCACGCAGTTCGCCGGCGGCACCCAGCGAGGCGCCGTGCCGTGCAGGACGGTGAAGTCGCCGCCGTAGATGCGCCGGTGGGCCTGTTCGGCCAGGGAGAGCCAGCCGCCCGTCATCCGTTCCAGGGCCGCCGTCTGTACGGCGGGCTCGTCGTGCAGGAGCAGTTGTTCCCGTGCGAAGACCCGGATGATCTCGTGGAAGCGGTAGCGGAAGCCGCCGGTGGACTCCACTCCGACGACGTCCAGCATCTGCACGTCGACCAGTGGTTCCAGCAGGTCGGACGGGTAGGGCCGGTGGTCGTCCAGGAGGGCTCCGGCCAGCCAGCCCGGCAGGGTCGCCGACCGGGACAGGCTGAGCAGCCGCAGCAGTCGGCGGTCCTCGGGGGCCAGGCCGTCGTGGGTGAGGGACAGGCTGGCGCGCATGGTCATCTCGCCGTGCGTCAGCTCGTCGAGGCGGTGGCGTTCGTTGGCCAGCCGCTGCACCATCGACGCGAGGCTCCAGTGCGGGCGGGCGGCGAGCCGGGCGGCCACGATCCGCAGGGCGAGGGGGAGCCCGCCGACGGTCCGGATCAGCATTTCGGCCGCGGCGCGCTCCCGCTCCACCCGGTCCGGGCCGATCACCAGGGCGAGCAGTTCCAGGGCGCGCTCGGTGCTCATCACGTCGAGTTCGACGCGTTGCGCACCCGGCAGGCCGGTCAGCCGCAAGCGGCTCGTGACGAGCACGGCGCACTGGCTGCTGCCCGGCAGCAGCGGACGCACCTGGCTCTCGGAGACGGCGTCGTCCAGCACCACGAGGATGCGGCGGGAGGCGAGCAGCGTCCGGTACATCTCGGCCCGCTCGTCCTGCGATTCGGGGATGACGGGGCCGGGGATGCCGAGCGCCCGCAGGAAGCGCCCGAGGACCTCGCCGGCCGCGGCCGGGGCGCCGGTGGTGCCGCGCAGATCGCAGTACAACTGGCCGTCGAGGTAAGCGTGTTCGGCGAGCCGGTGCGCTATGTGGGTGGCGAGGGTGGACTTTCCGGTACCCGGCTTGCCGACGATGACGGCGAGACCGACGGAACGGCGGGAGCCGTCACCGAGCAGCATGCGCTCGATGCCGCCGATCTGTTCCTCGTCACCGACGAAGTCGGAGGTGTCGGCGGGGAGTTGCCGTGGGACGTCCTCGCCGGAGGAGGCGTTGGAGGCCGGGGATCCGGGTGCGGGTGCGGGTGACGGCGCCGGGGCCGGGCCGGTCCTGCCGGGCGGCGCGTCGACGCGGTACGCGGTCGGACGCACGTCGTGCCGGTCCCCGCGCGAGGCCGAGGACGGGCCGTCGAGAAGGCCACGGCCCGGCCCACCGGACCCACCGGACCCACCGGACCCACCGGACCCACCGACCAGGATCGGCCCGATGGACGGCACCGGTCGCTCTGCGGTCTGGGGCGTCGGGACCGGTCCGGGAACCTCGGCGAGGCCGGTCGCCTCCACCGACCGGGACCCGCGCACCCGGGCTGCCGCGCCCGCCGCGCCCTCGGCGTCGCCCTCCGCATCGACGGAACCCGCCGCACCGCCCCCGACCGCCGCACCGCCCCCGACCGCCGGACCACCCTCACGCCTCACCTCCCCGCCGCCGAGGGACATCCCCTCCCCCGCCGCGTCACGGCGCCCTTCACCGGAACCGCCGTCGGCCGCCTCGGCGGGAGGTACGTCACCGGCGAGGATGGCCGCCTCCAGGCGGCGGAGTTCGGAGCCCGGCTCCAGCCCCAGTTCCTCGACGAGCAGTTCGCGCCCGACGCGGTACGCCTCCAGCGCCTCGGCCTGCCGTCCGGACCGGTACAGGGCCAGCATCAGCTGGCCGCGCAGCCGCTCCCGCAGGGGGTGGGCGTGCACGAGGGTCCGGATCTCGCCGACGAGCTGGTGGTGCCGGCCGAGTCGCAGCTCCAGATCGATGCGGGTCTCGGCGGCCGTCATGCGCTCCTCGTCGAGCTGGAGCGCCTTGTTGCGCAGGGTCTCGCTGGTGGTGCCGTTCAGGCAGCCGCCCTGCCACAACTCGTCGGCGGCGCGTAAGAGGTCGGCCGCGGTGGCCG
Source organism: Streptomyces sp. NPDC037054 (assembly GCF_055606745.1). Classification (NCBI taxonomy): domain Bacteria; kingdom Bacillati; phylum Actinomycetota; class Actinomycetes; order Kitasatosporales; family Streptomycetaceae; genus Streptomyces; species Streptomyces sp. NPDC037054. Next base: position 417,940 of record NZ_JBVJSJ010000003.1, on the reverse strand, counting down.
GGTCGCCCTGCCTGGCGGCGGCGCGTGCCTCGGCGACCCGGCGTGCGAACAGCAGGGCGTCGACCTGTTCGTGCTCGGTCCTGAGGACGTAGCCGGGCGGGCGTGTGGTGATGGCGGCGGCGATGTCGGCCTTGGTGAACAGTTTGCGCAGCCGCGACACGCAGATCTGCACCTGGGTGCGGGCGGTGTCCGGCGGTTCGTCGTCCCAGATGAGGTCGACGAGGTAGTCCGTGTTGACGATGCGGTCGGCCTCCAGCAGCAGCGCGGCCAGGATGACCTCCTGGCGACCGGGTGGGACGCGTACGGGCCCGTGAGGTCCGATCACGGTCAGCGGGCCGAGGATGCGGAAGGCCACCGATTCAGGACCGCGCACAGCCCCGCCGGGCGAAGCAGTCATAACTCTCCCAGCAGAAGCCGCACCGGTCAGGTGGTGGAGCGGGCACTCAGTCTCGCTGAGATGTTCACAGGTTGTCCACGGTACGGACCCTTCATGTTGATGAAGCGTCATTGGCTGAAACCCGCACCTCAGCAGCCTCGTTGTGATCCGTCTTGACCGCAGGCGCGCGACCATCGGCACCACCCCATCACCCACCGAAGTGGGTGATTCCCTCCCGTGATAGGCGGGCGATAGCTTCGGGATGCGGCTTTCGCCCACGGTGGTGACACCGCGGTGCCGCGCCGCTCGTCACCGGGCCGCCCGACAGTCCCCCCAAGCGGCCGCACGAGAGGACACGCCATGGACACCCCGCACCCCTGCCGCCCCACGCCGAGCCGCGTCGTCACCGAGTCCGGGGTGGACCACGTGCGTCTCGCCTACGACTACCTCGACGCGGGCGACGTCGACGGCTACGGGTCGCTCCTCGACACCGACGCCTGCCACACGGACCTGGAACACCCCGGCCGACCAGGCATCCGGCACTTGATCACCCGCATCGTGGCGGACGGCGACTGCGTGGTCGTCATGGGCCGGCTGGCCCCCCAGCACCGCGAGTTCGTGGACGTCTTCACCCTCTCCCCGGAGGGCATGCTCCGCGCCTGCCGCCGTTACTACGCCGACACACCGACCTGAGCCCGGAAAGGCTTGTTCCGCACTCTTGACAGCCCTGGCCCCACCTCCCCTCCTCCTTCCGGATGGTCAGCGGATGCGCAGTGAAATCAAGCCGTGGGGCGGCAGTTCGATTTCCCCGTCGTCTGCCGGCACGTGGCGGCCCGTGCCGCTCTCGTCGAGGTTGACGACCTCGGCGACGGGCGTTCCCAGCCGGAGTCCCGTCGGGACGGGGTCGCTCGTCGGGTTGGACAGGCGGAGACGCCCGCCGTCTCCACGTACGGGTGCTCGCCCAGAGCCCGGTACCCAGCTGGGTGGTTCGCCTGGCCGCCGAGCGGGTCGACGGGGCGGCGAGAAGGGCGGCGCGGCGGCCTCCGCGGAGCCCGCCGCCGATGACGGCGACCTCGCTGGACAGCCCGGCCGGTCCCGCGAAGGGCGCGGCGGTGCGGCAACTGGAGGCGGCGCTGCGCGAGGCCGGGGCGTGGCCGACGGCGGATCACCGGGGCTTCCGGGACGCGGTGGTCCGTGACCTGCGCATGGCGCTGCGCTGGCTGCGCGGAGCCGACGGCTGATCCCGCCCGCGGCCGTGCCGGGCCCCTTCCCCCGCACGGCCGCGGCCGGTTCGCCTCGCCGTCGGACGACGGCGCGATCAGCACCCCGCGTACTCCGTCCCGTGCTCCGGCCCCTCCGTCAGGAACGCCTCGACCGCGCGACGGTGGTCCGTGGTGCGGGTCACCTCGGCGGCGATGCCGGGCAGGGCGGTGTCCGCCGCCGTGACGCCGCCGGCCAGGTAGTGCCGGACGACGCTCTTGGTGGCCTCGTGGGCGCGGGTGGGGCCGGTGGCGAGGCGCATCGCGTAGGCGTGGGCGTCCGTGTCGAAGGACGCCGGCGGGAAGAGCGCGTTGACGGCGCCCCACTCGGCGAGGACGGACCCGCGGTACAGGTCGCCGGTCATGACGAGTTCCCGGGCGCGGGACGGGCCGACGCGCTGGGCCAGCCGCTGGGTGCCGCCCATCGCCGGGGTGAACGCGATCTTCCGCTCGACGAGTCCGAACCTGGCCTGCGGTGCGGCGACCACGAGGTCGCAGGCCAGGGCCAGTTCGAAGGCGGCGGTCAGGGTGAGCGAGTGGGCGGCGAACACGGTGGGGCAGGGCAGCGCCTCCAGGGCCTGCGTGATGCCCAGTTGCGCGCGCCAGAAGGACTCGGCCTCGGCCGCGTCCAGTTCGGCGAAGACCCGTACGTCGACGCCCGCGCTGACGACCGAGCCCTCGGCCCGGACGAGGAGGGCGCGGGGGGTGTGGTCCGTCAGCCAGGCCACCGCGTCCGCCCACGCCTGCCACATGGACTCGTCGAACAGGTTCAGCGGCGGGCTGTCCATGGTGAGGACGGTGAGCGGGCCGTCGGAGGTGAGGCGCAGCACGGCCTTCTCGCCGACGAGGGACGGCGGGAGCGTCATGACACGCTCCGGAAGATGCTGATGGCGTTGTTGCCGCCGAACCCGAAGGCGTTGTTCTGCACGTGCCGCAGGCCGGGCACGTGCAGCGGCTTGCCGGTGACGAGGTTGAGGTCGAGTTCGACGTCGTCGGCGTCGACCGCGGTCGGGGGCACCGTGCGGTGGCGCAGGGCCAGGCAGGCGGCGACGGCACCGGCGGCGCCGGCCGCGCCCATGAGGTGTCCGATGGTGCTCTTGATCGCGGTGACGGCGGCCCGCGGGTACTGCTCGGCGAAGATGCCGCCCTCGATGGTGTCGTTGGCGCGGCTGCCGGTGCCGTGGGCGAAGATCACGTCGATGTCGTCGGCCTTCAGTCCGGCCTCGTCGAGGGAGAGCCGGTGGCAGGCGGCGACGCCGTCGCGGTCGGGAGCGGTCGGGTGGCTCGCGTCGTTGCTGACGGCGGTGGCGAGCACCTCGGCGTACGGCGTGGCACCGGGGGCGAGGGCGCGCTCGGTCTGCAGGACGAACATGCCCGCGCCCTCGGACGGCGTGACGTAGCGCCGGCTCTTGGTGAAGGGCTTGCAGGGCTTGGGGCCGATGGCCTGGAGGGTGTTGAACCCGATGATGTTCTTCTCGGAGTACGGGTCGCAGCCGCCGACGACGGCGGTGTCGGCGATGCCCGCGCGCAGCATCTCCAGCGCGCAGGACAGGGCGACGTTCGCGGAGGCGCAGGTGCTCTGCAGCAGGTAGGCGGGGCCGTGGGCGCCCACGGTGCGGGCGACGCCCTGGGCGATGGAGTAGGTGGAGAAGCCTCCGGTTTCGGCGATGTCCCGCCGTCCGGCGACCACGTCCTCCAGTGCCTCGGCCTGGCCGTCGCTGCTGCCGACGCACACCACGGCGTTGCGCAGCCGGTCGTCCCCGGGGGTCAGTCCGGCGTCGCGCAGTGCCTCCAGCGCGGCGGACTCCGCGAACAGCGAGGCGGCGCGCGGGCGTTCGCGGGTGACGGCGTCGACCTGGGAGAGCGCGATGTCGCGGGCCTCGCGGGGGACGCGTCCGCCCAGGATGCCGGGCTTCATTCCCGCGTACAGCGGGGGCAGTTCCTCGAATCGGCTGCGGCCCGCGCACAGGTCGTCCCAGAAGGGCTCGACTCCGGCGCCGGCGGGCGAGATGACGCCGAGTCCGGTGATGAAGACCCTTGTCGTTCCCTGGTTCACCGGGACCTCCCGTCCGTGCTGTTCGCTTGCTGCCGGGTCACCGTCACGGTGGCGTGCCGGCCGTCCGGTGCGCGGCATTCGAGGACCGCCTGCCCGGCGGGTTCCAGGGAGTGGACCAGGTCGAGGAAGGCGCGGGTGGCGAAGGCGCTGTTGCGCTCGGCGAACGCGACGGGCTCGGCGTCGGACGCGCCGACGCGGCACACGGCGCGCACCGGGTCCGGGTGGGGCTCGTCGGCTGCGCCGAAGGCGAACTCGGCGGTGAGCTCGTCGCCCTTGTGCAGGAAGGCGTGGGCGACGCCGTCCCGGCAGGGCACGTCGGGCGCGTCGAGCAGCGCGTCCTGGACGGCCTCCGGTGCGTAGACGTCGCCGACGAGGAGCCGGCTGGTGGTGGAGCGCTTCTGGTCCAGGGCCGACAGCGCCTGCCACAGGGCCACGACCGGGGTGAGCGCGCCGGCGTTGACCGTCATGTTGCGTCCGGTCGCGCCGATGCGGAGGTTGACGAACGCCGACGCCGAACTGGACGTGGCGTTGGGGAAGTACTGGGCGGACAGCAGCTTCCCCTTCTCCTCCGCGGCACGTTGCAGGCGGGCCAGCGCGGCGGTGTTGCCGTACTCGGTGCCGATCACGACAGTGTCGTCGGTGCGTTCCTCGGGGGTGTCCGCCGAGCCGAGGGCGAGATAGAGGCAGACGCGGGTGAACGGGTCGCGGAACTGGTCGCCGGCGGTGCCGATCACGTCGGGCAGGTCGGGCGGCAGGCCGCCGTGTTCGTCCTGGCCGTCCGCCGGCCCGGGCGCGCACAGGGCGACCGGGCCAAGGGTGAACTCAAACAACACACTTCTCCGTGGCGCTGGAATGCGGGTGGGCGGGGGCGCGGGTTTCACGCCCCGATCTGCTCGCCCACCTGGCGCTGGAGGTCTCCGACCGTGACGAGGTCACGGGAGAATTCATCCCCGAGTTCGATGTCGAGCACCGCCTCGACCTGCACGACGACGTCGATCAGCTTGAGTGAGTCGATGTTGAGATCGGCCTTGAGGTCCTGTTCCGCCGAGATCTCGAACGACTCCGGAAGTTCGGCGATCTGCTTGAGGACTTCGCAAATGCGCTCGTCGACGAGGCTGTTCGACACTCTTCCCCCAATGTGTTTAAGGCTGCCTTTCGAGCACGGATCGAATCACGGAGCGGGCGGCCATGTCAACGAAACATCGAGGGAACTCTCCGGAAGCAGGATGTCGGGAACGCCTGCGTTGCGACACCACAGTGACGGCCGAAAATCGCCCTCAAATCCCGCCCTGGCAGGCATCTTTCAGCCATCCACGGGAATGCCTCACGCATTTTCGGCCAACATAGGCACCTTTTCTCGCCGGTTGCAGAAACCGGCAGAAAATCTTGTGACGCTTGCCACGTTGTCGCCCCGTGCTCCATTCAACTACTCTCTGCCGGGCCGACAGATTCATTGACTCATGGGGGGAATTCTGCCGTGTCCGAAAACATTTCCACCCTCGCCCGCCAGGGATACGACCGATGGGACCTGCAGTCCCATTTCGGAATCGACGAGGAAAACGCGGACTACAAGGCACTGAGGGCGGCTTACGAAGATCTTCCCGAGGACCCGTACGCAGTCGGCTCGGGCCGATACCGCCGCTATGCGCGCGGCGTTTTCCTGCCCTGGTCCAGGGAATTCTTCTGGATGCCGGCCTCGGAAAGCCAGGCCCGCGAGGGCATGAACGGCTACTACCAGGGCGACAACAATCCCGAGTACGTCAACGTCACCCGGAACCTCCCCGCCATCAGCGACGAGGTGTGCAACAACAAGGTCCTCCTCGACCTGATCCAGTTCGACTTCTCCCAGACGCACTGGAACGAGGACGACGCGGTCTGGCCCCTCTACGTCGGGGTCCACCTCATCAAGCTGCACATCGAGGAGGACGGCTACGAGGCCGTGTCCTCCCCGAACGAGCTGCACCAGGACGGCGAGCCCTACGTCTTCGCCCACCTGATCTACCGTCACAACGCCGAGGGCGGCGGCAATCTCATCGCCACCCCGGACTACCGCGGCAAGCAGCCGGAGGACGTCCCGCCGGCGGACCGCCTCGCCGAGTTCCAGATGGAGCGCCCGCTGGAGGCGTACGCCATCACGGACCACCTCGTCAGCCACTACGTCGGCCCCATCCGCAAGGGCAGCGCCCCCGAGCCCGGCGAGCGGGCCATCCTCCTGGCCGACTGGGTCCCGATGCGTCACCGCATCTGAAAGGGCACGATGTTGAACGGCGTGCGTTACCGCCACGAGCGCCCGGTGGACGCCGGGACCGCCGACGAACTGCGCAAGGCCCTCGGGTTCTACTACGGCGACGTCACCGTGGAGTTGCTGGACAAGGGCGTCGAGGTCGTGGTGCCCGCCGGGCCGGGCGAACGCGAACTCGGCGAGATGGTCCGGCACTTCCTGCGCGGCCACCGCGAGGTGCCGGCCACGGTCGTCACCGACAACCCGGGCCGCCCCGGCCTCGCCTGCACGCTCCCCGACGACGACCGGATCGCCGTCGCCAGGGGCGCCTACCTGCACGGGCCCGACTGGACGGCGGCGATGGACCACGTGCGCCGGCTGTGCCGGGAGCGGCTGGCCGACGCCTTCGGCGCGCCCCTGCTGGCCGGATCGGCACAGATCTCCCGCGACGTGCTGGTGCGGGCGGGCTACTACCAGAAGTTCCCCAACCTGGTGAACGCGGTCGCCCGCATCCGCGACCACTACTGGGACGGCGTCACCGTCTCCCAGCTGCGGCCCGGCCAGAGCGAGGCGCTGGACTCCTTCTACACGCCGGCCGACACCGTCCTCACGCCGGTCACCTGCTACCACGTGTACGCCAACGCGGCCGAGCTCAAGGAGCGTTACGGCACGGGGACGTTCGCGATCGACGGCCCGGTCTTCCGGCACGAGTCGCACAACCACAGCGCCACCCGGCTCGGCGAGTTCAGGATGTTCGAACTCGTCCGGCTGGGCAGCGCCGAGGAGGTCGCGCACGACTACGAGCGGATGATGAAGGCGTTCACCGCGTTCTTCGCGGAGCTCGACGTGCCGCACCGCGTCGTCAGCGCCTCCGACGCGTTCTTCGGGGACGCGCCGACCATGACCCGCGAGGCCCAGCTGCTCAACAAGAGCAAGTTCGAGGTGCGGGTGCCGCTCGCCGACGGCGAACTGTCCGTGGCCAGTGTCAACGCGCACGGCGAGGTGTTCGCCGACTCGTTCGGACTGCGCGGCCTCGGCGCCGACGCCACCTGCTGCGCCGGCATCGGCCTGGACCGCCTCACCTACGCCCTGCTGTCGTACGGCCTGCTCGGCAATCGGGCCCGACCGGCCGGAACCCGCACCTGACCCATCGAGGAAATGAAACCCATGGAAGACCTGAGGAACGTCGTCGACGACCTGCTGGAGCAACTCGCGGCCGCGCGGGACGTCCCGGCCGACGCCGAACCGTCGCGGATCATCGTCAGCTCCCTCGACCAGATGCGTTTCCTGGTCGGCCTGGAGGAGCGGCTCGACGCCATGCTCGACGTCGGCGACGTGCTGCCCTTCGACCTGTCGGACCGCGACGCGCTGCTCAAGAGCGTGCACGAACTGCTGGTGGAGTCCGGGGTGGACCTGTGACCGCTGTCCGTCCGCACGCCCCGCTCCGGCGGGGCGTGCGCCCCCGCCGGGGCAACGACCGATGAGCGGTACCCGGGCCCGGCTGCTCGACCTGGACACGGTGCGCGAGGTCGTCCGCGTCTCCGTCCCGCTGATGTTCGGCATGGTCGGGAACCTGCTCCTGATGCTCGTCGACCGGATCTGCCTGGCCCGTTACTCCGAGGACGCCCTCAAGGCGTCCGGGCCCGCCGTCTTCACCGCCACCACGGTGATCATGGTGACCACGGGGGCGGTCGGCATCACCCGCTCCTACGTGGCGCAGGCCCACGGCCGCGGCGACGACCGCGACGCGATGGACGAGGGAGCCAACGGCTTCGCCCTCGGCCTGCTGCTCTCCGCGCTGCTGCTGATGTCCACCCCGCTGCTGATGTGGGTCCCGACGCTCAGCGGGCAGCCCGAGCGCATCCAGGAGCTGGAGGCGCAGTTCCTGGGCCTGTCCACGCTGTTCGGCGCCGTCATGACCCTCAACATGGCGCTGTCCTCGTACTTCAACGGCATGGGACGCACCCGCGTGCCGATGGTCGTCGGCATCGTCGGCCAGGTCGCCGGCATCGTCATGACGATCGGCCTGGTCTTCGGCCGCTTCGGGCTGCCGGAGCTGGGCATGCGGGGCTCCGCGCTCGGCACGCTCAGCGCCGTCGCCGTCATGTTCGCCGGGTACGCCGTCGCCCTGCCCAAGGGCTACGCCGCGGGCTTCGCCCGGCTCCTGCGCAAGGGCGGCCGGCAGGTCGCCGCGGTGCTGTGGCTGCGGCTGCGGCGCGGCGCGCCCGCCGGCGGCTCCCTCAGCCTGGAGGAGCTGGGCCAGACCGCGTTCGTGTGGCTGGCCGGTGTGCTCGGCTCGCTGGCGCTCGCCGCCAACAACGTCGCGCTGGCCCTCAACTACGCCGCCGTCATCCCCCTGATCGGCCTGGGCATGGGCTGCAACATCCTGTGCGGCAAGGCCGTCGGCGCCGGCCTGCACCGCAACATCCCGCACATCATGCGGGTCACCCTGACCGTCTCCGGCCTGTACGTCGCCGTGGTCGCGGCCTTCCAGATCGGCGCACCGACCCTGCTGCTGAGCCCGTTCGGTCTGGACGGGGCCGACTCCGCCGTCACCGCCCACGCGGTGGACACCTCCCGGGTGCTGTGGACGTACTCCCTCGCGTTCATGTTCTCGATGGTCGGCTCCGCCGTCCTGGAGTGCCTCGGCCTCGCGCGGTTCGGATTCGTGGCGCGGATCGTCCTGATGTGGTGCCTGTGCGTCCCCACGATCATCGCGTTCGTCCTGCTCAACCGGGACGACCCGGACATGCTGCCGGTCATGTGGGTGATCTTCTCCGCCTTCGAGGCCGTCATGGCCGCGGTCTGCCTGTGGCGCATCCGGCGGGCCGTCGCCAACCAGGAGAACCGGCTCCACTCCGACGAACGGGTCCAGCAGACCGCCTGATCCACCACCAGACGAGCACCAGACAGAGAGCGTGGCCCTTTCCGTGAACGTACTGCTCCTCGGCCGTGAGGAAGACTGCCGTGACTACCTCGACTACGCGCGCGAGCGGGGCTTCACCGTGCGGTTCTTCGACCCGCCCCAGCTCACCGGCGACGACCGGGAGACCTGGCGACGCAGCGTCGTCGACTCCGCGCGCGAAGCCGTGGACCTGAGCGGCGTCGACGACGTCATCTCCTTCCACGACAGCTACCAGATCCAGCTGGAACTGCTGCGCGGCGAACTGGGCATGCCCACCCGCGACATCGACACGCTGCTGTGCCTCGCCGACAAGACGCGGTTCAAGGCGCACCCCTCGGTCCGCGACCACATCACCCGCCACATCGAGCTCGACCCCTCGGCGAAGGCGCCCGCCGCGCTGGCCGCGGTCACCGAGGCCCTGTCCTTCCCCGTCGTGGTGAAGCCGTCGAACGGCTTCTACAGCGCGGGCGTGGTCAAGGCCGAGACGCCCGCGGACTTCCCGAAGGCGTACCTCCAGACCAAGCGGGTCTGCACGGTCCTGCGGGAGGGCTCGGGCCAGTCCCGGATGCTGGCCGAGGAGTACCTCGACGGCAACGAGTACGCCATCGACGGCATCGTCAGCGACGGCCGGATCGTCCCCCTCCAGATCCACCGCAAGCTGCCACCGCTGGTGGGCCCCCTCTTCCACGAAGTGGCCTATCTGACCGAGCCGTTCGACGCGGAGCTGGGCCGCGACTTCACCGCCCTGCTGGAGAGCGTCGTGCCGGGCGTCGGCCTGGACAACTCGCCCTTCCACGCGGAGTTCCGCTTCGACGGCCGGGGCCGGCTGCGCATCCTCGAACTCGCGCCCCGCCTGTGCGGCGGCGGCACCACCACCTACCAGCAACTGCGCATCTGCACCGGCCTGGACGCCTACGACCTGCTGCACCGGCTGGGCCGGGAGAGCCTGTCCCCCGAGCCGCTGCACCACCGGGTGGCCCTGGAGTACGACGCGCCCATCGAGCGCAGCGGCTTCCTGAAGAACACCGGCCGGGCGGTCGAGGTGTGCCGCAAGAACGACGTCACCACCGTGCATCTGCACCGCCAGGACGGCCAGTTCGTGCTCGCCCCGCCGCTCAACTTCGAGACGGTGCTGACCGCCTACTTCGCCCGCGACACCCGCGAAGAGGCCGAGGCCCTGCTGGATGTCCTGATGACCGACTGCACGATCGACACCGAAACGGAAAAATCCTCATGAGGCCGGAAATCAAGCGCGCCCAGCACACCATCCCCATCGGCGCCAGCTCGCCGCTGCGCGCCTGCCGCAACGTGGAGAGCGACCCGCTCGTCGTCGCCGAGTCGCACGGCCAGTACCTCCACGACATCGACGGCACCCGGTACGTCGACTTCATGTACGGGTTCGGGCCGCTGATCCTCGGTCACGCGCCGGAGGCCGTCAGCTCCGCGATAGCCCGCCAGGCGGCCAACGGCACGCTGTTCGGCACGTACTGCACGCAGGAGATCGAGCTCGCCGAGCGCATCACGGCGACCGCCGACCACCTCGACCAGCTGCGTTTCGTGTGCAGCGGCACCGAAGCCGTGATGTCCACCCTGCGGCTGGCCCGCGCCTACACGGGGCGCACCGGAGTGCTGCGCTTCAACGGCGGCTACCACGGCCACTTCGACCTGGTGCAGAACAAGGACGAGACGCGCATGCGCGAGGCGGGGCTCGACCCGGCCGCCATGCGCTCCAACGTGTTCGCGGAGTACAACGACACCGCGAGCGTGGAGCGGGCGTTCGCCGAGCGCCCCGGCGAGATCGGGGCCGTCGTCGTCGAGCCGGTCGCCTGCAACATGTCCCTCGTGCTGCCCGAGGACGGTTTCCTCGCCGACCTGCGGCGCATCTGCGACCGCGAGGGCGCGGTGCTCGTCTTCGACGAGGTCATCACCGGCTTCCGGCTCACTTACGGCCCCGCGAGCAACCTGCTCGGCGTCGCTCCCGACCTCACCGCCTTCGGCAAGATCATCGGTGGTGGCACGCCCGTCGGCGCGTTCGGCGGACGGCGCGACATCATGCGGCTGCTCGACGAGGAGCGGGTCCTCCAGGGCGGCACCCTGTCCGGCAACCCGCTGACCATGGCGGCCGGCCTCGCCACCCTCGACGTGCTGGCGGCTCCCGGTTTCTACGAGGAGCTGGAGCGCAAGGGCGCGCTGCTGGAGGCCGCCGTAAAGCGCCACAGGGACGCGAAGGGGCTCGACTTCACCTTCACCCGGACCGGCAGCATCTTCGCGTTCATCTTCGTCCCGCAGGGTTCGCCGATCCGCGTCAAGGCCGACGTCGCCGCGCAGGCGCACTCGCCGTACACGACGCTGTACCGGGGCATGCGCGAAGCCGGTTACCACCTGGCTCCGGACATCGAGGAGCCGATGTACGTGTCCGCCGCGACGACGGACGAGACGCTGGAGGACTTCGCGGCCCGCGCGGCCGAGATCCTCGCCACGGACCCGAACACGCCCCGCCGGGCGTAGTCCGACCGCGGGCCGTGCCTCCCGGAGCGCGGCCCGCACCGCACCGCCCGGACCCCCGCGCTCACCGCACCGCTGCCCGCCCCTGCCGACGGGACTTCCCATGACCCACGAGGCCAGCTGCCTCCCCCTGCTCCCCGCCCAGGAGAGCGTGCTGTTCGCCGAGACGGCGCACGGCCGGCCCGGCACCCACAACCTCGCCCTGGCGCTCCGGCTCACCGGACCGCTCGACCGCGGCGCCCTCGAGGCCGCGCTCGTCGAACTGACCGCGCGGCACGAGGCGCTGCGGGTGGGCATCGTCGAGCGCGAGGGCGTCGCGGCGCAGGTGATCAGCGACGCCGTGACCGTCACCGTCGAGGACGTCGACCTCGCCGCCTCGGGCCAGGACGTCACCGACGCCGTCCTCGGCCGGCGCTTCACCGAGGCGCAGGACCGGCCGTTCCGCCTCGACCGGGCGCCGCTCCTGCGGGCCACCCTGTACCGGCTCGGCGAGCAGCGGCACGTACTCCTGCTCGTGCTGCACCACAGTGTCGCCGACGGTCACTCCCTGGAGGTCCTCGCGCGCGAGTTCGAGGCGCTGTACCGGGCGTGCGCCGAGGGCCGGCCGAGCCCGCTCGCGCCGCCCGCCCTCCGCTACGGCGAGCACGTCGCCGCCGCGGCCGGCGGGGGCTCCGAACGCCGCCGGGCGCGGGCCCTGGACCACTGGCGCGCCGAACTCGACGGCGCCCCCGCCACCCTCGACCTGCCCATGGCCCGGCTGGGCGGCACCACGCGCCGGCACGCGGCCACGCACCGCCGTGACCTGCCCGCCCCCCTCGTGGCGCGGCTGCGCGCGCTCGCCGACGAGCACCGCGGCAGCCTGTTCTCCGTGCTGGCCGCGGGTGCCTTCGCGCTCTTCGGCCGCTACACCGGCGAGAGCGACATCGTGCTCGGCGTTCCCCTGTCCACGCGGCTGGAGGCGGGCTCCGAGGGGCTGGTCGCGCTGACGGTCAACACCATGCCGCTGCGCGCCAGGTTCGACACCGGCGAGGGTTTCCTGCCGCTGCTGCGGACCGTGCAGGGCCGCACCTTCCAGGCGCTGCGGCACCAGGGCGTGCCCTTCCACGAGCTCGTCCACGCCCTCAACCCGCCCCGCTCGGCGGGCCGGCAACCGGTGTTCCAGCTGGGCCTGAACCACCTGCGGACCAGTGCCGCTGCGGCAGCGGGGGACGGGCTGCTCGTCGAGTCGATTCCGGTCGCCAACGCGACGGCCGCCTTCGAACTGATGCTGACCTTCGAGGAGTCGGACGACGACGTCCGGGTGTTCGTCGAGTACGACACCGAGCGGTTCGACGAGGACACCGTGCGCGCCCTCGCGGACCACCTGGCCCACCTGCTGGCCGGGGTCGCCGCCGACCCCGGACTCCCGCTCACGGACGTCGAGTTGATGGACGACGCGGAACGACAGCGGGTTTTGCACCACTGGAACGACACCGGCGCGCCGCTCACCGACGACACCGTCGTCTCCCTGTTCGCCCGGCAGGCCGCCCGGCGGGGCGACGCCACCGCCGTCGTGTGCCGCGGCGAGAGCCTCACCTACCGTGACCTGGACCGGCGTTCGGCCCGTCTGGCGCGGCTGCTCGCCGAGCGCGGTGCGGGCCCCGGCTCGTTCGTGGGCATCTCGCTGCACCGCTCCCCCGCCGTCGTCGTCGCCGTGCTCGCCGTGCTCAAGGCGGGTGCCGCCTACGTGCCGCTCGACCCGGTCTACCCGGCGCAGCGGCTGGCGTTCATGGTGGAGGACGCCGCCCCCGCCCTGGTGGTCACCGAGTCGTCCGCCGTGGCCGGGCTCCCGGCCGGGTCCGGCGCGCCGTCGGTGCTCCTGCTGGACGACGCCGCGGTCGCGGCCGTCCTGGACTCGCCGGACGACGGCACGTTCCGGCGGGAGGTGACCGCGGACCACACGGCGTACGTCATCTTCACCTCCGGTTCCACCGGGCGGCCCAAGGGCGTGCCCGTCACGCACCGCAACGTCGTCAACCTCGCCGCGTGGGCGGGGGAGGCCTTCGGTGCCGGCCTCGACCGGGTGCTCGCCGCGACCTCCCTCAACTTCGACGTGTCCGTGTTCGAGATCCTCGGACCGCTCCTCAACGGCGGCTCCATCGAGATCGTCCGCGACCTTCTGGAGATCGGCGAGCGCGGCGCGTGGCGGGGCACGCTCGTCAGCGGCGTCCCCTCGGTCCTGGCCCGGCTGATCACCGACAGCGCCCCCGACCTGCGCGCCGACTACCTCGTTCTCGCGGGCGAGGCACTGTCCGCTCAGGTCGCCGCGCGGCTGCGTGCCGCCGTGCCGGGGGCCCGGCTGGTCAACGCGTACGGACCGACCGAGACGACCGTGTACGCCAGCGCCTCCACCAGCGGCCGCCACGGCGAGGGCACGGCCGAGGAGGACACGCCGCCCATCGGCCGCCCGCTGCGCAACACCCGGCTGTACGTCCTGGACGACCGGATGCGGCCGGTGCCCGTCGGCGTGCCCGGCGAGTTGTACATCGCGGGCGCCGGCGTCGCCCAGGGCTATCTGCACCGCCCGGAACTCACCGAGTCCCGCTTCGTGACCGACCCCTTCGGGCCGCCCGGCGCGCGCATGTACCGCTCCGGGGACGTGGTGCTGCGCCGCCCCGACGGGCAGCTGAGGTACGTCGGCCGCTCCGACGACCAGGTCAAGCTGCGCGGGTTCCGCATCGAGCCCAGCGAGGTCGAGGCGGTCCTCGCCGAGCAGCCGGAGGTGGCGCAGGCCGTCGTCGTCCTGCACGAGGACGGGCACGGCGAACGCCGGCTCGTCGGCTACGTCACTCCCGCACGGGGCGCGGTGCCCGACCCGGCGCGGCTGCGCGCCGCCGCCGCCCGCCTGCTGCCCGAGTACATGGTTCCGGCGGCCGTCGTGCCCCTGGACGTGCTGCCGCTGTCGCCCAGCGGCAAGCTGGACCGGGGCCGGCTCCCCGCCCCCGGCTTCGGCACCTCCGAGGGCCGGGCGCCGGGCACGCCCGACGAGATCGCCCTCGCGGCGTTGTTCGCCGAGGCGCTCGGCCTGGACCGGGTGTCGGCCACCGACAGTTTCTTCGACCTCGGCGGGCACTCGCTCATGGCGATCCGGCTCGTCGGCCGCGTCTGCGCGAAGCTGCGCGCCGAGGTGACCGTCCGCGATCTGTTCGAGACGCCGACCGTCGAAGGGCTGGCGCAGCGGCTGCGCCGGGACGGTGCCGCGTCCGGGAGTATCCCGGCCGACGACTTCGCCGTCCTGCTGCCGCTGCGCACCCGGGGCGACAGGCCCCCGCTGTTCTGCTTCCACCCCGGATTCGGGCTCAGCTGGAGCTACGCCGCCCTGATGCGCAGGCTCGACGCCGACCAGCCGGTGTACGCGCTGCAGGCGCGCGGTGTCGCCTCGGACGACGAACTGCCCGGTTCCTACGAGGAGTTGCTCGACGACTATCTGCGGCACATCCGTGCGGTCCGCCCGCACGGACCGTACCGGCTGCTCGGCTGGTCCTTCGGCGGTCTGGTCGCCCACTCGCTGGCCACCCGGCTCCAGGCCGAGGGCGACGAGGTCGAACTGCTCGCGATGCTGGACACGGTGATGGTCGGCACCGACGAGGAGCTGGAGCCGGAGGAGATGCGGCGGCTCATCGAGGCGGAGATCGCCGACGTGCGCCAGGTCGTCCCCGACGCGGGCCGGCTGCTGACGGTCGTGGAGAACCTGATCCGGCTGCGCGCCCAGTTCCGTCCCGCCCGGTTCCGGGGCGACGTGCTGCACTTCGTCGCCGCGCTCGAACCGGACCGGCCCCATTCGGTAAGCGAGCCGTGGGTGCCGTATGTCGAGGGCGAGTTGGTGGAGCACCGGATCGCCTGCGCCCACCTGGCCATGATGAAGGCCGGTCCCGCCCGTGAGATCGGCGACCTGCTGGGCAAGGCGCTGCACGCGCTCGACCCGGCGGCGCCGCGCGGCAGCCGCTAGCCCGCGCCCGCCCGACGGCACTGCCCCGAGGGCGGACGGTGCTGCTCGGCCCGCTCGCCCCGGCCCTCTCGCTCCACTGCTCTGAACGGAGATGAACGTGCCCCGTACCGCCCTGGTCCTCGGTGGCGACCGCGGCATCGGCCTGGCCCGGCGCGGGCCTTCGGGGCCGGTCGCCGGTCCGCTCGTCATGGTCCGTGCGACGGCCGACGTCCTGCCGCTCGTGGACGAGGTCGGGCTCGCCCCGTACGAGCGGGCGCGGGCCGCGCGGCTGCCCGCCGGTCCCCGCCGTGACGACTTCCTGGCCGCGCACGTCCTGGCGCGGCTGTGCGCGGCGCGGGTGACCGGCGCGCCACCGGACTCCCTGACGCTGGGACAGACCTGCGGCGACTGCGGCGGCGAGGACCACGGCAGGCCCTACCTGCCCGGCCGTCCCGGTATCGGCGTCAGCCTCTCCCACGCCGCGGGCTTCGTCGCCGCGGCGGCGGGCCCGGGCCCGGTCGGTGTGGACGTGGAGGACGCCTCGGCGGCCGTGTTCGACCCGCGGATCGCCGCCCGAACCCTGGCCCCGGCCGAACTCGCGGCGGTGCACGGCGACCCGGACCCGGCCCGGGCCTTCCTGCGCCTGTGGGTGCGCAAGGAGGCCCTGGTGAAGGTGGGGGTCACGACGCTCGGGCGCCTGCGCGAACTCGACCTCACGGACCCGCGGGCGGCGCCCGGCTGGCGGTTCCTCGACCTCAGCGGCGCGGACGGCCGCCTCGTGGCCACCGCCGTCTCCCGCGCCGCGCCCGCGCACAGCGGTGATGCCGCGCCCGCAGACAGCGGCGATGAAGACCTCAGCACGTCTCGTTTCCCCTACTCAGGAGAGCAGCACCCATGACTGGGACCCAGTCCGTCACACAGCACAGGACCCGCACGGCGACCCCGCGCCGGCTCCTGATGTGCCCCCCGAGTCATTTCGACGTCACCTATTCCATCAACCCGTGGATGCACCCGGGCAAGCCCGTGGACGGCGGGCTCGCCCTGCGCCAGTGGGAGGGGCTGCGCGCCCTGTACCGGGAGCTGGGCCACACCGTGCTGGACATCGCGCCGGTGCCCGGGCTGCCCGACATGGTCTTCGCCGCCAACGGCGCCACCGTCGTCGACGGCAAGGTGCTCGGCGCCCGCTTCCGGCACGTCGAGCGCACCGCGGAGGGCCCCGCCTATCTGGAGTGGTTCCGGCGGCAGGGTTTCGAGGAGCTGCACTGGCCGGAACACATCAACGAGGGCGAGGGCGACTACCTGGTCGTGGGCCGGCGGCTGCTCGCCGGCACCGGCTTCCGCACCGACCAGCGGTCGCACTTCGAGGCCCAGGAGTTCTTCGGGCTGCCCGTGACCAGTCTGCGGCTGGTGAACCCGTCGTACTACCACCTGGACACGGCGCTGTCGGTGCTGTCCGACGACGAGGTGGCGTACTACCCGCAGGCGTTCTCCGAGGGCAGCCGGGCCGTGCTGCGCGAGATGTTCCCGGACGCGATCCTGGCGAGCGACGAGGACGCGGCGGTGTTCGGCCTGAACATGTTCTCCGACGGCCGGCACGTGCTGCTGCCCAAGGCGGCCACGGGGCTCGCGCGGCAGCTCGCCGAGCGGGGCTTCGAGCCGATCGGAGTGGACCTGACCGAACTTCTCAAGGCCGGCGGCAGCGTGAAGTGCTGCACGCTCGAACTGCGGGGCTGACACCGATGCAGAGTCACATCGTCGAGCGGTACGACGGCACCGCCGTCAACTGTCTGACCGGAAGCTACTCGGTCCTCGCCTCCCTCGCCGGCCGCCCGGTCGGGGAACAGGCCGTCTTCGAGCGGGGCGACGGCTACCTGTTCCAGGCGGGCCTGGACGAGTCGGGCTACCCGGAGTACATCTTCCCGGTCGAGGAGGCCGGCGCGCTGGGCATGGAGCGGTCGGGCTTCACGGTGCACAAGGAGCCCATCGACTTCGACGCCATGGGCGCGCAGCTCGCCGCGCTTGTTCAGCGGCACCGGGCGGTCGTCGTGTGGGTCAACACGGCTCACCTCAACTACGCCGACGTGTACCGCGACAACGCGCCCTACCTGCACGCGGTCGTCGTCGACACCGTCGCCGCCGACCACGGCCATGTCGAGGTCCACGACACCCTCGTGGTCGACCTGAAGCCGTTCAGCTGCCGCGCCGTGGTCACGCTCGCCGACCTGGCCCGGTCGGCCTCCGACCGGATCAAGAGCGAGGCCCACGACGCGATGGGCTTCTTCTACGCCGTGTCGCCTCCCGACGCGTCTCGGTCCGGGGCCGGGGAGTTGAGCGGCGCCCTGACGCGCCAGTCGGAGCGCTTCTTCGCCGAGGCCCGATTCCGCGAGGCGATCCGCCGCTACCAGGCCCTGTGCGAGGAGTGTTTCGCCGGCCCGCCCGAGCGCGCCGCCCACGGCGCCCGCCGTCTCTTCCACCACGCCTCGGTCCTGTACGCGGTCCCCAGCCTCACACTCATGGCCCGCTCCCTGGAGGCCGCAGGCGCCTCGCGGGCGACCCTCGACCTGCACGAGGCCGCGATGCGGCACTGGGAGGCGATGGGCGTACTCGCCCTGCGCTACGAAGCGACGTCCTCCCCTTCGGTCCTGACCCGCATCACCCGCCGTTTCGACCAGTTGGAGGAGACGACGGTGGAGCTGTGGAGGTCCATGGCGAACGATGGCGGGCCGGACAGGAGCTGAGGTCAAGGGCCGGGGGACCGGCGGCTCGGCGGGGACCGCGCACTCAACGTGTCACCAGATGCTTGTTTTTGATTCTTCACACCTCTCAATGAGCAACTATTGACACCCAGTTGCCGGATCGTCAGAGTCGTTGCGCAGGAGCTGCCGGTCACTCACGAGGAGCGTCGTACGCATGCCCGAGATCCCCGAAGTCTCCCGTCGTTCCGTCATGGGCGGAGCCCTGGTCACCGGCGCGTCCCTGGCCGGGCTCGCCGGTGCCTCCCCCGCCGCCGCGACCCCCACGGCCCCCGCCTCGTCCTCGCGCCCGCCCGAGGGCGACCGCGATCCGAGCCGCCGCAGCGGGCAGAAGTCGATGATCAACGTCGCCTTCGATCCCCACCCGACGGTACGCGTCGGCATGATCGGACTGGGCAACCGCGGATCAGGAATGAGCAGCGGCTGGTCCGCGGTTCCCGGCTGCACGGTCACCGCGGTCTGCGACATCCGCGCCGACCGCGCCAGGCGCACCGCCGACCGGCTGGTCTCCCTGGGCAAACCGCGGCCCGCCGAGTACGGAGGCAGCGCCACCGCCTACGAGCGGATGCTGCGCCGCGACGACATCGACCTCGTCTACATCGCCACCCCGTGGGAGTTCCACTACGAGCAGGGCAGAGCCGCGCTGCTCGCGGGCAAGCACGTCGTCGTCGAACTGCCCGTCGCCACCGAGCTGGACGAGCTGTGGGACCTCGTCGACACCTGCGAACGCACCCGCAGACACCTGATGCTCGCCGAGAACTGCAGCTACGGCCGCAACGAGCTGGCCATGCTGAAAATGGCGCACGACGGGCTGTTCGGGGACATCACCAACGGGCACGGCGGCTACCTGCACGACCTGCGCGCCCTGCTGTTCTCCGACACCTACTACACCGACGCGTGGCGACGGCTCTGGCACACCCGCAGCATCGCGTCGTTCTACCCGATGCACGGTCTCGCCCCCATCGCCGCCGCCATGGACATCAACCGCGGCGACCGCATGACGACGCTGCGGGCCACGGCCACGGAGCCCAGGGGCCTCGCGGACTACCGTGCGCGCTTCGTCGACAGGTCCCACCCGTCCTGGAAGGAGACCTACGTCAACGGCGATCTGATCACCTGTCTCATCGACACGGACAAGGGCCGGGTGATCCGCGCCGAGCACGACGTCAGCTCGCCCCGCCCGTACAGCCGGATCAACACCCTCGCCGGAACCCGCGGCATCCTCGAGGACTACGCCGGGACGTCCTCCACCGGCGCGCGCGTCTACGTCGAGCCCGATCACACCAAGCACGCCTGGGCCGACTTCGCCTCGTACCGCAAGGAGTTCGACCACTGGCTCTGGACGAAGATCGGTGACGACGCGGCCAACAACGGCGGTCACGGCGGCATGGACTACATCCTGCAGTGGCGCACAGTGCAGCTCATGCGCGCGGGGCTCGTCCCGGACATCGACGTGTACGACTCCGCCGCCTGGTGCTCCCCCATTCCGCTGAGCGTCAAGTCCCTCACCGCGGGCGGCAGTCCGGTCGCCGTTCCCGACTTCACGCGCGGCGCCTGGGTCAACCGGCGCCCGGGCCTCGACTCGCGCCCCTCCGAGATGCCCCCGGTCGGCTGACGTCAGGAGCACGCGACGGCGCACGTCTGCATATATCTGCCCCCTCCGTGCGCTGGCGCTCGCTCCATGCGGTGAACGGCCCGCGCCCCCTCTGGTCATGGTCCCGCGCGGGCCGTTGCATGGGGCATCCCCCGCCCCCTCGCACCTGTTCGGCGGACCGGCCGACACGATCCTGCGATCCGATCCGGCCAGTCGGCCCGTGCCTGCCGCGCCAGGGGGCGCAGACGTCACACAGGAGGTCCGCGATGCCACTGACTCAATGGGTGAACGCGACGGAGTGGCTGGCCGCCGCCGCACGGAACCCGCGCTCCTGCAAGAACGACTGGCAGAACGGCAGCACGGGCGTCCATCTCCTGGCCGCCGGGCGGTTCTGGGACGTGCTGATCGTCCCGGCCTGCCTCGGGCTGCGGACGGCCGACATCCTCGCCGGTCT
The DNA here is from genome assembly GCF_055606745.1 of Streptomyces sp. NPDC037054. NCBI lineage: Bacteria > Bacillati > Actinomycetota > Actinomycetes > Kitasatosporales > Streptomycetaceae > Streptomyces > Streptomyces sp. NPDC037054. The sequence goes on along the minus strand of NZ_JBVJSJ010000003.1, from coordinate 397,850 downwards.
CCCCCGCCTCGACCCCGGTCCCGCCCTCCTCGACAGCAGGAGCCAACACGTCGGCTTCTTCCTGCCGCCCGCCCCCGGGACCGTGTGGATCGGGCGCGACGTCCGCTACGTCACCGAGGGCGGCTGGATCGCCGCTCCCGCCCCGCACTGCCGCTGGGGCGACCTCCGCTGGCTCTCCCCGCCCGACGGCAGCGGCACCCTCAACTCACCGGCGGCGATGGAACTCGCGCTGCAGCAGGCCCTGCGCGAACTGGCCCGTGCCCACGGCACCTTACGTCACCGCCACGCACCCCACCGCAGCACGGTGACGGCAAATTGGCCGGATCCTCTGTGACACGTTCGAGGTACTGCGCCTTCACGGAGCGGTGGTCGCGCCCCACGCGTCTTGGCCGCTCCGGTGAAGTGGCGCAAATGTCGCCGACGGAGCAGATAAACCGCACTCAAATGATTGTCACTGCTTCGGGGTAACCCCTCCGGGTTCTCCGGGCGTTGCGCGCCGAGTGGTCATTACTGTCCTTCGGGACCTGCACGGATCCCTAAGGAGAACTCGCCTCGATGACCGTCGACAGCAGCCCGGAAACCCAGGCCGCACCATCCGCGCCGCAGCAGTCCCTGAGTACGGCCGCCGCCCGGAACCTCGCCACCACCACCAAGTCCGCCCCGCAGATGCAGGAGATCACCTCCCGCTGGCTGCTGCGGATGCTCCCCTGGGTCGAGACGAAGGGCGGCGCGTACCGGGTCAACCGCCGGTTGCGCTACACCGTCGGCGACGGGCGCATCGACTTCGTCCAGGACGGGGCCACGGTCCGGGTCATCCCCGGTGAACTCGGCGAGCTCGCCCTGCTGCGCGGCTTCACGGACTCCGAGGTCCTCACCGCCCTCGCCGGCCGCTGCACGCAGCGCGACTTCGCGGCGGGGGACGTCCTCGTCGAGAGCGGCGCCGAGGCCGACCGGATCCACATGATCGCCCACGGCCGGGTCCGGCAGACCTCCGAGGGCAAGTACGGCGGGGAGGTCGCCATCGCGGTGCTCGCGGACGGCGACCACTTCGGGGAGAACGCCCTGCTGGACGCCGACGCCCGCTACGACTACACGGCCACCGCCGAGACGTCCGGCACCCTGCTCACGCTCTCCCGCTCCGACTTCGCCGCCGTACAGGCCTCCGCACCGAACCTCCAGGCGCACATCGAGGAGTTCAGCTCACTCGGCCGGCAGCGGCAGAACAAGCACGGCGAGGCCGAGATCCCCATGTCGGCCGGCCACGTGGGCGAGGCCGAACTGCCGGGCGCCTTCGTGGACTACGAGTTGAAGCCGCGTGAGTACGAACTCTCCGTCGCACAGACCGTGCTGAGGATCCACACCAGGGTCGCCGACCTCTACAACGGCCCGATGAACCAGACGGAGGAGCAGCTCCGGCTCACCATCGAGGCGCTGCGTGAGCGCCAGGAGCACGAACTCATCAACAACCGCGAGTTCGGCCTGCTGCACAACGCGGACTTCAAGCAGCGCATCCAGCCCCACTCCGGCCCGCCCACCCCGGACGACATGGACGAGCTGCTGTGCCGTCGGCGCGGGACCAAGCTGTTCCTCGCCCACCCGCGGACGATCGCCGCGATCGGGCGCGGCTTCAACGCCTGCGGTCTCTACCCGGACCACGTCGACCTCGGCGGCCAGTCCGTGCCGGCCTGGCGGGGGGTCCCGATCCTGCCCTGCAACAAGATCCCGATCACCAAGGAGCAGACCAGCTCCATCATCGCCATGCGTCTGGGCGAGGAGAACCAGGGCGTCATCGGCCTGCGGCAGACCGGCCTCCCGGACGAGTACGAGCCGGGCCTCTCCGTGCGGTTCATGGGCATCAGCGAGCAGGCGATCATCTCCTACCTGGTCACCACGTACTACTCCGCCGCCGTGCTCGTGCCCGACGCGCTCGGCGTGATGGAGAACGTGCAGATCGCCCGCGCGCGGGACTAGAGCCGCAGGGCCCGTTCGGCGGGCGGCCCGTGCCGGAGCCGACGCCGCGCGGGCCTCGAAGGCCACGAGCGTCGAACGGGTCACTTCCAAGACCCCCGCCAAGGCCCCAGCCAAGGCCCCGGCAGGGTCGGCGCGCGGCCGACCGGCCCAGGCGTCCGGCCCGGCCCGGCTCGTCGCCCTTCGTCGGCGCACCCGCCCCAGACCACCGCAGAGAGGAGCCACGGAATGTCCGACCCCGGACCCGTCCCGCAGCCGTCGGTGCCGGTCGTCACCGCGCCCGGCGCCGCGGCCTCCGTTCTCGCCCGGGCCCCCGCCCGCTCCGAGAACCCACCCGCACCGCACGCGGCACCGGCGGAGCCACCGTCGGCAACGGCACCACCTGACGGGCCGGACGCGCTGTCCGTGCCGTCGCCCCCCGGCCTGCCGGCCGCCCCGCATCCGCCGATCACCCCGCCCTCGCGGCCCGCCCCGTCCACCCCGCCCACTCCGCCCACGCCGAGCGCTCCGGCCGCGGCCGTCGCCGACGCCGCCGTGCAGCGGGTCCTGCGCGGACCGGCCGGCCTGGGCACGGCGTCCCTCTCCCTGGCCCGCCGACTCGGTCCACCGCCGGCACCGGAGGTCACGGAACCGCCGAAGTCCTCGGAGTCCTCGGAGTCCTCGGGCCGCCCGGGTTCCCTGGATCCCCCGGTGTCCTCGGATCCCCCGCAACCCGTGCCGCCCGCCGAGGGCCGCGCCGTTCCGGGCCTCTACCACCACCCCGTTCCGGAACCCGACCCCGCACGAGTGGAGGAGGTCAGCCGACGGATCAAGCGCTGGGCCGAGGACGAGGTCCAGCTCTACCCGGAGGAGTGGGAGGGCCAGTTCGACGGGTTCTCCGTGGGGCGTTACATGGTGGCCTGCCACCCGGACGCCCCCACGGTCGACCACCTGATGCTCGCCACCCGGCTGATGGTCGCCGAGAACGCCGTCGACGACTGCTACTGCGAGGACCACGGCGGCTCACCCGTCGGTCTCGGCGGACGCCTCCTCCTCGCGCACACCGCGCTCGACCATCTCCACACCACCCCGGAGTACGCGCCGGGCTGGGCGGAGTCGCTCGGCTCGGACGCCCCGCGGCGCGCCTACCGCAGCGCCATGGACTACTTCGTCCGCGCGTCCACCCCCTCGCAGGCCGACCGCTACCGGCACGACATGGCCCGGCTCCACATGGGCTACCTGGCCGAGGCCGCGTGGGCCGAGACCGACCACCTGCCGGAGGTGTGGGAGTACCTGGCCATGCGCCAGTTCAACAACTTCCGCCCCTGTCCCACCATCACCGACACCGTGGGCGGCTACGAACTGCCCGCCGACCTGCACGCCCGGCCGGACATGCAGCGGGTCATCGCGCTCGCCGGGAACGCGACCACCATCGTCAACGACCTCTACTCGTACACCAAGGAACTCGACAGCCCGGGCCGGCACCTGAATCTCCCGGTGGTGATCGCGGAACGCGAGCAGCTCTCCGAACGGGACGCGTACCTGAAGGCGGTCGAGGTCCACAACGAACTCATGCACGCCTTCGAGGCCGCCGCGGCCGAACTGGCCGCCACCTGCCCCCTGCCCCCCGTGCTGCGCTTCCTCAAGGGCGTGGCCGCCTGGGTCGACGGCAACCACTACTGGCACCGCACCAACACCTACCGCTACAGCCTGCCCGACTTCTGGTAAGGAACGGAACACCTCTGTGACCACCGAACTCACCCCCACCTCCGCCAAGATGATCCCGGCCCCGGCGACGCCCTACCAGCGGGACATCGCCCGTTACTGGAACAGCGAGGCGAGGCCGGTGAACCTGCGCCTCGGTGACGTGGACGGGCTCTACCACCACCACTACGGCATCGGCGCCGTCGACCACGACGCGCTGGGCAACACCGCGGACAGCGCGTACGAGAAGAGGCTGATCGCCGAGCTGCACCGCCTCGAGTCGGCCCAGGCCGAGGTCCTCCTGGACCACCTCGGTCCCATCAGGAGCGACGACACCCTCGTCGACGCCGGCTGCGGGCGCGGCGGGTCGATGGTGATGGCCCACCAGCGCTTCGGCTGCAAGGTCGAGGGCGTCACCCTGTCCTCGTCGCAGGCCGAGTTCGGCAACCGGCGCGCGCGGGAACTCTGCATCGAGGACCATGTGCGCGCCCAGGTGTGCAACATGCTCGACACGCCCTTCGAGAAGGGCAGCGTCGCCGCCTCGTGGAACAACGAGTCGACCATGTACGTCGACCTGCACGACCTGTTCGCCGAGCACTCCCGCTTCCTGCGGGTCGGCGGGCGGTACGTGACGATCACGGGCTGCTGGAATCCCCGCTACGGCCAGCCGTCGAAGTGGGTCTCGCAGATCAACGCCCACTTCGAGTGCAACATCCACTCGCGCCGCGAGTACCTGCGGGCCATGGCCGACAACCGCCTCGTACCGCAGACCGTCATCGACCTCACCCCTGACACGCTGCCCTACTGGGAGCTGCGGGCGACGTCGTCCCTGGTCACGGGGATCGAGGAGGCGTTCATCGAGTCGTACCGGGACGGTTCCTTCCAGTACGTGCTGATCGCGGCCGACCGCGTCTGACGCCCGTACCGGATCCTGCCCGGGGTGCCGGTCCGTCTCCCGCGGACCGGCACCCCGGCGTCACGGTCCTCACGGGCGATCGGCAGCGGGGCGCCCGTCAGACGCAGAGCACCTCGATGCCCTTGGCCGCGATCTCCTCGACGATGTCCGCGGGCGCTTCCTTGTCCGTCACGAGGACCGACACGGCGCTCAGCTCGCACACGAGGGCGAAGGCCCGGCGCCCCAGTTTCGACGAGTCGGCCACGACGATCACCTTGCCCGCGCAGTCGGCCAGGGCACGGTTGGCGCCGGCCTCCGACTCGTCGTGGGTGGCCGCCCCCAGACGCGGGTGCACGGCGTCCACGCCCAGGATGGTGTAGTCCAGGGACAGGTTGTCGAGCACCGAGTTGACCAGCGGGCCGACCAGCTCGTAGGAGTTCGGCCGGGCGACTCCGCCGGTGACGACGATCTTCACGTGGGGACGTACGGCCAGTTCGTTGGCGATGTTGATCGCGTTGGTCACGACGGTCAGCGTGTGAGTGCCACTGTCCTCGGCGGAGTCCGGCCGCACGGCCAGCTCCCGGGCCACCTCGGACGTCGTCGTGCCGCCGTTGATCCCCACGGTGGAGCCCGCCGGGATCAGCGCGGCGGCGGCCTTCGCGATGCGCAGCTTCTCGTCCGCCTTGCGCGCCACCTTGTAGCGGAGCGGCAGGTCGTAGGCGACGGCGCTCACGACCGCGCCGCCGCGGGTGCGGGTCAGCAGGTTCTGCCGGGCCAGTTCGTCCAGGTCACGCCGGATGGTGGCGGCGGAGCACCCCAGTCGCTCGGCGGCGTCGAGCACGTCGACCTGGCCCTCGTTGCTGAGGATCTCCAGCAGCCGGGTCCACCGCTCATGTGCCGCCACGTACTCCTCCTCGCTCCGTCACGAAAGTCTACGCGTACGGATCTACGGGTGGACGGCCGACCGCCGGCGTCCCCACTCGGCCAGTGGCTCCAGTGCCGCGTTGAGGCGTACGCCGTCCTGCGTCAGCGCGTACTCGACGCGGGGCGGCACCTCGTCGTAGGAGGTGCGGCGCACGATGCCGTCCGCCTCCATCTCGCGCAGGTGCGAGGCCAGCACCTTCTCGGTGATGCCGGGGAGCAGTCGGCGCAGTTCGCCGAAGCGGCGCCGGGGGTGCTCGTGGAGGGCCCAGAGGATGAGGACCTTCCACTTGCCGCCGATCACCTCCATCGCCGTGTCGATCCCGCAGACGTGTCCGTCAGGTGTGCCCGGCCGGTTCAGCGTCGCCATGCCCCATCCCTCCGACGTGCTCGCTCACCCCGGGGTAACCACCCACTCCGAAGTGCGTACTTGTCCGCCCCGGGGCCGGCGACCAGCCTAATCGCCATGACACAGAACGCCGTTGAGAAGACTCCCCTCACTCTGCTGGGCCTCGGTGCGATGGGTACCGCGCTGGCCCGCGCCTGGCTTGCCGCCGGGCACCCCCTCACCGTCTGGAACCGCACCCCGGCCCGCGCCGCCGCACTCGCCGCCGAGGGCGCGACCGTCGCGGGCAATGCCGCCGAAGCGGTGGCGGCGAACACCCTCGTCGTGGTCTGCCTGCTGGACGACGCGTCGGTCGGCGAGGCGCTCGCCGACGCCGATCTCACCGGCCGGGACCTGGTCGACCTCACGACCGGCACTCCCGCCCAGGCCCGCTCCCGCGCCGCGTGGGCCCGGGAGCGCGGCGCCCGCCACCTGGACGGCGGGATCATGGCCGTACCGCCCATGGTCGGCGTCCCGGAGGCCGGCGGCTACGTCTTCTACAGCGGTTCGCGCGAGCTGTTCGAGCGACACCGGGAGACCCTGGCCGTCCCGCTCGGCACCAAGTACGTCGGCGAGGACGCGGGGTTCGCGGCCCTGCACGACGTGGCCCTGCTCAGCGCCATGTACGGGATGTTCGCCGGGGCCGCGCACGCCTTCGCCCTGATCCGCGAGGAGGACCTCGACCCCGCGTCGCTGGCCCCGCTGCTCGCCGACTGGCTCGTCGCGATGGCCCCGGCGGTCCACCAGACCGCCGACCAGCTCCGCAGCGGCGACTACACGAAGGGCGTCGTCTCCAACCTGGCCATGCAGGTGGCCGGCACGCCGACGTTCCTGAGCACCGCCGAGCAGCAGGGCGTCAGCACCGAACTGCTCAGCCCCTACTTCGCGTTGATGCGCCGGCGGCTCTCCGAGGGCGGCGGGGAGGAGGACCTGACGGGCGTGATCGACCTGCTGGTGCGCTGACCGGCCGGCTACCGGGGCCGGGCCGCGTCGAGCAGCCGGGGCGGCAGATACGGGGAGTCGACCAGGATCCGCATGCCCCTGCGGCGGGCGTGGCAGGTGAGGGCGAGGACGTGCAGGTCGATCGCGGCGTCGCAGGTGCCGCTGCGGTCCGCCACGGCGTAGTGGTCGCGGTGGGCCTCCAGTGCGTCGAGGAGGGCGAGGTTGTAGCTTTCCTCGTCCCCTTCTACGAGTTGGGACAGCAGGACGGTCGGGGGTTGCCTGAAGCCCCACCCGGTCACCTTGCCCACGTCCGCCAGGGCGCGGTCCATGGCGGGCTCGGGATCGTCGGCGCGCAGGTAGGCGTGCAGGGCCTGGTAGTACGAGGCGTAGGCGGAGCCGTCGGCGAGGACGGCGGGGTCGATCAGGACCAGCGGCGCCAGGTTCTCCCGCTTGCCGGTGATCAGGGCGAAGCAGGTGGCGGTGAGCCATTGCGGTGCCGTGACCGAGGCGGCGGCGGCCGCGCCGAAGCGGGATGCCAGGGTGAGGTTCTCGAGCTGCCGGTCGCTGACGTCGGCGCCGAGGGTGGCCCGGAACTTGAACAGCAGTTCCTGGTCCCGCATGGCGTCCAACAGGCGTGCGGCGGGGGTGTCTTCGTCGCCGCGGGCGAGAATGGCGCGGGTGTCCTCCTCGAAGAAGGCCTCGGCCTCCGGGTCGATCGAGCGCGGATTCTCCGGGCGCGCGACGTGCACGGGTCCGGCGGCGAGCTGCGCGACCGCGTCGGGGCGGCGGTCACGGCCGTACGCCTTGACGCGTGGTCCCGCGGACTCGAAGCCGGTCACCAGGGCCCGCGGCAGGTAGTCGGACCGGACGGGTGGCTGCCAGCCCTGCCGGCGGTGGGCGAGCGCGGCCAGGGCCAGGGGCAGGAGCGGCAGCAGGGTGCGGGGCGCGGCGCCGGGGCCGGGTGTGCCGGCGTACGTGCTGAGCAGGGTGGTGAGGGCGGCGCCGAAGGCCTGCTGGTCGTCGGCCGCCATGGCGCGCAGCGCGGACAGCGCGATCGCTTCGAGGCTGTCGGCCCGGCCGTCGGCCCGGGTGCGGGCGAGCGCGGCGTCCAGCGCGGCGAGCTGCTCCGCACGGGACGGCGGGAAGTCCTGGTCGTCGTCGCCGAGGTCGCCGAGGACGTACGCCATGAGCCCGGCGACGAGCTGTCCGGCCGGGCGCCCGGCCGTGTCGGCGTGGAACTTCTGGCGGGCGAAGTGGAAGGCCTCGCTGTCCCGTTCGACCCGTCCGGTGAGCACGGCCAGGCAGAAGGCGTCGATCCACTCCCCGGTGAAGATCGACTCCGCTCCCTCGCGCGAGTCCTCGGCGTCGTAGGTCATGCCGAAGTTCACGTAGTGCAGGAAGACGTCGAACCGGGCGACCGGGTAGTAGGCGGCGAACGCGACCTTGCCCACGGCGGCCTCCGCCGCGTCGAGCAGCACCGCCTTGGCCTCGGGAAGGTCCAGGTCGGGCCGGGTCACGGACAGCGCCCCCAGGTAGTCGAGGAACTCCTCGGCGACCATCCACCAGTCGTCCCCGGTGATGCGCCCGGCCTTCGACATGGAGTGCACCTGCCCGCCGATCCGGTTGGCGAAGTCGTCCCTCGCCGCCGCCACGGCCGCCTCACCCACCGAATGCCGCTCCACCCGCACGCCCCGCTCCCCCACACGCTCGTTGATCATTTCCCTCCACCCTAGTCGCCGGCGCAAAATCCCTCGCGTCGTCGGCCGAACGGGCCGAGACTCGTGCCATGAGTGACATGAGCGCGTTCCGGGGCGCGGTCTCCGCATGGGCCGCGGGCGGTTCGGGGGGCCTCGCGCGCGAGTTGGCCGCGCGGATGGACGTCCGGGTGGCCGTGCTGGTCGAAGGGGCCAGTGATGTCGCCGCCGTGGACGCGCTGGCGGAGCGGCGGGGCCGGGATCTGGCGGCCGAGGGCGTCTGCGTCATGTCGATCGGCGGGGCCATGAGCATCGAGCGGTACGCCCGGCTCGTCGGGTCGCCCGGGCTCGGGCTTCGGATCACGGGACTGTGCGACGAGGCGGAACGGCCTTACTACGCGCGGGGCTTCAGTCTGGCCGGTGCGGCACAGCACGACTTCTTCGTCTGTGCCGCGGACCTGGAGGACGAGCTCATCCGCGCGCTGGGCGTGCCGCGCGTGGCGGAGCTCGTCCGGGCGGAGGGCGAGCAGCGTGCGCTGCGCACGTTTCTGCGCCAGCCCGCGCAGCAGGGCCGTCCCCCGCAGCAGCAGGTCAAGCGCTTCCTCGGCACGAAGAAGGGACGCAAGATCCGCTACGGCCGTGTCCTCGTCGAGGCCCTCGATCCCGACCGGGTCCCCGCCCCGCTCGACGCGTTGCTGGGCAGCCTCTGAGGCTCGGCGGTGCGAAGCCCGGCAGTCCCGGAATCAGCGTGCCACGCGGCGCAGTCGTACCAGCGCGCTGGAGCAGTCGCCGGGCGGCAGGGCGGGAACCGGCAGTCCGAAGGCGGTGAGTGTCGCTCCGGACCACTCGGCGCCCGTGTCCTCGTCCCGGTACCGGGCGCTCGTGTCGAGCCCGCGCAGCCGCAGTGGGGGGTGGTCGGGGCCGAAGGAGGTCTGCGGCCGCCAGATCAGCACGACAGCGCGGTCGGCTTCGGCGTCCGTGTACTCGACGGCGGTCAACTCGCCCCGGGACGGCGGGAGCAGGCGGTACTGGTGGCCGTGCTGCACCACCTCCCGGATGTCCTTGTAGAGCTCGACCAGTTCCCTCGCCTCGTCCATCTCCTCGGGTGTCCAGCGCGTCAGGTCGCCGCCGATGCCCAGGACGCCGGCCATGGCGCAGTGGAAGCGGAAGCGCAGCGGAACCGCACGCCCCGTCAGGGGGTTGGGACTGTCGGTGACCCACGCCGACATCACCGCGGCGGGGTAGATCTGGCTGAAGCCGTGGTGAATGGTGAGCCGGTCCACGGCGTCGGTGTTGTCCGACGTCCACACCTGGTCGGTGCGGCGCAGGATGCTCAGGTCGACCCGGCCGCCGCCTCCCGCGCAGGATTCGACGCGCAGGTGCGGGACGTCGGCGCGCAGCCGGTCCAGCACGCGAGCGAGGCCCTCGGCGTGCCCGACGTACACGCTTCGCGCGTCGCGCCCGCCTGCGTGCACGCCCGCTTCCGTGAAGGAGCGGTTGAAGTCCCACTTGAGGAAGTCGACGTCGTTGTCCTCGACGAGGCCGCGCAGCCAGGCGTGCGCCCAGTCGGCCACCTCCGGCCGGGAGAAGTCCAGGACGAGTTGGTGACGCAGTTCGGTGGCCGAGCGGTCGGGCAGGTGCAGGACCCAGTCGGGGTGCTGCCGGTACAGGTCGCTGTCGGCGTTGACCATCTCCGGCTCCACCCACACGCCGAACGCCATGCCCAGCCGGTGCACTTCGTCGGCGAAGGGCCGCAGTCCGCGCGGGAAGCGGTGCCGGTTCGGGGTCCAGTCGCCGAGTCCGGCCCGGTCGTCCTCGCGTGCGCCGAACCAGCCGTCGTCGACCACGAACAGTTCCGCGCCGAGCGCGGCGGCCCGCCTGGCCAGGCCCAGCTGGTTCTCCTCGCTCACGTCGAAGTACGTGGCCTCCCAGGAGTTGTAGAGCACGGGCCGGATCTCCCGCGGGTGCGACAGGACGTGCCGGCGCACATGGGCGTGGAAGGCGCGGCTGGTGCCGCCGTGACCGCCGGTGCCGTACGTCGCCACGCTGACCGGGGTGGTGTGCCGCTGCCCGGGTGCCAGGGCGATCTCCATGCCCTCGTGTCCCTGCGCGGCGACGACGCTCATGCGTCCGGCGGGCGTGCGCTGCGTCGTGAGGCGCCAGCTGCCGCTGGTGGCGAGGGCGACGGCCCACACCTCGCCGTGCTCCTCGTCGGCGAGGCCGGTGTCGAGCATGACCCACGGGTTGGTGTGGTGTCCGGTGTGGCCGCGCCTGCTGGTGAGGGTGGTCTCCCCGACCGCCGGCGTGGTCCGCTCCAGGTGGGTTTCGGCGGACCAGCCGCCGTGGACGGACGACAGCCGCCAGCCGGGGCGTTGGGGCAGCGGCCAGTGGGCGGAGGCGCAGCGCAGCAGGAGGAGTGGTTCGCTGCCGGGCGCGGCGGTGTGCGTGAGTTCCGTCCACCGCTCGATCAGGTCTCCGCCGGACGGGACGCGGTAGTGCAGTTCCCAGGCCAGCGGCCGTGACCGGTCCCGGAAGGAGACGGCGACGTGTCCCTCGCCGACGGTCCTCAGTCCCTCGATCACCGGCTCCACCGGGCTGCTGCCGTCGGCGAACCGGACCTCGAGCGCGGGGGTGCCGAACCGTGCGCCGCCCTCGACCGGGTACTCCTCCACCCCGTCGAGGCGTCCGGCGAAGCTGTTGTCGTGGTCGGCCCAGGCAGGCAGCGCCGCCACGTCGACCAGGGGGATGTGCGCCCCCCAGTGGACGTGGCGGACGGTGCCGGCGTCCAGGCGCATGACGTAGCAGGAGGCGACGGTGCGCAGCAGTACGGTGCCGCTGGGTTCGTCGATCTCCACCGTGCCGTGGGCGGGCGGTGACGTCGGCTGGGCGGGCATGGGGGCACTCCTCGAAGGGCGGATTGTGTGGTGCGGGGCCGCTCGGTCAAGTGTGTTGCGCGGGACCGCTCTCGCGCAGGACGACCACGCCTCCGGCCGGGATCCCGGTGCGGGAGCCGTCGCCGCCGGCGGCGTCCAGCAGTGCGGTTCCGCCGGCGGACACCTCGACGTCGGTGTCGGTGTGGTTGAGGAGGAAGAGGAAGGAGCCGTCGGGTCCGGTGCGGCGTACGGCCTCGACGCCTTCGGGGACGTCGGCGACGGGACGGACGCCCGCCTCCTCGCCGACCTGCCGGACCAGTTCGCGCAGCGTGTCGCGCGCCGGGCGGGTGGCGAGATACCGGGCGGTGCCCTCGCCGTAGGTGTGGCGGGTCAGGGCCGGTCCGCCGCGGGCCGGGCCGCCGTCGCGGGTGTCGGCGAAGTGGAGCGTCGGGGTGCAGCCCTTCGGCTCGACGCGTTCGGCCCAGTGCCCGGCGGACGTGCCGTCGCTGAGGCGGATCGTCTCGCCCGGCCGGAGCGGGAGGTATTCGTCGACGAGGAGACCGAGTACGTCCCGCAGGGCGCCCGGGTAGCCGCCCAGGCGCACGCGGTCGCAGGTGTCCACCACTCCGCTGAAGCAGCCGACGGCCAGGTGCCCGCCGCCGTGCACGTACTGGGCGAGGTCGTCGGCGTGCCGGTCGGCGAGGAGGTAGAGGTTGGGGGCGAAGACCGCCTTGTAGGGCGTCAGGTCGGTGCCGGGCGGGACCACGTCGCAGGTGATGTTCGAGGTCCACAGCGCCTCGTACCAGTCGCGCACGATGTCGAGGTAGCGCAGGGTGGCGGAGGGGCGGGCCTCCAGTTCGAGGGCCCACCAGTTCTGCCAGTCGAAGAGCATCGCGACGTCCGCCTGGACGCGCGTGCCGGTCACGTCGCCGAGGCGTGCCAGGTCGGCGCCGAGGGCGCGCACCTCTCGCCAGATCCGGGTGTCGGTGCCGCCGTGCGGCAGCATCGCGGAGTGCCACTTCTCGGCGCCGGCGCGGGACTGCCGCCACTGGAAGAACATGATGCCGTCCGCGCCGCGGGCCAGGTGGGTGAGGCTGTTGCGCCGGGTCTCGCCGGGGCGTTTGGCCACGTTGACGGGCTGCCAGTTGACGGCGGAGGTCGAGTGCTCCATGAGCAGCCAGGGACGTCCGCCGGCCATGCCCCGGGCCAGGTCGGCGTTGAGGGCCAGGTCGATGTGGCCGTCCGGGTCGGCGGCGGGCAGGTAGTGGTCGAGGGAGACGAGGTCGCACTCGGCGGCGAAGGCGTGGGCGTCGACCTTCTTCTCCAGGGTGCCCAGGTGGTTGGTGGTCAGGGGAACGCCGGGCGCGAGGCGGCGCAGGAGGTCCGCCTCGGCACGGTGGCGGGCGAGGAGGGAGTCGGAGGAGAAGCGGCAGTAGTCCAGGTCCTGCCCGGGGTTGCGGAACGCCGTGGTGTCGCGGGGCGCGTCGATCTCCTCCCAGTCGCCGTAGCGCTGGCCCCAGAAGTCCGTGCCCCACGACTCGTTGAGGTTCTCCAGGGTCTTGTACCGCTCCTGGAGCCAGACCCGGAAGGCGGCGGCGCTGATGTCGCAGTAGCACAGGGCGTTGTGGTTGCCCCATTCGTTGTGGACGTGCCACAGGGCGAGCGCGGGGTGCCGGCCGTAGCGTTCCGCGAGTCGGGCGACGAGGGCGTCTGCCGCTTCGGCGTAGGCGGGGTGGCTGGGGCAGAAGACCTGCCGGCTGCCGTGCGCCAGGCGGACGCCGGAGGCGGTGACGGGCCGGGCGTCCGGGTGCTGCCGGGTGAACCACGGGGGCGGGGCCGCGGTGGAGGTGGCGAGGTCGACGGCGATGCCGTGCTCGTGGAGCAGGTCGAGCACCTCGTCGAGCAGGCTCCAGTCGTACGTGCCGGGGCGCGGCTGGAGACGGGACCAGGAGAAGACGCCCACGGTCACCAGGTTGACCCCGGCCTCGCGCATCAGTCGTACGTCCTCGTGCCACACCTCGCGCGGCCACTGCTCGGGGTTGTAGTCGCCGCCGTAGGCGATGCCCCCGAGGCGGCGGTTGAGTCCGGTGAGGGGATGCGTCACGACTTCACGGCTCCGGCGGCGAGTCCGGCGCGCCAGTAGCGCTGCAGGAGGAGGAAGGTGAGCACGATGGGCACGACGGAGATGAGGGCTCCCACGATGGTGAGGGTCTGCAGCTCGGGCAGCCTGCTGGTCTGCGACTGCCAGGTGAACAGGCCGAGGGTGACGGGGTAGAGACGGTCGTCCTGCAGCATCACCAGGGGCAGCAGGAAGTTGTTCCAGATGACCACGAACTGGAACAGGAAGATCGTCACCAGGGCGGGTGCCATGAGGCGCAGCGCGATGGTGCGGAAGATGCGCAGTTCGCTCGCCCCGTCCATGCGGGCGGCCTCCATCACCTCGTCGGGTACGGACGCGGCGGCGAAGATGCGGGAGAGGTAGACGCCGAACGGGCTGACGATGCTGGGCAGGAACACCGACCAGAACGTGTTGGTGGCGTCGACCTGCGCGAACAGCAGGAACAGCGGCAGGGCGAGGGCGGTGGCCGGGACGAGGACGCCGCCGAGCACGACGGAGAAGACGGCCTCGCGTCCGCGGAAGGTGTACTTGGCGAGGGCGTAGCCGGCCGCGGCGGCCAGCAGGGTGGCGACGGCCGCGCCGAACCCGGCGTACAGCAGGCTGTTGAGCAGCCAGCGGGCGAACACGCCGTCCTGCTGGGCGAAGAGCGAGCCGAGGTTGTCGCCGAGGTGCCACTCGGCGGGCAGCAGGCCCTGGGTGCTGACGAGGTCGCTCTGGCTCTTGGTGGCGGAGACGAGCAGCCAGTACACCGGCAGCAGCATGTAGCAGGCGACCAGCACCATGAAGGTCACGGCGACGACGGTCGAGACGGTGACGCGGGGCCGTCGTGCGGCCGGGGCGACGGCGGCGTGGGCGCCCTCGGTGCGGGTGAGGATGCTCATGACTGCCTCCTGGAGGTGAAGCGCAGGAACAGGAAGGACAGCAGGAACGTCACCGCGGCGAGCAGGACCGAGAGGGCCGCCGCTCCGCTGTAGTCGTCGCCGGCGGCGAGCGAGTACGCGGCGAGGTTGGGCGTGTAGGTGCTGGTCACGCTCGTGGAGATGGAGCGGAAGACCTGCGGTTCGGTGAACAGCTGGAAGGTGCCGATGATGGAGAACACCCCGGTGAGGATCAGGGCGGGCCGGATGATGGGGAGTTTGATGCGCAGGGCGATGGTCCAGCCGCTCGCCCCGTCCATCCGGGCCGCCTCCTCGATGTCGGACGGCACGGCCTGCAGGGCCGCGTACAGGATGAGCATGTTGTAGCCGGTGTACGTCCAGGTGACGACGTTGCCGATGGACCACAGGATGGCGCCGGGCCCGAGCAGGTCGACGTGCGCCCCGGCCGAGTCGAGCAGGTCGACGATCGGCGAGAGCCGCGGGTCGTACAGGAACGCCCACATGAGGGCGGCGACGACGCCGGGGATGCCGTACGGCACGAAGTAGACGAGGCGGAAGAACCGCTTGGCGCGGGCCACGGCCGAGTCCAGCAGCAGGGCGAGGGCGAGGGCCAGCAGCAGCATGACGGGGATCTGCACGAGGGCGAAGCCGGTGACGCGCAGCACGCTCTCGGTGAAGAACGGCGCCTCGATGATGTCGGCGTACTGCTCGAACCCGGCGAACACCGACTGGGTGCGGCCGAAGGTGCCGCCCGTGCGCTCGGTCTTGTGCAGGCTCTGCCAGAAGGCGTAGCCGACCGGTACGAGGGTGAACAGGACGAAGGGGATGAGGAACGGGGCGAGGAACCCGTACGGCGCGAGGGTCCGGCGCGGCCGGCGGCGTTCCCCGGGCGGGGCGGTGGTGGAAGTCACGGGAGGCCTTTGCGGGTGCTGATCCCTGCCGCGCGCGGGCGGCAGGGACGTGGCAGGTCGGACGACCGGTCAGTCGCGGACGTCGAGCGACTGCTTGCGCAGGGACTCGGCGCTCTGCGAGTCGGTCTGCTTCAGCACGTCGGCGAGGGTGCTCTTGCCGCCGATCACACTCGCGGTGCCGTCACTGAGGTAGCGATAGGTGTCGGTCATGGTCGGTCCCCACGTGAAGTCGGTGTCCACGTTCCCGGAGGCCTCGGCGAAGACGTCGAAGATCTTCTGCTTGCCGTAGAAGTCCACCGGCTGCTTGAGCGCGGGCAGTTCGAGTCCGGCCTTCGCGGCCGGGTACAGCCCGCCCTCGCGGTTGAGGATCTCCAGTGCCTCGGGGTCGGTGTTCAGCCACAGGGCGAACTTGGCGGCCTCCGCCGGGTGTTCGCTCTTGCCGAGCACCGCCGTGGTGGATCCGCCCCAGTTGCCGGCCTGCTTGCCGCCCGCCTCCCACTGCGGCATGGGGGCGACGGCCCACTTGCCGCCGGTCGCCTTGGCGTTGTCGCGGATGGTGCTGTAACCCCAGGCGGCGCTGATCCAGGTGACGACCTCGCCCGAGTTCCACGCCTTGTACAGCGCGGGCGAGAAGCCCTGGAGGTCGGTGGCGACGAGCTTGTCGTCGATCATCTTCTGCCAGTAGTCGGCTACTTGACGGCTCTCGGGCCGGTCGACGGCGACCTTCCACGCGTCGCCGTCGCGCTCGAACATGGTGGCCTTGTTCTGCCACAGCAGGCCGGTGAACCAGTTCGGGTCCGTCTGCGAGAAGTGGGTGATGTACTTGCCGGCCTTCTTGATCGCGCGGGCCTGCTGCGCGTACTCCTCCCACGTGGCGGGGGCCTTCAGGCCGAGCTTGTCGTAGACGTCCTTGCGGTAGAACAGCGCCATGGGGCCGGTGTCCTGCGGCACGGCCCACACGCCGTCCTTGCCGTCGGCCCCGAACTCCACCTGGGACCAGGTCCAGTCGACGAACTTCTCCCCCGCCGCGTCCACTCCGGGGCAGGCGGAGATGTCGCGCAGGCCCTCCTTGAGGCGGAAGCTGGCCAGGGAGTCGTACTCGATCTGGCCGAGGTCGGGGGCCTTGCCGGCCTTCAGGGCGTTGGAGAGGTTCTGGTAGGTGCCCGCGTTGCCCGCCGGCGTGGTCTTCAACTTCACCTGGATGTCCGGGTTCTGCTTGTTCCAGACGTCCACCGCTTCCTGCATCCCCGGCACCCAGGACCAGTACTGCAGGGTGACCTTGCCCGAGGACTCCTTGCAGGAGTCGTCGGCCCCGGCGTCGTCGTTGCCGCCGCCACCGCAGCCGGTGGCCGCGGTGAGGGCCACGACCGCCGCACCGATCACGCAGCGTCTGGCCATGAGGGAAGTGCGATCACGCGTCGCCATGAGGTTGCTCCTTGTGCCGAGGGTCCGCCCCGTTGAAGCGGTGGCCGCAACCTTCACAACAGGAATCCACAGAAGTCAACAGTCTTGGCGAAATTCGCGGCCATCGAGTTCACTTCGTGACCCTCGGTTTCGCCGCACAACGACCGGCTACATGGGGTTTTACCTGCTACTTTCTTCTCCTCTTCGATCCATGTGCCAGGCGGTCTCGTCATGCGGAATCGATTACGCTACGGTGGCTCATCAAGGCAGAGCAGAGCCACGTTGAGTGCTTTTGTGCCGTTTTGAACGGTTGGGTCAGGCTGAAGCGCGGGCGACGAACTCGGCCCTGACCCGCACGGTCCGATGGACGCTGCGGCCGTCGAGCCGCTCCTTCAGCAGCCGGGCGGCGGCCCGGCCGACACTCTCCGCGGGGTAGCGGATCGTCGTCAGCTGCGGGTGGACCAGGGAGGCGAAGGAGGCGTCGTCGTGGCCCACCAGCGCCACCTCGCCGGGTATGTCGATCCCCAGCTCGCGGGCCTTGTCCATGGCGCCGACCGCGATCACGTCGTTGGCGCAGAACACGGCGTCCGGGCGGTAGCGGCGGCTCATCAGCTCGGCGAATCCGGAGGCGCCCGCCTCGCGCGTGTGCTCCCCTCTGATCACCAGCTCGCGCGGCAGGGCGGTGCCGAACTGCCGGGCCAGCGCCCTGAGGAGTTCCAGACGCGGGTCGCCGCCCGTCGCGTCCCGCGGCCCGGCGATCATCGCGATGCGGCGCCGCTGGGCGGCGGTCACGCGCTCCAGCGCCTGCCGGGTCGCGGTCCGGGCGTCCGGCGTGACCAGGTCGACGGGGCCGAACGACACGTCCGCGCTCACGACGGCCGGGATACCGGCGGCGGTGAGCGTCTCCATGTCGCGGGGCAGCAGCCGGAACGGCGTGATCACGACACCGGCGAAGCGCTGCTGCACCGCCTCGGCGAGCAGGGCGCGTTCCTCGTCCCGGCGGGCGCGCGTGTTGCAGACGACCACGTGGATGCCCATGCCCCGCAGCTCCTCCTGAAGAGTGGCCGCGAGCTGGGCGAAGAAGGGGTTGGCGATGTCGGGCACGATGAGCGCGACCATGCTGGAGCGGCCGGTCCGAAGGCTGCGCGCCGCCGTGTTCACGGTGAATCCCAGCTCGGCGATGGCGGACTCCACCGCCGCCCGCGTCTCGGGGGCCACGGCACGCTTGCCGGACAGGACGTAGGAGACCGTGGCGGAGGAGACTCCGGCCGCACGGGCGACGTCTGCCATGGTGACCCGCTCTTGCACTGCTCACGCTCCCTTCGAGCGGTCACCCTACTTCACGGGTCGGGCGCGGGTGGAAGCGCTTCCAGGGGGCAACGGGCCGCCGGCATTGACGCGCGCCGACGGCGTTGATGGGGGACGACGCCGCTGCGGGGACCGAACGCCGTTGACGCGGGCCGACACCTTGACGCTGTGACATTCTGCGCATAGATTGTCAGCATGTCCGCCGATGAACGTCTGCGCCTCGTCCTCGACGCGGCCTACACCTGCTTCACACGGCACGGCGTCCGCCGCACGACGATGGAGGACATCGCCCGCACCGCCGACATGTCCCGTCCGGCCGTCTACCAGCACGTACGCAACAAGGAGGACGCTTTCCGGCGCCTCGTGGAGCGGATGCTCGACGAGGCGCTCGACGCCTCGCGGGAGGCACTCGCGCGGGACGGCGACCTGGCCGCGCGGCTCACCGGCGCGCTGCACGCCAAGCTGCGCATGGTCATGCGGGTCTGGCGCGACAGCCCGGCGCACGCCGCGGAACTGCTCGCGGTGGACGCCCGCGTGTCCAGCGACCTCCTCTCGCGCTACGACGAGACGATGCGGGGGCTGCTGCGCGACGCCCTCGAACAGTCCGGCGGCACGGATCGCGGGAAGCCGGGGGCCGCGAGCGTCGCGGAGCTCCTGCTGGCGCTCACCCGTGGCCTCGAAGCGGACCCGACTGACCCCGACACCCCCCTCGACCTGCTCCGCCAGGGCGTCGAGCTGATGATCGCCGGCCTCACCGGCGGCCCGAAGGACTTCGCATGACGACTTCTTCCGTTCTGATCACCGGCGCGTCCTCCGGGATAGGCCGGGCCACCGCCCAACGCCTGGCCCGGCGCGACGGCTTGACCGTCTACGCCACGGCGCGACGCCCGGAGTCGCTCGCCGACCTGGCCGGACTCGGCATCCACACGCTCGCGTTGGACGTGACCGACGAGGACTCGATGCGGGCGGCCGTGGCACACGTGGAGGAACGCCACGGGGCCGTGGGCGCGCTCGTCAACAACGCCGGGTACGGCCAGTACGGCACGGTCGAGGAGACGGACCTGACCGCGGTGCGCCGGCAGTTCGAGACCAACGTGTTCGGCCTGGCGCGCCTCACGCAGCTGGTCCTGCCCGGCATGCGCGCGGCCGGCCGCGGTCGCGTCGTCAACATCGGTTCCATGGGCGGGCGTCTGGTCTTCCCCGTGGGCGGCTACTACCACGCCAGCAAGTACGCCGTGGAGGCGCTGAGCGACGCCCTGCGCTTCGAGGCCGCGCCCTTCGGGGTGAAGGTGTCCCTGGTGGAACCGGGCCTGATCCGCACCGGCTTCGAGGGCACGGCCTCCGGCACGCTCGCGGAATCCCAGGGTGCCGACAGCGCGTACGCCGCGCTCACCAGGACCGTCGGCCGGAAGATGACGGACTCCTACCGCTCCCGGCTCCTCTCCGCCGGCCCGGACGCCGTGGCCGGCGCCGTCGAACGCGCGATCACGACCGCCCGCCCCCGCACGCGCTACGTGGTGACCCCCGCCGCAGTGGCCCTGGTCCACATGCGCCGCCTGCTGGGCGGGAGGGCCTTCGACGCGTATCTGAGGGCGCAGTTCGGGAGGGCGTGACGGCGTCGACATCCGCGTGGGCGGGACCCGTCGTTCAGTGGGCCTGCAAAAGGCGCTCCACCCATACGTAGACGAGGCTGATCGCTCCGGTGCCGATGCCGTAGCAGGCTCCGCGCAGCATGTGGGCGAGTGCCGTGCGGCGGTGCCGGGCGGCCCGGTGAAGGACTGTGGTGAGCCACTGCCGGCGGGGGCGCGGGCGGTGGTGCGGAGGGGGTTGGTGGTGGGCAGGGAGCACGGGGACATCCCCTTCTGGATGACGTCGTCGTGGCGGTGTTGTCGTAGGTCGTGGACCAGGCCGGCCGTGGATCAGCGGCTGGCGGTGAACTCCTCGAGTCGGGCGACGAGTTGACGGTCGGGGCGGGCGACGATGACAGAGCAGCCGGAGGTGCGCGCGGCGAGCCGGTCGATCTCGCTCTCCAGGCGGCCGGTGGGCGGCAGCGCGCGGGATCCGTTGGTACGGACGTAGCGCGCGAAGATCTCCAGCCCTTCTATGAACGCGGCGTCCGGCGGTGCGGTGTCGGCCATGGAGTGCGTGAGCTGGTGGAACCAATGCCGGGCCCGCTTGGACTCGCCCACGGACAGGTGGTGCAGGTGCAGGCAGTAGGCGGCGGCACGGCTTCCGGCACCGGCCGCGAGCTGCCACCAGAACTGTGCGGATTCCGGGTGTCCGGTCAGGTACAGCAGGCAGGCGAAGACGAGTGCGCCGTCGACGTCGATCTCCGAGCCCCGGTCGGGGCTTTCGGCGATCTTGTCGACGTGGACGGCGGCGTCCGGCTCGTTGAGGACCCACCGGCACACCACGCCCAGGCGCTGCAGGGCCTGCGCGGCGCGGGTGGTCTCGGCGGCCGGGGCTCGGCGGGAGGCATCGGCGGCGAGTCGGCGCAGGCCCGCCGCGACGTCGAAGCCGTCCGGCGAGGACACCGGGATCTTGGCTTCGGCCAGGAGGTCATCAATGGTGGTGTTCACGGTCGTTCTCCCTTCTGCTTGGGCTTCTTGCGGTCGTCGGGGATGCCGAGCCGCACGCGGAGCCGCTCCTTGCCGCGGCGGAGGTGGTGGCCGACGGTGCGTTCGTCTATGCCGATGAACCAGGCGACCTTGGAGGTGGGGTAGCCCAGGAGGTAGCGCAGCACGATGACTTCGAACTGGCGGTTGGGCAGCTCGGCGATCGCCTCGTACAGGCCGGTGGTGGACTCCATCGTCCGAAGCTTGTCCTTGGTGGCGGCCAGCGCCTGGGCGATCGGCCCGTTGATGATGAACGCGGGCGCCCGCCCCTCGGCCTCCAACTGGTCGTGCACGGCTCGCCGCACTATCGCCCACGCGCCCTGTTCGAGGCTCCCAGCGCTCAGCAGTTCCGTCCAGCCGGCGTGGATCTCCAGGAAGACCTCGTGGATGACCTCCTCGGCGGCGGCGCGGGTGCCGAAGTGCAGCTCGGCGTAGGCGTGGAAGGCTTCCTGGTGGCCGAGGTAGAACGCCTCGAAGTCCAGCGGGAGGTCCAGCGGGACGTACATCGACTGGGACAGTCCGGTGTGGTGGTCAGGCGGCGGGGAACTCTCGCAGGCGTTGTCGTGGCTCACGCGCCGCTCCCCTCGACAAGGGACATGAGCGAGATCCTCTCCATTGAGGTCGGCAGGGCACCGGCGCCAACTCGCGGGTACCGGTGGGCTGTTGGGCCTGTCTCCTACCTAAGTGAGCGTGAGGGCGGAACACTCATGCGACCGGAGAAAATTACGATCCGTTCCTGAGGGGCAACGCAACGCGATCTTCGACGAGCGCCGCCCATCACCGTCCGTAGACCTCTGACCAGGCATGACGAGTGCGCCCCGGAGCGGGGGCGGGCCAACTCGGGCCCACCGTGTTCTCCGTCACACGTGCTTGTGTCCGGGCCTGAACCCAACTCGGGCGCGGCAGCCCGGCCTGGGGAGAGGTCGTGCATGGCTGCCTGCCCAGTCGGCCTCTACGGGACGCCCTTTGGCCCGGGACCTTCATGAGCATCCCGCAGTTTGGTGCGGAGGGTGGCTCATGCCGCCCATCGTGGCACGCAGGGCCTGCGCCCACCGCGAGCCCAACGAGTCAAGCTCGGGAATCAACCTCGAAGCGCGCCGTCGCGTCGCCCGCTCCCTCAAGAGGCACCCTCGTACTGCCGTGGGGCAGTGGGCAGGCCCCGCTTCCCGTTATGGTTCGCCCGATCGGGAGGGAGGATCGGGTGTTCATCGAGATGGTGCTCGTGGGGCTGCCGATCGATCGTGACGAGGTCGAGGAGGCCGTGGAGGCGGCGTTCGAGCTCGACGGCGCGGTCACCGGCGCGGGCAGCGCCATGGGTCGCTGCCATCTCGACCTCGAAATCGCGGAGGACTCGGCCTCGATGGGCCGATCAGTTGATCGGTCATGTCTGTCATCGCGGACGGTGGCCATCGGGGCGCCGGGCTGCTCATTCCGAACCGTCGTCCGGCTCGAAGGATGGTCAGTCGATGCAGAACTCATTGCCCTCGATGTCCAGCATCGGGATGCACGACTCGTTTTCCTCATCGGCATACAACGTCTGCACATGGGTCGCACCGAGCGCGACCAGTCGTGCGCACTCGGCTTCGAGCGCGGCGAGGCGCTCGTCCCCCACTAGCCCGGTGCCGACCCGGACGTCGAGATGCACCCGATTCTTGACGATCTTGCCTTCAGGGACGCGCTGGAAGAACAGGCGCGGGCCCACGCCTGAGGGATCACTGCAGGCGGACCATGATCCCTGCTTCTCAGGAGGCAGGGTGCGGTTGAATTCGTCCCACGTGGTGAACCCCTCGGGTGGCGGTGGCATGACGTACCCCAGCACTTCACACCAGAAGCGAGCGAGGCGCTCAGGTTCTGCGCAGTCAAAGGTGACTTGGAACTTCTTGATCTCTGACATCGGCGCACCGTACCGCGTACCAGGAGCACCCCGCCCCTCATTTGTCAGTCGGCATTGAGGGCGAGCCAGGAGCCGGTCGCGTCTTCGAGGCTGATGCGTGGGCCGCAGGCTGAAGCCCCGCCTCGCACCACCACCACCGGCACCGGCACCGGCACCGGCACCGGCACCGGCTCCAGCACGGCCCACTGATCGTCGGAAAGACCCCTCGCCCCAAACCCCAGTCATCGCGGCGCAGGGCGAGGCCCTTCTCAGACGCGATCTAGCACTCGACGCAGGGGTCCGTCCCCCAGCCCAGCATGCTGACGGCCGAGTCCTTGAGCGCCCCGGCGTACGCCTGGACCTCGTCGACGTCGCCGTGCAGGTACTCGCCCCAGCCGTCGCCGGCCTGTGCCCGGCCGATCTGCAGCGCGCCCGAGCTGCGCCAGCCGTTCGGGACGGTTCCCGTCGCCTGGGCGTTGGTCACCCCGTCCAGATAGAGCTTCACCGTGTCGGTGGCGTCGTCGTAGACCACGGCTAGGCGGTGCCCGGGGCCCTCGCCGCCGTCCGGCATCTCCATCTGGGACACCACCGTCTCGGCGGCGCCGGCCTCGTCCTTCTCCGGCATGATCAGCTGCCAGGCGTGCGCGGAGGGCTCGTACCGCACCTTGAACGCGTCGGTGTGCTCACCGGCCTGGGACACCACCGTCATCGGGTGGTCCGGCTCGGAGTCCGCCAGCCGGACCACCACGCCCAGGGTGAAGCTGTCCCCGGTGTCCACGACCGGGCCCTCGGTGGCCGCGTGCCCGGTCGTGCCGTCGAGCCGCAGGTGTCCGTCGCCGACGAGGGCGGGCGGCACGGGCACGCAGTCGGGATCCGCCTCAGGGAGGCAGGAGCCGTCGGGGATCCGGTAAATCGTCGCGCCCGTGCCGAGCGTGAGCGGCGCGCCGCCCTTCTGCTCGGGGCTCGCGCCGCCCGTCGCGCTCTCCAGTGACCAGTGGCCGAGCAACTTCGCGATACGGCGGCCCAGTTCGGCCACCTCGTCGGGCACCACGACCCTGTCGTGCACCCGCACGTCACCGATGTCGCCCTGCCACCGCGCCTGGTAACCGTCCCCGCTGCGCGCCCGTCCGATCTGGAAGGCGCCGTTCGTGCCGACGGGCGTGGCGTCGGCGGCGGTGCCGACCCGGTGGCCGTTGACGTACAGCTGTGCCTTGCCGGTCTCGCCGTCGTACAGCCCCAGCAGGTGGGCCCATTCACCGGTCTCGGGAGCGCCGCCCGACACCCGGGCGTCGCCGATGCCGAACGACCAGGCCGGCCCGGAGTCCCGGCTGCTCAGGCCCAGGCGGAACGCTGCCGCCTCTCCCGCGTCCTGGCTGGCGACGGTCATCGTCCGGTCGGTCTGGGCGGGGCGTACCCAGGCGCTGACGGCGAAGGTCTCGCCGACATCGGTGGCCGGGGCGTCCGGGGTGAGGAAGCCGTGGGCGCTGCCGTCGAAGGCGGCGGTGGCGGTCGCGGCGGTGCCCCGGGGCGCCGGGCCTCCGAAGGTCACGCCGCTGCCCGCGCGGGCAGCGGTACCCGTCTGCGCGGCGGCGCTCGTGGCTCCTGCCGCGTCGTCGAGCTTCCAGTGGGCGACGGGTGCACGGCCGGACTTGACCCGGAAGGTGTACGTGGTGGTCCCGCTGCTGCGGCCGGCGCGGTCGATCGCGCGGACGCTCAGGTAGTCCGGGCCGGTCCTGAGCGGCAGGTGCCGGATCGTGGCGGGGCCGCCCAGCTCGTCGGGCTTCGCGGTCTTGTAGGTGCCGCCGATGAAGGCGTAGCGGTACTCGGCGACGTCGTCCGACGGGGAGGCCACGGTGAAGCTGCCGTAGACGCCGACGCCGTCCTGGATCTGGTCCTCCGGGTAGTCGGTCGACGTGACGACCGCGTTCTCCGGGCTGAC
The DNA here is from genome assembly GCF_055606745.1 of Streptomyces sp. NPDC037054. Taxonomy (NCBI): domain Bacteria; kingdom Bacillati; phylum Actinomycetota; class Actinomycetes; order Kitasatosporales; family Streptomycetaceae; genus Streptomyces; species Streptomyces sp. NPDC037054. The sequence continues at coordinate 373,442 of NZ_JBVJSJ010000003.1, read as the reverse complement.
GTCGTCGTACTCGAACTGGCAGACCGACCCGTCGCCCTCCGAGCTCCACGCGGACGTCGTCGTACCGTCGTTGGCGCGGACGTGCCACGACACCACCGTGTTCGCCGGGACGTCCGCCGGCATCCGCCACAGCGACCGCGACCCGGAGGGCACTTCGTAGGTGGTGTAGGAGCGGCGCTGCTCCACTCCTTCCGCGTCGGTCCACCAGGCCTCGAACTCGCCCTTGACCCGATTGCCTTCGCCGGGCCGGTCGTCCTCCGTCGGATCGTGCAGGACGGCACCGAGGGTCGGTGGCGCCGCGACGTAGGCTCTCGCCCTGACGCTCTTGATCACCAGAGCCGCATGAAGTTAACAGAGGCCACTGACACGCAGAAGCGATTTCTTGTCGCCCCGCAGCGGCGGAGTCGCGGGCACAAACCCGTAACAGCGGGCAACCCTCGGGCCTCCCCTCAGGTCTAGTCCGCCATGAAGATCTCTTTCCTGCTGCACAACGCCTACGGGATCGGGGGCACGATCACCACCACCTTCAATCTGGCCCAGGCCCTCGCCGGACGGCACGAGGTGGAGATCGTCTCCGTGTTGCGGCACCGGGAGAACCCCAACTTCGCGCTGGATCCGCGCGTGACCCTGCGCCCCCTGGTGGATCTGCGGTGCGACAAGGAGCATCCACTGCACCGCAGACCGGCGCGGGTCTTCCCCAGGGCCGAGTACCGGTACCACCAGTACAGCGAGTTGACCGACCTGCGCATCGGCGAATTCCTCGCCGCCACGGACGCCGACGCGGTCATCGGGACGCGGCCCGGGCTCAACGTGCATCTCGCGCGGCAGGCGCCGCAGCGGGTCGCCCGTGTGGGGCAGGAGCACCTCACCCTGGACAACCACCCGCCGCGGCTGCGCACCGGCCTGCGCCGGGCCTATCGCGGGCTGGACGTGCTGACCACCGTCACGGAGGCCGACGCAGCCGCCTACCGGCGCAAGATGCGGCTGCCCGGCGTGCGCGTGGCGGCCCTGCCCAACAGTGTTCCGGATCCGGTGCTCCCGGCCGCGGACGGCACCGGGAAGGTGGTGATCGCGGCGGGCCGCCTCGTTCCGGTGAAGCGTTACGACCTGCTCGTGCGCGCCTTCGCCGCGGTGGCCGCCGAACACCCGGACTGGCAGCTGCGCATCTACGGCAAGGGTGAGGAAGAGGCCTCCCTGCGGCATCTCATCGAGCGTCTCGACCTGTGCGAGAACGCCTTACTGATGGGCGCCGCCGCTCCCATGGAGGCCGAGTGGGTCAAGGGGTCGATCGGGGTCGCCGCGTCCGACTTCGAGCCGTTCGGGATGACCATCGTCGAGGCGATGCGCTGCGGACTGCCGGTCGTGAGCACCGACTGCCCGCACGGGCCCCGCGAGATCATCGAGGACGGGGTCGACGGCCGTCTGGTGCCGGTCGGGGACCACGAGGCCATGGGCGGCGCCCTGTTGGAGCTCGTCCGCGACGACGAGCGGCGGCGCCGGATGGGCCGGGCCGCCGCGCGGAACTCGGCGCGTTTCGCCCCCGGTCCGGTCCTTGACCAGGCCGAGCAGCTCATCTCCGAGGCTGTGGCGGCTCGGAGAGGACGCGGGCGGCCCTCCGCGCCCACGTCCACGCCCGCACCCGCACCCGCACCCGCACCCGCACCCGCGACCGACTCCCGAGGGTCCCGCCGTGCACTCGTCCAACAGACCTACTACGCCGCCCGGGACGTCGCGCACGCCGCTGCCCGTGGCGCCGCCCGTGGTGCGCTGCGCACCGTCGTGAGGAGGCAGCGGTGAACGAGGTGACCGGCCCGGCCCCCGAAGCGCCGCCCCGCGTCGACTGCACCATCGACGCCGACGGGCGGGTGACGTTCGTCGTGCGTGCCCGGACTGCCGTACCGGTCATGGGCGTTGGTCCTTCGAGTCGGCTGCTGCTTCGGCTGCGGCCCCGGCAGGGGGAGCCCGAGACCACCCTGCTCCCCCTCGACCTTGAGCCCGTCGCCGACGAGACCGCGGGCGGCGGGTGCCTGCGCGCCGTTCTCCCGCCTCGGCCCGCCCTCGCCGAGGGGCGCTGGGACGTGTATCTGCTGCGTGAGCCGTCGGCCGCGCGGGAGCGGTTGCGGCCGGGGCTCCGGGATCTGCGGGCCCTGGTCGACGGGCACACCCGTGACTGGCCGTCGCCGGTCGCCGTGCGGGTGCCGTACACCACCGTGGACGGTTTCCTCGCGCTGCGGACGTGGCTGCGCACCGCCCATGCCGAGGTCGAGGGCATCGACACCACGGACCGGTCGATGACGGTCAGGGCCCGTGTGCACGGCGGCGTCCCGCTCTCCGGGCCGGCCGTCGTGCGGCTCCACCCGAGGGACGGGCAGGGCCGGGCGAAGGAGCTGCCCGCCCGCGTCGGGGACGGCGGTCCGCGGTTCTCCTTCACCGTGGACCACGCGGAGTTGGCCGCCGAGGGCGGGTCCGGGAACCGCGTCTGGGACATCCGCCTGCACCCGAAGAGCGGCCCGTCCGTCCGCGTCGGGCGGCTGCTGGACGACGTGGCCGACCGCAAGGACGTCTTCGTCCACCCGGCGGCCACGGTCCGCGTCGCCGGCCCGCCTCCCCGTTCCGCCGCCGTGCGCCCCTACTACACCGTCGACAACGACCTGTCGGTGGAGGTGAGACCGGCCGGCTGAGGCCTCCGGCGTGTCGCGTCAGCCGGCGCGCACGGTGCTGCCGCGGATCTCCAGGCGGTGCGGGACGACCACGTCGAGCGGGGGCACGTCCGCGGCGGGGCTGTAGATGCGGTCCGCCAGGCACTGCAGGGCCCATTCGGCGATCTGCCGCTTGTCGGGGACGACGGTCGTCAGGGGCGGGTTGGAGTAGCGCGCGTCCTCGACGTCGTCGAAGCCGGCCACGGCGAGGTCGTGCGGGACGCTCAGGCCGCTCTGCCACGCCACGTGGAGGGCGCCCAGGGCGAGTTCGTCGCTGAACGCGAAGACGGCGTCCGGCCGCGCGTCGGACTTCAGCAGATCGGTCATCGCCTCCGCGCCGTCGCGGCGGTGCAGGGCGGCGACCGGCTTCTCCAGAGCCGGGTCGGGTGTCAGGCCCGCGCGGCGCAGGGCGTTGTGGTAGCCGTCGAGCCGCTGGCGGGCCGTGCCGTTGTGCAGGTGCGGCTGGAGGCCGATGGCGGCGATCCGGCGGCGTCCCGTTCCGATGAGGTGGGTGGTGGCCTGGTCGGCGGCGAGGACGTTGTCCACGGCCACCCGGTCGGCGGCGCCGTTCGGGTCCTGCTCGCCCAGCAGGACGACGGGGACGTCGCGGGCGCGGAGGGCGAGTTCCTCCGGGCTCACGGACCACGGGCTGATGATCAGGCCGTCGACCAGCCGGCCGCCGCTGTCCTCCAGGAGCCTGCGTTCCGCCTCCGGGTCGCCGAAGGTCTGGTCGATGACGACGGTCCAGGACCGCTGCTGCGCGGCGTCGACGAGGAGGCCGGCGAGCTCCGAGAAGTACGGCGAGTGCAGTTCGGGGATGGCGAGGCCGATGAGCCCCGTACGGCCGGCGCGGAGGTTGCGCGCGGCGAGGTTCGGGCGGTAACCCAGCTCGTCGAGGGCCGCCTGGACCCGTGCCCTGGTCTCCTCCGCCACGGCCGCCGAGCCGCTGACGACATTGGACACCGTGCGTACCGACACGCCTGCCACGGCGGCGACATCCTTCAGACGGCTCCTCACGGCGGTCATCCTCCCACGTCGGCCGGGGGCGGCACCAGGGATCTTGCCCGGCCCTGTTGCAACGTTGCAATCATCGATGCACCATGTGAGCCAGTCACCGAGGGCCAGGAGGGGCACCATGGGGTCGCACGTGTTTGCGGGGATCAGCGCCAGTGAGCTGGACGTCGACGTCACGGCCGAGGTGTCGGCCCTCTACGAGGACGGCATCACCGCGTTGAAGGGTGCCTTCCCCGTGCCGTGGGTGGACCGGCTCCGCGAGGACGTCGAGGCCGCGTTCGAGGAGGCCCTCTCCCGCCCCGGCGGCGCGGTCGGGCGCGGCCCGAACCGCTACTACGTGGAGATCCACCCCGAGCAGATCAGGGGTTTCGTCGAGCTGGTCGACCACCCGTGGGTGCGCTCCGTGTGCACGGCGGTCCTCGGGCCGGAGTACCGCGTCGTGGAACTGGGCTTCGACGTACCGCTGGCGGGCGCCGTCAACCAGCCCTGGCACCGCGACTTCCCCGCCCCGGAGGAGACCCGGCGCGAGCGGCGCCTCACCTCGCTCGCCTTCAACCTGACGACCGTCGACACCACACCGGACATGGGGCCGTTCGAGATCGCGCCGGGCACGCAGTGGGACGACGGCCCCGAGTTCGAGCACGGCATGTTCCCGCCCCGGTCCAGCTACGGCCGCTACCAGGAGCGGGCCGTGCGCAAGTACCCGCAGCGCGGCGACATCTCCGCCCGTACGGCGCTCACCATCCACCGGGGCACGGCCAACGAGTCCGCCATGTCCCGCCCCGTCCTGGTCCTCGGTGTCGACGGCCCCGAGGCGGACAACGGCGAGCGGCACGACATGGCGGTCACGCGCGGCTACTGGGACACCCTGTCCGAGCGGGTGCGCCGGCACCTCGACTGCGCCGTGGTGGACGAGCTGACGCCGGTGACGCAGAAGCACACCATCGAAGGGCTGGTGATGGGGGACGCATGAGCCCCCGCCGGTCGGCGGTCCGGTCGCGGTGCCCCCGGCTTGCTACCCGATCGGGCAGGGCGACCGACCGCACGGCCGGGTCTGCCCGCGCCCGCCGCGCCGCCCTACGGTTGTCGCGCGTGAGCGATGAACCGGCAGCCCTGGCCCGCATCAGTCTCGACGCCGTCCGCCACAACACCCGGCTGCTGCGCGGGCGGGCGGGCCGCGCCGAGGTGATGGCCGTGGTCAAGGCGGACGGCTACGGTCACGGCGCCGTGCCCGTCGCCCGGGCCGCCCTCGCCGCCGGGGCCACCTGGCTCGGCACCGCCACCATCGACGAGGCGCTGCGGCTGCGCGCCGCCGGCATCGACGCCCCCCTGCTCACCTGGCTCAACGGACCGGGCGCCGCCTGGGGCACCGCCGTCGCCCACGGCGTCGACCTCTCCGCGGGCGACGTGGCCCTGCTGGCGGAGATCGGGCGGGCGGCGGCGCGCTGCGGCTCCCCCGCCCGGGTGCACCTGAAGGCGGACACCGGTCTGGGGCGCGGCGGTTGTCCGCTCACCGAGTGGCCCGCGCTGGTCGACGCCGCGCTGAAGGGAGCGGCGGACGGCACGCTGCACGTGGCCGGACTGTGGTCCCACCTGGGTTCGGCCGACGACCCCCGCGATCCGCGCTGTCTCGCGCAGGTGGAACTGTTCCGGCAGGCCGCCGAGTTCGCCGAGCGCGCCGGGATCCGGGGCGCCGTCCGGCATCTGGCCAACTCGGCGGCCACGTTGACGCTTCCCGAGGCGTGCTTCGACCTGGTGCGGCCCGGCATCGCCCTGTACGGGCTGTGGCCCGAGGAACCGCTGACCGACGCCGGCCTGCGGCCCGCGATGTCGCTGCGGGCCCGGCTGGCCCAGGTGAAGGCGGTGCCCGCCGGGCAGGGCGTCTCGTACGGGCACGCCTACCGCACCGCGCGCGCCGGCCGGCTCGGGCTGGTGCCGCTGGGGTACGCCGACGGGGTGCCGCGGGCGGCGGGGAACACGGTGCCGGTGTGGGTGTCGGGGGTCCGCCACCGGATCGCCGGCCGGGTCTGCATGGACCAGTTCGTGCTGGACCTCGGCGACGCCCCGGCGGCGGCCGGTGACGAGGTGGTGCTGTTCGGGGCGGGGCTGGACGGGGAGCCGACCCTGGCCGACTGGGTGCGAGGGCTCGACACCATCGCCAACGAGATCGTCGTCCGGATCGGCGCGCGCGTCACCCGCGTCTACGACGACACGCCGTGACGCCGGCCGGCCGTGATCCCCGTCAGTCGTCGGCGTTCTGCCGTGGCCGGCGCGGGACGTGAGGGCGAGGCGGTCCCGGCGCGGTGACGGTTCCCCCTCGCGGCCGGGTGAGCAGGACGGTCGCCGCCGTCGCGAGCAGACAGCACACCCCGGCCAGCAGCAGTCCGTGGCGCAGCCCGCTCTCCAGGTCGCGGGCCGATTCGGCGGCGGCGTGTCCGTCGAGCGCGGACGGTCCCAGTACGGCGCCCAGTGCCGCGACGCCGAGCAGGGCGCCGACCTGTTGCAGGACCCCGCCCATGGCCGCGGCCTGGCCGGTGTCCTCCGGGCTGACGCCGCCGATCATCGCCCCGTTGTTGGGCGACATCACCAGGCCCATGCCGAGCCCCATCAGCGCGGCGCCGGGCCACCAGACCGCGTACGAGTGGCCACCCGCCAGCACGGCCACGGTCAGCAGGGAGACTCCCGCCAGGGCGGTGCCGGCGGCGACCAGGTGCCAGGCCGGGAGGTGCTGTCCCGCCCGTCCCGCGACGACGGCTCCGGCCACGATGGCCGCCATGGTCGGCAGCAGCCGCGTCCCGGCCTCGCCGGGCGAGGCCCCGCCCAGGACCTGCATCAGCAGGTTCAGCGCCAGGTACGCCGTGTTGAGCGCCACGGCCATCAGGAACATGGAGCCGGTGGCGCCGGTGAAGACGGGCCTGCGGAAGAAGTCCAGGCGCAGCGCCGGATGCGCGGTCCGCCGTTCCGCGGTCAGGAGGGCCAGGGCGGTCGCGGCGGCGACGGCCAGGGCGCCGGTCACGGGCATCGCCGTCCAGCCGACGCGGGGGCCCTCCACCAGGCCGTAGGTGGCCGAGCCGAGGCAGGTCGCGATCAGGACGTGTCCCGCACGGTCGAGCGGGCGTCCGGGGACCGCGGCCGGGGCGGGAAGGCGTCGGCCGGCGGCGAGGGCGAACACGCCGACGGGCACGTTGAGCAGGAACACGCTGCGCCAGCCGAGAAGTTCGGCGGAGGATCCGCCGGCCACCGGTCCGAGGAGCAGGGCGAGGCCGGAGACGGCGGACCAGGTGCTCAGTGCCTTGGCGCGTTCGCGTTCGCCGGGGAAGACCTGGCTGAGGAGGGCGAGGGTCTGCGGGGTGACGGCCGCCGCGCCGACGCCCTGCACCGCGCGCCCGGCCGTCAGGACGCCCACCGTCCCGGCCACGGCGCACAGCACGGAGCCCGCGGTGAACAGCGCGGTCCCGGCGAGGAACACCCGGCGTCTGCCGAAGCGGTCGCCGAGGTAGCCGCCGATGAGCAGCAGCGCGGCGTAAGCGCACACGTATCCCTCGACGACCCACTGCAGGCCGGTCAGGTCGGCGCCCAGGTCCCGTCCGACGGCCGGGAGCGCCAGGACGACGACCGTGCTGTCGAGGAGGGCCAGGAACAGGGCGGAGCAGACCACGCAGAGGGTGAGGACGCGTTCGGGCCGGCCGACGGGGAGGGCCGGTCTCGCGGTGTCGGTCATTTCTTCGTCATCACGAAGCACGCGGTGTGCTCCGGGGAGTCGAGGCGCTCGATGTGGAAGCCGTCGCCGAACAGCCGTTGTTCCTCGCCGGGTTCGAGCATGCTGTGCATCCTGGAGACGCCGGCGAACTTGACGCGGGGGACGTCGTCCCGGCGGGCGTAGAAGCACCACAGGACGAACACGGTCCCGGGGTGGGCGTACCGGTGGACGAGGCGGGCCATGTTCTGCCGGGGCGCGCCCGTCATGTCGTCGAGGGCGCCGAAGTCGAGGATCACGTCGAAGGTGCCGTCGACTCCGGGGAGCGGGTAGGTGCTGATGTCGCCGTGTGCGAACCAGCACCTGCTTTCCGGGGCCTCCTTCGCGGCGCGGGCCCGGGCCCGGTCCAGGGCGACCTGCGAGTAGTCGACGCCGACGACGTCGAAGCCGTGGCGGGCCAGGTAGACCGACTCGGAGCCGGTGCCGCAGCCGAGGTCCAGGACGCGGTCGCCGTTCTCGGGCTTGATGCGCCCGGACTCGACCAGGTCGACGAGGTGGGGCCGTACTCCGGTGTCCCAGGGGGCGATGCCCAGCCGGTACAGGGTGTTGTAGAGCCAGGGGCGCATCAGGCCCTCCTTCCGCGGCGTCGTTCGACGGCCGCCTCGTCCGCGACCAGGGCGGTGTGCACCGCCTCGGTGAGCAGAGCGCGTTCGGTGGTGAGGAAGAAGTGGTTGCCGGGCAGCAGGCGGAGCCGGAAGGGGCCGGTGGTGCGGTGCTGCCAGGCGCGCAGGGTGTGCGGGGGCGCCTCGGGGTCGTCCAGGCCTCCGAAGACCGTGAGCGGGCAGGTCAGGGTGAGCCACGGGGAGGCGAACCGGTAGGTGTTGGTGACCGTGAAGTCCGCCCGGAGCACGGGCATGAGGATCTCCATCAGGTCGTCGTTGTCGAGGACTTCCCGGGGGGTGCCGACGAGTTCGCGCAGGCGGGCACGGAACGCGTCGTCGGGCAGCAGGTGGTCGCGGTCCGGTTCGGTCGGCAGGTCGGGCGCCTCGAAGGCGGACACCAGGAGGTGGGCGGGGGGCCGGCCGTGCACGTGCTCCAGGCGGCGGGCCAGTTCGAAGGCGAGCAGGCCGCCCATGCTGTGCCCGAAGATCGCGTACGGGCCGCGGTCGAGGGCGGTCAGCACGGTCGGCACGAGGTCGTCCACGAGGGCGTCGACGGACGTGCAGGGCGACTCGGCCATCCGGCTGCCGCGGCCGGGCAGTTCGAGCGGCCGGACGTCGATGTCGGGGGGCAGCAGGGCCTGCCAGGCGTGGTAGAGGCGCAGCGCGGAACCGCCTGCGTAGGGGAGGCAGAACAGGCGCATGCCGCTCACTCCCCGAGGTCCGCGGCGCCGGTGTCGCCCCGCAACCCGGGTGCCTGGCCGGTGTGTTCGGTCACTCCGCGCAGCAGGTGGGCGGAGATGGCACGGAACTGCATGTTGCTGGTGCCCTCGTAGATCTTGCCGACCTTGGCGTCCCGGTACAGCTTCTCCACTCCCCCGGCCTCGGCGAAGCCCAGGCCGCCGAGGATCTCCACGGCCAGCGAGGCGCTGCGTTCGGCGACTTCGGAGGCGAGGAACTTGGCGACGGCCGCCGCGCGGGTCAGCTCACCGGTGTGCACGCCGTGTTCGGCGAGCCGGGTCGCGTTGTAGAGCTGCACGCGGGCCGCCTCGATCTCGGCGCTGACGCGGGCGAGCGGGAAGCGCACGCCCTGGTAGGCGCCGATGGGCTGTCCGAACTGGACGCGGCGGCGCGCGTAGGACACGGCGGCGGCGAGCGCGCCCTGGGCCAGGCCGACGAGTTGTGCGGCGATGCCCAGTTTGCCGATGTCGAGGGTCTGTACGGCGACGACGTCGCCCCGGCCGACCGCTCCGAGGACGGCGCGCCGGGACACGCGGACGCCGCTGAGCAGCACGTCGCAGGTGGAGGTGGCCCGGATGCCCATCTTGGGGGTGCGTTCGCCGACGGTCAGGCCGTCGGCGCGGCGGTCGACGAGGAAGGCGGTGAGGCCCTGGTCGGGCACGCGGGCCAGCAGCAGAAACAGGGTCGCTTCGGCGGCGTTGGTGATCCAGCGTTTGCGGCCGTGCAGGACGAAGCCGTCGCCGTCGGGGCGGGCGGTGGTGCTGAGGGCGAGCGCGTCGCTGCCGGCCTGTTCCTCGGACAGGGCGAAGGCCCCGACGCCGCCGCCGGCCAGGCCGGGCAGGTGGGCGCGTTTCTGGTCGCCGCTCGCGTGGCTGAGCAGAGCCTCGGTGACCAGGGCGTTCTGGACGTCGACGAACACGGCGACGGCGGGGTCCGCCTTCGCGAGTTCCTCGATGGCGACGACGACGTCGAAGAGGCGGCCGCCGCGCCCGCCGTAGCGTTCGGGGACGTGGACGGCCATGAGGCCGGCGCCGCGCAGTTCCGTGACGAGGTCCGGTGCGATGCGGGCCGCGTGGTCCATCTCGGCGACCCGGGGGACGACGGACTTCTCCACGAAGGCGGCGACCTGTTCGCGCCAGGACTGTTCCTCGTCCGTGAGCCAGGTGACCGGGGCGGGCCGGTCCTGAGCGCTGGTCATCGTGTCTCCCGTACCGCGGTGGTGGTGTTCCGGGGCAGCGGGGGGCGCTGCAGTTCGCGCCACAGGGACCGCTGCTTCACGGCGATGACGACGGGTGCGATCACCTTCGTCACGAGCCATTTGACGAGCCGGTTGTCGATCTGGGGCCACTTCACCAGGCGCATCACCTGTTCCCGGACCCAGCGCACGCGCGGGACGCGCCGCTGTTCGTAGGCGCGCAGGGCGGCCACCGGATCGTCGTGTCCCGCGAGGGCGTCGGCCAGGACGACGGCGTCCTCGATGGCCTGGCAGGCACCCTGGCCCAGGTCGGTGGGCATGGCGTGGGCGGCGTCGCCGAGGAGGGTGACCCGTCCGTCGCCCCAGCGTTCGCGCCAGTCGTGGTAGAAGATGTCGGTCCGGATCACGGCGTCGGCGGCGGTGGCGGCGACGAGCCTGCTGGGCAGCCCCGGCAGGGGCCGGGCGAGCCGGGTGGCGCGTTCCTTGAGGACGCCGGGGTCCTCGCGTTCGCCGGGTTCGGCCTCGCAGCTGAGTGTCCAGGCGACCCGGCCGCCGCCGACGTGCCAGGCGCCGCCGCCGACACGGGTCCCGGCGTGGTGGAACATGTAGACGGTGCCGGCGTCCAGGCCCTCGGGGGTGGGGCTGATGCCGCGGTAGGTGGAGCGTCCCGTGTAGACCGGCCGCGGGAGGCCGCCGTGCAGCTGGGCGAGGATCGCCGAGCGGATGCCGTCGGCGCCGACGAGGACGCTGCCCCGCACGGTCCGCCCGTCCTCCAGTTTCAGGACGACGCCGTCCGGCTCCTGTTCGTAGCCGACGCACCGCCGGCCCGAGTGCACGGGGACGCCGGCTTCCCGGCAGGCCTCCATCAGCAGGTCGATCAGGTCGCCGCGGCTGATGCTGACGGAGGGGACGCTGCCCGGCCAGGTGAAGCGGGCGGTGCGCATGCGGTAGATGACGCGTTCGTGTTCGTTGACGCTGGTGCCGCCGCGTACCTGCTCGCCGCGTGCGAGGAGGGTGTCGGCGAGGCCGAGGGTGCCGAGTGCGGTGGTGGCGTTGCTCCAGATGGTCAGGCCGCTGCCGGCCATGAGGATGTCGCCGGTGTGCCGTCGTTCGTAGACGGCGACGGGAACGCCGCGCCGGGTGAGGCCGAGAGCCGCGGTGAGTCCTCCGATGCCGGCGCCGGCGATGAGTACGGGCCTGGTGGGGCTCGGTGGGGTGGGCACGTGTTCTCCGTTACGTCGTCGGGTGGGACATCGCCCGCAGGTAGCGGGTCAGCAGGGCCGCGTCGACCGCCGGGAGGGCGGCGTCCGGGCCGAGCAGCCGGGTGGTGGTGGCGCAGTCGTGGACCGGTTCGCGGAAGTCGTCGGCGCCTTCGTGGGCGAGCGGCGCGTATTCCTGGACGACCAGGGCGAGTCCGGCGTCGTCGGGGTGCCGGTCGGCGAGGTCCCGGACCGCGGTGTGCCACTGGGCCGGCGGGACGAGCCGGGCGGGGTGCCCGGCCGCCGGGAGGGCCTCGGCGAGGAGCCGCAGCGGGGTCTTGCCCGCCGGGGCGTAGTGGAAGGTCTCGCCGAGGGCGTCGGGGCGCAGGGCCAGGGCGGTGACGGCGCCCGCGAGCCGGTCGACGGGCACGAGGTCGGTGGCGAGGGCGGTGTCGGGGACGAGGCCGGTGAGGGCGCAGGCCCGCATGAGGTGGCAGGCGACGTCCTCGCTCTGCCACAGGCCGGTGCGGCTGTCGCCGGCGATGCGGCCTGGCCGGTGCACGGCGACGGGCAGGCCGCGCCGCGCGGCTTCGCGGGCGAGCTGCTCACCGGCCCACTTGGACTGGCTGTAGCCGTTGTCGTCGTACGGCGGTATCGGCGGCAGGTCGCTCTCGTGGAGGGTGTCTCCCCCTCGGGCGCGGCCGAACACGGCCCGGCTGGAGATCAGGTGCACGGGGGTGGCGCGCTCGGCGCAGGCCAGACGGAGGATCTCGCGGGTGCCGTCGACGTTGGCCGCGCGCAGGTCGCGGTAGGGCAGGGCGTAGTTGACGACGGCGCCGCCGTGCAGGACGAGGTCGACGCGGGCCGCCAGGACGCGGAACTGCTCGTCGGTGAGCCCGAGCCGGGGTGCGGCGAGGTCTCCGCACACGGGCCTGACGCGGCCCGTCCAGGCGGGGTTCCACAGGTGGAGCCGGGTGAGGTGGTCCACGATCCGGCGCCCGGCCGTCTCGGAGTCGCTCGCGCGGACGAGGCAGTGGAGGGTGGCCGTGGTGTCGGTAAGGAGCCGGGCGAGGACGAAGGCGCCGAGGAAGCCGGTGCCGCCGGTGAGGAGGATGTCGCGGGGCGGCCGGACGTCGGGGCCGGGCGGGGCGGGGCGGATGTCGTCGTCCAGGGTGACGTCGGCCTCGGGGCTCACCTCCTCGGCGGGCGCGTGTCCTCGGGCGTCGAGCACGGCGGCCAGGGCGGCGGCGGTCGGATGGTCGAACAGGGCGCGGACGCCGGGCGCCGAGGGCCACTCCCGTGCGATGCGGTCGTGCAGCCGCGCCGCGAGCAGGGAGTGGCCGCCGAGGGCGAAGAAGTCGTCGTGGACGCCGACGTGTTCGGTGCCGAGGGCCTCGGCGAAGAGGGCCACCAGGCGCCGTTCGGTGGGGGTGGAGGGGGGCGCGTCGTCGCGGGTGTGGTGCGCGGGGCCGCCGGGTGCGGGCAGGGCGGCGCGGTCGACCTTGCGGTTCGCGGTGAGCGGCAGCCGGTCCAGGACGACGGCCGCCGCGGGCACCATGTAGGTGGGCAGCAGGTCGGCGGCGGCCCGCAGGGCTTCCCGTCCGTCGTCGCCGAGGGCACCGGGCGTGGCCGGTACGAGGTGCGCGACGAGCCGCAGGTCGCCGGGCGCCGCCTCGTACGGGGTGACGACGGCCTGGGCGACGTGGGGCAGGCCCGCGAGGACGGCCTCGATCTCGCCGAGTTCGACGCGGTGGCCGCGCAGCTTGATCTGGGTGTCGTCGCGGCCGACGAACTCCAGGTCGCCGTCGGCGCGGTGCCGGACGATGTCGCCCGTGCGGTACCAGCGGTGGCCGTCGCGGGTGACGAAGCGCCGGCGTGTCTGCTCCTCGTCGGCGTGGTAGCCGCGCGCCACCTGGGGTCCGGCGAGCCAGAGTTCGCCGGGCACGCCGACGGGTGCGCGCTGTCCGGCGGGGTCGGTGATCCTCAGGCGCGTGCCGGGCAGGGGGCGGCCGAGCGGCAGCCGGGTCTCGGTGCCGGTGACGCGGTGGGCGGTCGCCCAGACCGTGGCCTCCGTGGGGCCGTACATGTGCCACACGGTCGCCCCGCCGTTCACCAGGCGGCGGGCCAGGTCCACGGGGACGCGCTCGCCGCCGCACACGGCGGTGAAGCGGGCGGGCGGCCGCCACCCTGCGTCGAGCAGCAGCTGCCAGGTGGTGGGCGTGGCCTGCATGACGGTCACCCCGGCGTCCCTGAGACGTCGCGCGAAGGCGGCTCCGTCGCGGGCCTCGTCGGGCGGGACGACCTCGATCGCGGCGCCGGTGACGAGCGGCAGGAACAGGTCGGGCACGGACAGGTCGAAGGCGGGCGTGGTGGGTGCCGCCATCCGGTCGTCCGGGCCGGTCCAGCCGAGCCCGGTGAGGCCGTCGAGCAGCCGGGCGAGGGAGCCGTGGGTGATCTCGACGCCCTTGGGCCGGCCGGTGGAGCCGGAGGTGTGGATGACGTAGGCCAGGTCGTCCGGGCCCGCCGCCGGGCCGGGGTCGGTGTGCGGCTCGTCCGCGAGGTCGTCGGCGTCGAGCGGGACGACGGGCGGGGCGCCGTCCGGTACGCGTCCGGCGGCGTCGGCGGTGGTGACGAGCAGGTCGGCCGCGCAGGACGCGAGCAGGGTCCGGACGCGTTCGGCCGGGTGCGCCGGGTCGAGGGGTACGTAGGCGGCTCCGGACTTGAGGATGCCGAGCAGGCCGACGAAGAGGTGCGCGGACCGTTCGGCGGCGAGGACGACGCGGCTGCCCGGTCCGGCGCCGAGGCCGCGCAGGCGGTGGGCGAGCCGGTTGGCGCGGGCGTTCAACTCGCCGTAGGTGAGGGCGTGTTCACCGCAGCGGACCGCGAGGCGGTCGGGGGTGCGGGCGGCGTGGTCCTCGAAGAGCTGAGGTACGCACCGGGTGGCCGGTGCGGCGGGCGCGCCGGTGTCCCAGCGGTCGAGCGCACGCTCCTCGTCCGCCGACAGCAGGGGCAGCTCGGCGAGCGGGGCGTCGGGGCGGGCGACGGCGGCCGTGGCGAGGGTGAGGAAGCGGTGCAGCAGCCGCTCGGCGGTGACGTCGTCGAACAGGTCGGCGTTGTACTCCAGTTGCAGGCGGTCGTCCGCGCCGTCGGCTCCCGGCTGCACGATCAGCGTCAGGTCGAACTTGGCGCCGCCGCCCGGCATGTCGACGGTTTCCGCTGTCACGCCCGGCAGGCGCAGCGCGGGCGCCGGGAGCGGCATGAGGATGAACAGCACCTGGAACAGCGGGCTGCGCGACGGGTCCCGGTCGGGGCGCAGTTCCTCCACGAGCCGCTCGAACGGCACGTCGGCGTGGTCGTAGGCGTCGAGGCAGGTGTCGCGCAGGCGGCGCAGCAGGGTCCGGAAGGCGGGTTCGCCGGAGGCGTCGCAGCGCAGTACGAGGGTGTTGGCGAAGTAGCCGAGGACGCCGTCGAGTTGATGGTGGCCGCGGCCGGAGTCGGGGGTGCCGATGGCGAAGTCGGGGCGGCCGGACAGGCGGTGCAGCAGGGTGCCGAGGACGGTGAGCAGGGCCATGAACGGCGTGGCGTCCTCCTCGGCGGCCAGCCGGCCGAGGGCGTCGGCGAGTTCGCGCGGCAGGACGGCCGAGCGGGTGGCGCCCCGGTAGGTCTGCCGGGTCGGCCGCTGCCGGTCGGTGGGCAGGTCGAGCGGCGGCACCCCGGCGAGCCGGCCGGTCCAGTGGGCGACCTGTTCGGCCAGGTGGGGTCCGGTCAGGCGGTTCTCCTGCCAGGCGGCGTAGTCGCCGTACTGCACGGGTGGCGCGGGCAGTTCGGGGGTGGTGCCGTCGGCGAGGGCGGCGTAGGCCGTGGCGAGTTCGCGGACCATGATCTCGGTGGAGAGCCGGTCGGACACCGCGTGGTGGGTGACGACGGCGAGGACGTGTTCCTCGTCGGACAGGCGCACCAGGGTGATGCGGGCCAGCGGGGCGCGGTCGAGCGGCAGCGGGCGTTCCGCCTCCTCGGCGAGCAGGTCGTGCAGGCGGTCCTCGCGCCGGTCGGCGGGCACCCGGGCGAGGTCGACGTGGCGCAGGGGCAGCGCCGCCCGTCGCGCGACGCGCTGCACCGGGGCTCCGTCGACGGTCACGATGCCGGTGCGCAGGGCCTCGTGCCGCGCGACGAGGAGGTCGACGGCGCCCTGGAGTGCCGCCACGTCGAGCCGGCCGCGCAGCCGCAGCGCGCCCCGCATGAGGTAGGCGCCGGCGCTGTGGGGTGCGAGGCGGTCCAGGAACCACACGCGGCGCTGCTGGGCGGAGGCGGGGAGGTGGCTGTGGGGGCCGGGGGCCCGTTCCAGGACGGGGATGGGTGCCTGGCGCTCCCCGTCGTGGCCACCGCCGTCGCCCTCGCGCGCACTGTCGCCGTCGCCGTCGGCCAGGAGGCCGGCCTGGGCGGCGACGGTGGGCCGTTCGAACACGGACCGGACGGTGAAGGGACCGCCGGTCGTCGCGCGCAGTGCCGTGACGAGGCGGGTGGCGAGCAGGGAGTGCCCGCCGAGGGCGAAGAAGTCGTCGTGGACGCCGACCCGGTCGAGGCCCAGGAGGTCGGCCCAGACGGCGGCGACGGCGCGCTCCCGGCCGTCGCGCGGGGCGACGTGGTCGGCGCGGCCGGTGCGCTGCCGTCCGTCGGGGGCGGGGAGTTTGGCGCGGTCGACCTTGTTGCGGTTGAGGGTGAGCGGGAGTTCGTCGAGGACCACGAGGGCGCCCGGCACCATGTGGGCGGGCAGGCGGGTGCGGGCGAGCGCGTCCAGTTCCGCGAGGAGCGTCTCGGGCGGGCGGGGGCGGTCCGGGACGATGTATCCCACCAGGCGGGGGTCGCCCGGGGTGTCCTCCCGTACGGTCACCACGGCGTCGCGGACGTCCGTGTGGTCGCGCAGCAGTGACTCGATCTCGCCGAGCTCGATGCGGAAGCCGCGGAGTTTCACCTGGAAGTCGGTGCGGCCGAGGAACTCCAGTGTCCCGTCGGGGGTGTGGCGCACCAGGTCGCCGGTCCGGTAGAGGCGGCGGGCGGGGTCGCGCGGGTCGGGCACGAAGCGCTGCCCGGTGAGGTCGGGCCGGTGCAGGTAGCCGTCCGCGAGGCCGTCGCCGCCGATGTACAGCTCGCCGGGCACGCCGATCGGGGTGCGGCGCAGAGCCCGGTCGAGGACGAGGAGGTCGGTGTTGGCCACGGGGTGGCCGAGCGGCAGCGGGTCGTCCTCGGGGCGGACGCGGTGGACGGTGGACCAGACGGTGGTCTCGGTCGGGCCGTACAGGTGCCAGACGGTGGCGCCCGCGGCGGTGAGCCGGTGGGCCAGGTCGGCGGGCACCTTCTCGGCTCCGGCGAGCGCGGTGAATCCGGCGGGCGGTGTCCAGCCGACCTCCTGGAGCAGGCGCCAGGTGGTGGGCGTGCCCTGGAGGTAGGTGACGCCCGCCGTCCGCAGCCGCCGGCCGAGCCGTTCGCCGTCCAGTACGTCGGCGAGCGGGACTGTTTCGATGCGGGCGCCGCACAGCAGGGGCAGGTAGAGGTCGAGGACGGGCATGTCGCAGGAGACGGTGTTGGCCGCGGCCACGACGTCGTCCGCGCGCATGCCGGGTTCGTCGCGCATGCTGAGCAGGAAGTTGACCACGGGCCGGTGCGGGAGGGCGACGCCCTTGGGGCGGCCGGTGGACCCCGAGGTGTAGATGACGTACGCCAGGTCGTCGGGGCCGGGGCCGTCGGGCAGCGGGTCGGCCGGGTGGCGGGCGATGCCGGGCCAGTCGGTGTCCAGGCGCAGCACGCGGGCCCCGGTGCCGGGGAGTTCGGCGGCGAGGTGGCTCTGGGTCAGGACGAGGGCGGCGCCGGAGTCCTCCAGCAGGTAACGCAGCCGGTCCGGCGGGAAGTTGATCTCCATGGGGACGTAGGCGGCGCCGGCCCGCAGGACGCCCAGCAGGGCCACCATGAGGTCGGGGCAGCGTTCCATGAACAGCGCCACGAAGGTGCCGGGGCCCGCCCCCTCGGCGCGCAGGGCGCGGGCCAGCCGGTTGGCGCGGGCGTCGAGGTCGGCGTAGGTCAGCGTCCGTTCGCCGTCGGAGACGGCCGTCCGGCCGGCGTGCGCCGTGAAGGCGGGGACGAGCAGGCCGGGCAGGGACACCGCCGGGATGTCCCGTGCGGGGCCGGTGCCCCACCGCAGGAGCGTGGCGTGTTCGTCGTCGGGCAGGACGTCGATGGTGCCGATGTGCCGGTCGTCGGCGCACATGCGGTCCAGGGCGGTGGCGTACTGGCGCAGCATGCGCTCGACGGTGGCGGGGCGGAACAGGTCGGTGCGGTACTCGGCGACGATCCGCTGCCCGCCGTCGTGCGGGTAGGCGGTGAAGGTGAGTTCGTACTTGGCCGACTCCGCGACGGGCGGCAGGGGGTCGGCGCGGACGCCGGGCAGGGTCAGGCCGGGGGCGCCCAGGTGCACGGCGATGAACATGGCCTGGAACAGCGGGCTGCGGGCGAGGTCGCGGTCGGGCCGCAGTTCCTCGACGAGCTTCTCGAAGGGCACGTCGGCGTGCGCGTAGGCCTCCAGGCAGGTCTCGCGGACGCGGGCCAGCAGCTCGGCGACGGTGGGGTCGCCGCCGAGGTCGGCGCGCAGCACGAGGTTGTTGGTGAGGTAGCCGACGAGGTTCTCCAGCTCCGGCCGGGTCCGGCTGTCGATCGGGGAGCCGACGGCGAAGTCGTCCTGGCCGCTCCAGCGCGACAGCAGCAGCGCGTAGCCGGCGAGGAGCACCATGAACAGCGTGGCGTCGTGCCGTTCGGCGAGCGCCGTGAGCCTGCGCGTCAGGTCGGGCGGCAGGTCGAGGGTGGCGGTGGCGCCGGTGTAGCGGGGGGCGGCGGGCCGGGGGGCGTCGGTGGGCAGGTCGAGGACGGGCAGCCCGTCGAGCCGTTCGCGCCAGTGCCGGATCTGCCGGGCCGGTTCGGGGCCGGCCAGCCACGTCCGCTGCCAGTCGGCGTAGTCGCCGTACTGGACGGGCAGTTCGGGCAGTCGGGGCTCGTCGCCGTCGTGCAGGGCGGTGCAGGCGGCGGCGAGTTCGCGGGTGAGGACGTCGACGGTGAGGCGGTCGGACACCGAGTGGTGGACGACCAGTTGCAGGACGTGCTCCTCGGGGGCGAGGCGGAGCAGGACGATCCGGGCGAGGGGCGGTGCCGCGAGGTCGAAGGGCGTCTCGGCCCGCTCCCGCAGGACACGCGGCGCGTCGTCGGGCCGGTCGGTGAGGTCGACGAGTTCGAACAGCGGGGCGGGCTCGGGGTGGACGACCTGCACGGGTTCGTCACCGACCACGGTGAACGAGGTGCGCAGCGTCTCGTGGCGGCGGGCGAGCAGTTCGGTGGCCGTGCGCAGCGCGTCGGCGTCGAGGGGGCCGTGCAGTCGCTGCGCGCCGTGCATGACGTACGCGGAGGCGCTGCCGGGGTCGAGTTGGTGCAGGAACCACACGCGGCGCTGCTGGAACGACGCGGGCAGCAGGCAGGCCCCGGTGTGCGGGCCGGACCGCTCGGGGTCGCGGGGCAGGGCGGGGACGGCCGCGTCGGCGGCGGTGGTCTCGTCGGGCGCGGGGAGTACGGCGGCCAGGTCGGCGAGGACGGGGTGCCGGAACACGGTGCGCACGGGCAGGTCGATGCCGAGCCGGGCGCGCAGCCGGGCGGCGACACGGGAGGCGAGCAGGGAGTGGCCGCCGAGGGCGAAGAAGTCGTCGTGGACGCCGGCCTTGTCGATGCCGAGGACGTCGCACCAGACCTGCGCGACCTCCCGCTCGGCGTGGGTGCGCGGGGCCTCGAAGGAGGGGTGCGCGAGGGCCCCGGAGTCGGGGGCGGGCAGCGCGGCGCGGTCCACCTTGCGGCTGGCGGTGAGCGGCAGCGCGTCGAGGACGGTGAACGTGGCGGGCAGCATGGGGGCGGGCAGCGCGTCGGCCGCGTGGGCGCGCACCGCGGCCACGGCGTCCTCTTCCGCGTCGTCGCGCAGGACGAGGTAGGCAGCGAGCCGCGGGTCGCCGGGGTGGTCCTCGCGTACGTGGGCGACGGCCTCGCGCACGGCGGGGTGTGCGGCCAGCACGGACTCGATCTCGCCGAGTTCGATGCGGAAGCCGCGCAGCTTGACCTGGAAGTCGCCGCGGCCGAGGAACTCCAGGCGTCCGTCGGCCCGGTACCTGGCGAGGTCGCCGGTGCGGTACCAGCGGCCGCCCCGGCGCTCGACGAAGCGTTCGGCGGTCAGTTCCGGGTTGTCGAGGTAGCCGTCGGCCAGTCCGGCGCCGCCGATCCACAGTTCGCCGACGGCGCCGAGCGGGCGGGGTGCCCCGTCGGGACCGGCGACGCGTACGACGGTGTTGGCGAGGGGACGACCGAGGGGAACCGGGTCCGCGTCGCCCCGGACGCGGTGCGCGGTGGACCACACGGTGGTCTCGCTGGGCCCGTACATGTTCCACACGGCGGCGCCGGTCGCGGCCAGGTCCGCCGCGAGGCCGGGCGGCATGGTCTCGCCGCCGCACAGGGCGGTGAACGCGCCCGGCCCCGGCTGCCAGCCGGCGTCCAGCAACAGCCGGAAGGTGGTGGGCGTGGCCTGCAGGGCGGTGGCCCGGCAGTCGCGCAGCCGGGCGGCGAGGCGTTCCCCGTCGGCCGCCTCGTCGGCCGGGACGATCTCCACGCGGGCGCCGGTCACCAGGGGCAGGAACAGTTCGAGTGCGGCGATGTCGAACGACACGGTGGTGACGGCGGCCAGGACGTCGCCGTCGCGCAGGCCGGGCTCGCGGGCCGTGGCGTGCAGGAGGTTGCTCAGGGCGCGGTGCGGGACGACGACGCCCTTGGGGCGGCCGGTGGAGCCGGAGGTGTAGACGACGTAGGCGGGGTCGCCGGGCCGGGGGAAGTCCGGGAGCCGGGCGGGCGGGGGCGGGTCGGCGGGGGCGTCGAGCAGGACGGGCGGGATGCCGTCGGCCGGAAGACCGGCATGGAGGTGACGGGTCGTCAGCAGGGCGCGCGGCGCGGCGTCGTCGAGGACGAGGCGGAGGCGGGTCGCCGGGTGGGCCGGGTCGAGCGGGACGTAGGCGGCGCCCGCCCTGAGGACGCCGAGGAGGACGGCGACGAGTTCGGGGCCGCGGGGCAGGGCGACGGCGACCCGGGAGCCGGGGGTGACGCCGGCGGCGACGAGCCGGGCGGCGATCTCGTCGGCGCGGGCGCGGAGCCGGGCGTAGGTCAGGGTCAGGGGCCCGCAGGTGACGGCGACGCGGTCGGGGTGGTCCGCCGCCCGGGCGGCGACCTCCTCGGGCAGGGTCGCGTCGGGCACGGGGCGCACGGGACCGGACCCCCACTCGTTGAGCAGGCGTTCCTCTTCCGGTGCGGCGAGCGGCAGTTCGGACAGCCGCTGGTCGGGTCGGCGGACGGCGGCGGCGAGCAGGCGCCGGTAGTGGTCCAGCAGGCGTTCGGCGGTGGACCGGTCGAACAGGTCGGTGTCGTACTCCAGCACGGCCCGCATGCCGTCGCCCTGCGGGACGAGGGCGAAGAACAGGTCGAACTTGGCGGAGCCGGTGTCGGTGCGCAGCATGTCCAGGCGGGGCAGGGCGGGGTCGTCGGTGGCGGGCATGGGGACGTTGCCGAAGACGAACATGACCTGGAACAGCGGGCTGCGCGACAGGTCGCGGCTCGGCGCGAGGTGTTCCACGAGCCGCTCGAAGGGCACGCCGGCGTGCGCGTAGGCGTCCAGGCACGTGCCGCGGACGCGCTCCAGGAGACGGGTGAAGGTGGGGTCGCCGGTCAGGTCGGTGCGCAGCACCAGGTTGTTGACGAAGAACCCGACGAGGTCCTGGACCTCCGGCCGGTCGCGTCCGGCGACGGGTGTGCCGATCGGGATGTCGTCCTGGCCGCTCCAGCGGTGCAGGACGGCGCCGAACGCGGCCAGGGCGGTCATGAAGGGGGTGGCGCCGTGCGCCCGGCTCAGCTCGCCCAGGTCGCGCACCACGTCGGGGGGCAGGTCGCCGGTGAGGGTGGCGCCGCGGTGGGCCCGTACGGCGGGCCGGGGCCGGTCGGTGGGCAGGTCCAGGACGGGCAGCTCCCACAAGCGGCGTGCCCAGTGGTCGAGTTCGGCGCGCTCCCGGGCGTCCCCGGCGCGCTCGCGCTGCCAGGCGGCGAAGTCGCCGTACTGGACGGGCAGTTCGGGCAGCTCCGGCTGTGCGCCGCCGACGAGGGCGCGGTAGCAGGTGAGGAGGTCGCGCAGGAAGACGCTGCCGGACCACTGGTCGTAGACGGCGTGGTGGAAGGCGATCACGAAGGCGTGGTCGTCGGGGCCGAGGGCGACGAGGGCGACGCGGAACAGCGGGGCGCGGTCCAGGGGGAACGGGCCGAGCACGCGGTCACGCAGGGTCGCGTCGAGGTCCTCGGGCCGGCCGGTGAGGTCGATCCGGGTGAGGGGCACGGTCAGCTCGGGCAGGACGGCCTGCACCGGTTCGCCGTCGGCCTCGACGAGCGCGGTGCGCAGGGTCTCGTGGCGTTCCACGAGGAGGTTCACGGCGCGGTGGAGGGCGGTCGCGTCGAGCGGGCCGCGCATGCGGACGGCCACGTGCTCCACGTGCGCGGCGGCGCCCGCGGGTTCCAGCTGTTCCAGCAGCCAGAGCCGGTGCTGCCCGGACGAGCAGGGCATCAGATACGCGTCGTCGGGGGTGGTGGCGGTGGCGGGCAGTTCCTGGGTCATGCCGCGCCACCTCCCGCCGCGGTGTTCCGGGTGACGCGGGCGCGGCGCGTGATGGGGGCGTCCGCGGCGGGGGCCGGCGGTTCGTCGGCCGGTGCGGCGGGGCCGGCGGCGGCCAGGTCGGCCGCCATGGCCGCCACGGTGGGACGGTCGAAGACGAGCCGGACGGGGACCTCGACGCCGAGGGCGGCCGACGCGCCGAAGGCGACACGGGTGGCGAGCAGGGAGTGACCGCCCAGGGCGAAGAAGTCGTCGTGCACGCCGACCCGTTCGACGCCCAGCACCTCGGCCCACACCCGTACGAGGGCCTCCTCGCGTTCGTCGCGGGGCGCGACGTAGGCGGCGGCGAGGTCGGGGCGCTCCCCGCCGGGCGCGGGCAGCGCGGCGCGGTCGATCTTGCCGTTGACGGTGAGCGGCAGGGCGTCGAGGCGGACGACGGCGGAGGGGACCATGTGCTCGGGCAGCCGGGCGCGGACGCTCTCCCGCAGCCGCTCGGCCGGGTCGGCCCCGTCGCCGGTGACGACGTAGGCGACGAGCCGCCGGTCGCCGGGGGTGTCCTCGCGGGCGACGACGACCGCGTCGCGCACGGCGTCGTCGTCGCGCAGCACGGTCTCGATCTCGCCGGGCTCGATGCGGTAGCCGCGGACCTTGACCTGCTGGTCGGCGCGGCCGAGGAATTCGAGGTCGCCGTTCTCGAGGTAGCGGGCCAGGTCGCCGGAGCGGTAGAGGCGGGCGTCGGGGTCGTCGGAGAACGGGTCGGGCAGGAAGCGTTCGGCGGTCGGCTCCGGGAGGTTCTGGTATCCCCGGGCGACGGCGGGTCCGCCCACGTACATCTCGCCGCCCACCCCGATGGGCGCCGGCCTGCCGTACCGGTCGAGGACGTGCACGGCCACGTCGGGCAGCGGCCTGCCGATGTTGTTGGGGATGCCGCCGGTGAGGTCGGCGTCGGTGACGCGGTGGAAGGTGCAGTGCACGGTGACCTCGGTGATGCCGTACATGTTGATCAGCTGTGGGCTGTCGGTGCCGAACCGCTCCGCCCACGGCGTGAGCGCGGGCGCGTCCAGTGGTTCGCCGGCGAAGACGACGTAGCGCAGCGGCGGCTGTTCCTCGTCCCGTGCGTTCAGGGCCACCGCCATGTAGGCGCGGAAGGCGGACGGTGTCTGGCTGAACACCGTGACGCCGTGCTCGCGCAGCAGGGCGTGCAGGGCCTCGGGCGAGCGCGCGTCCTCGCGCGGCACGACGGCGAGGGTCGCGCCGTTGTGGAACGCGCCCCACGTCTCGAACACCGACACGTCGAAGGCGTAGGAGTGGAACATGCTCCACACGTCGTCGGGCCGGAAGTCGAAGCGCGTGCCCGCCCCGGCGACGAGCCGGGCCACGTTGCGATGCGTGACGACGACGCCCTTGGGGCGGCCCGTGGATCCGGAGGTGTAGATGAGGTACGCCGGTGCGTCCGGGTCGGCCCGCGGTGCGGGCGGTTCGTCGCCGAGCGCGTCGAGGGCGGCGGCGTCCGCGTCGAGGTCGACGCGGGGTCCGTCGAAGCCGGGCACGCGGTCGCGGCCGGGGGCGTGCGTGACGAGGGCGCAGGCGCCGGCGTCGCGCAGGGTGTAGGTGAGGCGTTCGGCGGGGTGGGTCAGGTCGAGGGGGACGTACGCGGCACCGGACTTGAGGACTCCGAGGACGGCGACGAGCATGTCCGTGGACCGCTCCACGGCCAGGCCGACGGTGCGGCCGGGGCCGGCGCCGAGGCCGGCGAGGTGCCGGGCCAGGCGGTTGGCGCGGCGGTCGAGTTCGCCGTAGGTCAGCCGGTCCGTGCCGCACACGACCGCCGTCTTCTCGGGGTGTTCGCGGGCCCGCTCGGCGAACATGCCGTGCAGGGTGTCCGTCACCGGGACCGGTTCGGTGGCGGTGAACGCGGCCAGTCGGGCCCGCTCGGCTTCGGGCAGCACCGGGATGTCCGCCAGGCGGCGGTCCGGATTGTCGATGATCGCCGTGAGGGCGGTGTAGAAGTGGTCGACGAGCCGCTGCGCGGCGTTGTCCGGGAAGCGGGTCCGGTCGTAGACGAGGCGCGGGACGGGCAGCCGCTCGCCCGGCATGATGATCATGGTGATGGGGAAGTGTGGGCGCCCGTCGTAGGTGGACTCGCCGATCTCCACCTTGTGCAGGGTCATGTCCGGCACGGGCACGTTCTCGTAGGCCAGGTCCATGTCGAACAGCGGGACGCTGCCGGGCAGTCCGCCGAGGCGGCGCAGTTCGGGCAGGGCGATGTCGGCGTTCTCCCGGGCCTCCGCCATGTCCTGCTGGAGGGTGCGCAGCCACTCGACGAGGTTCGCGTCGGGGTCGACGTGGGCGCGCACCGGCATGGTGGCGAGCATCGGGCCCATGATCTGCTCGGCACCGGGGAGCCCGGCCGGGCGCTGGGTGCCGGTGGACCCGGCGATCACGTCGTCGCGGTCCAGGTAGCGGCTGAGCAGCAGCATCCAGGCGCCCTGCGCGATCGTGTTCACGGTCAGTCCGTGCTCGCGGGCCACCTCGCCGAGGCGGGGCACCAGGGCGACGAGGTCGCGGTCGGGCAGCATGCCGTGGCTGGGCTCGCCGGGGCCGGGCGGCCTGCGGTCGATGCTGCCCAGTTCGAGGGGCCGCTCCGGCGGCTCGAACCCGGCGAGGTGGCGGGTCCAGAACTTCTCCGCCTGCTCGGTGCTGCGCTTCTTCCACCAGGCGACGTAGCCGTGGTAGGGGCGGGGGCGCTCCAGGACGGGCTCGCGGCCCTGGGCGAACGCGTTGTAGAGCTGCGTCAGTTCGTAGAAGCACAGGCCGAACGACCAGCCGTCCAGGAGGAGGTGGGAGAAGCTCCAGAAGAACTTCCACGTGTCGTCGGCGGTCCGCAGCAGGGCGAGGCGCATCAGCGGAGGCTTGTCGAAGGCGAAGCCGCGCATGCGGTCGTCCAGCGCGAACCGCTCGTAGCGGGCGTCCTGTTCCTCGGCCGAGGCGTCCCGCCAGTCCAGTTCGGGCATGTCGAGCGGCACGGCGCGGTGCACGACCTGGAGTGCCTTGCCGACGCCCTCCCAGTGGAAGCTGGTGCGCAGCACGGGGTGGCGGTCGACGATCGTCTGCCAGGAGCGCCGGAATGCGGCCACGTCGAGTTCGCCGCGCAGGGTGAGGGTGATCTGCTCCAGGTACACGCCGGCGCCCGGAGTGAACAGGTTGTGGAAGAGGAGTCCCTCCTGGACGGAGGAGAGTTCGTACACGTCCTCGATGCCGTCGAGCCTCATCGGTTCACCTCGCGGTCGCTGCCGTCGTTCGGGGAGGGGGCTGTGCCGTCCGGGTCCGTCCCGTCGTCCAGGGCGGCGGCCAGCGCGGCGAGTGCCGCCTGGTCGAGGTCGGCGAGCGGGAAGTCGCTGGGGCTGACCGCGCCGCTGCCGGCCTGCGCGCAGTGGTCGGCGATGGTGCGCAGGGCCTCGGCGGTGCGCCCGGCCAGGTCCTCGGCCAGGGCGCGGGCCGCCTCGCCGCGGCAGGCCCAGTCGAGGTGCCAGCGGCCGTCGAGGCGGTAGGTCGTGACGACCAGCGGATGGCCCGGTGCCGTGCCGGGGTCCCACACGGGGGGCGCCACGGGGCCGTCGGGGGTGAAGGGGTGTCCGGCGCGGGGCAGTTCGGCCAGGTCGTCGAGGTCGCGCAGGAGCAGGAACGGGGCGGTGCGGCCGGTGGTGAGCGTCTCGTCGCGCACGGCCGCCCGCAGGCGTTCCTTGGCGGCCGTCAGCAGGGCCTTCGTCTTGCCGGGGGCGTGCCGTTCGAGCGCCACCGACAGGATGCGGGAGAACGCGCCGACGCTTGAACCGACGTCCAGTTCGGCCAGGTTGAGCGCGCGGGCGTCGTCCTCGACGGCGAAGCGCAGGCTGTGCCGTCCGGTGGCCTCGAACGCGGCGCCGGCGAGGGCGGCGAAGGCGACTTCGCGCCCGGTGAGCCGGTACGCCGCGGCGGCGCTGTCCAGCAGCCGCTCGGCCTCGGCACGGTCCAGCACGGTGGCGAATCGGTGCACCGGCTCCGCGACGGCCGCCGCGGCGAGCGGGGAGGCGTCGCTCGTGGCGGACTCGTCCACGGTGAACGCGGCGGCGGCCCTGGCCCACTTGGGGAACGGGCGGGTCGGCGGGAGCAGGTCGGCGGGCCGGCCGTCCCGCAGCAGCTCGGCGGCGGCGGAGAAGTCGCTCAGCAGCAACTGGACGCTGCGCAGGTCGGTGACCAGGGCGTGGGAGAGCCAGACGAGCCGGCGGTCGTCCGGGCCGAGGTCGAACAGGGCCGCCTTGACGGTGACGCCGGCGAGCGGATCCAGTTCCTCCCGCATGTCGTCGGCCATCTGCTCCATGGCCGGGGCGCGCCGCTCGGCGGGCAGGGCGGACAGGTCGATGAGCGGGACGTACGTCGCCGGGTCGGCGGTGTCGTCGGCCCGGCCGGCCCGGTCGGCCCGGTTGGACTCGATCTGGTGCGGGCCCTGCGGGCCCCGGGCGAACCGGATGCGCAGTCCGGGGTGCCGGCGCCGCAGCAGTTCGAGGAGTTCCTCGGCCCGCTCGGGTGCGAAGCCGGGGTCCACCGCGATGGTGAACCGGTGGGCTGCCGTGGGTGTTTCCGGCGCCGCCAGGTCGAACAGGTGCCGCTGGTACGGCGTGAGCGGCAGCGTCTCGTCGTCGGTGGCTTCCGCCCCGGCGGTCCGCTCGTCCACTACGGCGGCCAGCTCGGCGATGGTGCGGTGCCGGAAGAGGTCGGCGGCCGTGATGTCCATGCCCTGGGCCCCGGCCCGCGACACGAGTTGGACACCCATGATGGAGTCGCCGCCGAGCGTGAAGAAGTCGGCGTGCGGGTCGATGCCGTCGACGCCGATGATCTCGGCGGCCAGTGCGGCCAGTGCGGCGGCGGTGGGGCCGAGCGCGGCGACGCGAGCGGCCGGCGGGGCCGGGGCGGTGTCGGTGGGGTCGGGGAGGGCGGCGCGGTCGACCTTGCCGTTGACGGACAGCGGGATCTCGTCGATGACCTTCAGGACCGGGGGCACCATGTAGGCGGGCAGATGCCGCGCGGCATGCTCCCGCACCCGCTCCAGCAGCCCCGCCTCGCCGCCGGGTTGTTCGGCCACGACGTAACCGACCAGACGCCGGTGATGCCGCGCGCCCGGAGCGGCAGCCACAGCCGCGCGCACCCCCTCGCACCCGGCCAGCACCGCCTCGATCTCACCGAGTTCGATCCGGAACCCGCCGACCTTGACCTGGAAGTCCTCCCGGCCCAGGAACTCGATGTCCCCCGACGGCAGCCACCGCCCCACGTCCCCCGTCCGGTACAACCGCTCCCCCGACACCGGATGCGTCACAAAAGACGCGGCAGTACGCTCCGGATCCCGCCAGTACCCCTCGGCGAGACCCGCACCGGCGATGAACAACTCCCCCGGCACCCACACCGGACACTCCCGCCACTGCCCGTCCAGCACATGGAAACGCTGGTTGCGCAGAGGCCTGCCGTACGGAATCGAGTCCCACCCCGGATCCACCTCCCCCACCGGATGGGCGATCGACCAGATACCCGCCTCCGTCGCCCCGCCCAGGCTCACCACCTGAGCGCCCGGAGCCACCGCACGCACCCGGTCCGGCAGATCCACCGGAACCCAGTCCCCCGACAACAGCACGAGCCGCAGCGGGAGTTGGGTCGCGTGTTCCACGATCATGCCGAGCAGAGCCGGTACCGAGTTCCACACGGTGACCCCGTGCTCGGTCACGAGGTCCTGCCAGTGCCCCGGGTCGCGTCCCGTGCCGGCGCGCGGCAGGACCAGCGTCCCACCCGCCCCCAGCACCCCGAACACGTCGAACACCGACAGGTCGAAACTCAACGACGACAGACCCAGCACCACATCGGACGCCCCCACCCCGAACCGCTCACAGACATCCACACACGTGTTCAACGCCGCCCGGTGCGAGACCGCCACACCCTTCGGCACACCCGTCGAACCCGACGTATAGATCACGTATGCCAAGTCGCCGGGGCCGGCCGCGGTGGTGGGGACCGGCGCGTCGACCAGCGGCCCGCCGATGTCCACGAGTTCCTCGGTGGTGCCGCGCGGCCACTGCGCCGGAGCCTCGCGGCCGGAGGTGAGCACGACGCGGCAGCCGGAACGTTCCACGAGGGAGTGCCGCCGCTCGGCGGGGAGTTCGGGGTCGAGCGGCAGGTAGGCGCCCCCGGCCATCAGCACGCCGAGCACCGCGACGATCTGCTCACGGCCCTTGCCGATGGACACCGCCACGAGTTCGCCCGGCGTCAGCCCTTAGGGTGACGGAGGTGAAGTCGCCGATGACGCGGTCGACGTCGGGCCGGATCCGGTGGCGGTTGAAGGTGGGGAGGTTGAGGGTGAAGCGCCGGTTGCGGGACCAGCGGCCCAGCACGGTGGCGTAGGCGGCGAGCAGGACGGCGGCGGGGGTGAGGCCGTAGGTGGCGGCGCGGCGGCGCAGTTCGGCCCAGGTGCCGGCGTCGAGCCGGTGCTCCAGGCGCCGGAAGCGGTGGCCGGCGCGCGGTTCGAGGGCCGCGGTCAGGGGCAGTTCGGGGCCGGGGGGCAGGGTGTCGAGGCGCTCGTGCCAGTAGGCCCGCGCGGCCTCCCGGACCGGGCCGTCGTCGTGCCGGGTGGCGAGGACGTAGTCGCGGAAGGTCAGGTCCAGTGGGGGCAGTTCGTCGTCGCGGCCCTCGTAGAGGCACTGCCATTCGCGGAAGAACAGCCGCAGGCTCCACACGTCGAAGACGAGCAGGTCGAGTCCCACGTGCACGCGGCAGCGGTCCGCGTCCAGGAGGCTCACCCTGATGTCCATGAGGGGCGCGGTGTCGGTGGGCAGGACGTCGTGGGACATCTCCTCCCGTACGGCGTCCAGGTGCCGGCGGAGTTCGTCGGCCGTCCTGTCCCGCACGTCGTACTGGGTGAGGTGACCGCCGGCCACCATCTCGGGCGGCAGGACGCGTTGGGTGCCGTCGGCGGCGAACACCGCGCGCAGCATGTCGTGCCGGGTCACGAGACGGTCCAGGGCGTCGCCGAGACGGGTGGTGTCGAGTCCCTCGGCGTCGAACTCCGCGTAGAAGTGGGTGGCGACGCCGCCGAGCGGGAACTCGGGGTCGCGGCCCGCCAGATAGGCCTGCTGGAGGTCGGTCAGGGGGAAGGGCTGGTAGCGGTCCCCGGGCGCGGACGCGACCGTCGGGGCGGGGGGCGCGGGCGGTGCGCCGGTGTGGTGCGGGAGCCGTTCCAGCAGGGCGCCCGCGAGGTCGTGCGGGGTGCTGCCGGCCAGCAGGGTCATCGGCAGGAGGACGCCCAGTTCGCGGTGGAGCCGTGCGCGCAGGTCCATGGTGCGCAGGGAGTCCATGCCGAGGTGCAGCAGGTTCCGTTCGGCGTCCGTGGCGTCCAGGGGCCGGCTGAGCATGTCGCCGAGGAGCAGGACCAGTTGGTCCACGAGCACCTCGTGGCGTGTGGCGTCGGTGGCCGCGCGGAGGGTGTCGGAGAGGGGCGGGCGGGAGGCGTCGCCGGGTGTGCCGGGCGGGGTGGTGGCCGGTGCGGTGGCGGTGCCGGCCCGTGCCAGGACGGAGAGTTCGCCGCTTCGGTGGGCGGTGCGGCAGGCGGCGCGGCGCACCTTTCCGCTGGCGGTCTTCGGGATGCGGTGGGCCGGGACGAGGACGAGGTCGTGGACCTCGACGTCGTGGGCGGCGGTGACGGCCCGCGCCAGGTCGCGCGCGAGGGCGGTGAGGTCGCCGACGGCGTCGGCGGTGGCGTCGTCGATGCCCTGCACGACCACGAGGCGTTCCTGTTCCTCCTCCTCGACGGAGAAGGCCGCGGCGGGCAGTCCGGTGAGCCGGGGTTCGGCCTGGCGGCAGGACTGCTCGATGTCCTGCGGGTGGAGGTTGCGGCCCCGGACGATGACGAGTTCCTTCAGGCGCCCGCAGACGACGAGTTCGCCCTCGTGGAGGAAGCCGAGGTCGCCGGTGCGCAGGTAGCGGCGTCCGCCGTCGGTGAGCATGCCGTGGAAGGTGGCGGCGGTCTCCTCGGTGCGGCGCCAGTAGCCGTCCATGACGACCGGTCCGGTGATCCACAGTTCGCCCACCGTTCCCGCGGGGCAGGGGCGGCGGGTGTCCGGGTCGACGATGAGCAGCTCGGCGCCGGGGCCCGGGGAGCCGCAGCCCACCAGCGTCTGTGTGCGGGGGGTGTCGTCGCGGGCGGGTTCGACGCTGCCCCGTTCCAGGGCGGCCGCGTCGGCGTCGATGCGGACCGGGGGCCGGCTGCCGCGGTGGCCGGTGACGATCAGCATCGTCTCGGTCAGGCCGTAGGCGGGGAACCAGGCCCCGGTGCGGAAGCCGTACGGGGCGAAGGCGTCGGTGAAGCCGGCGAGGGTGCGCGGCCTGATCCGTTCGGCGCCGATCAGCGCGGTCTTCCAGTGGGACAGGTCCAGCCCGGCGCAGCGCTCCTCGTCGGCCGCGGCGGCGCAGCGTTCGTAGCCGAAGGGGGCGCCGCCGCTGAGGACGGGGGCGTCGGCGGCCGTGATGGCGCGCAGCCAGCGGATCGGGTCGTCGACGAAGTCGCCGGGCTGGATGAGGGTGGCGCATCCGCCGACGTAGGCGGCGAGCAGCGCGCTGCCGAAGCCGAGCGCGTGGTGTGCGGGGAGCCAGTTGACGACGTGGCCGCCGTCGGGCAGCGCGGTGCGTTCGCGTTGCAGTTCGAGGGTGGCCCTCAGCCGCTCGTGCGGGACCACGACGCCCTTGGGACTGGACGTGGATCCGGACGTGTACAGCAGCAGCGCCGGCTGGGAGGCCCGCGGGGCGCAGGGCCCGGGCGGCGGCGGGGCGGAGTCCGGGAGGTCGTCGACGCAGCGCCAGGCCAGGGGGGCCACGGCGCGCCGCTGCCACAGGGAGCGGCAGCGGTCCATGACCGGCCGGGTGGTGACGACGGCGGAGACCTCCGCGTCGTGGGCGATGTCCGCGAGCCGCAGCGCCCGTTCCGGGTCGGTGCCGGCGGGCGGCGGGACGGGTACGGCGGCGGCGCCGAGGTGCCAGGCGGCGAGGCAGGCGGCGAAGAGGTCGGGGCCGCCGTCGAGCAGCACCAGCACCCGGTCGCCGGGCTCGACGCGGTCGGCGAGGGCGGCGGCGAGGGCGTACGAGCGGGCCATGAGCGCGCCGCGGCTCACGCCGACGGTCAGGTCCGGGGCGTGCGGTTCGTCCGACGGCCGGACCACGCGCAGCACCTCGCGGTCGGGGTCCCGCTCGCACAGGGAGCGCAGCACGTCGGCGGGCAGCGGCGCGTTCCTGGCCGAACGCCCTGGCACGGTCTGGGTCATGGCGGCTCCCCTCGCAGCGGTGCGCGCCGGGTCGCCCGCGGCGCGCCGTACCGGGGGTTCACGGTGGCATCGGCGGCGGGCGCGCCCCAGGGTCGTCCGATCCGCCCGACCGGGGCGGTGGGGGCCCCGCCCGACGGGTGCGCCGGACGAGGTGCCCGATCGGGCCCGGCCGCCGCCCCGGCCGAGCGAGTCCGGTCAACTACGCCTCCAGGATGGCCAGTTGAGGTCCGTGCCGAGTGCGGGCGGTGAGGTACGGTCGACGTCTGCGAGGGGGGTGACCGGGGTGCACTCAGGACACCAGGGGGTGCGTACGCGGCTGTGGAGGGACATGAGCCGGTTCAGCCGCAGCGAGCGGCGCGTCGCGCGGTTGCTGCTGGAGGATCCGGCGATCGCCACGGAGACCGTGTCGTTGCTCGCGCGGCGGGCCGGGGTGAGCGCGCCGACGGTGGTCCGCTTCGCCCGTCGGTGCGGTTTCGCCGGGTACACGGCGCTGCGTGAGGCGCTGCGGGCTGAGGTGTCGGCGAACGCCGGGACGGGCGGCGGCACGGGGCGGGCGGGGCCGGCCGTGTCGCGCGGGGTGCGGGCCGCGCCGGCGCCGTACGCCGGTATGGACCGTGCGGCGGCGCTGCTGACGGAGAGCACGCGGGAGACCCTGGCGGCGTTGCCGTCCGCGGAGCTGGACGCGGCGGTGCGGCTGCTCGGCCGGGGCGGGCACCGGGTGTTCCTCGACGGAGGGCGGTTCACCGGGATCGCGGCCCGCTGTCTGGCGCTGCGCCTGATGCGGCTGCGGGAGGGGGTGCGCATGATGCCCGAGCATCCGGTGTCCCTGACGTCGCTCGCCCGGGACCTGCGGCGCACGGACGTCCTGGTCCTGTTCGACCACCGGCCCTACGAGGAGCGCACCGCGCGCCTCGCCCAGCGGGCGAAGGCGTCGGGGGCCCGGATCGTGCTGTTCACCGATCCGTGGTTCTCGCCGGTCACGGAGGTCGCCGACGTGGTGCTGACGGCGGCGGTGCGGTCGCCGGTTCCGCGGACGAGTCTGGTGCCGACACTGGCACTCATCGAGACGCTTGTGACAGTTCTGGCCGATTCCGGCGACCGCCACCCCTCGGACTGAAAGCAACCAAGTAGTACAAGACGCCCTCTCGCAAGGCCACTTGTAACGCGCTCGACAATCGAGGTTTACCCGTTCTCGTGGGATTTCCAGGTGCGACGCGATCGATCCCGTGTTTCATCTTCCCGGAAAACCGGCTTGGTTGTAACGTCCGCGTCATGGTTGCGCGGAACGCTGACACCATCCGCGGTGACGATCATCCACCGGTCACTCGTGCTGATGGGTGCGGCACGGTCCCCCTGCGCGCCCATCCCCACATTGTTCGACCAACCACGAGGAGGATGGTCGGTGAGCGAACAGGCAATCCACCATCACGACGTCGTCAGCCTGAGGGACCGCCGCACCGCACCCCACGCCCTGGACGTGGCGGTGTTCCACGAGGACGCGATCATCCGTTGCGGACTCCAGACGTTGTTGCACTCCCTGCCGGCCGTCGGCGCGGTCCAGGTGCTCGACGACCCCCGTTCCGTCCGTGAGGTCCTGACGCGATGTCGGCCCGACATCGTGGTTCTGCCGGCCACGTTCGAGGCCGGTCCGCTGCAGGAAGTACTGGACACCGTCCGCCTCGTCGGGGCCAAGGTCCTGCTGATGCTCCCGAACGCCGTCCGCGAGTGCGTGCAGCGCGCCAGCCGTCTGAACGTGGACGGCTTCCTGCTGGAGAGCGGCCTCACCGAGGAGTCGCTCACCCACGCCGTCCAGGCGGTGGCGTGCGGCGAGATGCCCGTACCGCCGAGCCTGGTACGGGAGTTGATGTCGGAGGTGAAGTCGGGTGGGCGCCGGGACCGCGGGCCGCAGCTCACCCCCCGTGAGGAGGCGGTGCTGACGCTGCTGGTGCACGGCATGAGCAACAAGCAGATAGCGCACCGGCTCGGCATCTCGGAGAACGGCACGAAGCGGCACGTGTCCAACGTCCTGGCGAAGCTGAACTGCCCCAACCGGACGGTGGCCGCGGTGATCGCCGTCAAGGAGGGACTGATCCCCGCCCCCGCGCCCTCGGCCGTGCTGTGAGGCGCCCGGTCCCCGACCGAGCACCCCGGACGGGCCCCCCGGTCTCGCGCCCGGCCGGGGATAGTGTGCCCGGACCCGCCCTCCCTAGCGTGAACGACGGCCACCGGCCTCCCCCGTCGTCGAGTGAAGGATGGGCCGTCTGATGTCGTGGAGCACCCGACCGGGACCCGCCGAAAGGGCGGCGGGCCCGAACTCACCGCCGCGCGAGGTCGATGTCCGGACGTTCCGGGACCTCATGAGCGGCTTTCCCAGCGGCGTCGCCGTGATCACGACGGTCGACGACGAGGGCGCCCCGCGCGGCATGACGTGCACGTCCCTGTGCAGCGTGGGGCTGCGGCCGCCGAGCCTGCTGGTGTGCCTGGACAACCGGAGCGGCACCCTGCGGGCGGCCGTGTCGCGGGGCGCCTTCGCGGTGAACCTGCTGCACACCGCGGGGCGCCGGGCCGCGGCCGGGTTCAGCACGCCGGGGCCGGGCCGGTTCGGCGAGTTCGACTGGGAGCCCGTCGAGCCGCACGGACTGCCCCGCCTCGTGTCGGACGCCCATGCGACGGCCGTGTGCCGGGTCCTGCGCACGGTGCCGGGAGGTGATCACACCGTCGTCCTCGGAGCGGTCGAGCACGTCGTCACCGGGGACGGCCCGCGCCCGCTGCTGTACGGCCAGCGGCGCTACGCCACCTGGCCCTCGGCGTAGGGCGGCGGCGCACCGGGCGGAACGACCGTCGGGGCCGGACCTGTGAGGGGTCCGGCCCCGACGGCGTTGGGGAGGCGGGGGGTGGTTCAGCCGTGCAGGTGGGCCAAGTACTCGTACTGGCTGGGCAGTTCCGCGGTCAGTCGTTCGGCCTCCCGGCGGACCTCCGCGAACCGGGCCCGCGCGGCCGCCGGGTCCAGCAGGTCGAGGGCCGGATGCGCCCGCCGCGGCGCGCGTCCGAGGCCGGTCAGCATCACGTTGTACGAGTACGACTCGAAGCCGTGGTAGTACGGGTACACGCTGCTCTCGGACGGCAGCCTGGCCTCCCACAGCCCGAGCCGCTCGGCCATCCCCCCGGGCAACTCCCGTTCGTCGGTGGCCTTCCAGTAGGGCGTGTCGTTGCGCGTGGCCGCCTTGTAGTGCAGCACCAGGAACTCCCGCACGCCGTCGAGGCAGCGGGCGACACTCTCGTTGTAGCCGCGGGCGAGCGCCGGGTCGTGGCTCCGCTCGGGCCAGTGCCGCACCAGCTGCTCGATGCCGTGCTGGATGAAGAAGATGCCCGTCGACTCCAGCGGCTCGACGAATCCGCTCGACAGCCCGACGGCCACGCAATTGTGCACCCAGGAACGGCGGTTGCGGCCGATGCGCATGCGGATGTGGTTGGCCTCGGCGTCCGCCGCGCGCGGTCCCACGAACGAGCGCAGCTCCGCCTCCGCCTCCTCCGGCGTGCAGAACTGCGACGAGTAGACGTAGCCGGTGCCGATGCGCCCGAACAGCGGAATGGTCCAGATCCACCCGTTGTCCCTGGCGCTGGCGGTCGTGTACGGCGAGAGGCCGTCCCGCTCGGTGTCCACGGGCACGCGCAGGGCCACCGCCCGGTCGTTGGGCAGGACGTTCTCGAACGACTCGAAGGGCTCGTCCAGCGTCTTGTTGATGAGCAGGCCGCGGAAGCCCGTGCAGTCGACGAACAGGTCGCCGGCCAGTGCGCCGTGCTCCCTGGTGACGATCTCGGCGATGCCGCCCCGCTCGTCGCGGCGCACGTCCACGACGTCGTCGAGGACGCGGCGCACGCCCTGGCGCGTGCCGTGCTCGGCGAGGAACTCCGCGAGGAGGGCGGCGTCGAAGTGGTAGGCGTAGGGGAACTGGGTGTCCTGCTGGAACATCGTGGTGCGGCGGGGTCGGTCGCCCCCGTCGTGCAGCGAGTGGTGGAACAGGGTGCCGTCCAGCCGCTTCGGCGCGCGCTTGGCCTCGCACAGCGCCGGGAGCACGTAACAGGACTCGTCGAGGCGCCTGTCGTGCGGTCCGAGCTTCAGCCACCAGTCGGCGAGCGTGAAGCCGTCGACCGTGCGCAGGCGCTCGAAGGGGTGGTAGAAGTGCTCGCCCCGCCCGCGCCAGTTCTCGAAGCGGATGGCCAGCTTGTACGTGGCGTTGCAGGACGGCATCCACTCCTCCTCGGCGAGGCCGAGGTAGTCGAAGAAGTGCCGCACGGTACTGAAGGTCGCCTCGCCGACGCCGATCGTGGCCACGTTCGCCGACTCGACGAGCGTGACGTCCAGCCGGTCCTTGAACGTCGCCTTGAGGTAGGTGGCGGTCATCCAGCCCGCCGTGCCGCCACCGACGATCACCACATGGCCGATCATGCGTTGTGTCCTCCTTCGTAGAACGCCGGGCATCCGCCGGCGGGGGTGCGCGACGGGTGACCCGCGGGGTGGGCGCCGTCCACCGCGCCGGGCAGGTGGTCGCGCGCCGCCCACAGGTAGGGGAAGAAGCGGTGGGCGAGCGTCCGTTCGAGGTGGGAGATGTCGGTGCCGCCGGTGCCCCGGGTGGCCCCGCCGATCACGCGGCGCACCAGGGTGACGTGCTCGGTACGCCAGCGCAGCCACAACTCGTCGTAGTCCAGGAGCAGTTCGCTCAGCAGATACAGGGCGCCGCCGGCGCGCGGCGGCAGGTACAGCCGTGTCCAGTCGGTCAGGCCGTCCCGGTGGGCCGCGTCCCGGTGCGCCTCGGCGACGCTGCGCCGGGACAGCGCGTCGGCGACCGGCGCGGGCAGGGTGCCGCCGTGCGCGGCGCGGACCGTCCGCAGGTAGCGCTCGTCGCGCAGCCCGGAGGTCACCTCCAGCTCGCGGAACTGCACCGACTGCAGTCCGCTCGCGCCGTCCAGCCGGCCGCGGAACGCGTGGAAGGCGCCGGGCGGGAGGTCCCGCAGGCTGCGGAGCTGGGTCAGCAGGATGCCCATGATGTCGTTGATCCGCCGCAGCCGCGTGCAGCTCTCGGCCGTCCGGTCCTCGTCCAGCAGCCGGACCAGCGCGCGCAGATCGTCGGCGAGCAGCCGGAACCACAGCTCCATCGCCTGGTGGACGATGATGAAGTGCACCTCGTCCGGCTCGTCGCTGAGCGGCTGCTGGAGCCGCAGCAGTTCGGGGACGCGCAGATAGCGCTCGTAGGTCAAGGGCCGGTCCGCGGCGGCGAGCGGGGCGCCGTCGGGCCGGGCGGTGGCGGTGGATTCGGCGGCGGTGGACTTCATCCGCGCCCGCCCGTTCCGGCCCGCGTCCGGTCGCGCCGCGCGGTGACCGGCCCCGGCGGCCGTCGGCTCGCCGCGCGCGGGTCGGGCCGGAGCCGCGTGGCCGGCCGCGGGTACGGGCGGGTGGTCAGCTGTGCGCCGTCGGGCACGGGGCCCCCTTCGGGTGTCGGTCGGTCCCGGGCACGGGAGTGGATCCGAGCCTCCCGGTTCCGCGCCCGCGGCGGCAGCTCCGGTCGAGGTACCTGATCGGGCCCGCCGACGGCGCGCGTCGAGCGGCACGGATGGTGCGGGCTCGGGAGCCCGACGGGGAGGGGCCGGGTGTGGCCGCGGTGTGCACCGGACGGGGTCCGCGCCGACCGGCCACCCGGCCCACGGGCATGACGAAAAGGCCGTTCGGCGCACTCGGGCGAGTGCGCCGCCGGCCCCGTGACGGCTGCTCCGCGGTCCCCTGCGGAGCAGCCGCCGACACCGTGGTCAACGGTGCACAGACACGATTGCATCGTTGCAATGACTCCGTAAAGAGGGCCGCCGCACTTCCTGCGGGCGGCTTCGCCCGAACCGCGACGAAACCTGACAGTGCGTCAAGCGCCGGATGCGCGTGACCCTTTGCGGCGCGGGGCGGGCTGCGGCAGAGTCTGTCCGCACCGGAGGCCCCGGGGGCCGAGGGCCAGGAGCCGCGCCCCACTCGCACACACGGCCACCACACGCCCCTCACACCTCAATCCGGCGCCGCACACCCCCTCCGACCTGCCCGGACGCGGTTTTCACCCGACATGCCCGGCCGGCACCGGGCCTCGACAGCGGAACGTAACGCTTGATACATCTAGGCACACCGCCACCCCGGATGTAACGTCGTCCCCCGTCAAGCGGCGGACGCCCCGGCCGTCGCCCGCTCGTCGAGAAGGACCCGACCGTGATCCCCACCTCCTCGAAACGCCCCACCGCTGCGGCCCTGACCTGCGTGTCCGCGCTGTTCACCGTCTCCGCCTGCTCCGCCGGCGCCGCCGGTTCCGGCACCGCCGTGAGCGACAGGGCCACCGTCGCCGGCGCCGTCGTGAAGCGGGACGCCGCCCTGCACGATCTGCTCCCCGACGCGATCAAGGAGTCGGGCACCGTCCGGGTGGCCACCGACGTGCCCTATCCGCCGTTCGAGATGTTCACGTCCGCGGGCGGCAAGGAGATGACGGGCCTGGACTACGACCTCGGGCAGGCCCTCGGCGCGAAGCTCGGGGTGCGGTTCGCCTTCTCCGCGCAGAAGTTCGACGGCATCGTGCCGGCCCTCCAGGCGGGCAAGTTCGACGTGGCCATGTCCGCGATCACGGACAACAAGGACCGGCAGCGCGTCGTCGACTTCGTCGACTACACCCGGTCCGGGTCCGCCGTCCTGGTCGCCGAGGGCAACCCGGAGAAGATCCGCGACCTGGACGACCTGTGCGGCCGCAAGGTCGGCGTCCAGGCAGCCACCAACCAGCTGAAACTGCTCACCGCGCGCCAGGCGGCCTGCGCCGACTCGGGGCGCGGGAGGATGGACATCCAGACCTTCCCCAAGGACTCCGACGCCCAACTGGCGCTGCGCTCCGGCAAGGTCGTCGCCGACGTGCTGACCAAGCCCGCCGCCGGCTGGACCGCCAAGACCGCCGACGGCGGCAAGGCCTTCGACCTCGTCGAGGACCCGAAGGCGCCCGGCGGCTACCACGCCTCCCCGAACGGCATAGCCGTCAGCAAGAAGCTCCCCGAACTCACCACCGCGATCCAGAAGGCCCTCCAGGCGCTCATGGACGACGGCACGCTCACCAAGATCTGCGACAAGTACGGGGTCGGCTCGATCGCGCTGACCAAGGCGACCCGGAACGCGGCGGTGGACTGATGCCGACGAGCACCCGCCCCGTGCCCGGCACGGCGCCGACGCGGAAGACCGCACCGGACCTCGAGATCGTCCCCGTACGGCACTACGGCCGCTGGGCCGCCGCGGCGGCGTCGGCCGTCGCCCTCGTCGGTCTCGTCGGCTCCCTGGCACGCAACGACAACGTCCACTGGGACGTGGTCCGCCAGTACCTGTTCGCCGGCCTCGTCTTCGACGGCATGGTCACCACCCTGTGGCTGACGGCCGCCTCCATGGTCCTGGGTCTCGCCCTCGGCACGGTGATCGCCGTCATGCGGCTGTCCGCCAACCCGGTGCTGTACGCGCTGTCGTCGCTGTTCGTGTGGTTCTTCCGCGGCACCCCGCTGCTGGTGCAGATCATCTTCTGGGGATACGCCGCCGCCCTCTACAAGTACGTGGAGATCGGCATCCCCTTCACCGACATCACGTTCGTCCGCGCCGAGACCAACTCCCTGCTCACGCCGTCGGTCGCGGCCCTGCTCGCCCTGGGGCTCAACGAGGCGGCCTACTCGAGCGAGATCGTGCGGGCCGGCATCCAGTCCGTCGACACCGGGCAGACCGAGGCCGCCCACTCACTGGGCATGCGTCCACTGCTCACCATGCGACGGATCGTGCTGCCGCAGGCCATGCGGGTCATCGTCCCGCCGATGGGCAACGAGACCATCAACATGCTGAAGATGACCGCGCTGGTCTCGGTGATCGCCGCGCACGACCTGATGTCCAACATCCAGGCCGTCTACGCGCAGAACTACCAGGTGATCCCGCTGCTCGTGGTCGCCGCCATCTGGTACCTGGCGCTGGTCAGCGTGCTCAGCGTCCCGCAGGCCTGGCTGGAGCGCCGCTACGGCCGGGGCGCCGCCACGGGCAGCCGCACCTCCCCGCTGCGTCGCGTGTTCCTCGGCGCGACCGCGGCACTTCGCAGGAAGGAGACGGACCGATGAGCGCCGCCATGGTCCACGCCGAGGGCGTACGCAAGCGTTTCGGCAGGCTGGACGTGCTCAAGGGCATCGACCTGACCGTGGAACGGGGGCAGGTCTGCTGCCTGCTCGGCCCGTCCGGGTCGGGCAAGTCGACCTTCCTGCGCTGCATCAACCACCTGGAGAAGGTGGACGGCGGGCGACTGTCGGTCGACGGGCAGCTCGTCGGCCACCGGCAGGACGGCAACCGGCTCCACGAGCTGCGCGAGCGGGAGGTCGCCGAGCGCCGCCGGGACATCGGCATGGTGTTCCAGCGCTTCAACCTCTTCCCCCACATGACGGCCCTGGAGAACGTTGTCGAGGCGCCGGTCCGGGTGGCGGGCGTCAGCCGTGCCGCGGCGCGGCGGGAGGGCCTCGGGCTGCTCGACCGGGTCGGGCTCGGCGACCGCGCCGACCACTACCCGGCGCAGCTGTCCGGCGGGCAGCAGCAGCGCGTCGCGATCGCGCGCGCCCTGGCGATGAGGCCGAAGCTGATGCTGTTCGACGAGCCCACCTCCGCGCTCGACCCCGAACTGGTCGGCGACGTGCTGGGGGTGATGCGGCAGCTCGCGGCCGACGGCATGACCATGGTGGTGGTGACGCACGAGATCGGTTTCGCCCGGGAGGTCGCGGACACCGCCGTGTTCATGGACGGCGGGACGGTCGTCGAGGCGGGGAAGCCGTCGAAGGTCCTGGTCGAGCCCGAGCAGGAGCGCACCCGTGCCTTCCTGTCCAAGGTCCTGTGAGGGCGGCGGCACGCCGGCGGCCCGGTGCGTCCGCGCTGCTGGCACTCGCCCGGGACCGTGGCACGCGGTTCCTCGACGACCTGGCCGAGCTGGTCGGCATCGACTCCGGCTCGTACAGCCCGGACGGGGTGAACCGGGTCGCGGACCGGTTCGAGCACCGGCTGCGCGGCCTGGGGTTCACGGTGGACCGGATCCCGCTGCCGCCTGGTGCCGACGGGCAGCGGTTCGGGGACGCGTTGGTGGCCCGCAAGGCGGGCACCCTGTCCGCCGCCCAGGGCGGGCGCCGGGTCCTGCTCGCCGCCCACATGGACACGGTCTTCGAGGACGGCACGGCACGGCAGCGTCCGTTCACGGTGCGCGGCGGATTCGCCCACGGCCCGGGGGTGTGCGACGACAAGGGCGGTCTGGCGGCCGGGCTGGCCGCGCTCGACGTCCTCACGGCGGCGGGTGCGGACACGTACCGGGAACTGGTCTTCCTCGCCACGCCGGACGAGGAGATCGGCTCGCCGGCCAGCCGGCCCGTGACCGAGCGGGTCGCGCGGGAGAGCGACGTGGCGCTCGCCCTGGAGTGCGCGCGGGAGAACGGCGATCTGGTCGTGGCCCGCAAGGGGGTGGCCGACTTCCGCATCACCGTCACCGGGGCGGCGGCGCACGCCGGGATCGAACCCGAGCGGGGCGCCAACGCGGCGCTGGCCGCGGCCCACCTGGTCGTCGCGCTGCAAGGGCTCAACGGGCGCTGGGACGGGGTGACGGTCAACGTGGGTGTGATCCGCGCGGGCACGCGGGCCAACATCGTGTGCCCGGAGGCGGAACTGCGCGTCGAGGTCCGCTCGGCGACGGCGGCGGGCATCCACGCCGCGCGGACGGCCATCGAGGCGGCGGCGTCCCGGCAGGAGGTGCCCGGGACGAGCGCGCACGTAGACCAGCTGGACTTCTGCGCCCCCATGGAGCGGACGCCGGCGGCGCGCGAACTGCTGGCCACCGCCCGCGGACTGGGCGAGGAGCTCGGCATCGACGTACGGGCCACCGCCACGGGCGGCGTCGGCGACGCCAACCTCATCGCCGGTGTCGGCACGCCGGTCCTGGACGGTCTCGGCCCGGTCGGCGGCGCGGACCACACGCCGCAGGAGTGGCTCGACTTGGCCAGTGTGCACGCGCGGGTCGCGCTGCTCGCGTCGCTGATCGCCACGGTGGGCGGCGGCCGTGCCTGACGTCGGCGAACCCCCCGGTCGGTGTGTCGCCCCGGACGGACGACACACTGTGCCGCAACGTTAGGCTCGACACTGTCGGGACGCTCTTCACCTGCTTTGCGGGAGCGTGCGGGAAGGAAACAGTCAGCATGGCCACTGGCGTACTGGCGGACGAGATCCGCCACAAGCTGGGTGAACTCAGTCCCGCCGAGCGCAAGGTCGGGCGTGTGCTGCTGGCCGCCTACCCGTCCGCCGGGTTCGAGACGGTGGCCGCCATAGCCGAGCGGGCCGGGGTCAGCGCGCCCACCGTGCTGCGGTTCGTGTCCCGGTTCGGCTTCCGCGGCTTCCCCGACTTCCAGGCGGCGCTGCGCGCGGAGCTGGAGGAGCGCAACGCCTCGCCCCTCTCCCTCTACGAGGCACCGGCGTACGGGCGCCCCGTCGAGGAGGGCGCCGACGACGCGAGCCTGCTGGACCGGGTGCGCAAGGTCTTCCCCGCCGAGGTGGCCACGATGCTGGCCGAACTGCCGCCGCACGACCTGGACCACGCCGTCCGGCTCCTCGCCGACCCCAAGCTCCGCGTCACCCTGGCCGGCGGCCGCTTCACGCACCTGCTGGCGCAGTACCTCGGCCTGCACCTGATGCAACTGCGCGAGGACGTCCGCTTCCTCCC
The DNA here is from genome assembly GCF_055606745.1 of Streptomyces sp. NPDC037054. Taxonomy (NCBI): domain Bacteria; kingdom Bacillati; phylum Actinomycetota; class Actinomycetes; order Kitasatosporales; family Streptomycetaceae; genus Streptomyces; species Streptomyces sp. NPDC037054. Next base: position 331,408 of record NZ_JBVJSJ010000003.1, on the reverse strand, counting down.
GGACCGGGACGTGGAACGCACGGCGACACTCAGCTCGCTGCGCCGCCGCGACGTCCTCGTCCTGTTCGACTACCGGCGCTACGAGCAGGACAAGGTGGCGATGGCCGCCCTGGTCCGCGAACGGGGCGGCAAGGTCCTCCTGTTCACGGACACCTGGCTGTCCCCCGTCACGAGCCGGGCCGACGTCGTCCTCCCCTGCCGCGTGACGGCCCCCTCCCCCTACGACAGCCTCGTCCCGACCCTCGCCGTGATCGAAACGGTGGTGGCCGGAGTCATCGAAACCCTGGGAGAAGCGGCCCACGACCACCTCCGCCGAGGAGAGGACGTGGCCCAGCACATCGGCTTGCTGTGACCCGCGGGGTCCCGGACGTGGCGCGCGCGGCGCTCGGAACCCCTGGTGATCAGTAGGACTTGGTGCGGTCGAAGTCGGTGATGTTGATCTTCACGTCCGGGGTCTTGAGAGTGGTGGGCATCTCGCCCGTGGTCGTCTGCCCGGGCTGCACGTCGGTCACGAACTCGGAGGAGTTGTACACCCGCTTGCCGTCGGGAGCGATCGCTTCCCACTCCCAGGTGTAGTTCGACTTCTCCGAACTCTGGTTCTTGATCGTCCACGTGACCCAGACGTTCTCGAATCCCGCCTGGGAACGATCGTCGATCTTGAAGCTGAGGAGATCCTTGCGCTCGTCGGCCGCGGGCTCTTCCCGTCCGCCTTGCGGCTCCTCCTGCTGCTGCTCCTGCTCCGTCCGCTGCTCCCGGGTCTGGGTTTCCTCAGGGGAAGCCGGAGAGGGCTCGTCGTCCTCAGTGGTGCAGCCACCGAGCGTCAGGCTGCCGACGGCGAACGCCGCCGCGAGGACCGCTGCTCTACCACGATGTTTCATGATGTACCTCTTTGAGCTGGCATATCACGTTTGCTCGTCGGCTGCATCACGAGGGCCAGGGTGCCACGAGGCGGCGACCTCCAGGACCGCCTCGGTGCCGATGTGCAGCAGCGTGCCGACGGACAGGCCCAGGAGGTCGATGCCGCGGGTGGTGATGTTCTCGCCGAGCTCGCCCGGCGCCACGCGGAAGCCCTCGGCGGCGACCTCGGCGAAGAGTTCCTCGTGGATGAGGTGGATCTGGCGCAGGTTCGGCCGGGTGGGGTCCTGGGCGATCCGCGAGCGGTGCTTGACCGTCACCCCGGCGTGCACGTCGCCCTCCACGCCGAGACCGGCGAGCAGGGTGATGCCGGCCCGGTTCGGCTTGGTGAACGAGTACGCGTCGTTGCTGCTGACCGCCGTCACTGTCGCGCTCATCCCTCGAACCCCCTTAATCGGACGACACTTCGGGACCGACCCCAGGCCAGGCCGCCCGGTCGGGCACCGTCGGCAGGCCGTCCTCGACGGCATCACCGCGCTCGCGAGCGTCTGCACGCCCGGCCTCGCGGCCTCGGCCCCACGGGCCCGGCTCACCGACCGCCACGCAGATCCAGCTCACCGACCGTCTGGTCCCCGCTGGTCTCCCCCGTCGGACGGAATCCGAGCCCGAGGTAGAAGCCCTCGGGGCCGTCCGCGCCCGGATGCCAGGTGGTGGTCAGGCGGGTCCCGCCGCGCCGGCGGATCTCGGCGGCGACGGCCTCGACCGCGAAACGGCCGTATCCCCGGCCCTGTTCTCCCTCCGCGATGGTGAGCCGCCACAGGCCGGAACGGACGTCGGTTCCGCTGCCGTCGCCGTTCCAGTCGACGTCGAAGAAGGCCATGAGGAACCCGACGGGCCGCTCACCGTCGACGACAAGGCGCGGCCACGCGATGCCGGGATGGACGTACGCCTCGGCCAGGGACTTCACGACCGCCGCCACCAGGTGCTCCTGGTCCGCGCGCACCCGCAGTCCGATCGCCGCGTCGAAGTTGGCCGGGGTGATCTCCCGCAGCACCGGTCCCGTCGTCATCCCACGAGGTTACGAGACCCCCGCCCCGCTACGAGAAGACGGCCTCGCGGTCCGACCGGAAGCGGGCGGTGTACGGGTGGTCCTCCCCCAGCGCCGCCACGCTGACGTCCACCACCGTCTGCATCAACGCCCGTGCCTGCCCCGTCCGTCCGGCTGCGGACAGCACGAGCGCCAGGTCGGCCTGGGCCCTGAGCGTGTCCGGGTGTTCGGCGCCCTGGTGCCGCTGCCGTACGGCGATCACGTCACGGGCGACGGTCTCGGCCTCCGCCAGCCGGCCCACCGTGCGCAGGATGCCCGCCAGCAGGTGGCGTGCGGACCAGCTGTCGCCGTGCCCGGGGCCGAGCACCCGGTCGATGTCCCGCAGCGCGGCCCGCACGACGGGTTCGGCCTCGTCCGGTCTGGCGTGGGACAGCGCGCGGCCCAGGCTGAGCCGTGCCGTCAGCGACACCGGGTGGTCGGCGCCGAAAGCCCGCAGGGCGTGATTGACCGCGGCGCAGGCGAGTTCGTACGCCTGCGCGCAGCGGCGCTGCTCGCCGACGTTGTCCGCCAGCCGGGCCATCGTCGTCAGCGTCGCCGGATGGTCCGTTCCCAGCAGGGACTTCTGCCCCTCCAGGGCGTGCTGCAACTGGACCTCGCCGCGCGTGTAACGGGCGAGGCCGTTCAACGCGAGCGCGTAGTCGGCGCGGGCCTGAAGGGTGTCGGCGTCCTCGGTGTCCGGCCCGACCGGCGGCCGGCCCAGCACCTGGTCGTACAGCCGCGCCGACGCGGCGAAGTCACCGTCGCGCAGGGCGCGTCGGGCCTCTCGGACCTGGTCGTCCCTCGTGGGCGCGGTCATTCGGGGTTACTCCTCCACGCGTGATCGAGTACGGCGGCCTGCGGCCGGGAGACGCCACACCGTGCCGCGCTGTGCCGCACCGCCACGCCGACATGTCGCCACGCCGACATGCCGAGCCTGCCACGCATGGCGGCCGTGCAGAGCGGTCAAGCAGGGCGGCCTGGGCGGATGGGGCGGGCGGTGAGTGACGGGCGACGGGCCCGGACGACGGGCGGCGGACAACGGGCAACGGGGCGAGTGGCGGCGGGCGCGGACGACGGGCAGTGGGCGGTGGGCAACGGGGCAAGTGGCGGCGGGCACGGGCTGCGGGCGCCGGGCTGCCGCCGGCGGGCTACGGCCGGCGGGTTACGGCCGGCGGGCTGCAGGCTGCGGGAGCAGGACGCCGCCGCCACCGGCCCGCCCGTGCCAACCGATCGCCTCCGTCCGGCTCGACGGGCGGAGCGGCACGCGGGGGGCGCCCCCTCGGGGGACCGACGCCGACGAGGTCCCGTGGCGGTCGACAACCGGCACCGACGAGATCCCCGCCGCGGGCCAACGAGCGGACGGCCCCGCCAAGTCCCCAGCCGTCGCGGGCTTCCCGGCATCCCCGGCATCCCGGCGTCCCCGCGGTTCGCGCCTCCCTGCCGCCGTGAACCGCGGATCGCTCCCGCCGCCGGACCCACCGGGTGCCCAACGGCCCACCGGCGGCAACCGACCCGGCCCGGCCCGGCGCCCGGCCGGACCCGGCAGGGACCGGCGTACGCGCCGGGCGTTCCGGCCGGCCGCGGGCAGGGGTCAGTCGACCAGCGGGCCGCCGCCCAGCCGCTCGAACTGCTGCTGCACATTCGCGGCGAAGGCCTGCGGCTCGGCGCCGTAGCCCTGCCCCGCGGTGCTCATGGCCACTGTCAGCACGCCCTTGAAGGGAGCGCCGGGGGCGGTGCGCACCGGGGTGCACAGGAAGCTGAACTCCTGCGGCATCGGGGCGTCGATCGTCCTGAGCGCCACCTGCGGCACCGTGGTGGTCCGGCCCGAGTTCAGCGCGTCGTCCATGGCGTTGAAGACGCCGACGGCGTCGAGGCCGGGCAGGACCTGCCGGCCGGGGCTGAACTGGCGGACCATGCCGAAGGCCTGGCCCTGCCTGCCGTTGGCGTAGCGCAGCAGGTGCTCGGGGCCCTCGGTGAGCATGATGGGGAACGGCGCGCCGTCGAAGACGGCGAAGAGTTCCTGCTGCTGGGCGAGCAGGCTGTCGCGCAGCCGGAACTCGGACAGCAGGGTCTCCGTCAGTTCGTGCATGCCCTGACGCAGTTGACGGTCCCAGGTGCGGGGCTTGACGTCCGCGACGCACACGGTGCCGAGGATCATGCCCGTGTTGTCGCGCAGCGGAGTGCCCAGGTAGGACCGCACGCCGAGGTCGTTGACCAGAGGATTGCCCTTGAAGCGCGGGTAGTCGAAGACGTCCTCCAGGGCGAGCTGCGTCTGCTGGGCGACCACGTGGGGGCAGAAGCCGTAGTCGCCCGGCGCCTCGCGGGCGAGGTTGCTCAGGTCGAACGGGATGCCGCCGCCGTCGGCGTTCGCGGCCTCCTCGGGGGAGGAGGTGGGCACGTACATGCCGCGGAACATCTGCCGCTCGTCGTTGATGAAGTTGACCATGGCCAACGGAGCATGGGTGAAACTGGCCGCGAGGCGCGCAATTCGGTCAAAGGTGGCTTCCGCCTCCACCGCATTGAGGCCGAGAATCCTCAGCCGCAGCGTCCTCTGTTCGCCGGCGAGACGATCGTGTTCGGATGACAGGGATTCCATGACATCCGATCAAAGCAGAGATCCGGCCCCGATGGGCCACCCCTCTCGGTCATTCGCCGCTCTTCTGTCACAGTGTCAACACTTCGACGGGCGGGACGACTTGATTCACGAATCGACTCGAACCGCCCTCCGGGGGCGGCCCGCAGGCGGCCATTCTGGGATTCTGTCCAAGTTTTTCGATGTTTGAACCACCAGCGATCACTTCCCGTCATTTCTCGGCCGCCGTAGAACCGAAACGATTTTCCGCCCGACAATCGTGCGATGGGCTTGTTTTCGACACCTCCGCCTCCCGCTCAACGTGACACACAACACTCGAACGTCTATGCGATTCCCGGGGCGCGGAAGCCCCGGCAGCGGGTGTTACGCATGTTCACGCCGCACTTCTGAGGGGCAATTGCCCGCACAGGGGGTGGCGCCCCGTGTCTGGCCCGTTCACAGTGGCCACCGCGTCAAGAGTCCCGCCGGTTGCGGGAGTTACGTTGGAGCAAGGTCATCTACGCCATAACGTACGGACAGTGGCGATCGCATGGAACGGAGTGCTCTCAATGAACAGGTCCGACGTGGACGCTCGGTCGGTGGCGGTGATCGGCATGGCCTGCCGGCTGCCCGGTGCGTCAGGACCCGACGAACTGTGGGATCTGCTGCGCGCGGGCGTGGACGCCACCAGCGAGACGCCCAGTGACCGGTACGACGTCGACGCCCTGCACGACCCCGCGTCCGCCCAGGGCCGGATAGCCGGCCGCCGCGGCGGCTACGTCGAGGGCGTCGCCGACTTCGACGCCGACTTCTTCGCCGTGTCCGCCACCGAGGCCACCGAACTCGACCCGCAACAGCGCCTGTTGCTGATGGCGACCTGGGACGCGCTGGAGGACGCCGGCCAGCGTCCCGACCGCCTGGCGGGCACCCGCACCGGGGTGTTCGTCGGCAACGCCCGGGCCGACTACCTCGAAGTCACCCTGCGGCGCGGCCAGGAGACCGTGACGGCCGCCAACCTCAACAACTTCCGTTCGCTGCTGCCCGCCCGGCTGTCCCACTTCTTCGACTTCCGCGGCCCCAGCGTCGTGGTCGACACCGCCTGCTCGTCGTCGCTCGTCGCCGTGCACCAGGCCGTGCAGAGCCTGCGCGCCGGGGAGAGCCCGCTGGCCCTGGCCGCCGGGGTGAACATCCCGCTGCGCCCGGACGAGAGCCTCGTCCTCACCCACGCCGGCGCCATGGCGCGCGACGGGCGCTCCAAGTTCGGCGACGCGAGCGCCGACGGCTACGCCCCCAGCGACGCCGTCGCGGTCGTGGTCCTCAAGCCCCTGGCCGCCGCGCTGGCCGACGGCGACCGCATCCGCGCCGTCATCCAGGGCAGCGCCGTCGGCAACGACGGCCGCACCAGCGACACGGTCCTCAACCCGTCGCTGCAGGGCCAACTCGACGTGCTGCGCTGGGCGTACGAGGACGCGGGCATCGACCCGGCCGACGTCGACTACGTCGAGGCGCACGGCTCCGGGTCGCCCACCCTCGACCCGCTGGAACTGACCGCGCTGGGACAGGTGCTCGGCGCGGGCCGCCCCGCGGACCGGCCGCTGCTGGTCGGCTCGGTCAAGACCAACATCGGGCACGCCGAGGCCGGCGGCGGCCTGGCCGGTCTGATCAAGGCCGTGCTGTGCCTGGAGCACGGCCAGGTGCCCGCCAGCCTGCACCTGGACAACCCCCACCCGGGCGTCGACTGGGACGGGCTGCCGGTCTCCGTGCCCCGCCGGCTCACGCCGCTGCCCGACCGGGGCAGAGCGGCCGTCGCCGGGATCTCCGGGCAGGGCTCCTCGGCCCTCAACGCCCACGTCGTCCTCCGCCAGGCCCGTTTCCCGGCTACCCCGGACCGGGCCGCCGCCGACGGCGCACCGTACGTGCTGACGCTCTCCGCGCACACCCCCGAGGCGCTCGACGCGCTCGCCCGGTCCTACGTCGAGTGGCTGTGCCCCGACGGCGCCGGGGCGTCGTACACCGTCCGCGACATCTGCTACAGCGCCCTCGCGCGGCGCGGGCACCACGCGCACCGCAGGGCCGTGCTCGGCAGCAGCCACGCGGAACTCGCGGCGGCGCTCACGGGCGGCCGGCAGCTGGACGGCCGCCCCCTGTCGGCCGTCGCCGAGCGCTACCGCCAGGGCGAGGACGTCGAGTGGACGGCCGTGTTCGGTGCGCCCGGCACCTTCGTGCCGCTGCCGCCCTACCCGTGGCAGACCCGGCGGTACTGGCCCGGCGAGGAGCACGACGACGCGGGCGGCGACCTCGCGGCCTGGGTGCTGCGCGAGCACGCGCGCACCGGCTTCGACGACACCTCCTCCCTCACCGAGATCGGCATCGACTCGCTGGCGAAGCTGAGGATCGTGGTGGAGCTCGCCAAACGGTGCCGGCAGGAGGTCGACCCCGAGGGGTTCGGCCGGCTGCGCACCGTCGGCGAGCTGCGGCAGTGGACGCGCGAACTGCAGACGGCCGGCCGATGAGCGCACCGCGCACCGTCTACGACTGGTTCGCCCGCTCGGCCGCCGCGCACCCGGACGAGGCGGCCCTGGAGACCGGCGGAAGACAGCTGACGTACGGCCAGTTGCGGGACCTCGCCGAGCGGCTCGCCGCCCGCCTGGCCGCCGCGCCGGGCGGCGCCCCCCGGCGGGTCGGACTGCTCGCCGCCCGCTCGGTGACCGCGTACGCCGGCTACCTGGCCGTCCTGCGGGCCGGCGCCGCCGTCGTGCCGCTCAACCCCGAGCACCCCGCCTCGCGCACCGCCGAGATCGCCTCGGCCGCCGCACTCGACCTGGTCCTCGCCGAGGACCCCGCCGCGACGGACCTCGGTGTGCCCGTCCTGGCCGCCGGGGACGAGGAGTTGGCCGCCCTCGCCGAGGGCCCCGCGCCGGAGACCTCGCACCGGCAGGCCGGTCCCGACGACCTCGCGTACATCATCTTCACCTCGGGTTCGACCGGCGCCCCCAAGGGCGTGCCGATCCGGCACCGCAACATCTGCGCCTACCTGGAACAGGTCGCCGGCCGGTACGACATCGGACCCGGCAGCCGGCTGTCGCAGACCTTCGAGATGACCTTCGACGGCTCCGTCCACGACCTGTTCGTGGCCTGGGCGGGCGGCGGCACGCTGGTCGTGCCCGAACGCAGCCAGCTGCTGTCCCCGGTGAAGACCGTCAACAACCTGCGGCTCACCCACTGGTTCTCCGTGCCGTCGCTGATCTCGTTCGCCTCCCGCCTGGGCACCCTGAAGCCGGGCAGCATGCCCACGCTCCGCTGGAGCGTCTTCGGCGGTGAGCCGCTGACCCTGGACGCGGCACGCGAATGGCGCACGGCGGCTCCGCACAGCCGCCTCGAAGTCCTGTACGGGCCCACGGAACTGACGATCTCCTGCACCGCCTACCGGTTCCCCGACGACCCGGCCGACTGGCCGAGCACGCCCAACGGCACCGCGCCGATCGGGACCTGCTACCCGGCGCTGGACCTGCTGCTGCTCGACGAGGAGGGCCGGCCGGGCGACAGCGGCGAACTCTGCGTGCGCGGACCGCTGCGGTTCTCCGGCTACCTCGACGAGGCGCACAACGCGGGCCGCTTCCTCACCGACGACCTGCGCCCGGCCGACGGCGGCCCGCCCCCGGAGCGGCACTGGTACCGGACCGGAGACCGGGTCACCGTGCGCGACGGCTGTCTGATCCACCTGGGGCGCACCGACCACCAGGTCAAGATCCGCGGCCACCGCATCGAACTCGGCGAGATCGAGGCCGCGTTGCGGCAGCAGCCCGGGGTGCGGGACGCGGTCGCCGTCACCGTGCCCGCCCCCGACGGCGAGCCGGAACTCCTGGCGGCGGTCAGCGGCTCCGGCTGCGACCCCGACCGGCTGTACGCGGCTCTCGGCGGGCGGCTGCCGCCGTACATGATGCCGCGTCGGATCGCCGCCCTGGACCGGCTGCCGCTGAACCCCAACGGCAAGATCGACCGGCGGGCCCTGCTCACCGAACTCGGCCACGCGCGCTGACCGCCTGCGTCCGCCGCCCTCCCCCACACTTCCCCGACTCATCCACGTCTGTTGTGAGGCATTCGCATGTACGACGCCATCGTGGTGGGGGCGCGCTGCGCCGGCGCGTCAACCGCCCTGCTGCTGACCCGCGCGGGGTACCGGGTACTGCTGGTCGAGAAGGGGACGTACGGCTCCGACACCCTCTCGACGCATCTGATCCACCAGCCGGGCGTCGCGGCGCTCGCCCGCTGGGGACTGCTGGACAGGGTGCGCGCCTCGGGGTGCCCGCCGCTGACGCGGACGGTGTACGAGGTCGCCGACATCCGCATCGAGGGCTGCGCCCGCGGCGTGGACGGCCACCACGAGGGCTTCGCGCCGCGCCGCCGCGTGCTGGACGCCCTGCTGGTCGACGCGGCGGTCGAGGCGGGCGCCGAGTTCCGGGAGCGGTGCCGGGTGACCGGCCTGCTGCGCGACGGGACCGGGCGGGTCGTCGGCGTCGAGGGCAGCCACGGCGGCCGGACCTTCACCGAGCACGCGCGCCTGGTGATCGGCGCGGACGGCATGCGGTCCGCCGTGGCCCGTCTTGCGGCGGCCCCGTACACCGTGCAGGACCCGACCCTGACCTGCGCCTACTACACGTACTGGCGGGACGTGCCCGCCTGCCTGGAGCTGTACGAGCGGCCCGGCGGCTGGGTCGCCGCGGTGCCCACCAACGACGCGGCGACCCTCGTCCTGGCGTACTTCCCGCAGTCCCGCTTCAAGGAGGTCCGCACCGACGCCCGGCGCGCCTACCAGGAGCAGATCCGCTCCACCGCGCCCGCCCTCGCCGACCGGCTGCTCGGCAGGGAGCCGGTGGAGCGCCTGCGCGGCACCGGCGACCAGCAGAACTTCCTGCGGCAGGCGACCGGCCCCGGCTGGGTGCTGGTCGGCGACGCCGGCCATCACAAGGACTCGATCACGGCCCGGGGCATCAGCGACGCCTTCTGGCAGGTGGAGGCCCTGGTGGGCGAGCTGGAGGGCACGCTCGGCGGCGATCCCGCCCGGCTCGACGCCGCGCTCGCCCGGTTCGCCGAGGCGCGGGACGGCCATCTCGTGCCGGGCTACGAGGCCACCCTGGGCGTCGCCCGGCTGGACCCGCACGAGCAGCGCCTGTCGTTGCTGCGGGCCGTGCAGTCGGACCCCGAACTGACCTCCATCTACTTCGACATGGTGGCCGGCATCGCGTCCGTCGGGGCCCTCTACACCCCCCGGCTGCTGGCCCTGCTGTGACACCGTGCGCCACCGGTCGGTACCGGGCAACAGCCCCATCAGGACGCGAAGTTCTCAACTCCCCTGAAGTGCAATGCGAGTTGAATCAGGTCGAGGTGACGCTGCGCGACGCTCCTGATAACGTGCAGCTCGCGCGATGTTCGATCACAGTGCGCCACCAGGCCACTGCGCGGGGAAGGTCGGCGCTGCGCACCCCCAAGACACCGGTGTATCGCTGCTGCACGAGGAATCAGATGCCAGGCACCCGCGACCGGCGGCCACGTCACCGCTCCGCTCCTCGCAGAACTCTGCGACCCTCGTTCGTCGTCCCGTTCCTCGTCCCCGCGGTCTGCCTGGGCGGACTGTGGGGCTACACGGCGGCGACCCTTGTGGACGAGCAGATCCAACTGCACGCGGACGCGGACCACATATCCGCCGCCCGCCCGGTCCAGGAGGTGCTGTCCCGGCTGCAGGACGAGCGCCGGCTCACCGCGCTGTGGCAGGCCGGCCGCTCGGCCTCCGCCCGCAAGGACCTCAACGCGGCCCGGGAGAAGACCGACGCCGCCATCGCCGAGTTCCGCCGGGGCACGTCCGCCCTGGACACGACCGCCCTCCGCTCGGAGACGCGGGCGCTCGACGTGGCGCTGGAGGCGCTGACCGACCACCGCGGCGCCATCGACGGCAAGCGCCTGCGGCCCGGGGACGCCTTCGCGTTCTTCACCGACGCCGTCTCCCAGGGCCTCACCCTGCTCGCCTCCGCCGTGCACAGCGAGGACGGCGAGCTCGACCGCGGCGGCGACGCCACGATCGCCCTGGCGCAGATCACGGAGATGCTCGCCCGCGAGGACGCGCTCCTCGCCGGCGCCCTGCCCGGCGGCCGGCTCAGCGCCACGGACCGCTCCCGGTTCTCCCAGTACCTGGCCGTCCAGCGGGCGGTCCGGGCGCGGCTGACGACGCAGGACCTGCCCGGGGACTCCCCCGCGGCGTACCAGCAGATCACCGGCGGCGCCCCGTGGGGCACCGTGACCTCCGTGGAGCAGGCGGTCGGCGGCGGCGAGGGCGACGAACTGCCGGGGCAGGCCACGTCCTGGCCGACGGCCGCCGACAGCGTGCTCGGCGGCTTCCAGGCCCTGGGCGCCGACGCCCTGGACGACCTGACGGACCAGGCCTCGGACCGTTCCGGCGAGTTGATGCTGGCCACGCTGCTGGGCACGGCGGCCACGCTGGCGGCGCTGGCCGGCGGAGCGGTGCTGGCCCTGCGCGCCCGCAGGTCGACCGCCGGGCGGCTGTCCGACATCCGGTCCAGCACGCAGCAGTTGGCGGCGACCCGGCTGCCCGAGATCCTGGCCCGCACCGCGCGCGGCGAGCAGGTCGACCCGGCCACGATCGTCCGGCACCAGCAGCAGTCGGCCGACGAGTTCGGGCAGTTGTCCGCGGCCATCGACCAACTGGTGCAGGTGGCCGCGGACTCCACGCTGCAGCAGTCCCGCGGCCGGGAGGGCACCGAGAAGGTCGTCGCCCAGCTCATCCGCCGCGCCCAGATCCTGATCCACCGTCTGATCTCGCTGCTGGACGACCTCGAGCGCAAGCACGAGGACTCCGACCTGCTGAAGGACATCTTCAAGGTCGACCACCTGGCGACCCGTGTGCGTCGGCACACGGAGAACCTGATGATCCTCAGTGGCGCCGCGCCCAACCGCCGCATGACCCCGCCCGTCCCGATCACCGACCTGATGCGCAGCGCGGTGTCGGAGACCGAGCAGTACACCCGGGTCAGGGTGCGGAACACGCCCGCGGACCGGCGGCTGGCGCTCAGCGGCAGGGCCGTCGCGGACGTCACGCACCTGCTCGCGGAGCTCATCGAGAACGGCACGAGCTTCTCCCCGCCGCACACCCAGGTGACGGTCAGCGCGTCGCGGGTCGGCAAGGGCCTGGCCCTGCACGTCGAGGACCAGGGTCTCGGCATGCAGCCGGAGCAGCGCGAGCGTGCGAACGAACTGCTGTCCCGGCCGCCGAAGGTCGACATGACGGCGCTGGGCGAGGACCCGCGGCTCGGGCACTTCGTGGTGGCGCGCCTCGCCGAGCGGCACGGCATCAAGGTCGTCCTGCGCGAGTCCGACTACGGCGGGACGCTCGCCGTGGTGATCGTGCCCGTCGAGCTGCTGGAAGAGGTCTCCTCGCCGGTGCTCGACCAGCTCGAGTCGTCGGCCGCCGCCGGCCGTCCGCTGGAGGGCCGGGCGGGAGCCCCGCCGCTGCCCGCCGACGACACGGCCGGTGTGCGCCAGGAGGCGCTCACGGGCGTGGTCTCCGGGGATCCGCTCGCGGGCGTGGTCGCGGGAGATTCCCTCGCGGGCGACGTCATCACGCACACGCGGCTGTCGGACAGCAGCGGTTTCCCCGAGTACGGAGGTGCAGGCCTGTTGCCCCCACCGTCGGACCACCCCGCACCCCAGGGATCGGAGCCCGCCGACCGGGCCGACCACCGGGCGACGCCCTCCTCCGCCCCGCACCGCGATCCGCGGGCGGAGCGGCGGGAACCGCCCATGGGTCACGTCCCGTCCACGAACGGGCAGCCGGGTCTGCCCCGCCGCGACAGGAATGCCGCGCGGCCGCGCCCCGCGTCCGCCGGGCAGGCTTCCGTCCCCTCCGGTCAGGGCCTGACGCCCCCGGGGCAGGGGCCGGCTCCCTCCGGACACGGACAGGTGCACTCCGGACACGGACAGGTGCTCTCCGGGCAGGGGCAAGTGCTCTCCGGTCAGGGCCTGACGCCGCCCGCTCAGGCGTCCGCGCGGGACGCCTCCCGGCCGCCGGCGGCTCCCCCGTCCGCGGTGCCGGAGACCCCCCGTCCGCTGACCACTCCCTCGGTCCTGCCGCAGCGGGTCAAGGGGGCCAGCCTGGCGCAGCAGTTGCGCAAGGAGGCGGCGCAGGGCAACGACCGGCAGGAGGACGACGAGACCATCTCCCCGGTCGCGTCGGCCCGTGCCATGAGCGCCATCCACCAAGGGCTGAAGCGGGCCTGGACGGCCCAGGACGACGAGCCGCCCGGCGAGCAGGGGCGGCAGGACGATTCCGCAGGACCCAGTGCCCACGAACTGTGAGGAACGCATTCGCAATGACTGAGCAGGTACACACCGGACCTCAACTGGACTGGCTCCTTGATGCCCTGGTGGACCGGATTCCGGAGATCCGCTGCGCTATCGTGCTCACCGGAGACGGCCTCCTCATCGGCAAGTCCAAGGCCATGCTCCGCGACGACGCCGAGCACCTGTCGGCCGTGGCCTCGGGTGTGCACAGCCTCGCCCGCGGTGCGGCGCGCCACTTCCACAGCGGGTGGGTCCAGCAGACCGTGATCCAGATGGAGAAGGCGTTCCTCTTCGTCACGGCGGCGGGCAAGGGCGCGCGGCTGGCCGCGCTCGCCTCGCAGGAGGTGGACGTCGGGATGATGGCGTACGAGATGGGCACCCTCGTCAAACAGGTGGGCCAATACCTGTCGGCGGCACCACGCGTCCAGTCCCCTGACGGCTCCATCCACGATGCGTGAACCGCGGTGGCGCGACGGCCCGGAGGCCGGGCGCTACCTACGGCCCTACGCGATCACGGGCGGGCGTACCCGCCACAGTCAGCACGCGTTCACACTCATCACACTCATCGTCGCGCGGTCCGAGCAGGAGACCGACCATGGTGCGCTGGAGCCGGAGGCGGCCCACATCATGGATCTCTGCCGGGACCGTGCCATGGCGCTCGCCGAGATCGCGGCCTTCCTCGATCTGCCCATCAGCGTGGTCAAGGTGCTGTGCGGCGATCTGCTCGACGCCGAGCTGATCATCGTCCAGTCACCGCCCGGGCGGGAGAGCCAGCCGAGCGTGGAACTCATCGAAAGGGTGATGGATGGTATCCGTCAACTCTGATCCGGTCATGCCGACCGCGCTGAAAATCCTCATCGCGGGCGGCTTCGGCGTGGGCAAAACGACCATGGTGGGCTCGGTGAGTGAGGTGCCTCCGCTGGAGACGGAGGAGCGCATGACCGAGGCGAGCCTCGGCATCGACGACCTGTCGGGCGTGGAGGGCAAGTCGTCGACGACCGTCGCGATGGACTTCGGCCGCATCACGATCGCGCCCGACCTGGTGCTCTACCTGTTCGGCACGCCGGGTCAGGACCGGTTCTGGTTCATGTGGGACGACCTGGCCGTGGGCGCCCTCGGCGCGGTCGTCCTCGCGGACACGCGGCGGCTGGAGAGTTCGTTCGCGTCCATAGACTTCTTCGAGGAGCGCGGCATCCCGTTCGCCGTGGGCGTCAACTGCTTCCACGGGCGCCGCGACTGCTCGGCGGAGCAGGTGCGTTCGGCGCTGGCGCTCGACCCGGCCACGCCGGTCGTGCTGTGCGACGTGCGCGACCGGTACTCCAGCAAGCAGGTCCTGCTGTCGGTCCTTCAGGCGGCGCGCATCCGCGCCGCGTCCCGTGTCACGCCCGTGGGTCTGAGCCAGGGCTACGGCGTCTGACACCGTTTCACCACGCGCGCCGGGCGCGGGCCCTTCCCAAGGGGCCCGCGCCCGGCGCGCGTTGGGCTCCGACGTTTCCGGCGGACGGGGCACAACCATGCGCATGTCTTACGGGTCACACCAGACAGGAGCAATCAACTCCAAGCCTCACAAGGGGGAAAGATGCGCTTTGCTCGCTCTTCCATGGTCACCGGCGCGTTAGCGGCCCTGGCGATCGGAACGACGACGGCCCTGGCCGCTCCGGCCTCGGCGGCACCCAACACCACTCCTCAGAAGGTGTGCGGCAGCGGCTACGCCACCGTGAACTCGGCGCCCGTCGGCTCGCTGGGCACCGTGTACCTGACGTACAACTCCTCGACCGGCAAGAACTGCGTCGCGACCATCCGCAGCAACCCGGGCACGGCGATGGAGATGTCCGCCTGGGTCTACGTCCCGGACACCGAGGCGAGCGACTCCGACTGGGGCTACTACTCCTCCTACGCCGGGCCGACGTACGTCTACGGCAAGGCGCACTGCGTCGACTGGGGCGGCAGCATCGGCAACGTGTACGTCGCCGTGTACGGCTCCAACTGCGGCGCCCTGAAGGAACACCGGGTCACCTACACCCGCTGAGGCACCCCTTCCGCTCGCCCTGGCAGCACCACCGCAAGCCCGCCGGGGCGAGCACCCATGTCCGGGGTGAAAGTTATTGACAGGCAACTTCTTGCTGATGAAACTAACTGCCACCCATGGGGAACACTTCCGTCCGCATGGCATCCCGACGATGGAGGGGCGCCCCTATGACCCCGCGTCTGCGGCACGAGGCCGAAGAGACCACCAGACCGCCGCGATCACGCCGAGCACTGGTGGCGGGATCCGTGGGCAATTTCATCGAATGGTACGAATTCGGTGTCTACGGATACTTCGCCACCATCATCGCCGCCAACTTCTTCACCCCCGACGGCGGCAGCGACGCCGAAGCCCTCGTCAAGACGTACGCGTCGTTCGCCCTCGCCTTCTTCTTCCGCCCGATCGGCGCGGCCCTCTTCGGGCGCCTGGGCGACCGGATGGGACGGCGCCCCACGCTGATCCTCGTGATCCTGCTGATGACCGGCGCCACCACCCTGATCGGCCTGCTGCCGACGTACGCCACGCTGGGCGCCGCGGCGCCCTGGCTGCTGACGCTGCTGCGCGCTCTCCAGGGCCTGTCCGCGGGCGGGGAGTTCGGCGGCGCCGTCTCGATCATGACGGAGTTCGCGCCACCGGGCCGGCGCGGCCTGTACGGGGCGTGGCAGTCCTTCACGGTGGCGCTCGGCCTGCTCGCCGGGGCCGGCATCGCCGCCGTACTGGCGACGCTGCTGAGCGAGTCGCAGCTGGGCGACTGGGGCTGGCGGCTGCCGTTCCTGCTGACGCTGCCCCTGGGTCTCGTCGCCCTGTGGCTGCGGCTGAAGCTGGAGGAGACCCCGTCCTTCCGGCGGACCCGGACCGAGGCCCCGGACGGCGCTCCGGCGACGGCGCCGACGCCCGCCCCCGTACGGGAGACGGCCAAGGCCATCGCGCTCGGCGCGGGACGGCTCATGGGCTGGTCCGCGGCGGGCTACACCTTCCTGGTCGTGCTGCCGTCCTACCTCCAGAGCACGCTTGACGCCTCGTTCCAGCAGGCCCTCGTCGCGACGGTGCTGGCCAACCTGGGCTTCGCGGCCTCGATCATCCCGGCGGGCGCGCTCAGCGACCGGATCGGGCGGCGCGCGGTGATGACGGCGGGCGCGGTGCTGGTGGCGGTCCTCGCCTTCCCGCTGCTGCACCTGCTGCAGGACGCCGACGCGTCGACTCCCGTCAAGGGCCTCGCCGTGTTCACCGCCGGCGCGGTGGTCGGTCTGATGGCGGGTCCCGGCCCGGCCATGCTCTCCGAGATGTTCCCGACCAGCGCCCGCTACACCGGTCTCGGTCTGTCGTACGCGCTGTCCAACGCGGTGTTCTCCGGATGCGCGGGCCTGATCATCACCGAGGTGATCCAGCGGACCGGCAACATCGACATCCCCGCGTACTACGTGGTCGTGACGTGCGCCGTCAGTACGCTCGCCCTCCTCACCCTGCGCGGCGACGACCACCGCCGCGCGCTGCGCGACTGACGGCCCCGGCGGGCCGGGAGAGAGGAGGAGGGATGCGGGTCATCGGGCTGATGTCGGGCACCTCGCACGACGCGGTCGACGCGGCGGCCGCCGACCTGGAGCTGCGGGGGGACACTCTCCTGCTCACCCCGCTGGGCATGGTGAGTTCACCCTATCCGGAGGAGCTGCGGGCGGATCTGTCCGCCGCGCTGCCGCCCGCCGCGACGACGATGAGGGACGTGTGCCGTCTCGACACCCGGATCGGCCAGGCCTTCGCCGCTCTCGCGGCCCGTGCCGACCGGGAGTTGTGCGAGGGCCGGGCCGAACTCGTCACCTCGCACGGCCAGACCGTCTACCACTGGGTCGAACAGGGCCGGGTGCACGGCACGCTGCAGATCGGCTCGCCCGCCTGGATCGCCGAGGCCACCGGCCTGCCGGTGGTGTCCGACCTGCGCACCCGTGACGTGACGGCAGGCGGCCAGGGCGCGCCCCTGGTCAGCGTCTTCGACACCCTGTGGCTGCACGGCCGGGCCGGCGTGCCCGCCGCACTGAACCTGGGCGGCATCGCCAACCTCACGGTGGCCACCGGCCCGGGCGCCCCGGTCGCCTTCGACACCGGCCCCGCCAACGCCCTCGTGGACGCGGCCGTGCACGCCCTCACCGAAGGGCGGCAGGCATACGACCGTGACGGGGCGCTGGCCGACCGGGGTCGCGTCGACGACGCGCTGCTGCGGCGGCTCCTCGACGAGCCGTACTACGCGAAGCCGCCGCCGAAGACGACCGGCAAGGAGCTGTTCCACTGGCCCTACCTGCGGGCCGTGCTGGAGGGCCACGACCGGCTCCCGCCGGAGGACGTCGTCGCCACCGTCACGCGGCTCACCGCCCGCACGGTCGCCGACGCGGTGCGCTCGGCCGGGGCGAGCGAGGTCGTCGCCTCGGGCGGCGGGACCCGCAACCCCACGCTCATGGCCATGCTCCGGGCCGAGTTGGGCGGCATCCCGCTGTGCGCCTCCGACGATCTCGGACTGCCGTCGGCGGCGAAGGAGGCGTACGCCTTCGCCGTCCTGGGGTTCCTGACCGTGCACGGGCTGGCGGGCACGGTTCCGGCGTGCACGGGGGCCCGGCGTCCCAGCGTCCTGGGCTCGATCACGCCCGGCCGGGGGCCGCTGCGCCTGCCGGAGCCGGCGGCGGTGCCGCCCGTGCGGCTGCGGACGACTCCGGCCGCCGCTCCGGCAGGGGCCGACGGCGAGGCGTGAAGCGGCGGGCGAGGCCGCTCTCCGGCACGCCTCGCCCGCCTCGCCCGCCGCGCCCGCGCTGCCGCGCGCTCAGTCGCCGCGCTGACGGAGTTCCAGGTCCGTGACCACGGGGCGGTGGTCCGAGGCGTCGGTCGCGACCGTCCGGGCGCCGGTGACGGTGATGTCGGGCGACACGGTGACGAAGTCGATGCGCTTGACCGGCGTGATCGCCGGATACGTGCCGCCGCCGTCGGGGGCGGCGTCCCGCAGCTCCTCCCACAGCGGCGCCAGCTCCGGGGCCGCCGCCTCCGCGTTGAAGTCGCCGACGAGGATCTTCGGTCCCTGGTCCTCGGCCAGCACCTCCAGCATGTCGGCGACCTGGGCCACGCGGACCGACGGGTCGGCCCGGTAGTCGAGGTGGGTGACGTACACGTGCGCGTGGGCGCCGTTGACGTTGACCGTCACCTCGGCGAAGCCGGGTGCCGGGGCGGGCGGCGCGCCGGGGGTCTGCGTGGAGAGCCGGGTGATGTCGTGGTTCTCGGCCGCGAGGACGGGGTGGCGGCTGAGCACGGCCACGCCGTACTGCCGGCGCTCCCCGCCCGGCGCGGCCGGGTCCATGTCGTAGATCGGCGCGAAGAACACCCGCATGTCCAGCTTCTCGGCCAGGGCCCGCGCCTCGTCCACGAAGGCGCTGCGGGCGCCCCAGTGCACGTCGACCTCCTGGAGCCCGATCACGTCGGCGTCCAGGTCGCGTACGGCCCGGGCGGTGCGGTCGAGGTCGAAGACCCCGTCCTGGCCGGCGCCGGCGTGGATGTTGTAGGTCGCCACGCGCAGCGGCACCGCGGGGGCGTGTTCCCCGGGGGTGTCGGTGCCCGCGGCGGTCGCCGGTGCCGTCGCCGTGGCGAGGACCACGGCGGCGAGCAGTGCGGCGGCGGCACGGCCGCGGCGGACGGGGCGTCGGAATCTGGACTTCATGCCTTCTCCAGAGCGAGGGGAAGCGGGACGGGCACGGAACCAGGTGGATTCTGCTCCACCCCGCGCCCGGCCACGCCTCCCGTGCGCCCCCTGACCGGGCGTCAGTCCAGGGGTTCCACCCGAATGTCACGGAAACGCACCTTGTTGCCGTGGTCCTGGAGCCGGACGGCACCGGCCGCCGGCCCCTCGGCGGCGCCCCCGCCGGTCGGCCCGTCGATCGCGACGTCGTCGTGGATCGTCCTGCCGTTCCAGACCACGGTCACCCGCGCGTCGGCGGTCTTGTCGCCGTCGGCGTCGAAGCGTGCCGCGCGGAAGGTGATGTCGTACGTCTGCCATGTCCCGGGCGCCGTGGCCGCGTTGACGTCCGGCGCCTTCTTCAGATAGATCGCCCCGGCCTCGTTGGTGGCGAGGGTCGGGTCCTCGAAGGAGTCCAGGATCTGGAGTTCGTAGCGGTCCTGGAGGTAGACGCCGCTGTTGCCGCGGTCCTGTCCGGTCACGTCGTCCGGCAGCCGCGGGACACGGAACTCCAGGTGCAGCTTGAAGTCCCGGTAGGCCTCCTTCGTGCGGATGTCGCCGCAGCACACCTCCATGGAGTCCTCCGCGGTGAGCGGCCATTCGACGCGACGGCCGTCCGTGTGCTGCCAGTTGGCCTGCGAGGCGGCGGTGCCGTCGAACAGGGCGGTCGTCGCGCCGTGCGGACGTACGGTGATCAGGTCGAGGTTGACGTGGCCGGTGTCACCGGTGTCGAAGCGGTAGGAGACGGTGTTGTGTCCGGCGTCGAGGGTGACGCGTTCGCCCTGCGTGGACCAGGCGTCCCAGGTGCCGGTCGAGGCGAGTTCCGTCTGCCGCAGCTTCTCGCCGTTGACGTACAGGGAGAGGGACTTGGTGCCCTGGAACGGGTTGGGTCCGTTGGAGTAGCGCAGGTTGACGTCGTAGTCGCCGGCCTCGGGGACGGTCACGTCGAAGGTGGTGGCGGCCTTGCCCTCGGTGGCGTACCGGTCGACGAAGCCGCTGCCCGAGTAGCCGGGGTGGTCGGTGTTGATGCCGGCGGTGCCGGTGAGCCGGGCCTCCTCGGCCTCGTACTGCGTGGCGGGCGGCGGCTGGGTGCCCGGCAGGGCGTTCAGCGTGTACCAGGCCTCGGTGCTCCACAGCGCCTCGCCGGACTCGGACGCGAACGGGCGCGGTGAGCGGACGTGCACGACCCGGCCGGGCTTGAGGCCGTCGAGCCGGAGCCGGACGGTGCGGCCGTCGTCGGCGAGGGTCGCCGAGCGCACGGCGAGCCGCTCCTCGGCGATCTTCGGGCCGCCGTAGTCGGAGGTCGGGGTGTAGCGCCACTGCTCGGCCTGGTAGCGCTTGGCGAGGTCCCCGGCGGTCGCCTGCGACAGCGGCTGGGTGTACTCCAGGTCGAAGCCGCCGGGGACGGCGCGCATCTCCTTGATGTCGAAGGTGTTGCCGCCGTTCGGCGTGAGCTTCTGCAGGCCGAACTTCAGCTTGCCTTCCTGGCCCCAGTTGCCGTCGGCGCCCAGGCCGCCCGCGTAGACGGCGCCGTCGGGGCCCATGACGATCCGGTTCACGCCGGCTTCGAGGCCCTGCGTGTAGCGGAACACGGCTCCCTGGTACTGGCCCTTCAGCTTCTCCAGGTAGGCGCGCTGCAGTCCGCCGTAGGTGACGTCGCCGATGAGCATCTGCCCGGCGAACCGGCCCTTGGTCAGGTGCAGGGGTGTGCTGGGCGAGTTGGCGATCTCGTTCTGCGGCAGCCACAGCACCGGCTGCGTGACGGACCGGTCGTCGAAGGGGCCCGCGGGCTCGGTGTAGTGGTTGAAGAAGCGGTCCTGCCTGATCTGGACGAGCTTCGACGCGGGCAGCCAGCCGCCCTGGTTGTCGGTGGTGAAGATGTCTCCGCCGGGGCCCCAGCCGATGCCGTTGGGGGTGCGCAGTCCGCCGGCGACCGGGTGGATCTTCCCGGTCTTCTTGCTGATCCTGTAGGTGGTGCCGCGGCCCGGTGCGGGCTGCGGGACGGTGGTCGCGCCGCCGTAGTTGATGGCGACGGACAGGTTTACGTAGAAGTGGCCGTCGCGGTAGAGGAGTCCGAAGGCGAACTCGTGGAAGTTCCCGCCGTACGGCCAGGTGGCGACGGTGCGGTACTCGTCGGTCACCGAGTCCTGGTCGGTGTCGACGAGCCGGGTGAGCTCGTGTTTCTGCGAGACGTAGAGCGAGCCGTCGACGTACTTGATGCCCATGGGTTCGCGCAGGCCGCTCGCGACCTTCTTGACGGTGACCTTGTCGCGGCTGGTGTCGCCCGTGACGTTGTCGAGGAGGTAGACCTCGCCGGCCGTGGTCTGGGAGCCGCCCCACGTGCTGAGCGCCAGCCGCCCGTCGGGCAGCCAGTCCATGCCGGTGACCTGGGGTTCGAATCCGTCGGGCCGCAGGTCGGTGAGGTCGAGGTCGGGGCGTACGTCGGTCAGCGGCAGTCCGTCGCCGGGGCTGTCGCTGCCCGCCTCGCACTCCTTGCGGCCCGGGGCGGTGACCCGGACGACGTCGGCGTCGGTGCTGAGCGCCTCGCGCGGGACGACGCCGAAGGAGTCCGCGCCCGGCGGCTTCCACGCGAGGGTCAGCTGCTGCTCGCCGCCCCGCTCGAAGTAGTCGATGCGGAACGGGTGGGATCCGGCGGTGAGTTGGACGGTGCCGTCCTTGGGCTCCGCGGCGTGCAGTCCGTCGTGGTCGATGACCTCGCGGTCGTCGACGGTGAGCCGTGAGCCGTCGTCGCTGGTGAGCCGGAAGGCGTACGTTCCGTCGGCCGGGACGACCAGCCGCCCGGACACCTCGGCCACGAAGTTGTCGGCGAAGCCGCCGAAGTCGGCCGTGCTGGACCAGTCGACGGTCGGCATCAGCTTGTCGTGGTTGGGTGTCTGGCCCGGTTTGAGCGTGCAGAGCTTGCTGAGCGGGACCTGGGTGTCGAAGACCCGCAGGGTGACACCGGGTTCCTGGGGCGGTACGTCGCCGGGCGCGGCGGCGGAGGGCGCGGCGGCGGAGGGCGGCGCGGCCCACACGCCCCCGGCCAGGAATCCGCCGACCACCAGGGTGGTGAGCCCTCTTCGGGCACGTTGGAACAGCCGTGGATGCATCGGTCCTCCAGGACGGGACCGGAGGCCGCCGGATCGCGCTCCGGTCGAGCTATACCCACGCGCGGATACGCGGACAGGCAGTACTCCTACGGTTGCGCGGATACGCTAAGGGACTTCTGCTCAGCTCGTCCATACTTTGTCATCAACGAGTTCAAAGTCCGTCCGGGAGCCGCGAATCGACCGCGGTGGGCGGCTCGGCATCCCGCCCCGCCGCCGCCCCCACCCCTGCCCTGCACCTGTTACGTCGCCGACCCGATGACCGGGTAGTGGTCCGAGAGGTTGGTGTACGTGTACGTGGTGCCCCAGCTGGAGACCGACCACGGCGGGCAGCTCTCCTTGACGACGTCGTTGTTCCAGCCCGACGGCCTGGCGTGGCCGGCCCGGAAGAGGACGTGGTCCAGGTCCTCGCGCGGGAGGCCGGGGTAGCGGTCCCGGGCGATCGAGTTGTCCTGGGTGTCGAAGGAGTACGGGTGGCCGGTGCGCGAATCGGCGTCCACGAGGCCGGCGTTGGCGAGCATCGTCGCGTACTCCGGGCTGCGGGAGTCGACGTTGAGGTCGCCGGTGACGACGACCTCCTCGGAGGCCGGGAGGTTCTTCGCGTCCAGGAAGGCGTCGATCTCCTTGAACTGGCTCGCCCGGTCCTGCTCGGCCTCCCCCGCCGCGCACCCGTCGTCGGTGGACTGCGCGTGCGTGCCGACCACGTGCACCCTGGCGCCGGCCACGTCCAGCACGGCGTACACGAAGCCCTTGTTGGCGTACCAGTCGGCGCCGCAGGCGTCCTTGTAGACGTACTGCTCCTTGCGCAGGATCGGCCACTTGCTCAGCAGGGTCACCCCGCCGTCCTCCGGCGTGGTCGTGGAGTAGGCCCCGCCGGTCGCGTCCCAGCCGGTCCTGCCTCGCCCGACCACGGGCGTCTGGTGCGGGTACGCGGCGGCGGCCTTGCTCTTCAGCGTCTCGGACGCGGAGTTGTCGAACGCCTCCTGGACGACGACCACGTCGTGCCCCTGGAAGAAGCCGGCGGCCGGGATGGCCGACGCGCGGTGCTGCTGGCCCCAGTTGGGGTAGAGGGAGGTGCTCATCAGGAACGCGTTGTACGTCAGCACGCTCAGGCGCGGCGCCTCGACGGAGGCGGCGTCGCGGGCCGGTGCGGCGGCGGCGGGGCCGGCGGCGGCGAGGGGGCTGCCGGTGAGGGCGAGGGCGGCCACGGCCGCGGTACCGGCGCGGCGCATCAGGGGACGGAGGGTACTCAGGGGTTGAGGCACGTGAACTCCCGTTCGTGGGGGACCGGCAGACCCGGGACGGGATGCCTCCCGGGACCGAGGACGCGCGACGGTGCCCCTGGGGGATCACCCGGGGCGCCGGACACGGCGGACATCAAAGCAAAGGTGAACTACCCTCAGGTAGCCCCCGGGCGTCGCCCGTGTGGAGGATCTCCGCATACGACGGACCGCACCTGCCGGGCGGCGGCCCGACGCCGTCGTCCGCGCGACGCGCTCCCCGCCCTGGTCAGCCGTAGCGGCCGAAGAGTGCCGCGAGGTAGTCCTCCAGGCGGCCCGCGAGCACGACCGGTGTCAGGTCCGTCCGGCCCAGTTCCCGCCAGGGCTCGGCGACCTTCTCCGCGTCGGGGGCGAAGGCCAGCGCGTCCAGCAGGCGCCAGTGGAGGTGGGCCGCCGGGTCGTCGGCCGGTGTTCCGCCCGCCGCCGCGTAGTGGTCCGCCAGGCGCATGCCGACGGGCACGCCGTGCAGCAGGGCGAGGGCGGTCGAGCAGTGGGCCACGTCGAGGTCGGCGGGTCCCCAGGACGTCTCCACCCAGTCCACGACGCCCGTGATCGCGAGGTCGGCCCCGTCACCGGTGAAGAGCACGTTGCCGGGGTGGAAGTCGCGGTGCAGGAAGCACGGCTGGTGGGCCGGGGGCGGGCGGCGGATCACGTCCACGGCGCGCCGCCACAGGTCCGGGCGCTGCGTGTCCTTGGGGATCCGCACCCGCTCCGGACTGGTCCAGGCCTCGTAGGCACGCGGCCGGGCGTCCTGAGGGACACGCAGTCGGTGGATCGCCACCAACTGCCGTGCCAGCAGCCGCGACTTCCGTTCGACGTCCGCCTCGTCCAGCCTGATGCCGCCCGGCAGCAGGGACATCAGGAGCGACGGGTGGTCGCAGTGCTCCGCCTCCGCGTCGACGGCGTGGAGACGGGCGGCCGGCACGTCCGTGTCCGCGAGGAGACGGAGGACGTCCGCCTCCCGGGTGAGCAGACCCGCCGCATGCCTCACGTAGAACGGCTTGACGAAGGACCGGAGGACGAGGGAGTACGCATCGCCCGCCCCCTCGATGTCGAGGCGCCTCATCTGCGAGGTCCAGCCGCCCCGCAGTCCCACCGCGGCGCGGATCCGGTCGCCGGGCCGAAGGCCGCGCTCCACCCAGGCGCGGGTGGCGGACCACCCCGGCTCGTCCGGCTCCGCCTCCGACTCCGTTGCCGCGCGCGCCACTTCGGTCTCACTCCGGGTCATGGCGGCAGGCTAGCGGCCCGGCTCTCGCGCTCCGTCGGATTCCGGCGGCTCGACCTGCCTCAACCTGCGCCGCAGATGGGCCCGTTCGGGCTCGGTGCCGGCCAGGTCGAGCGCCTCCCGGTAGGCCGCCGCGGCCTCGGGAAACCGTCCCAGGCGCTGCAACAGGTCCGCCTGCGCGGCCGGATAAGGGTGGTGGCCGCGCAGCCGGTCCTCCCCCGCCAGCTCGTCCAGCAGTGCCAGTCCCGCTTCCGGGCCGTCCCGCATCGCCACGGCCGCCGCCCGGTTCAGCGCGACGACCGGGGACGGCGTGAGGGCGAGCAGGACGTCGTAGAGCGCGACGATCTGCGGCCAGTCGGTGCTCGCCAGGTCCGGTGCCTCGTCGTGCAGGGCGGCGATCGCGGCCTGCACCCCGTAGGGTCCGGGCGGGCCGCCGGTGAGCGCGGGCGGCACCAGGGCCAGGCCCTCCTCGATCATGGCGTGGTCCCACAGGCCGCGGTCCTGGTCCTCCAGCAGCACGAGTTCCCCGCCGGGGCCGGTCCGGGCCCCGCGCCGCGCGTGGACCAGCAGCATCAGCGCCAGCAGCCCGGTGACCTCCCGTTCGGCGGGCAGCAGCCGGCGCAGAATGCGCGCGAGACGGATGGCCTCCTCGGCGAGGTCGAGCCGTTGCAGCTCGGGCCCGGAGCTGGCCGCGTAGCCCTCGGTGAAAAGGGAGTAGAGGACCTGGAGCACGCCGGGCAGCCGCCCGGGCAGTTCGTCGGCGCCGGGCACCCGGAAGGGGATCCGGGCCTCGCGGATCTTCTTCTTCGCGCGCACGATCCGCTGCGCCATCGTCGCGGGCGGGACGAGGTGGGCGCGGGCGACCTCGGGCGTCGTCAGGCCGGCCAGGCAGCGCAGGGTCAGGGCGGCGCGGGCCTCGGGCGGCAGGGCCGGGTGCGCGCAGGTGAAGAACAGCTGCAGGCGTTCGTCGGGCAGTTCGCCGTCCGCGGCGGCGTCCGGGGGCGGCGCGGGATCGGCCCGGTCCGCCTCCACCTGGAGGACGGCGAGCCGGGCGGCGTACGCCTGGTCGCGCCGCAGCCGGTCGACGGCCTTGCGTCGCGCCGTCGTCAGCAGCCACGCGCCGGGCCTGGCCGGCACGCCCTGCACCGGCCAGTGCACCAGCGCCGCCTCGACCGCCTCGGAGGCGACCTCCTCGGCGAGGTCCAGGTCCCCGAAGCGGCGCACGAGGGAGGCGAGCAACCGGCCGTGTTCCTCACGGAACACGGACTCCACCGTCCGGTCCGCGCCGGTCGCCCGCGCCTCCACGGTCGTCAGGCCCCGAAGTCGGCGACCGGCCGCACCACGACCGAGCCGCTGCCGCGCGAGCCGGGACAGCGGGCGGCCCAGTCGAGCGCGACGTCCAGGTCGGGTACGTCGATGACGTAGAAGCCGCCGAGGACCTCGCGGGTCTCGGCGAACGGTCCGTCGGTGACGGTCCGCTCCCCGTCGGCGCCGACCCGCACCTTCGTGGCCGTGACCAGGTCGGCCAGCGACTCCCCGGAGACGAAGATCCCCGCGTCGCGGACGGCCTTGTCGTAGGCCATCCAGTCCTCGACGGTGCACTCGGCGGCGCCGCCGTCCGCGTCGACGGCGCCACTGTTGATCAGCATCATGTACTTCATGGTCCGACTCTCCTCGAGTTCCTGTCGTCATCCTCGCGCAGCACCCCGCCGCACACCATCACGACGAACGGGCCCCGGCGGTATCGACACCGCCCCGGAAACTTTTTCCGCGCAGCCGGCGCGAGCCGTCCGGCGTAGTGCTCGCACCGGACGTCGTGGGGTGGGTGGGCCGGCCTCCGGCGAGACCGGCCGTCGTCACGCCTCCCCGAAGAGGGCCTCACGTCTCGCCTTGAGCGCGGCTGCCGCGCCCTGCGGGCTGAGGACCGCGCCGAACTCCCGCAGGGCGATGTCCAGGACATCGGTCCGGGTCGCGGCCGGGTCGTCCCTCAGGGCGATGTCGGCGGCGCCCAGGGCGAGGTGGTCCAGCGCAGGAACGCCTCCAGGTCCGACGCCTGCGCTCGCAGCAGGACGCTGTCCCGCGCCACGTCGTCGCGGCCCGGCAGTATCCAATAGACGCCGTCCGCGTCCTCGCCGTGTCCGGGGTGGACCGACAGGTCCCCCGCCACGGTGCGGCCCTCCATGCCGGATGTGAGCAGGTCGGGGCCGAGCCCCCAAGCGCATGGAGGGCCGCGGCCTGGTGAAGCGCGAGGAGGTGCCCGACGACGGCCGCGGCGCCTACGTCGTGCTCACGCCCGAGGGCCGGCGCGCCATCGGGCAGGCCGCCCGCGCACGTACGGACCGTGCGGAGCCTCATCTTCGACGGCATCGACGACGACGAACTCGCCGCTCTCGGCGCGGTCGTCGACAAGAGGCTCGCCCGGCTGGAGAACGGCTGAGCGACGCGGCGGGGCCGGAGCCGGAGCACGTCCCGCCGGCCGCTCGCGCCGCCGGGGCCGCCGTATCACCCGCCGCCGCGCGGGCGCTTTCGGGTAGCCTTCCGTCCATGTCGAGCCCCGAGGCATCCAAGGTGGGGGCTTTCGGTCACGCCGTCAGCCCCCTGAACCACTGAGCCGGTAACCCCGTCGTCCCGCCGCGTCGTGCGGCCGGACGCGCGCGCCCGCGCGGGGTGCTGACCGCGGTGACGAGACGCCACCTTCTCGTGCTTCTCCTCGCCTCGGAGCCTTTCGATGCCCTTTCCCCTGTACGTGCTCGCCCTGGCCGTCTTCGCCATGGGCACCTCGGAGTTCATGCTCGCCGGTCTCCTGCCGGACCTCGCCCGCGACCTCGGCGTGACGGTCGGGACGGCGGGCGCCCTCACCTCGGCGTTCGCCGTCGGGATGATCGCCGGGGCGCCGCTCGTGGCCGCGCTCGCCCGGACCTGGCCCGCGCGTTCGAGTCTCCTCGGATTCGTCGGGGTGTTCCTGGCGGCCCATGTCGTGGGCGCCACCACCTCGAGTTTCGCCGTCCTGTTCGCGACCCGGGTGGCCGCGGCGCTCGCGAACGCGGGTTTCCTCGCCGTGGCCCTGACGACGGCCACCGCTCTCGTCCCGGCCGCCGAGAAGGGCCGCGCGCTGGCCGTGCTGCTGTCCGGCACGACGCTGGCCACGATCGCCGGGGTTCCCGGGGGCGCCCTGCTCGGGGCGTGGCTCGGGTGGCGGGCCACCTTCTGGGCCGTGGCCGTGCTCTGCGTGCCCGCCGCCGTCGGCGTCCTCGTCGGAATCCCGGCCCGTCCCGCAGGTGCGGCCGCCACACTCGTCCGGCCCGCTCTGCGCGCGGAACTGGCGCTGCTCGCCGGACCGCGGCTCATGACGGTGATGGGGCTCGGCGCGCTGGTGAACGCGGCGACCTTCGCGGGCTTCACCTTCCTCGCGCCGGTCGTCACCGACACCGCCGGGCTGGGCGAACTGTGGGTCCCCGTCGCCCTGATGCTGTTCGGCGCCGGTTCGTTCGCCGGTGTCACCGTCGCCGGCCGGTACGCCGACCGGCGCCCGGACCTGGTCGTCGCCGTCTGCGGCCCGCTGCTCCTCGTCGGCTGGCCCGCCCTCGCCGTCCTGGCCGACCGGCCGGCGGCGCTGCTCGTCCTCGTGTTCGCCCAGGGCGCCCTGTCGTTCGCGCTGGGCGGCACGCTCATCACACGGATCCTGTACGAGGCGGCGCCGGCGCCCACGATGGCCGGCTCCTACGCGACGGCCGCGCTCAACAC
The DNA here is from genome assembly GCF_055606745.1 of Streptomyces sp. NPDC037054. Lineage (NCBI taxonomy): Bacteria > Bacillati > Actinomycetota > Actinomycetes > Kitasatosporales > Streptomycetaceae > Streptomyces > Streptomyces sp. NPDC037054. The sequence continues at coordinate 303,454 of NZ_JBVJSJ010000003.1, read as the reverse complement.
CGGCGCCGCCGCCGGACCGCTCGTCGGCGCGGCCGGCCTGGGCACGGCGGCCGGGAACCTCGGCCCGCTGTGGACCGGCGGACTCCTCGTCGGCGTCGCGCTGCTCGTCGCGATCCCCGCCCGGGGCGTCCTGACGGCCGACCGGGAAGGGGAGACCACGACCCTCTGACGTCTGCCCGCGCGACGGGCGGGAGCAGGCCGGTGGTTCCCGTCCGTCCGCCCTTCCGGGCGGTGCGCCCGGGTCGGGGCGTGGAACGGTTCGGCCGTGGGGGGCGTCGTCCCTGTTCGGGGCGCGGCGGCCGTGCCCGGAGAGGAGAAACCCGTGGGTACGGGCGGGTTCGACAAGTGGATACGACGGTTCGAGGACGAGCGGGACCGCAGGGACGCCCTGGGCGACCCGGACTGGGCGCGGGGCGCGACGCTGCACCGGGCGGTGTGGTCGAGCATCCAGCGCTTCCAGGTCGGCGAGGACGGCGACGGCGCCAATCTCGTCGGCAAGGCGGACGCGGCCGGCGACGCCGACTACACGCGGGCGGTCCGCCTCTTCGTGGCCGAGGAGCAGAACCACGCCCGGCTGCTGGCCCGGCTGCTGGAGGCGGGCGGGATGCCGACGCTCGGGGGCCACTGGAGCGACACGGTCTTCGTCCGGCTGCGGCGCCTCATGGGCCTGCGCATGGAACTGCTGGTGCTGATGATCGCCGAGGTGGTGGCGCTGCGCTACTACCGCGCCCTGCGGGACGGCGCCGGCGACGCGCTCACCTCGGAGGTCGCGGGACGCATCCTGGCCGACGAGGAGCGCCACGTCCCCTTCCACCGCCGACGCCTGCACGCGTCCCTGGCCGAACTGCCCCGCGCCGTACGGCGCCCGGTGACGGTGCTGTGGCAACTCCTGCTGCTCGGCGGCGGGTTCGTCGTCGCCGTCGACCACGGCCCCGCGCTGCACCGTCTCGGCCTCACGCGGCGGCGTTTCCTGGCCGACGTGATGGGCTCGTCCGGCGCGGTCGTCGGCGTCGTACTGTCGCCCCGCGCGGACGACGCCTGGCCGGACATGCCCTGACGTCACACATCCGTAAGGCCCCGGCCGGCTGCCCGGGGGCGGACCCGGCATTACTGTCACCGGCGGAACCGACCTACAGGAGTCCTCACTTGCGCGCCCGCACCTTCCTTCCGGCCACCCTGACCGCAGCCGTCCTCGCCCTCACGGGTTGCGGCTCCGGCGACGACTCCGCCGACGACGCGGGGTCCGCCCCCGCGCGGGCGTCGACGCCCGCCGAGTCCGCCCCCACCTCCCCCGCCGGCTCCGCCTCCGCCGGCAGCGGTTCGTCGGGAGCGAAGGTGCCGGAGGCGCTGAACTTCACCGCCACCACGGTGGACGGCAAACCGTTCGACGCGAAGACCCTCGCGGGCCGGCCGACCGTGCTGTGGTTCTGGGCGCCGTGGTGCCCCACGTGCAAGGGCCAGGCGGCCGAGACCGCCGAGGTCGCCGCCGACCACCGGGACACCGTGAACGTCGTCGGGGTCGCGGGCCTGGACAAGACCGCCGCGATGCGCGACTTCGTCGCCGACACGGGCACCGACGCCTTCCCACACCTCGCGGACGAGGAGGGTGAGGTGTGGAAGCGGTTCGAGATCACCCAGCAGAGCACCTACGTGATCCTCGACCGCACCGGCAAGACCGTCTACGAGGGTGTCCTGCCCGGCGGCAAGGGGCTTGCCGAGAAGCTCTCCGGACTCACCGGCTGACCCGATGTCCGACCTTCCCCTCGCCCTGGCGCTGGGCGCCGGCGTCCTCGCCGCCGTCAACCCGTGCGGCTTCGCCCTGCTCCCCGCGTACCTGTCGCTGCTCGTCCTCGGCGACGACAGCCCGGGCCGGACCGTCGCCGTGGGCCGCGCGCTGGCCGCGACCGCCGCGATGACCGCCGGATTCGCGGCGCTCTTCGGCGTGTTCGGCCTCGCCGTGCAGCCGGTGGCCGGGCAGGTCCAGCAGCACCTGCCCTGGTTCACCGTCGTGTTCGGCCTGTTCATCGCCGTCGCCGGGGCGTGGCTGCTGGCCGGTCGGCAACTGCCGGTCCTGGCCCCGAAGCTGCGCCGCGCGCCCGCGGTGACGCGTTCGCTGCCCTCGATGGTCCTGTTCGGCGTGGCCTACGCCGTCGCGTCCCTGGGCTGCACCATCGCCCCGTTCCTCGCCATCGTCGTCTCCGCGTTCCGCAGCGGCTCCACCGGCGAGGGCGTCGCCCTGTACGCGGCGTACGCCGCCGGGATGGGGCTGATCGTCGGCGCGGCCTCCCTGACGGTCGCGCTCACCCGCACCACCGCGGTGGGCCGGCTGCGCCGCCTCGGGTCGTTCACCCCGCGTCTCGGCGGGGGCCTGCTGCTCCTGGTGGGCGCGTACGTCGCCCACTACGGCTGGTACGAGGTCCGCGTCCTGCGCGATCCGGCCACCACGGACCCCGTCATCGAGGCGGTGGCCGCCGCCCAGCGCGGCGTCGCCGACGGCGCGGACGCACTCGGGCCCGCCGCCTGGGCCGCCCTGTTCGCGGCCCTGCTGATCACCGCGCTGCTGATGCGCCGACGGGCAAGGTGAGGATCTCGGCGCCGTCGTCGGTGATGGCGATGGTGTGTTCGCTGTGCGCCGTGCGGCAGCCCGTCGCGCTGCGGAGCGTCCAGCCGTCGGGATCGGTGACGAGTTCCGCGGTGTCCGCCATGACCCACGGCTCCAGCGCCAGCAGCAGCCCGGGCCGCAAGGTGTAACCGCGGCCGGGCCGGCCGGTGTTGGGGACGTGCGGGTCCTGGTGCATGGTCGAGCCGATGCCGTGGCCCCCGAAGTCGGTGTTGATCGGGTAGCCCGCTTCCCGGAGGACCGTGCCGATGACGTGGGAGATGTCTCCGATGCGGGCCCCGGGGCCGGCGGCGGCGATCCCCGCGGCCAGGGCGCGCTCGGTCGTCCTGATCAGCTCGACGCTCCCGGCTGGCCGCGCGTCGCCCACCAGGAAGCTGATGGCGGCGTCCGCGGCGACCCCGCCCCGGGAGACGGCGAGGTCGAGGGTGAGCAGGTCGCCGTCGGCGAGCGTGTAGTCGTGGGGCCGGCCGTGGAGCACGGCGTCGTTGACGGCCGTGCAGATGTAGTGGCCGAAGGGGCCTCGTCCGAAGGACGGCGCGTAGTCGACGTAACAGGACTGCGCCCCCGCCTCCACGATCATGGCCTTGGCCCAGCGGTCGATGTCCAGGAGGTTCGTGCCGACCGTGCTGCGGCTGCGCAGCGTCTGGAGGATGTCGGCGACCAGGGCGCCGGTGTCCTTCGCCCGGGTCAGCAGAGTGGGGTTCAGGATCTCGATCAATGCGGCGCCCTTCCATGCTTCCAATAACTATACCGGCCAAACTATACCGGTACTAGAATCACGGTCATGGTCAGGTTGCCGCTCACTCCCGAAGAGGTCGAACGAGGGCAGCGCCTCGGCGCGCTCCTACGGCGGGCCCGGGGGGAGCGCTCGATGCTCGAAACCGCGCTCGCCGCCCGCGTCTCGCCGGAGACCCTCCGGAAGATCGAGTCGGGCCGCGTGGCCACGCCCGCGTTCCCGACCATCGCGGCGATCGCCGACGTCCTCGGCCTCTCGCTCGACGCGGTGTGGGCCGAGATCAGCCGGCCCGAGCCCGACGTCGAACCGGCCGGCACCGCCCACGGCGCGCGCGAGCAACTGGCCTCGTAGGCGGCGAGTCACCTCGCGCGGTCCAGGGCGCGCGCGACGGCGGAGGTGACAGGGGCGGCCCGGCCGGGCAGGTGCCGGGCGGCCCAGGCGGCGACCAGACGCAGGAAGTCGCTCAGGTCGCGCTCGACGCCGGCCAGCAGGTGCCGCAGGTCCGTGACGGGCAGCTCGATCACCGGGCTGTCGTCGCGCTCGGCGTCGACGGTCAGCCGGACGGTGTCGCCGAGGCGTTCCGCGTACGGCGAGGGGTCGTGACCGAAGCCCGCGTGGCCGGCGCCGTCGACGACGTCCCACCAGTCGCGCCGCTCGTCCACGCCGTGGCAGCAGCCCGGCAGCAGCGTCGTGCCGGTCGCGGTGTCGGTGATCCGCAGTCCGCCGGCCGCGTAGAGGGGGTCCATGGTGAGCAGCCCGTGCAGGAAGCTCCCGACCGGGTCGGCGGGGCGCGGCGGCCGGCCGTCCTCCGCCGGGTCGATGTCGTTGCACTGCGCGATGCGCATCACCGCCGTGCCGACCTCGGCGGGGCCGAGCGTTCCGTCGAGCGGCAGGAAACCGGACGGCGGGCACGCGGCGACGGGCCAGAGGGCGAAATCCCCCGGGTCGTAGGTCTCCAGGACGGGCTGCGCGACGATCACCCGTGCAGTCTGCGGCACGCCGGGCTCGCGCCGCACCGCGTTTACGCCCGACGTTTACGCCCGACGCGACGCAACGTGGCGCGGCGTGGGCGGCGTGCCGTCGGCGGGCGGCGCGGGGTGCTGTCCGACCCCTTCACCGGTCGCGCACACGTGCTCCATAGTGGGCACCGCATCGTCTTCCCCGAGAAGGGCGTCGGCTCTGGGAGAGGTGGTCCCGGTGGGTCTGTCCGTGCGGCTGAAGGGTCTCGCCGCCTCTGCCTCGACGGCTCCGGCCGTTCCGACGCCGACGGCTCCGACCGAGATCGTGCTGTTCGATCACGAGGACCGGCTCGTCGGGCGGCTGCGCTTCCGGGTCTGCCCGGCGTGCCGGACGGGGCGGGTCCTGGACATCTGGACGGGGGACGGCCGGCGGAATCAAGGGCTGGGCCGCCGGCTGACCCGTTCCCTCCTCGCCTGTCATCCGGGCCACCGGTGGACGACGACCCTGCAGACCCGGGAGGGCCGGGACTTCTTCCGGTCGATGTCGGAGGAGACCGGGGTGCCACTGCCCCAGGGCGGCCCGCTGTGCGGCCACCTCACGGGCGCGCTGCGGCGGAGCCTGCGGTCGCTGCTGGAGCGCTGACCCCGGCGCGCGCTCACTGCCAGCGGTCGGCGCCGCCGCCTCGCCATTCGATCAACGGCGTGGTGCCGGCCTCCTCGTGCCCCACGACGATGCCGACCCCGCGCACTACGGCCAGCACGTCCGCGACGCACCGCGCCACGCCCACCACCTCGCCCATGAGCGAGACCTGACGTCCCCCGGCGAAGAAGGGCTTGTGCACGACGACCGGGGCACTCCTGCCCCGCAGGTACCCGGGCGGACTCGGGCAGTCCCAGGGCCCGAGCCCCGGCCCCGCGGACCTCGGCCGCCGCCCCGTCAACGCCTCCGCCATCCGCGCATCTCCTCCACCGGGTTCGCCACGCCTGTTCGACACACACCAATCTTTGCATGATGCAAAGCAGGGGTAAAAAAAGCGATCCCGGCACGAGGCAACGCCCCGGGGCGCGCGGGCGGGGCCGGCCCCGGCGTCGCTCCGCGCCCCCCAACCCCCCGCGCTACAGGCCGAGTTCCACGGTGATGTGCGGGGCCAGCGCGTGGAGCAGGTCGGCGGCGTCGAACATCTCCCCGGCGGAGGCCACGCCGACCGTCCTGGTCCGGCCCGTGAGGATGCGCCGGACCGCCTCCACGGCGAGGGGCGCGGTGACGGCGTAGATGTCGCGGCCCCTGGCGACGGCACGGCGTTCGGCGCCGCCGGACCGCACCACGGCGTCGACCACGAAGGTCTGCGCGGAGCGGCCCTCGTCGTCCACCGCGGCCGGCGCCGGGGTGTCCGGCGCGGACAGGTCCCGGGCCGCCTCGACGGTCATGTAGGTGCGGACCTCGGGCACGGTCAGGTGGCTGGGGACGGTGACGACGTCGGCCATGGTGTACTCGCCGAGGACGGCGCGGGTGCCCAGCGGCTCGGGGAACGGCCACTTCAGGTGGGGCAGCTCGTCGTCGTGGTACTCCAGGCGCCCGCCGGTGAAGCGGACGCGGCGGCCCTCGCGCCGCTGCCGGGACACCTCACCCGCGACGCGCGTGCCGGCGGTGGGGTGCCAGCCGCTCAGGCCGTACGCGACGTGCACCTCGTCCGCCGTCGTCCAGTCGCCCGCCGCCGCCGTGGCGAGCAGGTCGCCGAGGCCGCCGTAGAACGCCATCGCGGGGACGACCACCGCTCCCGCGGCGCGGGCCCGGTCGGTGAAGTGCGCGAACGTGTCGGCGTTGGCCTCGATCTCGGCCGCGACGTCCACGTACGGGATCCCGGCGCGCAGGGCCGCCTCGATCACGGGGGCGGCGGTCGTGGCGAAGGGTCCCGCGCAGTTGATCACGGCCGCGGCGCCGGCCAGGGCGCGGTCCAGCGCGACCGGGTCGTCCACGGACGCCGGGCGGGTCCCGAGGCCGGGGCGGGACGCCGCCAGGGCCCGCAGTCTGCCGGGGTCGCGGCCGGAGAGGAGCGGGACGAAGCCCCGCTCCACGAGCCGCGCCACGACGAAGCGCCCCGTGTGCCCGTACGCGCCGTACACCACGACCGTCTGCCCCGCTGCCATGTGTTTCTCCCGTTCTCGGACGACCTGAGGACATCCTCGCGGGGTCGGGCCGCCGGGCGTGAGTGTCCGGAACGACGCGCCCCGTACACTTCCGGACATGGGCTCTGTCGCGCTGGCCGTCACCGACGGCATGCTGCACTTCGAACTGTCCGTGGCGTACGAGGTGTTCGGCTCCGCACCGGACACGGTGACCGTCCCGTGGTACGACGTCGCCGTCTGCGGGACGGGTGCCGTGCGGGTCGGCCGGTTCCGGCTGGAGAGCGACCGCGGCCTCGAACGGCTGCGGGACGCCGACACGGTGATCGTGCCCGGCTGGGCCGACGTCGACGTGGCCCCGCCCCCCGAACTGGTGGAAGCCGTGCGTGCTGCGCACGAGGCGGGCGCCCGGGTGGCCTCCCTGTGCACCGGCGCGTTCGTGCTGGCCGCCGCGGGTCTGCTGGACGGGCGGCGCGCGACGACGCACTGGGCGCACACCGGCGTCCTGGCCGCTCGCCACCCCGAGGTGGAGGTCGACCCGGACGTGCTCTACGTGGACAACGGCAGCGTCCTCACCTCCGCCGGGAAGGCCGCCGCGCTGGACCTGTGCCTGCACCTGGTCCGCCTCGACCACGGCTCCTCGGTCGCCAACGCCGTCGCCCGCCGTCTCGTCGTGCCGCCGCACCGGGCCGGCGGTCAGGCGCAGTTCGTCGCCGCTCCGGTGCCCGCCCGCGACGACCATCCCCTCGGGGCGCTGCTGCCCTGGGCGATGGAACGCCTCGACCGTCCGCTGACCGTGGAGGACCTGGCCCGGCAGGCGCGGATGAGCTCGCGCAACCTGGGCCGCCACTTCCGGGCGGCGACCGGCACGACGCCGTTGCGGTGGCTGCTGACCCAACGCATCCGCCGCGCGCAGGAGTTGCTGGAGAACACCGACAGCGGTGTCGACGCCATCGCTGCCGCGACCGGCATGGGCACCGCCACGACGCTGCGCCGCCACTTCCACCGCACGGTCGGCGTGCCCCCGGACACCTACCGCCGGACCTTCCGCGCCCGGCCCCGCGGCGGGACGGGCGACGCGCCCCTCGCGTGAAAGGGCGCCCGGGGTTCGGCCGGGCGGTTCAGTCGTCCACGCGATAGGCACAGGCCGGCCGGGCCGGTTCGGGCTCGATCGTCCGCCGTTGCGGCCACTGCCCCTGGGGCAGGGACGCGGCCGGCGTGGGCCACGCCTCGTCCGCGGCCTCCCCGGTGACGGAGCCGAGGTCCGGACACGAGGTCGACGCCGGCGCGTCACGCCACCAGTCGTCCCAGCCGACCGGCTCCGGGTCCTGCATCATCAGGGTCAGCCCGCCGCCGACGGCGACCAGCACCACCCATGCCGTCAGGGCGATCCGCTTCATTCTCCGAGACACCGTTTCGCTTCCCCCTCTATGCTGGAACCCGTCGGTATTCGATCACAGAGCGAGCATGCGGGGAGGCGAGTCGATGTCCGCGCGCAAGGTCACTGCCGTGCGCAGCGTCCGGATCGGCCTCACGTCCCGGGCGACGACCTGACCTCGTTCCGTCCGCCCCGCCGGGAGCGTGAGCTCGCGGGGCACCGTCACCGACACCCTCAGAAACGGATCCCGTTCAGCCATGGGTACACACCCCGACTGGATCACGCGCGCCGAGACCGGCGCCGACCGTCCCGCCATCCGTGAGATCGACCTCGCGGCCTTCGACACCCCGCTGGAGGCCGACCTCGTCGACGCCCTGCGCGCCGACGAGGCATGGATCGACGGACTGTCCCTCGTCACCACCGGCCCCGACGGCAGGCCCGTCGGTCACGCGCTGCTGACGCGCTGCCACATCGGCGCCGTTCCGGCGCTGTGCCTCGGGCCCGTCGCCGTCCTGCCCGACCACCAGAACACCGGCGCCGGTTCCGCGGCCGTCCGTGCCGCGCTGCGGGCCGCCCGGGAGCGCGGCGAGCGCTTCGTCACCGTGCTCGGGCACCCGGCGTACTATCCGCGGTTCGGCTTCACCCGGGCCCGCGCGCACGGCATCGGCGTGACCTTCGACGTCCCGGACGAGGCCCTCATGGCCCTCGCCCTCGACGCCGGCCGTCCTCTGCCGAGCGGCACCCTTCGCTACGCGGCGCCGTTCGGCGTCTAGCCGGCGAACCCCTCCGGTCACGGCACCGGGCACCGGGCGCCGTCCGGCCGGGCGGGGAGCCGTCGTTCCCCGCCCGGCCGGCCGTGTGGCGCGTAACCGCCGTGGCGCTTCGCGTCCCCCGCGTAGGCACTCCCCCGAGGGGTAGGCTCACGCCGTTTGCCCCGGCGAGTCGGCCGCCGATCCGGCGCCGCCCGCCCTCCGTCGCCGTACGACAGGAGCCGTCATGAGTGAGCAGCCCCCGTTCGTCCTCGACCCCGCCGGTGCCGACCGCCACGCCGAGCACCGCGCCCTGCGCGAGCGGGGCCCGGCCACCCGGGTCGACGTGCTCGGTGTCGAGGCCTGGTCGGTCAGCGATCCCGCTCTGCTCAAGCGGTTACTCACCAGCCCGGACGTCTCCAAGGACGCCCGGGCCCACTGGCCGGGGTTCGAGCGGGCGCTCGGCACCTGGCCGCTCGCCCTGTGGGTGGCCGTGGAGAACATGTTCACCGCGTACGGGCCCCACCACCGCAAGCTGCGCCGGATGGTGGCGCCGGCCTTCAGCTCCCGCCGCATCGCCGCGATGAGGCCGGCCGTCGAGGACATGGTGGCCGGGCTCGTCGACCGTCTCGCCTCCCTCCCCGCCGACGAACCGGTCGATCTGCGCCAGGAGTTGGCGTACCCGCTGCCGATCGGCGTGATCAGTCACCTGATGGGGCTGCCCGAGGACCGGCGCGAGGACTTCCGCGCCCTCGTGGACCGCATCTTCGACACCACCCTCACCCCGGACGAGGCACAGGCCAACACCGTCGCCCTGTACGAGCTGATGGACCACCTCATCGCCACCAAACGCGCCGCGCCGGGCGACGACATGACGTCCCTGCTCATCGCCGCGCGGGACGACGAGGGCGACGGCGCCCACCTCAGGCCGGAGGAACTGCGCGACACGCTCCTGCTGATGATCAGCGCCGGCTACGAGACCACGGTCAACGTCATCGACCAGGCCGTGTTCACGCTGCTGACCCGCCCCGACCAGCTGGCCCTCGTCCGCGGCGGCGCCGTCACCTGGGAGGACGTCGTGGAGGAGACCCTGCGGCACGAACCGGCCGTGAAACACCTGCCGTTGCGGTACGCCGTCAACGACATCCCCCTGCCCGACGGGCGGACCATCGCGCGCGGCGAGGCGATCCTCGCCTCCTACGCCGCCGCCAACCGGCACCCCGACTGGCACGACGACGCCGACACGTTCGACGCGGCCCGCGCCGTCAAGGAGCATCTCGCCTTCGGACACGGCGTCCACTTCTGCCTCGGCGCGCCCCTCGCCCGCCTCGAAGTCGCCCTCGCGCTGCGGGCCCTGTTCGACCGCTTCCCCGGCATCCACCTCGCCGTGCCGCCGGCCGAACTCCGGCCCGTGGCCTCCCTGATCAGCAACGGGCACCAGCCGCTGCCGGTGCGTCTGCACGCGCGCTGACCACCGGGAACACGGAACTGGGGTCGATGCTGGGGCAGGTACCGGGGCGGTCCGCACGGCCGTGCGCCAGGCTCGTCGTCCGTGACGACCTCGCACCCGTTGCCGGGCTTCCCAGGAGTTCCTCGTGAGTGACCTCCCCCACGGCGAGACCGCACGTGAGCGGCTGCGCGCGCACCTCGCCGCCCATCGTCAGCGCTACGCCGTCTACTTGCTCGGTTGTCTGCTGTTCTCCAGCGGGGCCGCCGCCTTCATCCACGCCGACCTGGGGACCGATCCCCTCGACGTGTTCGCCCTCGGCGTCCTCGAACACGCCCCGCTGACCATCGGCATCGTGCAGGCCGGCGTGGCCGTGGTGTGCCTCGTCGTATGGGCGGCCTGGAACCGGCGGCGGCCCCCGCTGTCGCCGTTCTTCACGTTCTTCCTGTGCGGCAGCATGATCGACGTGCTGCGCGCCGTGGAGGCCGCCGACCACCTGCCGCTCGCGGACGGCGGCGTCATGGTCCTCGGCGTCCTGCTGTGCACGTACGGCTCCGCGCTGATCATCATGAGCGGGGTCGGCATCCGGGCGATGGACCTGGTGGCGATCTCCATGACGCACCGCTGGCGCTGGCCGTTCTGGGCCGCCAAGGGCAGCCTCGAACTCGTGCTGCTGGGCTCCGGATACGTCCTCGGCGGGCCGGTGGGACTCGGCACGATCTGCTTCCTGGTGTTCGTCGACACCCTGATCCAGCCCTGCATGTCGCTCACGAGCCGCGTGTTCTCCCTGCGCAACCACGGACTGGAGAATCCGTCCCCGGTCCCCGTCTACCGGACCGATCCCGCCTGAGCGAGAGGCCTTTCGACCATGCTTCTGTCCGATCTGTACATCGCCGGCCTGGGCGCCCGCATCCCGGGGCGCGTCACCACGAAGGAGGCCGTGGCCGCCGGATGGTACGACGCGGCGGAGGCGGAGGCCCTCGGCTGGGAGTCGGTGGCCGTCGCCGGCGACGTGCCCGCCCCGGACCTGGCGATCGAGGCCGCGCACCAGGCGCTCGAGATGTCCGGGCACGCGGCGGCCGACGTCGACATCCTGATGCACGTGTCGTGCAACCACCAGGGCCCCGACATGTGGTCGCCGCAGCACTACGTCCTGCGCCACACCGTCGGCGGGAACATCCCCGCGCTGGAGGTCCGCCAGGGCTGCAACGGCTTCCTCGCCGCGATGGAACTCGCCGGCACCTACCTGGCGGCGGACCGGGACCGTACGGCCGCCCTCATCACGTCGGCGGACAACTGGGGCGACCCGCTGGTCGACCGGTGGCGGGCCACCCCCGGGGGCCTGTTCGGCGACGCCGCGACGGCCTGCGTGCTGTCCCGCCGCGCCGGCTTCGCCCGCCTGGTCAACGTCCGCGCGGTGTCGCTGCCGGAGCTGGAGGAGCTGAACCGGGGCGGCGAGCCGCTCTTCCCGCCGGGCTGCACCACGGGCGTCAAGGTCGACCTGCGGGAGCGCGCCGCCACGTACAAGGGCGGCCAGGACCTCGTGAACGCGGGCCAGTTGATGGGTGAGACGCAGCGCGCCCTGATCCGGGAGACCCTCGACGAGGCCGGCCTCGGCCCGGACGACATCACGCGCGTCGCCCACCAGTTCGTCGGCGACCTGAACGTCCTGCACCGCCTGCTGGAGCCCTTCGGCGAGAACGCCGGCCTGACCAAGGGCCTGTGGGACTTCGGGCGTTCGGTCGGGCACACCGGCGCCAACGACCAGACCAGCGGCCTGCACCACCTCGTGGCGACCGGTCAACTGGGGCGCGGCGACCGGGTGATGATGCTGGGCGCCGGCGCCGGGATCTCCTTCTCGTGCGCCGTCGTGGAGATGCTGGACGTCCCCGCGTGGGCCGCCGTGCCGGACCGGACCGCATGACGGTCGGGGCTCCGGTCCAGCCCGCGGACCTGTGGGCGCTGCGCATGCGGGACGCGTCGGCGCCCGCTCCGCTGCTGCGGCTGATCTGCGTTCCCTACGCGGGCGGCGGCGCCGCCGTCTACCACGGCTGGGCGGACCGCCTGCCGGGCGTGATCGAGCCGTGGGCGGTGCGCATGCCCGGCCGGGACGCCCGGCTGCACGAGCCGCTGCGCACGGACCTGGTGGCGACGGCGGGCGAACTCGCCGACGCGCTCGCGCCCCTGCTGACGCAGCCGTACGCCTTCTTCGGGCACAGCCTCGGCGCGTTCCTGGCGTTCGAGACGGTGCGGGCGCTGCGCGAGCGGGGCGCGCCGGAACCGGTCCTGCTGGCCGTGTCCGCGCGCAACCCCCCGCAGCAGCGCACGTACACGGGTGGCGTGCACCGGCTGCCGGACGACGAGCACCTCGACGTGCTGGACAGCCGGTACGGGGCCATCCCGCCGCTGCTGCGGGAGGACGCGCAGATGCGGGCGCTCTACCTGCCGATCCTGCGCGCGGACACGACCATGCTGGAGACCTACCGCTACGTGCCGGGGCGGCCCCTCGGGTGCCCCGTCGTCGCGTACGGGGGTGCCGAGGACCCGGAGACCTCCGCTGCCACGCTGGCCGCGTGGGCGGAGGTCACGGGCGCCGGCTGCGCGACGGCGGTCCTGCCCGGCGGGCACTTCTTCCTCGGGCCGTCGCGGGAGCAGCTGCTCGGCCACTTGTCGGCCGAGCTGCTGCGCGCGCTCGTGCCCTGAGGGGATGCCCCCCGGGGGTCAGCGACGGCGGGCGGTGATGAGGACGTAGCCGAGGCCGGGTGTGTAGAAGGTGTCGGTCTCCGGGTCGAGGAGGGCGCGCACCACCTCCTCGCCGGCGATGTCGACCCATTCGGCGCGGTGTTCGAGCATCATCGCCCGCAGTCCGTGGCGGACCGGTTCGGGGACGCGGATGTGCGGCGTGATGTCGGTGACGTCCAGGACGTCGAAGCCCTCGGCGGCGAGCATCGGTTCGTACGCGTCGAGCGGCATGGCGGTGACCAGGGGGTGGATCGCGGACCAGTCCTCGCCGGGCTCGTGGAACATGTCGGCGATGGCGAGCCGGGCGCCGGGCCGCAGGACGCGGGCCGCCTCGCGCAGCGCCAGCGCCTTGTCGGGCATGTGGATGAGCGACTCGAAGAACCAGCCGGCGTCGAACGACTGGTCGGGATACGGCAGTTGCTGGGCGTCCGCCAGCTCGAAGCGCACCCGGTCGGCGAGCCGCAGCTCGCGCGCCCGGGTGCTGGCGTGCTCGATCTGGCGGCGGCTCACGGACACGCCGACGATCTCGACGGCGTGTCCGCCGGCCAGGTGGAAGGCCGGCTGGCCGATGCCGCAGCCGATGTCCAGCACACGCTGGCCGGTCGCCGGCGCGAGACGGTCGACCATGAGTGCCGTCAGGTGCTCGGTGGCCGCCTGGAAGGTGGAGTGGTCGGAGGGGTCCGCCCAGTAGCCGAGGTGCAGGTTGCTGTCGCAGATCCTGGCGTGGAACTCGCTGAAGGTGTCGTACAGTTCGGCCACTGCCTCGCTGTTCGACCCGTTCGTCGAGGTCATCTCGTACCTCTTGTCTCTGAAGTTGCGGGGGCGGGGGGTCGGTGCCGCGGCGGCGCCGCTCGGCGGGGTCAGGTGGTGTAGTACCAGCTCATCGGTTCGGCGTCGGCTCGCTCGGGCGCAGCCGGTCCGGCCGGTCGCGGCGCGGGGCGGGCGGAGCAGCGGCGGCGCAGGGCGTCGAGGGCGGGCAGGGCCCGGGTCACGGTGTCGAAGGGCAGGCCGAAGTCGATGAGGCAGGCCACCTCGTCCACCCCGGCGGCCCGCAGCCTGTCCACGGTGGCGGCGCACTTGTCCTCGGTGCCGAGCAGGGAACGGCGGCTGTAGTAGTCCTCGGCCATGAGCTCGGCGAGCCGGTCCTGTTCGGCGGCGTCGGTGCCGCGGGAGGTGCCGCTGACCGCGTCGTCGTTGCGTTTCTGGGTCATGAACGAGGCGAGGTAGCCCTTGACGGGCTCGCGCACCAGGTCCCACACCTGTTGTTCGTCGTCGCCGACGTAGGTGTGCATGCCGACGGTGACCGTGCCGGCCGCCGGGTCGTGGCCGGCGCGCTCCCGGGCCGCGCGGTACCGGCCGATGTCGGCCTCCAGCTTTTCCCAGCTGGTCAGCAGGGAGAGGACGTTCAGTCCGCGTTCGCCCGCGTCCACCCAGGTCTGCGGGTTGGAGGTGTGCACCAGCCACATCGGCAGTTCCGGCTGGCAGGGCCGCGGGTAGGTGCGGACGTCCAGGGCCCGGCCGTCGGGGCCGGGGAAGGTACGGGTCTCCCCCCTCCAGAGCGCGGCCACCGTGTCGACGTGGTCCAGGGTGTACTGCCTGCGCGCGGCGTAGTGGTCGGGGTAGAACACGAAGTCGCCCTGGTGCCAGCCCGTGGCGACGCACACGCCCGCGCGGCCCGCCGAGAGCTGGTCGACGAGGGACCACTCCTCCACGACCCGCACGGGGTGGTGGTGGGGCAGGACCACGCTGCCGGCCCGCAGGTGCAGGTTCTCGGTGGCCACGGCCAGTGCGGCGGACAGCACGGCCGGGTTGGGGAAGCTGCCGCCGAACTCCTGGAAGTGGCGCTCCGGCGTCCAGATGGCGGTGAAGCCGTGCCGGTCGATGAAGCGCGCCACGTCCAGGATGAACCGGTAGCGGGTGCCGAAGTCGTTGCGGTCGTTCGCGGAGAAGAAGTAGACGCTGAAGTCCATCGGGTCCTCACCTGGTGCCGTCGGGGCCGGCCGGGTTGAGCGAGGCCGGGAACAGGCTGGTCGGGTAGTTCCGGGAGGCCAGCACCGGGGAGAGCATCCGGGCGATGCGGGCGAGGTTCTCGTCGTGGGCGATGGTGTGGTGGTCGGCGTTCATCTCGTGGATGGTGATGCGCGGGCCGACGAACCCGGCGAGCCCGTTCGACTTGTCGTCGCTGGTGCGCGGCACCGCGGGCAGGTCGTTGCTGTTGCCCGGGGCGAGGAAGCCCTGCGTGGCGTGGAAGAGGGTGGTGGGCACGGTGGTGCGCAGCGGGGCCGGGCGGTAGGCCTGGAGCAGGTCGCCGTTGTGCAGCATCAGTTCGTGCCGGACGAGGATCTGCTGCTTGATCATCTCCCGGTCGGGGCGGGCGGCGGAGCGGTCGCGGATGTGGCCGGCGACGAGGTCCAGCTGGGCCTGGAGGTCGAGGCCGGTGAGGGAGGCGAGGCCGATCTGCTCGCTGACGCCCCAGCGCTGGCACATCGCGTTGCCGAGCATCACCAGGGAGAAGGCCTCCGCCTCGACCTCGGTGACGGTGCCCCAGTCCACGCTGTCCCAGGCCTCGGTGCCGGGCATGATCGGGTCGATCGCGATGAGGTGGGTGACCTCCTCGCCGGCCAGTTGCAGCTGCCGCGTCATCTCGTAGGCGAGCACCCCGCCGAAGGAGCAGCCGCCCAGGAGGTAGGGCTCGCCGGGGAAGCGGTGGCGCAGTTCGTCGACGTAGTGGGCGGCCATCTCCTCGACGGAGTCGTACCGGTGGGGCATGCGGTCGGCCGCGGCGGCGCCGATCTGCTCCAGGCCGATGACGGGGTTGTGCAGGCCGAGGTGGCGGGAGAGGTAGATGGCGTAACTCACCTCGCCGTACAGGTTGTGCGCCCACACGGACCGCCGGTTGTCGCCGTGCCGGTTGATCGCGACGACCGGGGAGGCCTCGGGCGCCGGGGGCGCGGCCGGCTCGTGGGTGACGGGCGGCGCGCACACCCGGGCCGCGTTCGGGGCCGCCACGGCGAGCCACGGCTCGACGTCGAGGTCGACGAGGTCGGGCGGCGGCGCGATCCAGCGGTGGTACTCGCCGTCGCCGGTCCCGGCCGGTACGGCCCGCACGACCACGGTCCGCTCCAGTCCGCCGAGCGGGCGCGTGTGGTGCACGGCCGCGGCGGCGACCAGGGCGGCCCGCCAGGCGGCGGCGCGTTCCAGCCGGCCGCGCAGCGCGCCGGCGGCCATCGGCGCGAACGGGGTGAGGGCGGCCGTCACTTGGTCGAGCGTGGCGGGGGCGGGGAGTCCGGCGGCGGGCGGCCGGTCCGCTCCCCACACACCGGCGAGGGTCCCGGCCACGGCCGCGAGCGACTCGGACGCGGTCTCGGCGAGCGGCCCCTCCCCCGGTCCGGGGGTCTGGACGAGGAGCAGTTCGGTGATCTCCAGGCCGCGGTCCTGGAGGATGCGGGCGGTCTCGACGGCGACGAGGCCGGCGACTCCGTACCCGGCGAGCCGGCAGGAGCCGCCCGGGTGGGCGGCGGCGACTGCCTCGGCGCAGGCCCGCGCGAGGACGTTGACGTCGGCGGCGGGGTCGGGTCCGTCCGGGAAGCCGGGTGCCTCGACGCCGGTGACGGGGCCGTGCTCCGCGAGGTGCCGGCACAGGTGCATCACCCAGGTGAGTTCGCCCGTGTCGCCGAAGAGGCAGTAGACCGGTTCTCCGGCGCGGTCGGTGGCGAGCGGCACCAGCCGGGGTGCCGCGACCGCGGGGCGTGCGGCCGGCTGGGGCCGCTCCGCCTTGCGGACGGGGCCCGCGTCGACGCCGCCGTCGAGGGTCTCCGGTACGGCGTCGGGCAGGACGTAGCTCTGGTCGAGGTGGACGACGAGCCGGTCCACGCTGGGGTGTTCGAGGATCGCGGCCATCGGGATGTGGTCGCCGTAGCAGTCCTGGACGGTCTGCATGATCCGCATGGCGCCGATGGAGTCGACGCCGTAGCTCGCGAAGTCCCGCGCGGGGTCGACGGCTTCGGGCGCGATGCCGATGCCGTCCGCGACGGCCTCCCGGACGTGCTGCCGGAGGGAGGCGAGCCGGTCGGGGAGCGCGGGGGCCTCGGCGGCGGCCGGGGCGGCGGGGGGCGCGGGGGCGGCGGAGGCGGAGGCATCGCGCGCCGAGGACGTCGCGGGGGCCACGGGGTGGGGGCGCGGCGCCGGGGTGGCCGCGGGGGCGGGGGCCGGTCGGGGGGTGGTGGGAGGCGCGGGGCGTTCGGCGGCGGCCGGTCGGGGTGGGGCGGGGCGGGGCGCGGAGGACGGGGTGGTGGCTCGGCGTACGGGTGCCGCCGCCGCTGCCGGTTCCGTGGCGCGGGGCGCCGGCGCCGGCGCGGGGGCCGGCGGGAGCCAGTGCTGTTCGGGGGCGAACGGGTACGTCGGCAGGGAGACCCTGGCGCGGTCCCCCGTCGGGTGCAGGGAACGCCAGTCGATGTCGGCGCCGGCCGCCCACAGCGCCGCGAGCCGGGTGAAGTCGCCGCCGGCGGCGCGGCGCAGGGCGTCGCTCACGTCGTCGCCGTCGACGGAACGGGGGCCGGTGTCACGGCTCGTCGTCAGGCGCGGGTCGTCGCCGCCGTCGAGGTGGGTGCGCAGGGCGGTGGCCAGGTGCGCGAGGGTCGGGGCCGCGACCGCGAGCCGCGCGGCGAACGGCCGGCGTCCCACCTGGAGGGTGTGGGCGACGTCGTCCGGCGACACGGCGTGCAGCCGGCCGTCGCGTTCCCAGCGCTCCAGGTGTGCGAGGAGGCGGCGGGCCGCGGCCCGGAGGCGGTCGTCGTCGCGGGCGCTGAGCACGAACAGCCGGTCGCCGCCCGACGTGTCCGCCGTACGGGCGGACGGGCGGGAGGCGCCGCCCGTGGGTGCCTCTTCGACGACGAGGTGCGCGTTCATGCCGCCGAAGCCGAACGAGCTGACGCCGGCGCGGCGGGGCAGGGGCGCGCCGGTCGCGGCGTCCGTGAGCGGGGTCCAGGGGCGGGCCGAGGTGACGAGGTGGAACGGCGAGTCCGCGAGCTTGATCAGCGGGTTGACGCGTTCCACGTGCAGGGTGGGCGGCAGCATGCCGTGCCGCAGCGAGAGCAGCACCTTGAACAGGCCCGCCATACCGGCCGCCGTCTCCAGGTGACCGATGTTGGTCTTCACGCTGCCGAGCCCGCAGTACTGCCTCGGTGCGGACGCCGTGTCGCCCGCGTCGTACCGCTCGAAGGCGGTGCGCAGGCCGGTCACCTCGATGGGGTCGCCCAGGGCGGTGCCGGTGCCGTGCGCCTCCACGTAGCCGATCGTCTCGGGCCGTGCTCCCGCGCGCTGCTGGGCGCGGGCGATCACCTCGGCCTGGGCCGCCGGGTTGGGGGCGGTGAGGGAGGCGGCGCGTCCGCCGTGGTTGGTCGCGGAGCCCGCGATGACGCCGTGCACGTGGTCGCCGTCGGCGAGGGCCCGGCTCAGGGGCTTGAGCAGGACGGCGCCGACGCCCTCGCCGCGCACGTAGCCGTCGGCGCGGTGGTCGAAGGACTTGCAGCGGCCGTCGGGCGCCAGCATGCCGGACCGGCCGAACGCCTCGAACGCGGTCGGCGCCACGATGACGTTGACGCCGCCGGCGATCGCCTGGTCGCACTCGCCGGTCTGGATGGCGCGCACGGCCCGGTGCACGGCGACGAGGGAGCTGGAGCAGGCGGTGTCGACGGGCTCGCTGGGGCCGCGCAGGTCGAGCAGGAAGGAGACGCGGTTGGCGAGGACGCTGTGGTCGTTGCCCGTCATCAGCTGGCCGTCGACGTCCACGCCGCGCTCGCGGGCCAGTTCGCCGTACTCGGAGGAGGCGACGCCGACGAACAGGCCGCAGGAGCTGCCCGCGAGGTCGGCGGGGTCGTGGCCGGCCTCCTCGACGGCCGCCCACACGGTTTGCAGGAACAGCCGGGCCTGCGGGTCCATGACGCGTGCCTCGCGCGGGGTGATCTGGAAGAACTCGGCGTCGAATCGGTCGACACCGTCCAGGAATCCGCCGCGTACGGGGGCCGTGTCCGGGGCGGTGTCCGCGGCGGTGGCGAACCGCTCGGGAGGCGCCTCGGTGATCAGGTCGCGGCCCTGGATCAGGTTGTTCCAGAAGCTCTCCAGGTCCGGCGAGCCGGGGAACGCGCCGGCCATGCCGACGACGGCGACGGGCTCGTCGGCGCGGTCGGGCGGCGAGGCGACCGGGGGCGCGGCGGGGGCGACGGCCGGGGGCGGGACGGGGGCGGCCGGGGCCGGCTCCTCGTGGGGCGGGGCCGGGATGGAAACGGCCGAACCGTTGGGCTCGTTGGCGGTGCTCGTGACGGTCCGTGCCGCGGTGTCGGTGAAGGACTTTGTCGCGGTGGCCGTGAAGGACTGAGTCGCGGTGGCCTTGACGAGGAGGTCGACCACGGCCGCCATGTCCCGGCAGCCGTACAGGACGTCGGGGGTCAGGTCGGCGCCGGTCGTCCGGGAGAGGCGGTCGGCGAGCTGCACCATGGTCACCGAGTCAAGCCCGAAGTCGCTGAGGTGGTCGCCGGGGTCGATGTCCTCGGGCGTCACGCCGACCAGGGCGCAGATGGCCTCGGTGACGGTGTGCCGCATCGCGTGGACGGCGGAGGGCGTGCTGCTGCCGCCCGCGCTGTCGGCGGTCGGGTGCGTGAGGGTCACGGAGGGCTCCTCAAAAGGGCTGGGACCGGTGGCGGGCGGAACGGGATCCGTGGTGCCGCGGCCGGCGGCGGGTGCGGGCCTGAGCCAGTAGCGGCCGTCGGCGAAGGGGTAGTGCGGCAGGGACACGATCCGGGCGTCGGGCTCGGGTGCGGCGAGGTCGTCGGGGCGCGCGCCGGCCGTCCAGCGCCGGGCCCGTTCCAGGACCTCGGCGTCGGCGGGCGGCAGGTCGTGGCGCCGGAGGGTCTCGTCCCCGGGGCCGTTCACGAGGCGGTCGTGCGGGCGTTCCTCCGCGTAGGCGGTGAGGACCGCGACGATGTCGGCCAGGTCGTGCACGACGGCGCCGAGCCGGGCCGCGAGCGGTTCGCGTCCCACGCGGAGGGTGTGGGTGACGTCCACCGGGCGCAGTGCGGCTCCGGGGCCGTCGAGGAACGCGGCGAGGCGGCGGGCGTACGCGCGCAGGGCGTCCGGTCGGCGGGCCGACAGAAGCAGCAGGAGCGGCCGGGCGGGCCGCGGGCCCTCGGTGTCGGGCTCGGGCTGAACCGCGTGCGGTGGGGCCTCTTCCAGGACGACGTGGGCGTTGGCGCCGCCCGCGCCGAAGGAGCTGACGGCGGCCCTCCGGGGCTCCCCGGTGGGCTGCTCGGGCCAGGCGGACGGCTCGCGGGGCACGAGGAAGCCGTCGGCGGTCGGCGGCCCGTCGGTGCCGAGGGTCGGCGCGAAGGTGCGGTGCCGCAGTTGCAGGATCACCTTGGTCAACTGGACGACGCCGGACGCCGCTTCGAGGTGCCCGGTGTTCGGTTTCACCGAGCCGATCCGCAGCCGGTGGACGTCGCCCCGGACATCGCCTCCGGCATCGCCCCCGACGTCGTACGCCTCGCGCAGCGCGGCCAGTTCGACCGGGTCGCCCACCGGTGAGCCGGTGGCCTGCGCCTCCACGTACTGCACGCTGCGCGCGTCGGTTCCGGAGGCCTCCAGGGCCTGGGCGATGAGGTCGACCTGCGCCTCGGCGCGCGGGACGGCGTACGCCTCGGTCGGGCCGTCCGCGTTGACGGCCGAGCCCCGGATGCAGGCGTACACGCGGTCGCCGTCGCGCAGCGCGTCCGAGAGCCGTTTCAGGACGAGCGCGCCGACGCCCTCGCCGGTGACGATGCCGTCGGCGGCCGTGTCGAAGACCCGCGGCGTGCCGTGCGGGGACAGCATCCGCGCGGCGGCCAGGTCGCTGTGGTGGCTGGGGTGGAGGATGACGTTCACTCCCCCGGCGATCGCCGTGCCGCACTCCCCCTCGCGCAGGCTCCGCACCGCGAGGTGGACGGCGGTGAGCGCGGAGGAGCAGGCCGTGTCGACCGCCATGCTGGGGCCGGTCAGGCCGAAGGTGTGGGACACGCGGTTGGCGACGGACCAGCCGGAGGACAGGGCCTGTACGGCGTTCCCGCGCCCGCGTTCCTCGGCGCCGAGCAGCGCGTACTGGTGGTGCATCATGCCGACGAAGACGCCGGTCCTGCCGCCGTCGCCGACGGCCCGGGCGCGCAGCCGGGAGGGGGGCAGCGCCGCGTCCTCCAGCGCCTCCCAGGCCGTCTCCAGGAAGAGGCGTTCGGCGGGGTCCATGCGTTCCGCCTCGCGCGGCGAGATGCGGAACAGGAGGGGGTCGAAGCGGTCGACGTCGTCGAGGAAGCCGCCCCACGCCGCGCCGACCCCGGCCTCCCCGGCCTCCTCGGGGTGCCAACGTCCGGGCGGGACGGGGGTAATGAGGCTGCGCCCGGCGAGCAGGTGCTGCCAGAGCGTGTCGATGTCCGCGGCGCCCGGGTAGCGGCCGGCGACACCCACGACGGCGATGGGTTCGGGGGCGGGACGGGAGGGGTGGGCCGACGACGCCGGTTGGACCGGCGACGCCGATCGGGCCGGCGGGGCGGTGGTGGCGGGTGGCAGGGCTGCGGTGTGGACCGTCGCAAGGGACTCGGCCCCGGACGTGGCGGTCGGCGCGGGCGCGTCGCTCTGCGGAGTGGTCGGTGGTGGCGGCGGCGTGTCGTCGGCCGGCGCCGCGGCGACTCCCGTCAGCCGGGCCAGTTCCGTGCCCTTCGCGCTCACCAGGGCCCGCGCCACCGAGCGGACCGACTCGCCGGTCACCAGGAGTTCCTGCGGCACCGGCCCGATGTCGCGCTCAAGACGCTCCACCGCCTCCATCACCGTGAGGGAGTCGGTACCGAGGGACGCGAGGGGTACCTCCGGGTCCACGTCGTCCGGGGGCAGGCGGAGGAGGTCCGCGAACAGGTGCCGCAGATGCTCCGTCGTCCCCGCCAGGAGCCGGTCTCCGGCACCGTTCGCGGACGGGCGGGCCTGGGGTTCGACCGGTGCGGCTGGTGTGGCTGGTTCGGCTGCTGTGACTGGTGCGGCTGTCGTGGCTGGTGCGTCCGTGGTCGGTGCGGCCGGTATGGCCCCCGCGGGCGGTGCGGGCGGCACGGGCGACGGCGCGGGCGGTTCCGCCGGCCGGGCAGCGGGCTGTCGGCGCCCCGGTACGGCGGTGGCGGCGGGCGGCGCGGTGTGCCAGGGTCCCCGTTCCGCGACGAAGAGGTGCTGTCCGGCCTGGTCGTCGGTCCAGCCGTGCACGCCGAAGCGGCGGCTGCGGTCGAATCCGGCCTCGGCCAGCAGCGCCTGCCAGGTGAGCGGGGCCAGCAGCGGTCCGTGCGGCAGGCGCAGCCCGGCGTCCCCGGCGAGCCACCACCCGTCGGTGAGACCGAACACGGGGGTGACGGCGTCCAGGACGCGGGTGGCCTCGTTGACCGCCAACAGGCCGCCGGTCGCGGTGAGTTCGGCGACGTTGCGCAGGGTTTGCCGGATGTCCCGGGTGGCGTGCAGGACGTTGGTGGCGACGACGATGTCGTACCGCTCGCCGCCGAAGCCCTGCGTGGCCGGGTCGTCCGCGATGTCCAGGACGCGGAAGTCCGTGTGGGGCCGGCCCTCGGCCAGGCGTCGGCGGGTGCCGGCGACCAGGGAGGGCGAGATGTCGGTGACGTCGTAGTGGAGGGAGGCGCGGTGGTCGTCGAGGGCGTCGAGCACGGCGCGGGTGGTGGCGCCGGTGCCGGCGCCGATCTCCAGGACGCGCACGCGCCGGCCCGGGTCGGCGGCGACAGCGTCGGCGACCGCGGCCCGGACAGCGGCGGCGGTGAGGCGGTTGAAGTGCCGGGTGCGCGGATCGTCCGCGTACAGGGCGGCCATGCGCCGGTCGGAGCCGCCCGGGAAGAGCACGTCCAGGCCGCGCCGTCGGCGGGCGAGGACGTCGGGCAGCGCGGCGGCGCAGTCGTCCAGGAGGTCCAGCGTGGGCGTCAAGTGCCCGAAGCGGGCGAGGAGTTCGCTGCGCAGTCGGGAACGGCGGTCGGCCTCGGGCGCGGCCGGGGCCGTGAGCAGGCCCCGGCCGGGCCGTACGAGGCCGGCCGACTCCAGGGCCGTGAGCAGCGCGTCGAACAGGGGGAGCCTCTCGTCGTGGACGGCGAGGCCCCGCCGCAGTTCCTCGCGGGTGAAGTGCGCTCCGGGTGCCAGGCAGTCGGTGGCTTCGCGCAGGGCGTCCAGCAGGGCGAGACGCGCGTAGTCGTCGACGGCGTCGAGGTAGTCGGGCGCGTAGGGCTCGCCGTCGGCGCGCCGCGCGGCGAGTACGGCGGCCGCCGGGGCGGCGAGGACGTCCCGGCCGGCGGTGGCCGGGACGGTCGGGGCACTCCGGCCGGCGGCGCCCGGGGCGGTCAGGGCATCCCGGTCGGCGGCGCCCGGGGCGGTCAGGGCATCCACCGGGGCGGAGGCCTCGGGACCGGCGGCGGCGCCGGGACCGGCGACCGGCTGGGCTGCCCGGGCGGGCCGCAGGTGACGTGTGCCGTGCTCCAGGGGTGTCACGCGGCCCAGTTCCGTGAGGTCCGCGCGCAGCGGCGCGACCTGGGTGAGTCCGGCGGCGAGGACCTGGCGGAAGGCCTGCAGTCCCTCGGCCGCGGTCAGCGGCTGCACGCCCCAGCGGGCGAGCCGCTCGCGGTGCTCCGGCGTGGCGACGGCGCCCTCGTCGCCCCAGAAGCCCCAGTCGACGACGGTGACGGGCCAGTGCAGCCGGGAGGCCAGGTGGGCGCCGTAGGAGCTCATGAACGTCGAACCGGCGGCGTAGTTCGACTGGCCGGGGTTGCCGGTGTGGGCGATGGCCGACGAGAAGAGGGCGAAGAAGTCGAGCGGTTCGGCGGTGAGCGCGTCGGCGAGGGCGACGGTGCCGCGCGTCTTGGGCGCGAAGGCGGCGTCGAAGACCTGGTCGTCGGACTGGGCGATGGTCCGGTCGGCGAGGACGAACGCCGTGTGGACGGCTCCGTCGACGCCGCCGTACCGCTCGTGCGTCAGGCGGACGGCGGCCCGCGCGGCGTCGGGGTCGGTCACGTCGCCCGAGAAGTACGCGACCTGCCCGCCGTGTGCGCGCAGACCGGTGAGCGTGCCGTCCGGCAGCTGGTGTTCGGGCCGGCGTCCCATCACGACCAGCCGGGCGTCCCACTCGCGCAGCAGGTGCTCGCTGACGACCCGTCCGAGGCCGCCGAGGCCGCCGACGACGAGGTAGCGTCCGCCGCGCCGCAGGGGCAGCCGGTCGTCCGACGGGGCGGGCAGCGCGGCCGGGGCGAGTCGCTTGACGAGCCGCGTGCCCTCCCGCAGCGCGGCCTCCGTGAAGGGGGTCGCGGCCGGTTCGGCGGCGACGGCGGCCACCAGGGGCTGCCAGGCGTCATCGGTCTGGCAGCGTTCGAGGTCGGTGCGCGCGAGGTCCAGGCAGACCACGTCGAGGAACGGCAGTTCGCGCGAGAGGGTGCGCGCCATGCCGTGCAGGGATCCGGCGAACGGGTTGTCGACGGGGCCGCCGGGCAGGGGCTGCTGGCTGTCGCTGGTCAGGACGACCAGCCGCAGGCCTCGCGGGCGCAGGGTGGCCAGCGCCTGCGCCAGGTGGAACAGGGCGAGGCAGCCGTGCCGCTGGGTCCGCTCCAGGTGTGCCAGGTCGGTGGAGGAGTGGCGGCGGGTGTCGACGCCGCCGGCGAAGTAGAGCGTGCGAATGCCCGGGTGCGCCCGGAGCAGGGCCAGGTGGCCGTCGCGGTCGCGCAGTGCCGTCAGGTCGACGGCCCGGCTCGCGCCGCCGTGGTGGCGGACCAGCGCGGCGGCGAGTCCGGCGTCGTGCCCGGCCGTGAACACCAGGGCGGGCCCGTGCCCCCGGTCGTCCGGGGCGTCGACGCGGGGCGCGACGTGCCAGACGGGCACGAGGTGCGGGACGGCGGCGGCGCCGGACGGCCGGACCACGGTCAGCCCGGTGAACTCGACGAGGGCGCGGCCCTCGGCGTCCGTCAGCAGGACGTCGCACTTGACGGTCCCGCGCGCCGCGTCGGCGGCGACCAGACGGGCGTGGGCGTGGCGGACGGGTCCGTCACCGGCGTGCAGGCGGACCCGCTCGACGGCGGCGGGCAGCGTCGCCGGTTCGTCCCACGCGGGCACGGCCCCGTGCACGGCGTGCAGGGCGGCGTCGGTGACGCCGGGATCGCGGCCGGGCGACGAGACGGACGCCCCCAACTGCTCCCCGGTCATGGTCAGTTCGGCCAGCGCCTCACCGTCCCCGCACCACAGACGCTCGATCCTGCGGTACGACGGCCCGTAGTCGAGGCCTGCCGCGCGGGCACGGTCGTAGAACGCCTCGTGGCTCACCTCGCGGGGGCAGCCGAGCCGCACGGAAGCGATGTCCAGGGGGGCCGGGGGGAGGGACGGGACGGCGTCGGGGTGGGGCGTCGCGGTCCGTGCCGTGACGGTGGCGTGCACGGTGCGCCGCTCGCCGGTGCCGGTGCAGATCTCGACGGGGACGGTGCCGTCCCCGGCGGCGGGCAGGACGCGTACGACGGGCTGTTCACCGGCGGTCACGACGAGGGCGGTGCGCCAGCGCACGTCGGTCAGTCCGGAGACCGGCCGTCCCGTCGCGCGCTCGGCCGCCGCCCGGGCCAGCGCAAGGTGGGCGACGCCCGCGAGGACGGGCCGGCCGTCCACGACGTGGTCCGCCACCCACGGGTGGCCGGGAGTGAGAGCGGCCGTGAACTCGGCCGCCCCGTCGGGCGCGACACCCGACTCGGCGAGCGTCACGCCATCCGTCCCGCCCTCCGTCCCGCCATCCGTCGCGCCGTTGGTCTCCGCGGGCCGCGCAGTCCGCGCCGGGGCCGTGCCGACCGGGGCGTCCACGGTGTCGGGCCAGTGCACGGGGCCGGCGAACGGATAGGTGGGCAGGGGCACGGCCCGCGGCGCCCGCCCGTGCCGGTCGCGGCGCTCGGCGGCCTCGGGCCACTCGAACTCCGCCCCCGCGACCCAGCGCGCGGCGATCTCATGCCAGCGGCGCCCCGCGAACAGGCCGCTGAGGTCGCCGGCCTCACGCCGGGGAGCCTCCGGTGCGACGCGGCCGGTCGCGTCGGCGGCACCGGTCGCCACGTACTGTTCGAGCGCCCGCACGAGCCGCGCGCGGGTCGGGACGACGAACGCGACGCGGTGCTCGAAGGCCTCCCGCCCGGCCCGGAGCGTGTGCGCGATGTCGTCGAGGCGGAGCCCGGCGGCATCCGGTGCGGCAAGGTGGCGGGCGAGCCGGTCGGCGGCGGCCTTCAGACGGTCCGGTGTCCGGGCGGACAGGACGACGAGGTGGTCGTCGCCCTCGGCCGGCCGGTCGTCGGGACGTACGGCGTCCCGGTGTTCCTCGATCACGGCGTGCGCGTTGGCGCCTCCCGCGCCGAACGAGCTCAGGGCGGCCCGGCGCAGGTCGTGACCCGGCCGTGGGTGCCAGGGTCCGGCGGCGCGCTGGAGGCGGAACGGCGTCCGGGCGAAGTCGATCTTCGGGTTGGGCGGGTCGCTGTGCAGCGTCGGCGCGAGCGTGCCGTGCCGCAGCTGGAGGAGGATCTTGGTGAGGCCGGCGATGCCGGCCGCCGCCTCGGCGTGGCCGATGTTGGGCTTCACCGAGCCGAGGGCGCAGTACTGGCGTTCCTCCGCGGACGGTCCGAACACGCGGGCCAGGCCCTCGATCTCGATGGGGTCGCCGAGTTCCGTGCCGGTGCCGTGCGCCTCCACGTAGCCGATGCTCGACGGGTCGACCCCGGAGCGGCGCAGCGCCGCGCCGATCACGGAGGCGTGGGCGCGCGGCGAGGGCACGGTGTAGCCGTTGGTGTGGCCGCCGTGGCTGATGGCGGTGGCACGGACGACGCCGTCGATGCGGTCGCCGTCGGCACGGGCGGCGGCCAGCGGCTTGAGCACCACGGCGCCGACGCCCTCGCCGGGCACGAACCCGTTGCCGCCCTCGCCGAACGCCCGGCAGACCCCGTCGGGGGAGATCATGCGCTGCTCGGCGAGCATCGCGTACTTCATCGGGTGGAGGTTGAGGTGGGCTCCGCCCACGACGGCCGTCCGGCACTCGCCGCGCCGCAGGCTCTCGCAGGCCAGGTGCAGGGCGGTGAGGGAGGCGGAGCAGGCGGTGTCCACGGTGAGGCTCGGGCCGTGCACGTCGAGGAAGTAGGAGAGCCGGTTGGCGAGGGAGAACTCCATCGAGTAGGCCGGTACGGGGTTGCCCTTGCCCCACTCCTCCGCGCCGACCAGCCCGTAGGCCAGGCCCGTGGCGCCCACGAAGACGCCCACCGCGTGACCCTCGTCGGTACGAGTGGTGCGGTGCAGCCGGGTGCGGGTGTACCCCGCGTCCTCCAGCGCCGACCAGGCGACCTCGAGGAACAGTCGCTCGGCGGGGTCCATGCGGCGGGCCTCGCGCGGGGCGACGGAGAAGAACAGCGAGTCGAAGCGCGCGGCGTCCTCGATGAACCCGCCCCACCGTCCGTAGCTCGTGCCCGGCCGGCGCTCGCCGCGGTCGAACCAGCGCTCCCCGTCCCACCGTTCGGACGGGATCTCCCCGATGGCGTCCCGGCCCTCCACGAGCATCCGCCACAGCTCGTGCACGTCCCGCGCGCCGGGGTAGCGGCCGGCCAGGCCGATGACGGCGATGGCGTCGTCGGGCGCGGCGTCGCCGGCCGGGGGCGGGGCGGTGGGTCGGGGCGCGGTCCTCGCGGCAGAGGCCGCGGCTTCGGGGGCGGGTGTCGGCGCCTTGGCCTCGGGGGCCGAGGTCGGCGTCGGCACCGGGGCGGTCGGGGAAGCCTGCGCGGCCGGGGCCAACGCGCCCAGCGACGACCGGTGGTTGGCCGCCAGGTAGTCGGTGAGGTCGTCGACCGTGCGGTGCTCGAACAGCAGCGTCACGGGCATGGGACCGAGCCGGTCCTCCAGGGCGGCCGTGATCCGCTTGACCATCACCGAGTCGATGCCGAGCGCGGAGAACTCCTGGTCGGAGCGGAGCCTGCCGGGCGCGATACGGGTCAGCCGCGACACGAGGTCCAGCAGGTACGCCCGCGCCACCCCGGCCGCGTCCCACTCCGCCGCGTCGGGCACCGCCGGTTCGGCCGACGCCCGGGGCACCCCTGTGTCCCCGGCACCGCCGGTTCCCGCCGCCACGCCCGTGAGGCGGGCGCGCACGAACGCCTCGATGCGGTCGCGGTGTCCGTGGACGACGACGACCTCGCGCGCCTCGGAGCGCAGCGCCGCCGCCATCACCGACAGTCCGGTGTCCGGGGGCATCTCGACCATGCCCTGGAGCACCTCGACGGCCCGGCGGTCGGTGTCGCTGAGCGTCATCCCGCCGTCGGCCCACAGCGGCCAGCCGACCGACACGGTGCGTCCGCGGCGCCGGCCCGCCTCCACCAGGGCGGCGCGGTGGGAGGCGAAGCCGCCCAGCGCACGGCTCGCGGCGGCGTAGTCGGCCTGCCCGGGGTGGCCCGCGTATCCGGCGAGCGAGGAGAAGAGCACGAAGTGGCGCAGCGGTTCGTCCCGCGTCGCCTCGTCCAGGTTGCGGGCACCGGCCAGCTTGGGCGCGAGCACGCGCGCGTGGCCGCCTGGCGCCTTGTTGGCGATGTACGCGTCCTCGTTGACCCCGGCCAGGTGCAGCACGTCGGTGACCGGGCCGAAGGCCGCGCGGGCCTCGGCGACGGCCCGCCGTACGTCGTCGGGCCGGGTCACGTCACCGCGTACGTACCGGATCCGCTCCGCCCCGGTGCCGTTGACGCGGCGCAGCAGTTCTGAGACGCGTGCGCCGGCGGGCGAGCGGCCCAGCAGGACGATCCGGGCGTCGGGAGACTGGGCCAGCCGTTCCGCGAGGCTCAGGGCGATGCCGCCGCCACCGCCGGACAGGAGGTGGACACCGTCTGCGGGCGGTGCGGCGGGGGCCGGCGTAAGGGGCGTCATGGTGCGCACCCAGCGGCCGTCGGCGTCGTGGCGCACCTGGCGCAACGGCGCGACGGGTTCCGCGAGTTCGTCCAGGGCGAGGGCCACGGGGTCGGCCGCGCCGTCCGCGGAGAGCGCGACCAGGTGGAGCCGGCTGTCCTCCTGGGCGGCGATCGAGCAGAAGCCGCCGAGCGCGTCCGCCGCCTGCGCGCGGTCCTCCCCCACCGCGAGGCAGGCGACGGCGAGCCGCTCGCCGACCCGGCCGCGGATCAGGGTGCGCACCGCCGGATACACGACGTCCAGGCAGTGTTCGGGGCCCTCGGCCGTGACGAGGACGATGCGGTCGGGCAGGTCGCCGTCGGCGGCGAGCGCGGCCCACAGCCGCTCCCACGACGCGTCGTCGGCGAGCGAGACGGTGTGCGTGTCCGGCGGCTGTACGGCGGGGGCACCGGGCGCGGGCGGCACGGGGCCCGCGACGGCCGCGACCACCCGTCCCGTCCCCGGCGTCACGAGGCCGGGCCGGCGCGCGGCGGAGGGGTCGAGCACGATCAGGGGCGTGCGCCCGTGCCCGGGGGTCCGGTGCCCGGTCGGCGCCGTGCGCTCCCAGCCGGACGTGTAGGCCACCACCTCGTGCGCGCCCGCCGCCGGGGCGGGGCCGGCCGGGGCCGCCGCGCCCATGAGGGCGGCCGCGTCGGCGACGGCCAACTCCCCCGCCCTGACGCGCTCGAGGATGTCCCGACGGTTCTGCCTGGAGATCACTGCGCACCTTCCATGAGCCGTTCCGCTTCGTCCACCGAGAGGCGGCCTTCGTTGAGTGCCTGGAGCAGTTCGGGCAGCGAGGCCCCCGGCGCCGACGGCGCGGCGGACGCCGGGACGGGCACCGGGCCCGCCCCGGGCAGGGGGGTGAGGGCTCCGAGGGCTCCGAGGGCTCCGAGGGAGCCGTGGGGGCCGTGGGGATCCAGGGGTCCGTGGGGATCGAGGGGTTCCGCCCAGTGGCGCTGTGCTTCGAACGGGTACGCCGGCAGGGGCACGCGCCGGCCCGGGGAGGCGGGCAGCGCGCGCTCGCCCGAGACCCAGCGCAGGGCCGTCTCGTAGGGATCGGTGTCCTGCGGTGCGGCGGCGTCGGCGTGCCCGTTGGCCGCCGCCCGCCCGTCCGACGGCCGCTCGGCCCGACCGGTGAAGGTGTCCGGGCCGGGTTCCTCGTCGAGCAGGCGGCGTACCGCGACGGCGAGTTGAGCGGTCGTCTCGACGACGAACGCCGCGCGGTGGGCCATCGGGTCCCGGCCCTCGGCGAGGGTGTGGGCGATGTCGGTGAGGGCGAGCGGTCCGGCCTGCTCGGCGGGGTCCCGGGTGAGAAAGCCGTGCAGTTCCCGGAGCCGGGCGCGGAGCCGTTCGGGGGTGCGGGCGGACAGCGGGACGACGACCGGGCCGGCGGCCTCGGCGGCGGGCCGGGTGTCGGGGTAGTCCTCCAGCAGGACGTGCGCGTTGGTGCCGCCGAGGCCGAAGGCGCTGACGCCCGCGCGGCGCGGGGCGTCGCCCGCCGGCCACGGGGTGAGGCGGTCCACGACGCGGAAGGGGCTGCCGTCCAGGTCCAGCAGCGGGTTGGGCTCGGTGAAGTGGAGCGTGGGCGGCAGCATGCCGTGCCGCATGGCCAGCACCGTCTTGACGACGCCGGTCAGTCCGGCCGCGGCCTCGGTGTGCCCGACGTTGGACTTGACCGTGCCGAGCAGGCACCAGGGGGCGTCGACCGGCGCGCCGTCGGGCCTGCCGTCGAGCGCGGCGAACGCCTTGCGCAGCCCCCGTACTTCGATGGGGTCGCCGACCTCGGTGCCGGTGCCGTGGGCCTCCACGTAGCCGACCGTGCGCGGTGCCACACCGGCGTCGCGGTAGACGGTGGCGATGAGCTCCGCCTGGGCGGTCGGGTTGGGCATCATCAGCGAGTCCATGTGTCCGCCGCCGCCGTGCGAGACGCCGCTGCCGCGCACCAGCGCGTACACGGTGTCGCCGTCGGCGAGCGCCCGCGACAGGGGCTTGACGAGGACCGCCACGGCGCCCTCGCCCCGCACCATGCCGTTGGCCCGCCGGTCGAACGCGGCGCACCGGCCGTCGGGCGACATGATGCCGAGCTGGCCGAGTGCGACGAACAGGTCGGCGGTGAGGAACAGGTGCACGCCGCCGACGAGCGCCGCCTCGCACTCGCCGGTGCGGACCGCGCGCACCGCCCGGTGCAGCGCGGTGAGCGAGCTGGAGCACGCCGTGTCGACGGCCTCGCTGGGGCCGCGCAGGTCCAGCTGGTAGGAGATGCGGTTGGCGATGAGGCAGTGGCCGTTGCCGCTGACGACGTGTCCCTCGCGGTGCCGGCCGGCCCGGTGCAGCTGCCAGTCGTAGTCGCGGGAGGTGGCGCCGATGAAGACGCCGGTGCGGGTGCCGCGCAGGGACGCGGGGCGGTGGCCGGCGTCCTCCACCGCCTGCCAGGCCGTCTGGAGCATGATCCGCTGCTGGGGGTCCATCAGCTCGGCCTCCAGCGGCGTCATGCCGAAGAAGTCGGCGTCGAAGCGGTCGACGCCGTCGATGAACGAGCCCCAGCGGCTGTTGACCGTGCCGGGCGTGAGGTGCGGGTCGCCGAACACCTCGCGCCAGTCGAACCGGTCGCGCGGGATCTCGCCCACCAGGTGCGTGCCGTCGCGCAGGTGGCGCCACCAGGTGCTCAGGTCGGGCGAGCGCGCGAAGCGGCCCGCCATGCCGACGATCGCGACCGGGTCGTCCCCGTCCGCCCCTGCGCCGCGCGCCGCCGCGGGGGCCACGGGGTGCGGTCGCGGGGTGTGTTCCGGCGGCACGGGCGCCGCGGTGGCCGGTTCGTGTACGGCGTCCGGGGCGGGCCGCGACGGCTCGGTGTCCGCCGCGACGACGGAGGCCTCGGCGGGAGTGTGCCTGCGTGAGGCGACGGGCGCGTGCTCGGCGAGGTGCGCCGCGAGCGAGTCGATCGTCGGGTGCTCGTAGAGCAGGACCTTCGGCAGGCGGCCGAACTCCGGTTCCAGGCTGCGGACCAGCTGGATGGCGCTCAGGGAGTCCATGCCGTAGTGGTCGAAGGTGACGGCGGTGTCGACCTCGTGGGCCGCGAGTCCGAAGAACCGCGCGAAGACCGGCGTCAGCCGCTCGCGCACCTCGTCGGCGTCCGCCATGACGGGCTCCGGGGCGGTCACGGGCGTAGGCACGGGGGCGGGCACGGGGGCGGGCACGGGGGCGGTCGACGGAACGCTCACCGGGTCGGTCACGCACGTGGTCGCGGGCGTGGTCGCGGGGGCGGTGGCCCGAGTGGGTGCCGGGGACGGTGCCTCCGCCGGACCGTTCGCCGCGGTGCCGCTTCCCGCCTCGGCCGTCGCCGGTACCTGGCTGAAGAGGACGGCGTTGTCGAACTCCGTCTCGGCCAGGTCCGGCGCGCCGAGCGCCCAGGTCGTCTCGAAGCCCTGCTCCGCGAGCGCCGCGCGCCAGCGCGGTACGTCGAAGAACGGCGAGTGCGGCAGCCGCGCCGCCACGTCCACCGCGGACCAGTAGCCGGGCAGGGGTCCGATCATGGCCGTCATGCAGTCGTGGTTGCGCACCAGTTCCTCCAGGACGAGCACGCCGGACGGCGCGAGGAGGCGCCGGATCCGGCCGAGGCTCTCGCCCAGGTGCCGGGTGGCGTGCACGGAGTTGGCGGCGACGACGATGTCCG
Organism: Streptomyces sp. NPDC037054; assembly: GCF_055606745.1. Classification (NCBI taxonomy): domain Bacteria; kingdom Bacillati; phylum Actinomycetota; class Actinomycetes; order Kitasatosporales; family Streptomycetaceae; genus Streptomyces; species Streptomyces sp. NPDC037054. Next base: position 271,051 of record NZ_JBVJSJ010000003.1, on the reverse strand, counting down.
CGCTGCCGGGTTCGAAGCCCTGCTCCACCGGGTCCCGGTCGAGGTCGAGGACCGCGCACGTGAAGTCCACCGGGGTGTCGGCGAACCGGGCGCGGGCGGCGGGCAGGAAGGCCGGTGAGACGTCGGTGAACCGGTACTGGACGCCGTTGCCGTGCTCGGCGACGGCCTCCAGCAGCCGGCGTGTGGTCCCGCCGGTGCCGCCGCCGATCTCGACGAGGCGCACCGGCTGACCGGGCCGGGACTCCCGCAGGGCGCGCACCCGGCCGGCCACGAGGCGGGCCACGATCTCGTTGTGGTGGTCGGCGACGGTGTTGCCGTCGTAGATGCCGAGCAGCAGGTCGGGGTGGTCCGGGGAGAAGAACACCTCCAGCGCGTCGGCCCTGCCGGTGAGGATCTCCTTCAGCCGGGGCACGCAGACCCGCACGAGCTTCAGCCACGGGGCCAGTTCGGGGTGTTCGGCGGCCAGTCGCGACGCCTCCGCCGCGAAGTCCGGCTCGGTCGTGCGGGAGGCGGGGGGCACCTTCGCCATCAGCGCGGCCAGCGCGTCGGCGAGACGGCCGTAGTTGTCCTCGTCCGCCAGCAGGGCGCGCAGGCGCTGCGCGGTGGGAGGGGTGGGGCCGTCGGCGAGCAGGTGCGCGCACCAGCGCCGGAGCAGGTCGTTGAGCCGCTCCATGCCCTCGGCGGCCCGGCGTCCGTCGAACCCGCTCGCCCGGATGTGCCGCTGGACGTCCCGCACTTCGGCGGGCACCGCGGGGCGCGACGCCTCGGCCGGGCCGGCGGCCGGCCGGACGTCGGCCTGCGGGGGGTCGGCGGGCTGCCGGAGGACCGCCGGGGTGACGGGCTGCCGGAAGCCGTCCGTGGCGGCGGCGCTGTCCCCGGCGGCGGTGGCCGCCCGGCCCGTGCCCTTGCCCGCGTGCGTCTCCGTCCCCGTCCCCGTCTCCGTCTCCGTCTCCGTCTCCGTCTCCGTCTCCGTCTCCGTCTCCGTCTCCGTCTCCGTCTCCGCGAACCAGTACCGTCCGCCGCCGAACGGATACGTCGGCAGGCCGACGCGCGGTGTCGCGGGGTCCGGTGCCGCCGTGGCGGGCATCGGGGCGCCCGCCGCCCAGGCCCGGGCCGCCGCCGGCAGCGGCTCGCCGGGGGCGGTTTCGGTGGCCGCCACGTGCACGCCGGTCGAGGCGTCCGGGTCGGTGAGGAAGGCGTCCATCGCGGCCAGCAGGCCTTCGTGGGAGTCCGCGAGCAGCACCACGCGGTGCCGCATCGCCTCCCGGCCGTGGTGGAGCGTGGCCGCCGTGCGGTCGAGCGGGATGTCGGGCGTCGCGGCGAGGAAGTCGCGGTGGGCGCGCACGAGTCGGCGCAGTGCCTCGCCGTCGCGCGCCGAGTACGGGAAGAGGCGGGGACGGCGCGGGGCCGGGGCCGCTTCGCGCACCGGCGCCTGTTCGAGGACGGCGTGGGCGTAGGACCCGCCGAAGCCGAAGGAGCTCACGCCGGCGAGGCGCGGCCGTCCGTCGGGGGTGTGCCAGTCGACGGGGCGCGTGTTGACGTAGAGCGGCGTGTCGTCGAAGCGGCAGTGCGGGTTGGGCTGTTGGTAGTCCGGCATGGCCGGGATCACGCCGTGCTCGATCTGGAGTACGGCCTTGACGACGCCGACGAGTCCCGCGGCGCCCTCGGCGTGGCCGAGGTGGGCCTTGGCGGAGCCGACGGCGCAGAACGCGGACCGTGTCGTGTGGCGGCGCAGGGCGGCGACGGCGCCCTCGATCTCGATGGGGTCGCCGAGGGCGGTGCCGGTGCCGTGCGCCTCCAGGTAGCCGAGGTCTCCCGGGTCGATTCCGGCACGCGCCCAGGTGTCCAGCAGCAGGTGCGTCTGGCGGTCCGGGCTGGGCGCGGTGACCGATCCGGCGCGACCGCCGTGGTTGACGCCGACCTCGCGGACGACGGCGTGGATCGGGTCGCCGTCGGCGAGGGCCTTGTCGAGGGGTTTGACCAGGACGGCGACGACCGCCTCGGCGGGCACGTAGCCGTCGGCCCGCGCGTCGAAGGTGTGGCAGCGTCCGGACGGCGACAGCGCGCCCAGCGCCGAACTGCGCACGTAGTGCTGCGGGTCGAGGATCAGGTTGGTCCCGGCGGCGAACGCCATGTCGCACTCGCCGCGGCGCACGGCGGCGACCGCCAGGTGCAGGGCGTAGAGGGACGAGGAGCAGGCCGTGTCGACGACGAGGGAGGGGCCGGTCAGATCGAAGTGGTAGGCGATGCGGTTGGCGGCCATGGTGACGGACGTGCCGGTCACGTCGTGGGCGCCCATCCGGCGTCCGGAGGCGGTCATCGCCTGGTCGTAGTCGCTGAAGCAGCGGCCCACGAAGGTGCCGGTGGCGGAGCCGCGCAGCCGGCCGGCGACGCCGGCGTCCTCGGCCGTGCGGTACAGGACCTCCATCAGGTGGCGGGTCTGCGGGTCGAGGCCCTCGGCCTCGGCGGGGGTGAGTCCGAAGAAGGCGGCGTCGAAGCGGGTGACGTCGGTGAGGAAGCCGCCGTGGCCGCAGTCGGTGGCGTCCGGCCGCTCGCCGTTCGGGTCGTGGTACAGGCGGTGGTCCCACCGGTCGGCGGGGACCTCAGTCACCAGGTCGCGCCCGCCGAGGAGGTCGGCCCAGAACCCCTCGGGGTCGTCGGAACCGGGGAAGCGGCCCGCCATGCCGATGACGGCGACGGGCATGGCCGGCCGGGGCGCCTCGGTACGGGCGGCGTCCTCGTCGGCGGAGGCGACCTGGCCGTGGGCGGAGGCGGCCTCCCCCTGCGCGGAGGCGGCCGTCCGGAGCGCTGCGGCGGTCTCGCGGCGCAACGCGGCCCGTACGGCGTCGGGGTGGGCGTCGAGCAGGTGGGTCACGAGGCGGTCGGTGTCCGGGAAGCGGAACAGCGTCGTGGCCGGCAGGTCGACGCCGAGCCAGGCACTCAACTCCGAGGTGAGGGAGGCCAGTTCCAGCGAGCTGAGACCGAGGGCCATGAATCCCGCGTCCCGCACGGACGACGGCTGCGTCTCCTTGCCGGCGCGGCGCAGGGCCGTGGTGAGCGCGGTGGTGACGTGGGCGTCGAGTGCTTCGCGCGGGTCCGGGACGTCGTCGCCCGAGTCGGCGCCGGGCACGGGCGCTTCGAAGACCGTGTCCGCGCGCGCGTCCCGGCCGACCGCTTCGCCGGCCGCTTCGCCGCGCGGGGTCTCCAGCGCGGCCCGCAGCCGGGCGGGGTCCCCGTGCAGGACGACGACGCGCTCGGTGCCCAGGCCGAGGACGGTGTCGAGGGTGTCGAGGGCGGTGGCGGTGTCGAGCGGGACGGAGCCGGTGCGGGCCAGGACGCGGTCCTGGAGCGCGGGGTCGATGCGCATGCCGCCGTCGCGCCACAGCGGCCAGTCGACGGCGACGGTCACGCCGTGCCGTCGGCCCGCCCTGCGCAGCCCCTCGCGGTGGGTCGCGTAGGCGTCCAGGGCGCGGTTGGCGGCGCTGTAGTCGGCGCCGCCCGCGCTGCCCGCCGCGGCGGCGAGCGACGAGTACAGCAGCAGGTAGTCGAGCCGGTCGTCGCTGGTGACGGCGTCGAGGGCGGCGACGCCGAGCAGCTTCGGGGCGAGGACCCGCTCGGCCGCCGAGCGGGTCTTGTTGACGACGAGCGAGTCCTCCAGGACACCGGCGGCGTGCACGACCCCGGTCAGCGGCCCGAAGCGTTCGCGTACCTGTCGTACGGCGGCGGACAGCGCGGCCCGGTCGGTCACGTCGGCGGTGAGGTGGACGGCGCGCGCGCCGAGGGCCTCGAGTTCGGCGACGGCCCGGTCCGTGCGGGCGTCGCCCGGTGAACGGCCCAGCAGTGCCAGGGACACGTCTCCTGCCTCGGCGATACGGCGGGCCGTGTGCAGTCCGAGTCCGCCGGTGCCGCCGGTGATCAGGTAGACGCCGCCCGGACGGCCGAGGGGCACGGACGCCCCCGCGGGTGCCGGTGCCCCGGCGGGCACGAACACCTCGGTCAGGCGGCCGTGTTCGGTGTGCCGGATCTCGGTGCCGTAGGCGTCGGCCGGTGCGCAGGCCTCGGCGAGGAGCGTCCGCGCCTCGACGGCCGGGGTCCGGTGGCGGACGGTCTTCAGCAGGAGCCTCGGCTGTTCGAGCCGGACGCTGCGGGCGAGACCGCCCACGGCGGCGTGCGCCGGGCTCGCGCCGCGGGCGGCGTACGCGTACACCACGGGCAGGGGCCGGGCGAGGCCGACGGCGAGGGCGCGGCACAGCAGGAGGGCCGACAGCACGCCGCCGGTGCCCGTGTCGCCGGTGGTGTCCCCGGACAGCGGCCACAGGTGGAGGACGGCTCCCGGGGCGCGGTCCTCCGCGCGCAGCGCCTCGACGAGCCGGAGGTAGTGGTCGGCGTCGCCGGCCTCGATCTCGAACTCGTCGGCGGAGAGCCGCTGGTAGGACATGCCGGGCCGGACGCGGACCACGTCGGGATGCAGCGCGCGCATCTGCCGCACGCGGTCGGCGTCGGCGTCCAGGAGGAGCAGCGGACCGACCGGCGCGGACACGGTGGCCGGGTCCGGCAGGGGCAGGGGCCGGGTGTCCGGGACGTACAGCAGGGTGGCGGGCCGGTCCGGGTTCACGGCTCGGGGCTCCTCGCGCGTCGGGGACGGTCGTTCGCCGGGTCCGGGGTCGCCGAGCCAGTACCGCCGGCGCTCGAAGGGATACGTGGGCAGGGAGATCCGCCGTGCCCGGTCGAGGGCGGGCCAGTCGGACGCGCCGCCCGCGGCCCACTGCCGGGCGGCCCGCGTCTCGTCGGCCGCGCCGCCGGTTCCCGTGTCCGCGCGCGTGTCCCGGCCGACGGGTTCGGTGCCGGCGTACGCGGGGCAGGCGGGCGGGCGGCCGTCCGCCCACGCCGTGAGGGCGTCGGCGAGTTCGGCCGTGGAGGCGGCCACGACGGCGAGGCGGTGTTCCATGGGGCGGCGGCCGGCGCGCAGCGTGTGCGCCACGTCGGCGAGGTGTGGTCCCGGGTGGGCCCGCAGGTGTCCGGCCAGCCGTCCGGCCTGCTCGCGCAGCCGTTCGGCGCTGCGCGCGGACAGCGGGACCGCGAGCGGCCGGCCCGGACCGGACCGCTCGGGCCCGTCGGCGGCGGTGAACTCCTCGACGACGACGTGGGCGTTGGCGCCGCCGGCCCCGAAGGCGCTCACGGCGGCCCGTCGGGGCAGCGGGCGCCCGGTGTCCGGGTCGACGGGGGCGGGCCAGGGCTCGGGGTCGGCGGGCAGCCGGAACGGCGTGCGCTCCCAGTGGATGCCCGGGGCGGGCGCGCCGATGTCACCGACGGCCGGGAGGGTGCGGTGCCGCAGCGCCATCAGGGCCTTGGTGAGCCCGGCCATGCCGGCCGCGGCCTCCAGGTGCCCGACGACCGGCTTGGCGGAGCCGATGACGCAGTACCCGAGGTCGCCGGTGTGCCGCGCGTACACGGAGCTGAGCGCCTCCACCTCGATCTGGTCGCCGAGGGCGGTTCCCGAGGCGTGGGCCTCCACGTAGCCGATGGTGCGCGGCGCGACACCGGCGTCGGCGAGGGCGGCGGAGACGACCCGTGCCTGGGCGTCGGGGCTGGGCACGGAGTAGCCGCCGGTCCGCCCGCTGTGCAGCAGCGCCGAGCCGCGCAGCAGCCCGTAGACGTGGTCGCCGGAGGCCAGCGCGTCGGAGAGCGGGCGCAGCAGCAGGGCGCCGACGCCCTCGCCGGGCACGTAGCCGTCCGCGTCCTCGCCGAAGGGGCGGCAGCGTCCGGTCGGTGACAGCAGGCCCAGTTCGGCCAGCCGCAGGTACTTGTACGGGTGCAGGGACAGGTTGACGCCGCCGACCAGCGCCGCGCGGCACTCGCCGCGCCGTATCGCGTCGGCGGCGAGGTGCAGGGCGGCCAGACTCGCGGAGCAGGCGGTGTCCACGGTGATGCTGGGCCCGGCGAAGTCGAACGTGTACGACAGCCGGTTGGAGAGGGCGGACGACCAGGAGCCCGCGACGTCGGCGGAACCGGCGTGCAGCCGGTCCAGGCCGTGCAGTTGGTAGTCGTTCCACATGGCGCCGGCGAAGACGCCCACGGCACGGCCGGTCTGGGCGGCGAGTCCCTCGGGGGTGTGTCCGGCGTCCTCGATCGCCTCCCACGCGGCCTGGAGCAGCAGCCGTTCGTGAGGATCCATCAGTTCGGCCTGGCGGGCGGTGAGATGGAAGAAGGGCGCGTCGAACTCCGCCACTCCGTCGCAGAAGGCGCCCCAGCGGGAGTAGGTGCGTCCCGGTGTGCCCTTGCGCGGGTCGAAGTACGGTGCGTGGTCCCAGCGTTCGGGCGGGACGGGGGTCGCGCGGTCCTTGCCCTCGGCGAGCACCTCCCACAGTTCGTCCGGGGTGCGGGCGCCGGGGTAGCGGCCGGCGAGTCCGACGATCGCCAGCGGCTCCTGGGCGGGGCCGGGAGCGGGAGCCGTGAGGTCGGGCGCCTCGGGTCCGGGGGCCGCGAAGGACGCCGCCTCGGACGCGAGGGGCGCGAAGGGCGCCGCCTCGGGTGCGATACCGGGGGTGACGGCCGCCTCGGCCGCGGGGGCCGGCTCCTCGCTCCCGTCGGGCAGTTGGTCCAGTCCCGGATGCTCCGCCCGCAGATGATCCGCGAGGCGCCGGACCGTCGGGTGTTCGAAGAGCAGCGTGGGATAGAGGTCCGTGCCGAGCATGTCCTCCAGGTCGCCGACCATGCTCAGCAGGTCCACCGAGCTGAGGCCGCACTCGTAGAAGCCGAGTTCGCGGTCGACGCGGCCGGGTTCGACGCCGAGGCGGCGCGCGACCAGCGCCGCGACCCGTTCCTCGAACGCGCCGGCGGGCGCCGGTGTCGGTTCCGTGGCCGTCGGCGGTTCCTCGGGGCGTTCGGCCGGCAGCGGCTCCTGGGGGCGTTCGGCCGCGGGCCGGGTGCGGTCCGTGATGAGCGCGGCGGACCGCACCCGCTTGGCGCGGAAGCCGGTCAGTTCGGCCACGACGTCGCCGTCCGTGCCGCACACCACGATGTCGGCCTGGAACAGTTCGCTGCCGAAGTCGCCGGTGACCGGACCGGGAACATGGACGAGATTGTCGGCGCCGACGCCCGCGCGGGCCCGCAACGACTCGATGTAGAGCGGGATGTAGGCGTGCCTGGGGGTACCCGGGTCCTGCTCCGGGAACAGCAGCATCGGCACGAGCGTGGCGAAGTCCAGGACCGCCGGGTGGGCGTGGAAGTGGTCCACGTGCTCGGCCGCCTCGTCCGCGAGCCGCATGCGCGCCAGGGCGTGTCCGGGCGCGACGTGCACCGTGCCGGACGCCCTCATGAAGCCGCGGTGGTGGATGTCGATGGCGCGGACGTGGCCGTACAGCTCGTCGACGTCGACGGTGCGGGTCGCCGCCGCCGTCAGGCCGGCCGGGTCGATCCGCCGCCACGGCGCGCCGTCGGCCGGGTGGATCTCGGCGGTGCAGTTGGTCTCCCACGGCGCCCGCGGGTCGCCGCCGGGGCGGCTGCGCACCGTCACGGGCACGGGCCGCCCCGGGTCCGCGTCGCCGAGGACGACCTCGACGGCGCACCGTTCGGCGGCACCGACGACGGGCGCGTGGAAGACGATGCGGCGCAGGATGACGAGGCCGGGGTCGACGCCCGCCCGCCGGACGGTCCGCAGCACCAGGTCGAGGAGGAACACGCCGGGCAGGACCGGCACTTCGTGGACGAGGTGGTCCCGTACGGCGGGGTCGTCGGCACCGACGCCGGTGGTGGCGCGGCGGCCGGCGAGCGGGCCCAGCAGGTCGTGGCCGGGCAGCGGATCGTGGGGCCGCGGCGGGTCGTGGGGCCGCGGCGGGTCGTGGGGCCGCGGCGGGTCGTCGTGCTGCGGCAGGTCGTCGTTCGGGCGCTGGACGGAAGGGTTCTGCGACATGGCTAGATCAGTTCCTCCAGCTCGAGCAGGGGACGTGGCGTGATGCGCGGGAGATCGTCCTGGCCGGTGCGCTCGACCCAGTGCCGGCGCCGCTGGAACACGGGCGGCGGCAGGGGCGTCCGTACGGCCGTCCGACCGGTCTCCTCGGGACCCACGGGTTCACGCAGGACGACGTGGCAGTTGGTGCCGCCGAAGCCGAACGCGCTGAGGCCGGCCCGCCGTACCCCGTGCCGGGGCTGCCAGGGCTCCAGCCGGTCCTGGATGCGGAACGGCGAGGTCTCGAAGGCGAAGCGCGGATTGGGGCGGTCGCAGTGCAGGGTGGGCGGCAGCTGCCGGTGCTGGAGGGACAGCACGATCTTCTGGAGGCCGGCCATGCCCGCCGCCATCAGCAGGTGCCCCACGTTCGACTTGACGCTGCCGACCCCGCAGAACTGGCGCTCGTCCGTGGACTGCGCGAACACGCCGGTCAGCGCCCGCAGTTCCATGGGGTCGCCGATCATGGTGCCGGTGCCGTGGGCCTCGACGTACGACACGCTCGCCGGGTCGGCGCCGGCCCGGCGCAGCGCCTCGCGGACGACGGCCTGCTGGGCGTCGGGGTTGGGGGTGGTCAGGCCCATGGTGCGGCCGTCGTTGTTCATGGCGGTCGACTCGATCACCGCGAGGACGCGGTCGCCGTCGGCGAGGGCGGCGGCCAGCGGCTTCACCAGGATCGCGCCGACGCCCTCGCCGGGCACGAAGCCGTTGGCGGACGCGTCGAAGACGTGGCAGGTGCCGTCGGGCGACAGGGCGCGGGCGGCGCTGAGCGAGAGGTACGGCGTCTCGTCCAGCAGCAGGTCGGCGCCGCCCACGACAGCCATCTCGCACTCCCCGAGCTCCAGCGCCTGCCGGGCGAGGTGCAGGCTGGACAGGGACGACGAACAGGCCGTGTCCACCACGAGGTTGGGGCCGCGCAGATCGTGCAGATGGGCGAGGTGGGCGGCGATGAAGTTCTGGTTGAGGCCGGTCGCGGTGGCCCGGCCGGGGACGGTGACGCGGTGCGCGTACGTGCTGGTGCCGGAGCCGACGTAGACGCCGACGGCCCGGCCGTTCAGCTCCTCGCCCCGGTAACCGGCGTCCGCGATGGCCGTCTCGGCGGTCTCCAGGAACAGCCGGGTCAGGGGGTCGACGTGCGCGGCGTCCGCCTCGGGGATGCCGAAGTAGGCGGGGTCGAAGTCCTCGATGTTGTCGAGGTAGCCGCCCCACTTGCTGATGCTCATGCCGGGCGCGTACTCGGGCGAGTAGCGCGAGGCCACGTCCCAGCGGCTGCGCGGCACCTCGCGGATGCCGGACCGGCCGTGGCGCAGCAGGTCCCAGAAGGCGGCGGTGTCGGGTGCGCCCGGGAACCGGCCGGCCATGCCGATGACGGCGAGGGGCATGCCGGGGGCGTGACCCGGGGTGTGGCCGGGGATGTGGCCGGGGGCCCGGTCGGCGGTCGGCGCGGACAGGGTGGTGGGGTGAGGCGCGGCGATGGGGGCCTCGTTGACGGGCTCGTCGGCGCCGGACCGCGGCTCGCCCGTGGGCTGTTCCGTGGCTGCGGGCGCGTCGGAGGCCCAGCGGGTGATGCCCTCGCGGTGGGCGTCGACCAGGTGGCGGGCGAGCCGTTCGACCGTGGGGTGTTCCAGGACGACGGACGGGTCGAGGGGTGCGGCGGTGGCGGCCTCCAGCCTGACGACGATGCTCGCGATGAGGATCGAGTCGACGCCGAGGTCGGCGAACGGCCGGTCGTGGGCGATGCGGTGGAGCGGCGTACCGAGCACCTCGGCGAGCACGTCCGCGACAAGGGCGGCGCAGCGCCCGACGAGGCGCGCGTCGTCCCCGGCCGGGGAGACGTCGCTTCCCTGAGCCGCCTGGACCGGCTGTCCCGCCTGTCCCGGCTGGACCGGCTGTCCCGGCTCGACCGCCTGTCCCGGCTGGACCGGCTGTCCCGGCTCGACCGCCTGTCCCGCCTGGACCGGCTGGACCGGCTGTCCCGTCGCCACCGCCGGCTGCCCGGGCCGTGCGGCGACCGCTGCGAGCGTCGCGTGCCCGTCGGTCGCCAACGCGGCGTCGAGCAGGGTGAGTCCGTCCTCGGGGCTCATGGGGGCCAGGCCCACCTCTCCGTAGCGGGGCGTGGTGACCTCGCCCATGCCGATGCCGGTCCAGCTGCCCCAGGCGAGGGACAGCCAGCGGGTGGCGCTGCCGCGGGCACGGGAGCGGGCCCGGGCGAACGCGGCGTAGTCGTCCAGGGCCGCGTTGGCGGCGGCGTAGTCGCTGAGGCCGACGGCGAGCTTCGGCATCCGCGCGGAGACGGAGGAGTAGAGGACGACGAAGTCGGGTTCGTCGTCGCCGAGGGCCCGGTCGAGCGCGGCCAGCGCCGGTCCCTTCGGCTCCCACGTCAGGTCGAACTCCTGCGGGGGCTTGTGCACGAAGGCGGGGGTGGGCGACACGGCGCCCGCGCAGTGCAGGACGCCCGCCGGCGCACCGAAGCGGGCGCGCACCTCGTCCAGGAAGCCGGCCAGTTCTCCGGGCGGACCGTGGCGCAGCAGCACGTGGGCTCCGGCCGCCTCCATGCGGGTGATCGCGGCCGTGCGGGGGGCCCACCAGTCGTCCGGCGTGGCGTGCTCCCAGCGCTCCCTCGGCGGCAGGGCGCGGCGGCCGGTGAGGGCGATCCGCCGTGCGCCGCGCGCGACGAGCAGTTCGGCGGCGGCGATCCCGAGGCCGCCCGTACCGCCGGTGATCACGTACGGCCGGTCGGCGGTCACGGCGAAGGTACCGAGGTGCCCGCCGCGTCCCGCGGCCGGTACGGGGACCGGCTCCAGGCCGCCGATGTGGCGCACGCCCCGGACGTAACGGATCTCGGCGCCCTCGGCCGCCGCCCCGGTGGCGAGACCGGCGGCGAGTTCGGCGGCGGCCAGCGCCACCGGACCCGGCAGCCCGTCCGGTACGGCGTCGTACTCGACGGTCACGGCGGTGACTGCGGCGTACTCCGCGCCGACGGCCCGCACACAGCCGGCCATCCGGGCAGCGGTGAGTACGGCGTCTCCTGGACCGGCGTTCCCGTTACCGGCATACCGGTTACCGGCGTACCCGTGTCCGGCGTACCCGTGTCCGGCGTTCCCGTTCCCGGCGCCTCCGTGCCCGGCGCCTCCGTGCCCGGCGCCTCCGTGCCCGGCGCCTCCGTGCCCGGCGCCTCCGTGCCCGGCGTCGACCGGTCGGTTCTCCGCCGTCGGCCGGACGTGGATCACGGTGACCGCGTGGTCCCGGGCCCGTGAGGCCAGCTGCTGGAGCAGGGCGATCCGGCCGGCGTGCCGGGGCGGCCGTCCCGGGGCGGCGAGGGCGTCGACCGCGTCGATGACGACGTCGAACGGCCCGTGCGCGGCCAGTTCACCGCTCAGCGCCTCGCGGATGCGCTCCCGGTCGCCGAGATCGGCCTCCACGGTGCGGGCGCACGGCAGCGGCAGGGGTGAGGGCTCGCGCAGGACGACGACGTCGTGTCCGTCCAGCCCGGCCAGTTCCTCGGCCAGTCCGGCGTCGGCCTCGGCACCCACGACCACGAGGGTGGTGAGGCGCCGCCCGGCGGGCACGGACACGCCCCGGGCGGGCGCGGGCGTCCAGGTGCGAGCGAGCAGCCGCAGGGACGACGTACCGGACTCCTCCGCGGAGGGCGCAGGAGCTGTCGGAGTCACCACGGCTGCCGGCCCGTACCGGTGGGAGTGGTCGAACGGGCGGGCCGGGAAAGGCACGCGGCGTCGCCCCGGTTCGACCGGCCAGGAGACGTCGTCCCCGGCGACCCACCGACGAGCCGCCTGGTGCGGTTCCCGGCCCGCCCCTGCCTCGGCCCCGGCCTCGGTCTCGGCCCCGGCTTCGGTCTCGGCCCCGGCTTCGGTCCCGGTGTGCAACCCCGGCGCCGTACGGCCGTCGAGGAAGGCGTCGAGGGCGGCCAGGGCCTCCGCACGGCCGGGCACGACGAGCGCCAGGCGGGCACGCAGCGGGTCGCGTGCGACGCGCGACGTGTACGCGAGGTCGGCGAAGTCCTCGCGCCCGTCCCGCAGTTCGTCGCGCAGCACCCGCGCGTGGGCACGCAGCCGGTCGTCGTCGGGCGCGGACAGGACGAGGACGTGATCCCCGCCGGAGCCGGGCCGCGTGGCCCGCGCCACCGGAGCGGGCGGCTCCTCCACGACCACATGGGCGTTGGCCCCGCCGAAGCCGAAGGCACTGATCCCGGCGCGCAGCGGCAGGGGAGCGCCGGAGGCGTCGACGGGCCGCCACCGCCGGGCCTCGCGCAGGACGTGGAACGGCGTGCCGTCGAGCCGCAGATGAGGGTTGGCCCGCTCCCCCACGGCGTTCGGCGGGAGGGTGCGGTGGCGCAGCGCGAGCAGCACCTTGAGCAGCCCGGCGACGCCCGCGGCGGACTCCAGGTGCCCGATGTTCGCCTTCACCGCGCCCAGATGGCACCAGGGCCCCCGTCCCTCGGCACGCGTGCCGGGCCGGTCGAAGGCGGCGGTCAGGCCCGCGATCTCGATGGGGTCGCCGAGCCGCGTCCCGGTGCCGTGCGTCTCGACGTACGTGACGGTGCGCGGGTCGACGCCGGCGCGGTCCAGCGCGGCGGTGACCACCTCGGCCTGGGCCTCTGGGCGGGGCGCGGTCAGGGAGTGGGCCCGGCCGCCGTGGTTCACGGCGCTGCCCCGGACGACGGCACGGATCGGGTCGCCGTCGGCCAGGGCCCGGTCCAGCGGTTTGAGGACGACGACGCCGACGCCCTCGCCCCGTACGAAACCGTCGGCCCGTTCGTCGAAGGTCCAGCAGCGGCCGGTCGGCGAGAGCATCCCGGCCTGGCCCAGCGAGTCGAACCACGCCGGCGAGAACAGCGCGTTCACCCCACCGGTGACGGCGAGTTCGCACTCCCCCGCCTCCAGCGCGGCCAGCGCCCGGTGCAGCGCCGTCAGCGAGCTGGAGCAGGCGGTGTCGACCACCTCGCTCGGGCCGCGCAGGTCCAGCAGGTACGACAGGCGGTTGGCGATGACGCTCTGGACGTGGCCGGTGATGCTGTGGGCGGCGACCTCCTCGCCGGCCCGGCCGAGCAGGTCGGCGTAGTCGGACAGGGTGGCGCCGACGAACACGCCGGTGCGGCTGCCGGCGAGGGACGACGGGCGGATCGCGGCGTCCTCGACGGCGTGCCACGCGGCTTCCAGGAACAGCCGCTGCTGGGGGTCCATCAGGCGGGCCTCGCGGGGCGAGACCGCGAAGAACTCGGCGTCGAACGCGAGGATGTCGTCCAGGAATCCGCCGGCCGGCACGGAACCGCCGAAGCGGTCCCCGGGCGCGGGCACGACGAGGTCGTGGCCCTCGATCAGATGGGCCCAGTAGGCGTCCAGGTCCGGCGACCCGGGCAGCCGGCCGGCCATGCCGATGACGGCGACCGGGGGCATGGTGCCGGGACGCACGGGGTCGGCGTGCGGAGGAACGACGGGTGCGGGGACGGCGGCCGTGGGGCGGGACTCGGTGACCGGTGCGACGGAGGCGGCCGCCGCGGACACCACGGGCTCCGCGGGCGCAGCGGGCTCCGCGGGCGCAGCGGGCTCCGTGGACTCCACGGGCTCCACAGCCGCAGCCGCAGCCGCCAGAGCAGGCTCCGCGCTCTCCAGCAGCGCCGACGTCAACGCCTCGACGGTCGAGTGCTGGTAGAAGACCACCGGTGTGAGCGCGAGCCCCAGGCGGTCGTTGAGGCGGTTGGCGAAGTCGGTGAACAGCAGGGAGTTGAAGCCGTAGTCGCCGAACTCGGCCGTGTCGCGGACCTGTTCGGCCGGGACTTTGACCAGCCCGGCCGCCTCCTCGCGCAGCAGGTCCCGCAACAGGTCACGCAGCCGGTCCCTCATGACGGGTCTCCCGGCACGGCTCGGCTCTCCCTGCCCGCCGGTCGCCGCAACCCCCTCGGCCGTTCCGGCGAGCGCCGCGCCGATCCGTTCCTGGTGGCCGAAGCCGACCAGGACACGCGACCGGCCGAGACGCAGCGCGTCCTCCAGGGCGGCGAGCGCGGCCGGTGTGTCGATGGGGGTGAGTCCGGTCGTCGTCTCGGTCAGGCGGCGGACGGCGGCCGGCATCTCCATCCCGCCGTCCCGCCACAGCGGCCAGGCGACGGACACGGACCGTCCGGACCGCTCGCCCCGCGCCACGAGGGACGCGCGGTGCTCCGCGAACGCGTCGAGGAAGCGGTTGGCGGCGCAGTACGACGTCTGCCCGGCGTTGCCCAGGGTGCCGACGAACGACGACATCAGCAGGAAGAAGTCCAGCGGGTCCCCGGCGGTGGCCGCGTCCAGGGCGACGGTGCCCCAGGTCTTGGGCGCCAGGACGGCGCGCATCTCGTCCGCCGTACGGTCGCGCGCGGCACCGTCGCCCAGCACCCCGGCCGCGTGGATCACGCCGTGGACGGGGCCGTACGCCTCGCGCGCGTCGGCGAGGGCGGCGGCGAGGGCGGCCGGGTCCGTCACGTCGGCCCGCAGCTGCCGGACCGCGCCCCCGCTCCGCGCCGCCGGGCGCGGCAGGGCGTCGCCGGGGCCGGTGTCCGCGCCGGAGCGGCTCAGCCAGGTCACCCGCGCCGCCCAGCGCTCGACGAGGTGGGCGGTCAGCAGGCGTCCGACGCCTCCCGCGCCGCCGGTGACGACGTAGTGTCCCCCGTGCCGCAGGGGCGGCGCCTGTCCGGCGGGGACGGTGGCGCGGCTCCAGGCGCGGACGAGGTGGTCGGCGTCGTCGACCAGCAGTTCCGGCGCGCCGGTCGCGAGGAGGGACAGCACCTGGGCGAGGCCCGGTTCGCCGGAGTCGATCTCGCACCGCACCGAGCGGAAGCCGGGGACCTCGCGCTCCAGGGCGCGCCCGAACCCGACGATCAGGGCGGCGGCCGGTCCCGCCCACTCGGGCGGGGTGAGAGTGACGTAGGTGAGGGAGCGGCCGTCGCCGGCGAGACCGGCCAGGGTGTCGAGGGTGTCGGTCGCCCCGGTCAGCGACGCGCCGAAGGGCTCGGCCGCACGGTCGAGGGCGCGGCGGTCGACCACGACGGCGTGCCGGACACCGCGGACCAGGCCCGTGACCTCCCGGGGACGGGCGACCCGGTGGTCGGCGTCCCGCGCCCAGTCCGGGGTGCCGCCGACGACGATGACGGTGGCGTCCTGCGGCAGGTCCGCCGCGGGTACCTCGACGGGCGTCCAGTCGGGGACGTGGAGTTCGGCGCGGCGCCGCTCCGCACCCTGCGGGCTGGACGCGTCCGGCGTGGCCGGCGCGTCCGGTGTGCTCGGCACAGTCGGCGTCACCGTCGTAGCAGTCGTGGCCGACGTGGCCGGCCGGGACGCGGCGCCGCCCCGGGGCAGCCAGTGCCGCGCCCGGGCGAACGGGTAGCCCGGCAGGGACACCCGCCTGCCGCCACCGGCCGGCCGCAGGAGGTCCCGCCAGTCGAGCCGGGCGCCCTGGCACCAGAGCCGGGCGAGCTTGGCCAACTCGCCGCGCCGGGCGAGGGCGTTGAGGACTTCGGTGGCGCCCGGCGTGCCGTCGAAGACGTCGCCGAGGCGGCCTCCGTCGTCCAGCCGGCCGAGCGTCGCCCCGGCGGTGTCCCGCACCGCCTCGCGCAGGTCCCGTCCCGGAGTGGCGAGTTGCTCCAGGCGGTCGGCGAGTTCACCCAGTCCGGTGACGACGAGCGCGAGCCGCGTGTCGAAGTGCTCGCGCCCCTCGCGGAGCGTGAACGCGACGTCGGCGAGGCGGAGTTCGGGGCCGGCGGCGCGCAGCCGGGCGGCGAGCCGCGCGCAGGAAAGGCGCAGCGTCTCCTCGTCCCGCGCGGACAGCACGACGAGTTCGGCCGGAGCTCCGGCCGGTGCCGCGCCTGCCGGGGGCGTCGGCGGCGCCTCCTCGACGACGAGGTGCACGTTGACGCCGCCCGCGCCGAAGGAGCTGAGCGCGGCGACGCGCGGGGCGCCGTCGGGGGCGGCGGGCCAGGCGGCCGTGGACTGCTGGACGTGGAACGGCGTGGCCGCGAAGTCGATGTCAGGGTTGAGGCGTTGGGAGTGCAGGGACGGCACGAGGGTGCGGTGCCGCAGTTGCAGGAGCACCTTGGTCAGTCCGGCCAGCGCGGCGGCGGCCTCGGTGTGCCCGATGTTGCCCTTGATGCTGCCGACGGGGATCGTCGCCGGGGTGCGTACGGACGCGTAGGCCTTGCTCAGGCCGCGGATCTCGATGGGGTCGCCGAGCGGGGTGCCGGTGCCGTGGGCCTCGACGTATCCGACGGCGGCCGGGTCGGTGCCGGCCCTGCGCAGGGTACGGGAGATGAGGTCGGCCTGCGCCTGGGGGCTGGGCACGGTGAAGCCGTTGGTGCGTCCGTCGCTGTTGGCGCCGACGGCGCGGATGACGCCGTAGACGTGGTCGCCGTCGGCGAGCGCGTCGCGCAGGGGGCGCAGCAGTACGGCGCCGACGCCCTCGCTGGTGACCATGCCGTCCGCGTCGGCGCCGAAGGGCATGCACCGGCCGGTGCGCGAGATCATGCCGAGCTGGGCGTACTGGATGCGGCGGGCCGGGTGCAGGATCAGGTTGACCCCGCCGGCGAGCGCGGCGGAGACGGTCCCGGCGCGGATCGCGTCGCAGGCGAGCTGCAGGGCCACGCCCGACCCGGAGCAGGCCGTGTCGACAGCGACGCTCGGCCCCGTGAAGTCCATGAAGTACGAGACGCGGTTGGCGATCTGGTAGAGGTCGCTGTTCGGGTAGCGGCTGTGGCCGTCCAGGGCCGCGTTGGCGCTCAGCACGGCGTAGTCCGGGCCCATGGAGGCGACGTAGACGCCGACGTCACGTCCCAGACCGGCGGGGGTGTGCCCGGCGTCCTGGACCGCGTGGTAGGCGGTCTGGAGGAAGAGGCGCTGCTGCGGGTCCATCGTCTCCGCCTCGCTCGGGGCGAGTTGGAAGAACAGCGCGTCGAACTCGTCCACGCCGTCGAGGAGTCCGCCGGCGGAGCTGTACGTGCGGGCCGGGCCGCCGTCCGGGTCGACCACGTCCCGGCGCTCCCAGCGCTCGGCGACGTCACCGAGCGACTCGGCACCCGCCTTGAGGTTCTCCCACAACTGCGTGATGTCATCGGCGCCCGGGTAGCGGCCGGCGATCCCGACCACGGCGATGCCGTCGTCGTCCGGACGGTCGAAGACGCGGGCGAGCGGCGCGGACGCGGCGGGGACCGGGGGCGCTGCCTCGGACACGGCCGCGGGCGCCGTGGGTGGAAGCCCGGGGCTCGCGGCGGCGGGCGTGGACGGTGCCAGGGCCCGCGCGACGGCTCCGAGGGTCCGGTGCTCGAAGAACAGCGTCTTCGGCAGCCGGCCGAAGTCCTTCTCCAGGGCGACCGTCGCGTCCACGATCTCCAGGGACTCCAGCTGCAGCGACTCCAGCGTGGTGTCCGGGGTGAGACCGGCGGCCGGGATCCGCTTGAGCCGGCTCACCACGGCCCGTACGGCGTCGAACGGATCACGCCCGCCGCCCCCGCGCTCGGCCTCCGGCTCGTGTGCGCCGGTGACCGCGCCGTGCAGCGCGGTCATGTCGGTCAGGTCGGAGGCCAGGTGCGCCAGTGCGGCACGCCGGGCGGCGTCGGCGGTCGGGCTGCCGCCGGCCGGTGCCGCCGGACGACGCCCGGCCGACGCGTCCTGCGGCGACGGCCCGTCGTCGGGCCGGAACTCCAGCTCGGCGAGGCGCCCGAGCGGCGCCCGGTGCAGCCGCGCCCCGCCCTCTCCGTCCACGGCCTCGCCCATGGCGGCCTCGAAGAACGTCCGCGCGGGCGTGTTCCGTTCGGTCGGCCGGTGCTCGGCGGCGAGGACGGTGGGCCCGCCCTCGGTGGTGGCGGCGCGGGCCACTTCGGCCAGGAACGCGTGCTCCACGCCCCGCCCGAGGACACGGCAGCTCAGCAGGAACGTGTCCAGGCGGACCTCGTCGCCTTCGGCGCGGGTCACGGCGGCGCCCACCAGCCCGTAGTCGCCGAACCGGTCGCCGACCTCGGCCACCCAGCACCGGGCGCCGTCGGCGAGCACGGCGCGCAGTTCCGCCTCGGTCCTGCGCAGCGGCGCCAGGTTGAACTGGTTGGTGCGCTGGGTGAGTTGGGCGACGCGGGCCAGTTGGCCGTCGCGGGCCTCGTGGACGTCGACGCGCAGCCCGAGTCCGGCGATGAAGCCCGCGAGGGACGGCGCCGCGTCGCGGGCCTCCTCCCGGCGGCGGGCCGCGCGGTACATCTCGGTGCGCCTGCGGTCCTCCTCGGTGACCTGCGTGCGGTCGAAGGCCCAGAGCCGGGCGAGGAACCCGGCCCAGTCCGCCTCGTCGGCGGGCAGTTGGAGCGCGAGCACCTGCGGCTGCGCGGCGCGTACGGCCGCGATCTCCACGGGGTTGTCGTCGAGGAAGACGAACGAGTCGAGGCCGACGCCGAGTTCGGCGGCCAGCGCGCCGATGTTGCCGGCCTTGGCGTTCCAGTCGACGCGGCGGGCGGCGACGTGTTCGGGGCGCAGCGGCATGTCCGGGCGCAGCCGGAACACCTCGTCGACGTCCTCGGCGGAGTTCTTGCTGGCCAGGCAGACAAGGACGCCCTCGTCGTGCCGTCGTACGGCCCACTCCTGGAGCAGGCGGTGGGCGTCGCCCAGCTCCACCCCGAGGGGGCCGTCCTCGCCGCAGACGCCGCGCCACAGGGTGTTGTCGCAGTCGAGGACGAGCACCTTGTACGGGCGGCCCAGCAGGGCGTGCACGGTGCGGGCGACGGACGTGCCGAGTGCCGTGCAGGCCTGCGGCGTGTACGGGATGTGCGCGTGCTCCTCGCGCGCCGCGTCGTGGTGGTCGGCCACCCAGTGGCCGTCGCCCCGGTCCTCGATCCGGGTCAGGTGCAGGCCTCGGACACCGTCGAGGGCCCGCCACAGGCGGTCCTCCAGGGCGCGGAGGGCGGCCCCGCGGCGGGCGAGGGCGGGCGGCGACGGCGGGCAGAGCGCGACGAGGAGCGGTACCGAGAGGCGCGCCGCCGCCGTGCGGGCCGCGGCGGCGAACTCGTCGGCGGTGCGCTCGCCGTCGGCGCCCTCCGGCCAGTCCTCCACGCGCACGAGCACCGCGTCGCAGCCGCGCCGGTTCGTGGCGAACGCGCCGGCCGGGTCCAGGAGTTCCTGGAAGACCTGGCCGTACGCCGCCGGCCGCACGGCCAGGTCGAGCCCGAGCCGCTCGCACCAGTGGGCGAGGACGGGGTGCAGGGGATCGGTGGTGAAGGTGGCCGCGACGACGAGACTCCCGCCGGCCCCGGCCCCGGCCCCGGCATCAGCACCCGCACCCGTGTCCACATCCACACCAGCACCAGCACCAGCACCAGCACCAGCGGAGTCATCCGCCTGGCGCGGCTCGGGCACGTCGAAGTCGGCCAGTACCTCGGTGGTGCCCGGCGCCACTCCGCGCGCGACGCGTCGTACGACGGCGGCGGCGACGGGCTCGACCGCCAGGGCGCTGTCGTCGGCGACGCTGTCGGCGAAGGTGGTGGCCAGGCGCGGCGGGCGGACGACGAGGGCGGCCAGCTCGGGGCTGTCGACGACGACCGCCTCCGTGAGCCCTTCCAGCGCCCGTTTCGCGGCCGTGTAGTGGGCCAGGCCGCGGTGCGGTGTGCGGGCGTAGGCCGAGGACACGGCGACCACGAGGCCGCCGTCGCCCATGTGCCCGGCGAACGCGGCGAGCGGTGCCTGGGCGAGCCGCAGGGCCGCCGTCACGTGGTCGCCGGCCCGGTCGGCCGTGTCCGGGTGCACGTCCATCGGCCGGGCGGGCGGGCCCGCGTTGAGGATCAGGAGGTCGGGGGTCCCGCCGCTCTCCCGCACGGCGCGCCGCAGTTCGTCGCACCAGGCGGGGTCCGCGACGTCCCCGCGGTGCAGGTGGACGCGGCCGCCGTCGGGGCCGAGCGCGGCGACGAGCGCCTCGGCCTCGGCGGCGCTGTCCCGGTAGGCGAGGTGGACGGTGGCGCCGGACAGGGCGAGTGCCTGGACGAGTGCCGCGCCGAGTCCGCGGCTGCCGCCGCACACGACGGCGGTCCTGCCCCGCAGGCCGCCGTCGGCGGGCAGCAGGGCGCGCAGCCGGTCCGGGTCCGGTGCGTCGGTCTCGCGGCGGGCGAAGACACGGACCTCCACGTGGGCCGTGCTGTGCCCGGCGGTCACGTCGCCCGTGAGCCGCACGGAGCGGTAGCGCGGGTCGACGTCGGCGAGGACCGCCCGCGCGGAGAAGCCCCGTCGTGCGGCGAGGGGTTCGAAGTCGGCGTCGATGCCGCTGACGAGCGCGGCGCGGCCGGGCGCCTCCATGCCGGCCAGCTGGCTCGCCCAGGCCAGCACGGCGACGTGGTCCACGCCCACTCCCCGGTCCGCGAGCCCTTCCGCGTCCACGAGGCCGCGGAGCGCCTGCCAGTCGGGGCGGTAGTGGGTGCCGAGCCGGGCGCCGGGGGCGAGTCCGGTCACCGGTGTGCGGGCGGCCTCGGCCGTGAACCGGTGCCGGGCGGGCCTCGCGGGCGGCGCGTGCACGGTGCCTTCGGCGTACCGGGTCTCGATCTCGGCGAGGGTGCGGCGGCCGTCCAGGACGCGTACGCGGGACGGACCGCCGGGAGTGTGCTCGGCCTCCCAGCGGTAGAGCTGGTCCGGGTAGACCGGTCCGGGAAAGCGCGCGCGGAGGGAGGCCAGGCGCCGTCCGGAGCCGGGCGCGGGGGCCAGGGCCAGGGCGCGGAGCACGCACAGCGCCCCGTGCGCCACCGGCTGCCCGAAGGGTGTCCGGCGGGCGTACGTCTCGTCGACGTGCAGCGGGCTGTGGTCGCCGCCCGCCTCCGCGAAGGCCAGGACATCTGCTCGCGTGACGCGGAAGTCACCCGTGACGACGTTCGGCTTCATGCGCCGTTGTTCCTCCAGTCCGGTCTTTCTGCAGTCCGGTCTTCTCGGCAGTCCTGGCGTCGCGGCCCGTCAGCCGTGCGCCGGTTCGGCCTCGCGTGCCGCGCGGATGCGCCGGGTCAGGCCGGTGAGCACGTTGCCGGGGCCGATCTCCCGCAGGTCGGGGTCGGGCAGCGTGAGCAGGTGGTGCACGGTGTCGGTCCACCTGACGGGGGACCACAGCTGGCGGCAGAGCAGGTCGCGGATCTCGTGGTCGGCGTAGGGCCGGGCGGTCGCGTTGGCGACGACGGGGATCTTGAGGCGGCCGAAGACGTAGCCGTCGAGGAACCGGGCGAAGCGTTCGGCGGCCGGGCGCATGCCCCGCGAGTGGAAGGCGCCGCTGACGGCGAGCGGGACGACCGTGCTCGCCCGCGCGGACAGTGCCTTGGACACCCTGCGCACGGCTTCGGTCCCGCCGGAGACGACGATCTGGTCCGGGGCGTTGAGGTTGGCGAGGTCGACGTCGCCGCCCTCGGCCGCGAGGACGTCCCGTACGGCGGACTCGTCGAGGCCGATGACGGCGGCCATGGCGCCGGGGCCGGCGTCGGCCATGAGGGCGGCGCGCCGGGCGACGATCTCCAGGCCGGTGCGGAAGTCGAAGGCGCCTGCGGCGAACAGCGCGGCGTACTCCCCCAGGCTGTGTCCGGCGACCACGTCGGGGATGACGCCCGTTCTGCGCACCGCGTCCAGGTAGGCGAGGGCGTCGACGACGTAGACGGCGGGCTGGGTGTAGCGGGTGTCGGACAGGCGTTCCGGCGGGCCGTTCAGGCACAGGTCGGCGACCGAGTAGCCGAGCGCCGCGTCGGCCTGGCGGACCAGGTTGGGGTACGTCGCCAGCAACTCGGCTCCCATGCCGACGCGTTGGGAACCCTGTCCGGCGAAGAGGTGGGCGACGGTCACATCGGGCTCCCGTGGGGTGCGGTGGTGAGGCCGGCGAGCCGTGCCGTGAGGACGTCGGCCGCCCCGCGCATCAGCAGCTCGGCCAGCTCGTCGACGTGTCGGTCGCGCCAGTGCTCCAGGTCGGTGCCCCGCAGGCGGGAGTTGAGGGCGCCGAGCGCGGGGCCGCAGTTGATCTGGTAGTCGACCTGGTGCTCCTCGGAGCCGCTCATGGCGAGCCGGATCGACTGCACGAAGTAGGCCTTGAAGACGAGCAGCATCTTGTGTTTCGGGTCCCGCTCGGCGCGGGCCAGCGACTCGGGGTTGGCCTGCGCGTAGTAGGCGCGGGTCTCCTCCCACACCTGCTCGAACGTCCGCCGGAAGTAGCGGCGCTGGAGCTGGTCGGCGGTGCGTTCGTCGAGGTCGTCCAGCGAGTCGTGGCGGCGGTAGAGCTCGTAGAGCCGGTTGGCGCGGGCCGGGTAGAACAGTCCGCGGCGCAGGACCTGGGCGCGGGCGCCGGTCTCCAGCATGTCGCCGGCCGGGACGACGGTCATGTCCTGGACCTCGGCCTGCTGGAGCATGTCCTTCACGCGGTCGCTGGTGCCGCACTCGGCGGTGCACTGGTTGATGCTGCCGGTGAGCACGAAGTCCGCGCCCAGCACGAACGCGGCGGCCACCGCCTCCGGTACGCCGAGCCCGCCCGCCGCGCCGACCCGCACCCGTCCGGCGGCGGGGAAGCGGGCGGCGGCGTGGTCGCGCTGGCGCACGGTGTCGGGCAGCAGCACGACGAGTTGCCGCTGGTCGGTGTGGCCGCCGGAGTCGGCCTCGGCGCACAGGTCGTCGGCGAGGGTGACACGCTGGGCCAGGGCCGCCTCCTCGGCGGTGACGGCTCCCTCGGCCAGCAGTTCCTCGACGAGGTGCCGCGGGGGCGGTTCGAGGAAGTACTGCGCGACTTCGGGTCTGGACACCTTGGCCATGACGCGGTGCGGCACGTGCACGGAACCGTCGGGTGCCGTGCGCAGGCCGCTGATCCGGTACTGGACCAGCGGCCGGGTCGGGACGATGAACGAGGCCGCCTCGACCCGGCGGACCCGGTGCTCCAGGAACAGCCGTACCTGTTCCTGCTCCTTGGCGGGGTTCTCGTGCGAGGCGAGGAGGTTGGCTCCCCACGGGCCGTCGCCGATCTCCCGCTGGAAGCGCCGTACGGCGGCGACGACCCGGTCGGCGCGCAGGCCGCCGGTGCCGAAGTAGGCGAGGAGGCCGGCCCTGCCCATCCGTACGACGAGGTCCTCGGAGGCCACCGCCTTGTACATCGAGCCGGCCGCGTAGGCGTAGCGGACGCCGTGGTCGGCGCGGAAGGCCGCGCTGCCCAGGGCTTCCGCGCCGATGCGGCCGGGGGCCCCGGCCGTCCGGCCGGCCCGCACGAGCGATGTGGTCATCTGTACCCGTCCCGTCTGTGCCGTGTCCGGACGTCGTCGGCGTGCGGCCCCGGGATCCGGGGCCCTCGCCCTGGCCGTGCGCCCCGCAGGTGCGGCGGGTGTGCCGGGCTCAGTGACCGGCGCCGGCCCGGCTCCGCTCGTAGCGCTCGAGGATGGCGGGCATCTCGGCGCTGACGAAGCCGAGGAAGCGCTCCATGTTGGCCAGGCGCAGCAGGCGTTCCTCGGAGGCGTTCTCGGCCCGCAGGGCGGCGAGGCCGGTCGCGGCGACGTGGTGGAAGTCGGGGAACTCCGAGAAGATGCCGCGCACCTTGGGGCCCCAGCTGTTCTCCCGCAGCCGGATGGTGTAGTTCTCCTGGAGCGATCCGGTGCGCTCGAAGACGCTGACGGGGTCGTTCTCCGGGGTGAGCTGGTCGACGATGCGGTCGATCGCGGCGCGCGGCACGCCGAGGGCCTTCTCGATGTCGGCGGCGGTCTGCTCCGGCGGGTCGCAGATCATCATCCAGCCGACGACGCGGCCGCGGTCGTGCGGCATCCCGTCGTTCTCGAAGTAGTACTGGGCGACCTTCTCCACGAAGGCCTGCTCCCCCTCGGAGAGGGTGGTGGGGGCGGTCTGCTCGGTCATGGTGAGCTCTCCTCGCGGTGCGTCCGGGCGGTCGGTCAGGCGGCAGCGGTGCGGCGGTGCTCTTCCCAGCGCTTCGACATGTCGGCGAGGTCGCCGACGATGTGGCCGAACAGCTCCTCGATCTCGGCGATCCGCTTGCGCCGGGCGTCGTCGGCGTCGGCGAGGACCTCCAGGCCGAAGCGGAAGATCTGGTGGTACTCGGGCCAGCTGGCGAAGGTGTCGGCGACGGCCTTGGGGTAGCCGTCGTCGACGAGCCGGTAGCGGGTCTCCTCGCCGGGCGTCTCGATGCGCCGGTACAGGCCGGCCAGGGTCAGCTGCTCGATGAGCTGCTCGATGGCGTCCGGGTCGGCGTCGACCGCGGCGCAGATCTGGGGCAGCGTCTGCTCGATCGGGTCGCTGATGATCATCCACGCCATGACCCGGCCCTTCTCCCAGGTCACGCCGTGCGCCTCGTGGTAGTGCCGGGCCACCTCGTCCACGAACGACCGCTCGGCCTCGGTGAGGGTGGCGTAGCTCTTGTCCGTCGTGCTGGTCACGTGTCCCGCCCTTCGGTTAGGCATGTGGCCGGTCCCGGCGTTCGGTCGGGAGCTGTCGCGCCCGGCGGGACCGGCAGCCAAGACTGGTGGACCGGGGCCCCGGACCGCCCCCGGAACTCCCCCAGCAGCGACCCCAGTACGGGTGGGGTGCGGGTGAGGTGCGGGGTGCCGGGTCCGCGGACGCGAACGGCGCGGCGGGCGCCCGCAGGGGGCGCCCGCCGCGCCGGGTGGTGCCGGCCGGGTGGCGTGCCGGTGGTGTCGGTTGCGTGGCCGGACCGGGTGGGGCCGGTCGCGCGACGTGCCGGGTTACGCGGAGCGGGGGACGGCCTCGCCGTGCGGGGCCTGGCCGGTGGCCAGGGCCTGGGACAGTTCGGCCCGTCTGGCGATGCCGAGCTTGGCGTAGGCCTGGCTGAGGTGCCATTCCACCGTCTTGACGGTGACGAACAGGGCCTGGGAGATCTCCCGGTTGCTCAGTCCGGCCGCGGCCTTGTACGCCACTCTCTCCTCGGCCGGGGTCAGGGGTGCCCTCTGCTGCGGGCCGCTTCTGACCTGACGGACCCCGGCGAGCCGCAGTTCGGCGCGGGCGGTGGCCTCCAGTACGGACGCGCCGATGCCCTGGGCCATGTCCATTCCGGCGGTGAGGCGGCTGCGGGCCATGCCGCGCCGGCCCTGCCGCCGCAGTGCCGCGCCGAGCGCGACCAGGACGCGGGCCCGTTCCAGCAGGTACGGCGTGGACGCGAGGAGCCGGTCGGCGTTCTCCAGCATGTCGAGGCCCTCGTCTCCCCCGACGATCTCGCCGTACGTGCGCAGCGCGGCGGCGAGCGGGCGGACGGCGCCGAAGGCCCGTGCGCGCTCGGTGACGTCGGCGGCGAGTTTGCGGGCGGCCCGCGGCCCGGTGGTGATGGCCAGGGCCCGCGCCGCGTCCGACAGGTACTCGGAGGAAGCGGACGGGTAGAGCCAGCCCTCCTGTCCCGCCTGGTCGCGGCACTCGTTGAGTTCCCGCAGGCCGTCCTCGAAGCGGTCCTGGCGGATGCTGAGCCGGACGCGTGCGATCCGCAGCGGGACGGACAGCGCGGACTGCGGCAGGGGTCCGGTGAGCCCGATGCGGCGCAAGGTGTCCTCGGCCTCCTGGAGCTGGTCCGTCTCGATGAGGCAGTGGGTGAGGACGGCGGCCGCGAGGGGCACGCAGGCGAGCGTCAGCGAACAGCACTCCTGCTGTTGGAGCAGGCACCGCGCGCCGGCCTCGGCCTCGGCGAGCCGGCCGGTGTCGAGGAGGACGCCGCCGAGCAGGCTGTTCGCCGTCGCCGCGGCGAGCAACTGCCCGGCGTCGGACGCCTTGCGCGCCGTCTCGCGCAGCACCCTCTCCGCGGACTCCGCCTCGTCGCACTGGGCGAGGGTCCAGGCGGCGACCGCGGCGTCGGTCAGTTCCGTGTCCTCGCCGTGCGGTGCCGCGCCGTCGGCGATGGCGGCTGCGGCCAGCCGGGCCACCCGGTGGGCGGGACGGCCGCGCGACAGTGCCTCGATCGCCGCGTGCGAGCGCGGGGCGGCGGTGACGCCCGGCGGGCGGGGCAGGGTCGGTCTGCGCCTGCCGGGGGCGATGCGGGCCACCACGGCGGCCGTGGCGCGCACGGCCCGCTCGGCGGGCTCGGCGGAGTCCGGCCGCACGGGCCCGGGTTCCGCCAGCAGGGTGAGGGCCTCGTCGTAGCGGCCCGACGCGGTCAGTGCCAGGCCCAGTTCGAGGCGGAGCCTGCTGCGGAACGCCGGTTCGTGGGTGCGGCGCAGCGCTTCGCGGAGGTGCTCGATCGCCGAGGACTCCCGGGCGCGCAGCTCGGCCGACCCCAACTGGCCGAGGATCCAGGGGTCGTGCTCGGCGCTGGAGTCGGCCAGGGCCCGGCGCAGGTAGCGGGTGGCGTCCGTGGGCGCGGCCCGGCGCATGGCCTCCACCGCTGCGGCGCGCAGGGTCCGGACGGTCCAGGCGTCGCAGCCGGGTTCGGTGCGGCACAGGTGCTCGGCCACCGTGGCGAGGTCGACGCCGGCGGTGTGCAGCGAGTGGGCGGAGCGACGGTGGGCGCGGCTGCGCGCGTCCGGCGACATCTGCGCGTAGACGACCTGCCCCACGACGGGACGCCGGAAGGTGTACGGCACCCCGGGGTTGAGCAGGTCGGCCTCGCGCAGGGCGTTCGCGGCGTCGAGGGCGACGCCGTTGTCCAGTGCGGCCGCCGCCGCGCAGTGCCGGGGGTCGGCGTCGTCGCCGAGGACGGCCACCGCCTCGGCGAGTCCGCGTGCGGACGGCGGCAGCTGCTGGAGCTGGCTCGCGACCTCCTTGGCGATGCGGGCGGGCGCGAGGCTGAGGATCTCCTCGGCGGCCGACCGTTCGGCGGTGATGCCGCGCCGGCGCATCTCGTCCAGCAGTTCCATGAGGTGGGAGGGGTTGCCGTGGCTGGCGACGAGGCAGGCCTCGGTGACGTCGTCGTGCGGGGTGCCGCCGAGCCGCACGGTGATGGCCTCGCGCACCGCGTCCCGGCCGAGCGGTTCGAGCACGGCGTGCTGGGCGAGCGGGGAGCGGCTGGCGGACAGCAGTAACTCCTGGGCCTCGCCGGGCACTTCGGGGGCGCTGGTGAGCACGAGCACGACGCCGCTGCCCTCCAGGCGGTTGACGAGGTAGTTGACGAAGTGCAGCGAGGCGGTGTCGCAGTGGTGGGCGTCGTCGACGAGCAGCATCAGGGGTGTCGCGGCGGAAAGGTTCTTGCAGAGCCAGTAGAGGCCGTGCAGGACCCGGTAGAGCCTGCCGTCCTCCTGGGGCGGTGCGCTGATGCCCTCGGGGTCGGCGTAGTCGAAGATGCTGCCGGCGAGTGCCGCGGGTCCGGCGAGCAGGTCGCCGCTGTCCGCGGGGCCGCCGCCGCTGAGGCAGTGTTCGAAGAGCTGGCGGACGACGACCCAGGAGAAGTCCCGCTCCAGGGCGCCCGCCCGGGCGTGGAGGACCTGCAGCCCCTCCTTCTCCGCCTCCTGGCGTGCCGCCGCGAGCAGTCGGGTCTTGCCGGATCCGGGGGCTCCTTCGAGGACGACGAACGCGCCGTCGCCGCCGCGCGCCCGCCGTACTCCGGCCCGTATGAGGTCGATTTCGCGATCACGTTCCAGAAGCAGGAATTCCTGCATTGCCACACCCCTTGGTGGAAAGTCGAAGAGACCGGGAAGATTCCAGAAAAGGGAAAGCGCGCACGGAATCATGCGCCTTTTTGGTGTGTGGCTTTTCTATTGTGGCCTTGGCGGTCGTGACACATTCCCCCGTCCTCATGACGTCGCGCCGATCAGGACTGATTGACAAGTTAACACATGACGCCACCGTGAGCGCTGCACCGAACCCCGTTAAGGAAGCGTCAAGGTCACCTTCTCAATATGGCCAAGGAGGCCGGAAAGTGGCATTGCCACCCCTTGTCCTGGCCGACAAGGGGTGGCTCGATCCTTACGACTGGATCAGGCGGGGCGCAGAAAGACCGGAAGTTTGTCGAAGCCCACCATTTGCGGCGGGATCGCCCAGGCGAGGTCGCCGTCCCGGTCGACCGAGATCTCCTTGAAGCGGTCGAACAGGACGTTCAGGACCAGCCTGGTCTCCAGCCGGCCCAGCGCGTTGCCGATGCAGTGGTGCGTGCCGAAGCCGAAGCCGAAGTGGCGGCCCTCGCTGCGGCGGTGGATGTCGAAGGCCTCGGGGTCGGGGAACTGCCGCTCGTCGCGGTTGGCCGAGCAGAAGCTGGCGGCGACGTGCTGGTTCTCGGGGATGACGACCCCGGCCAGCTCCACCTCGCGGGTCGACGCCCGCAGGCCCGTGGTGATCGGGGGCCGGTGCCGCAGCACCTCCTCGACGGCCTGCGGAATCAGATCGCGGTTCGCGCGCAGCTCCTCACGGGCACCCGGATTCAGGTCGAGCAGATCGATCGAGTTGGCAATGGTCATCGTCGTGCTGATATGACCGCCGGCGAACATCACATTCGCGAAGTTGACCGTCTCGTCCTCGGTCAGCCGGTCGCCGTCGAGTTCCGCGTTGGCAAGCCGGGTGAGCATGTCGTCGGTGTTCTTGTTCTTCCGTTCACGCACCTTTTCACGCAGGTATGAAATCGCTTCCTGCTGAAGCTCCCCGAGGGCCTCGAGGTACCCTTCCTGCGCCATTTCCTCCGGGGTCACGTTCATGACCTTGCGGGCCCAGTCGTAGAAGAGCACCCGGTCTTCGGCGGGCAGGCCGAGAATCTCCAGGATCACGGCGATGGGGACGGTGTAGGCGAGATCGGCCACAAGGTCCACCTGGCCCCGGTCGGCGATCTCGTCCACGATCTGGTGGGTGAGCCGCACGATCGCCGGCTCGTAGGCGGCGATCGACGCGGGCGTGAACGCCGTGCTGAGGATCTGCCGGACGCGGGTGTGCCGCGGCGGGTCCATCTGCGGCAGGCTCTCCAGGCCGGACTCCGGGAAGCCCATGCGGTGCATCTCGGACGAGTAGGTCCCCGGGTTCGTCAGGACGTGCCGGGCATCCGCGTACCGGTACACCACCCACCAGCCGGTGGCGGGGTCCCGGTGCACGGGATGCTCGTCGCGCATCATGCGGTACCAGTCGTAGATCGCCGGATCGTTCACGTTGGGCTGCGGCGGGATCTCGATGTCTGTCGTGGACACCCCATCACCTTTTCCCTGGCGGGCGGGTCGGTCGATGCAGCCTTGCGATCGGGCCCCGGGACGCACACTGGGGTATCCCCCAGCACCCACCCCAGAGCCTTCGACCGCTCGGGGACCGGCCGGGCCGATCCGGACGACAGACCCTCTCCCGCCGGGCCTCAGCTGTTGATGTCCCGCTGGTTGAAACGCCGTACGCCGAGGCCGAACAGCACCGCCGACGCCACCACGAGCACCAGGACGTCCGTCCACTGGAAGCCGTGCCGCAGCGGTTCGCCGCCGATGTAGTAGTGGAACGGCGACACGTACGCGAGCCAGTCCGCGCCCAGTTGGCCCGCGAAGGTGTGCAGCGTGTAGGACACCACGCCGATCACGGCGCTCGTCACCAGGACGACCGACTTGCGTCCGACGGCCGCGCCCAGGCCGATGGCGAGCGCGCCGAACAGGACCGACAGCAGCGCCAGGTGGAAGCACTGGGCGAGGAACTCCAGCGGTGTGATGCTCGTCAGCTCGGAGCCGTTGCGGATGGCCAGCAGGCCGAGCCACACCAGCGCGGCGATCCCGAACGCGCCGGCGATCAGCGCGCCGAAGCGCTCGACCGTGAGCTGCGTGCGGGTGATGGGGTGGGCGAGGAGCAGGTCGAGCTGGCCGGACTCCTCCTCGGTGGCCACGGCACGGGTGCCGGCGGTCACGCCGTAGATCATGGCGAGCAGCGGCAGGATGACGCCGAACACGCTGGCGTGCAGGTAACCCGCGGCGGTCTGGTCGATGTTGAGTCCCTCGCGCAGGGCCTCGGGCAGGTTCGCCGTGTTCTCGCGCTGCGACGGATACGTGCTGGCGTACACCATGCCGACCACCGCCGTCCCGACCGCCCAGCCGGTCAGGCTCCGTCGGCTGTCGGAGAGGTACTTGGTGAGGATAGCGGCGCTCATCGGAAGTCCTTTGTCCTTTCGGTACGGTTCTCGAGCGGCGACGGCGACGCCGTCAGGCGGCGGGCGCCGTCTCGGTGCGGGGCGCGTTCTCGGCGCCCGCGTAGTAGCTGTGGAACAGTTCCTCCAGGGCCGGCTCGGTGGCGCGCAGGCTGGTGACGGTGTACTGGGCGAGGGCCTTGATCAGGGCGTCCGGGCTGCCGGAGATCTGACCGGTGAGCGTGGTCCCCTCGGTGTCGAGGCTGAGCCGGTCCGCCCCGGGCAGGCTCGCGAACGCCCCCGAGGGCACCGCCGTTTCGAAGGTGACCTCGATGTCGCGGACGGCCCCGGTGCGCAGGTTGGACACGGTGTCCAGGGCGGCGAGCCGGCCGTCGCGGATGATGCCGACGCGGTCGGCGACCGCCTCGACCTCGCTCATGATGTGGCTGGACATGAAGACGGTCTGGCCGGCGTCGCGCGCCTCGGCGACCATGTCCAGGAACGTCTGCTGCACCAGCGGGTCGAGGCCGGAGCTGGGCTCGTCGAGCACGAGCAGCTCCGGTGAGTGCATGAAGGCCTGCACGAGGCCGACCTTCTGCCGGTTGCCCTTTGACAGCTTCTTGATCCTGGTGGTCTGGTCGAGGCCGAGCCGCTCGGCGAGCTCGTCGATGCGCGCGTCCGGCACACCGCCGCGCAGGGCGGCCAGGAAGCGCAGGTAGCTGCGGACGTTCTGCCGGCCGTCGCACACGAAGTCACCGGCCAGGTAGCCGACCCGGCGGCGCAGTTCCACGCCGTCCTCCAGGGGACGCAGCCCCAGCACCGTCGCCCGGCCCGACGTGGGCCGGATGAGGTCGAGCAGCAGCCGGATGGTGGTGGACTTGCCCGCCCCGTTCGGACCGAGGTAGCCGAACACTTCGCCCTGCCGCACGTCGAGGGTGAGGTCGACCAGGCCGCGGCGCGTGCCATAGGTCTTGGTGAGCTCCCTGAGCTCGATCACGTTCTCCATGATGAGCAACGTAGCGAACGTTCAGAGATCTGTAAACGCTTTGAGTTTTCGGGGTGCTCGGTATGATAAAAACTCGTCAAGATGGAGGGCGTTGATGGACGAGAGGGACACTCAGCTGCGTGAATGCGCGGAACGGCTCGCGCTGACGCTCGCCCAGAGCGGCATGCAGAGGACCACTGCCCGGGTGATGACCGCACTGCTGTTCACCCAGCAGGAGACGATGACCGCCGCCGACCTCTGCGCGGAGCTGAAGATCAGCAGCGGCGCGGTCTCCGGCGCCGTGAACCAGCTCATCCCGACCGGCATGATCGAGCGCGTACCGGCTCCCGGCAGCCGCCGGGACCACTACCGTTTCCGCGAGCACGCGTGGGCGACCCTGATGGGCAACCAGAACGCCCTGCTCGACAGCATGTGGAACGCCGCGGCGGAAGGCATCAAGGCCGCGGGCCACGACAGCGTCGCGGGCCGCAGGCTCGACGAGATGCAGGACTTCTACGGCTTCATGCAGCGCGAGATGGCCGCCCTGATCGACAAGTGGCGCCAGAAGTACGACGCCGGGGACCGCTGAACCGTCAGCTCACGGTGGTCGTGGTCATGAGTTTCGCGAAGGACGCCATGCAGTCCGGGCAGTGGCCCGCACGCTGCGCCCTGGGGGCTTCGACCCGGTGCGCGAGCCGCTGCCCGCACAGGGTGGTGGTCGCCGGTTTCGCCATGACGTGCCATACCAGTGCTTCACCCGGCTTCTCGGAGCCGGCACACATCTCGTACATGATCGGCCTCCCCTCATGGACGCCTTTCTCAAGCCTCATCACACCCCGAGGTGCCCGTCCCACGAAGCCGGGACGGGCCAATCGGGTGACGGACCGGCGCGGCGCGGGGCCGGGCCCGGCCCTGGCGGGCACCTCACGACTGGGGCCGTGAACTGGGCAAACGTCCATCGTCACACGGGCGGCACGGGCGGCGGGTCGGCCGATCGGACGACACGGCCGTCGGCCGACCCGCTCCCGGGAACGCGCCGGTGGGCCGACGGGCTCCCGTCGGCGGGGCGGCGAAGCTGGAGGCACGGCGCGACGCGCGCCCGCCGCGACGACGAAGGAGCTGCCCGCCGTGCACACGCCGACCACCAGCAGGACGAGCGCCCCGGCGAGGGCGGGCAGCGGGCGCGGCGCGGACCGCACGACGCCCGGCGGACGCACGGGGCGAAGCGCCGGACGGGTCGCGGGGCGGGGCGCCGGGTGGGGCGCGGGACGGACCGCGGGGAGGGCCGCCGGGCGGGGCGCAGGACGGACCGCGGGGAGGGCCGCCCTCGTCGTGGCGCTCGCCACCGTCGCGCTGCTGACCGGCTGCTCGGCGGGCGCCGACACGCCGGCCGCTCCCCCGGCGTCCGTGGCCGCATCCCCGTCCCCGTCCCCGTCCCCGTCCCCGTCCGCGGCGAGCCCACCGGGCCGTGGCACCGACGCGCCCCGCACGCCCGAAGGGGCCTTCCTGATCACGGACTTCGGTGCCGACACCGTCACCTTCGTGGACCCGGCGCGGCGCGGCGAGGCCGCCGTGCTCGACTCCGTCGAGGTCGGGACCGGGCCGATCGACCCCGCCCGGGACGACGGCCCCTCCCTGACGGTCCGCTCCCCGGGCGGCCGGGAGCGGCTCGTCCCGCTCGACGGGCCGCACGAGTCCGTCACCCTGTCGGCCGACGGCCGCACCGCCTACGTCTCGGGCGGCTTCACCGGGACGGTTACTGGAACGGCCTCAGCGTCGTCGACCTGGAGACGGACCGGGTGACCCGACTCGCCGTCGGTGACAGCCGGTTGGGGATCGCGGTGCTGTAGCCCGCCTCGCTGGCCCTCCGCACGCGTGCCGTCCGTGTCGCGGGGGTCGTCGGCAAAGCCGGCCCTCACTCATATGCCGCATGGTGCTCCGCGTCGCCGCACGGCCGCCTCTCGATTGTTCGTCGCGAGGTGGCGCGGGGTGGGCGGGGCCGGGGCGGCGGTCGGGGCCGGGCGGCCGACCTGCGGGCGGCGGTGCCCGACCGCAGGCTGATGGCATGGCCAGTGCACAGCCGATCGTGATCTATCCACCCGCCGACGACGGCGGGCGGCGCGTCCGTGTGGACGGCCGCTTCGTCGGGATGGCGTACCGCCTGCTGGACGTGGTCGAGTTCCTGCGCCTCGCCGGCCTGGACCACGTGGACGAGGACTGGGTACGGCAGTCCGCGCTCGTCGAGTGGCGGGGCACGGAGGCCGGTGAGTGGAACAGCCGCACACCGGAGTGACCGGACCCGGGGACCCACGGGCGGAGCCAGGGACACAAGCAGAGCCACGTGCAGCGGCGCCCGGAGCCGAAGGCATGGGCAGAGCCACGTCCAGCGGCACCCGGACCCACAGGGCCACGGGCGGAGCTACGTGCGGCGGGAGCCGGCCAGGCGCTTCGCTGCCCGTTCCGTCTCGCGGGCTTCCTTCTCGGCCCCGGCCAGTGCCTCGGCCGCCGACCGTTGCCGCTTCTCGGCCTCCTGCCGCTCACGCCCCGCCCGCTCCAGTTCCTCCCGCGCCTCCCGCAGCTGCCGTTCGGCGGCGGCGACCCGCTGTGCGGTCGCGTCGTGGCGGTCCTGTGCCTGCCGCAGGGCCTCGTCGGCGTCCTCGTGCTCCGTCCGCCGCTCCCGCAGCCGCCCCTGCGCCGCCTCGGCGGCCTCCCGGGCGCGGGCGAGTTCCTCCTCGCGCCGGCGGCGGCGCTCGGCGAGTTCGTCCTTCGTCCGCCGTTGCGCGGGGCTCGGGGCCGGCTCGGACGGGGTGGACCGGGACCGCGTTCCGGTCACGGGCCGGGGTCCGGAGGGGAACTCGGACGGCGGGGTGAGCGCGCCCTCCAGGCGGCCGGTGGCCCAGCGGTCCGCCGCCTCCGGGTCGGCCAGCACGGCCTGAAGGGTCGCGTCGACCTCCTGCTGCACCGCCGCCGACAGACGCAGCCCCGCGTCCCTCGCCAGCCCGGCGGCCTCGCGCGACAGCGCGGCGACGACCCGCCGGCGCTGCGCGGACAACTCCTTCAGCCCCGAGGCGTCCAGCGTCCGGTAGGCCTCGCGCAGTTCCCGCCCCAGCTCCAGGAACTGCCGGCTCTCCTCCGGCGCGGAACGCAGCAGGAGGTTCGCCGCCCAGGCCGCCGTGGTCGGCCGCCGCGCGGCGCGGATACGGCGGGCGTCCTCGGCGCGGCCCGCCGTCCGGGCGGCGACGGCCAGTTCCTCGCGGCGCGCGACGAACTCGGACGGCCGCGTGACGTACAGCTCGTCGAGCACCGCCTCGATGTCCGGCTCACCGCCGCGCCCGCGGCCCGCGCCCTTGCGTCGCTGCATGCCCCTCAGACTCCCCCTTGCGGCACGCACCCGCACATCGGACGGCGCCGTCGCGCGCGGCCGTACCGCTGTCGGTGCCCGGCAGTAGGGTCCCGGCATGGCTACGAGAATCGACCTGACCCTGGATTGCGCCGACGCGAGGCTCCTCGCCGACTTCTGGAAGACGGCCCTGGGCTACGTCGACGAACCGCCGCCCGCGCCGTTCCGGACGCGTGAGGAGTGGCTCGCGCAGTTCGACCTGCCCGAGGGCGAGTCCGTCGACGACGGCGCCTGGCTCTGCGACCCCGACGGCGCGGGCCCCCGGCTGGCCATCCTGAAGGTGCCCGAGCCCAAGACGGCGAAGAACCGCCTGCACATCGACATCCGGCTGCCCGGCGGCGGCAGCCCGCGGGAGCGGTGGGACCGCATCAGGGCGGAGGCCGAACGGCTCGTGCGGGCAGGGGGATCCGTCGTGGGGGAGGTCGACGAACACCACATCGTGATGGCCGACCCGGAGGGCAACGAGTTCTGCGTGGCGGCGTCCTCGTCCTGACGCGGGGCGGGGGGACGGCCCGTGTGGACCGTCCCCCCGCCCGTTCGGCCCTGCGTCACGGGGCCGTCGCGCCGTCCCACAGGTCGCACTTGTGGTCCTGCGGGAACGTGGTCCCGGCCGTGATCCCTTCGGGGGCGAGGTTCTGCACCTCCGGGAAGAGGTTCCAGCGCGGGGCGTCCGCCGCGTACGGCACGCCGGTCCTGGCGAAGTTCGTCCAGTAGCCGAGCATCTTGTCGGCGAGGGCGTTCTGGGCGGGCGTGCCCGAGACGCCGCCGAAGACGTACCGGATCTCCGAGCCGTGCGGGGCGCCGATCGGGAAGCCGACGGGCAGGTCGAGGTAGTCCATCGAGTGGCGGTCGGCGAACTCGTACTGGTAGGAGCGGGTGTGCCCGGCCATGAGGCGCGCGGTCCTCGACTGGAGGCAGGCGAACTGCGCGTCGGTGAGGATCGCGCCCAGCGCCTCGGCGGGCGTGCCGTAGTCGGTGAGCGGGTAGCGCGCGAGGATCGCGTCGGCCCGGTCGCCGTAGAGGCCGCGCACCGCCGCCGGGTAGCCCTCGGCGGTGAGTTGCCGGCCGGCCAGGTCGTACGTCGTCGCCACGGTGAGCCGGCCCTCGTCGGCGGTGGTGCCCTGGACGACGGGGACCCGGTGGAAGCGTCCGCTCTCCAGCGCGTCCGGCACCTGCCGCGGCAGCACCTTGCCGTCGACGTTGGGCACCCAGCGTGCCGTGGGGCTCGACGCGGCGGCGAGCAGTTCACCGGCCGGCTTGGCGCGCAGGCAGGTCACGTCCGCGCAGCCCAGGGAGTTCGCCCAGGTCGTGCCGTTGTTCTGCTGCGACTCCTGGGTGGGCAGCGGGAACCCGCAGCCCGACTGGGCGACGGCCCGGTCGAACAGGCCGGCCGTGCGGGGCGAGATCAGGTTCTGGCAGACGCTGCCGCCGCCCGCGGACTCGCCGAAGATCGTGACGTTGCCGGGGTCGCCGCCGAACGCCGCGATGTTGTCCCGCACCCAGCGCAGCGCGGCCTGCTGGTCGAGCAGCCCGTAGTTGCCGGAGAGGCCGAGCGCCGACTCGGCCGCGAGGCCCGGGTGGGCGAAGTAACCGAACGCCCCGAGGCGGTAGTTGAAGTTGACGACGACCACGTCGCCCTTGGCCGCGACGCTGCCGCCGTCGTAGTACGTCCCGGAGCCGACCGTGAAGCCGCCGCCGTGGATCCACACCATCACGGGCCGCTTCGCCACTGACCGCTGGGCCGGTGTGTAGACGTTCAGGTAGAGGCAGTCCTCGCTCGGGGTGCCCGGACCGGCGAGGTTGCCCCAGGGGGTGGACTGGACGCGCTGCATGCAGGGGTTGCCGGGCGTGGTGGCGTCCCGGACGCCCGTCCAGCGCTGGGGGTCGGCCGGCGGCTTCCAGCGGCGCTGCCCGACGGGCGGGGCGGCGTACGGGATGCCGAGGTAGGAGGTCGCGGTCTCGCCCGCCTTTCCCCGTACCTGGCCGTAGCGGGTGGTGGCGGTCGGTCCCTCGGCCGCCGCCGCGGGGACGAGGGGCGCTGCGACGGCCGACAGCAGGAGCGCGCAGAGCAGCACTCCCACGCGTCGCGTCCATGACGTACTTCGTCGGGTCCGCGACGTACTTCGGCGGGTCCTCGCCTGGAGTCGGGTGAGCGGGCCGGACATCGGCACCTCCATACGGAAGGGGGCGGTAGCAGGCACCGAAGTCTCGTCAGCCGACCGGGGCGCGGCATCGGGTAAATCACCAGTCTTGGCGCGGCCCAACCGGCCGACTGCGAAAGGCCGGTTGGTCACTTCCGCAAGGCGAGACCGCGCTCCCGAAGCGCCTGCGCGAGGACGCGTACGGCCTTCGGGCCGACGCCGTGCAGGGCGAGGAGGTCGCGTTCCGACAGGCGCGCCACCTGCTCCAGCGTCCGCAGTCCCGCTCCGGACAGGGCGCGCGTGGCCGGCTTGCCGATACCGGCCGGGAGATCGCCGCCGGGGGTCTCGGCCGCCGCCTCGGCCGTGGCCAACGACGCCGCGAGCCGCTTCGGGGCGCGGCCGGCCCAGGACGCGCGGACCAGGGCGTCGAGGTCCTTGCCGGCGATGCCGGCGAGCGGCACGCGGAAGCCGACGGGCGTCTCCCCGCGCAGGACGCGCTCGCCACCGGGGTGCGCGGCCACGGCCGCCTCGATGTCGTCGCGCCCCAGATGGAGCTGGACGCCGCCGTCCTTCGTGACCGAGGCGAACGCCTTGCCCCGTACGGAGAACGCGACCATGCCGAAGTGGGTGCCCTCCTCGACCTCCGGGAGAGCGAGCGCCGCCTTGCGCAGGTGGGCCAGGGTCGTCATGGGCCCGATTCTGGCACGGCGGCCGTCGGCCGTCGGCCGTCACCCCGGTCGCGGCGGTCGCGGCGGTCGCGGCGGCGCCACCCGCCCGGCGCGGCGGAACGGTGCGGCCGAAAGGCGGAGCCTGACGCCCGCCTCGTGATCTTATGGGCGAAGATCGCCCATTACACGAAGACCGCCGTCGCACGAGGGTTCGGAGGGAGCGCGCAGTGGCCGAGGAGAGGGAGGTGGGCGGGTCGTCGCCGGACGTGCCCTACATGTCGCTGCTCAATCTGCCGCTCAGCTCCGACCTGGACCGCATCGGCGAGCAGATGCACGCCCTGGCCCGCGCCCAGCGCGACCTCCAGGGCCTGCTGGCCGCCGTGCTCGGCATCAGCAGCGAGCTCGAACTGCCGTCGGTGCTGCGCAGGATCGTGCGCACCGCGATGGATCTGGTCGGCGCGCGGTACGGGGCGCTGGGCGTGCTGGACGACAAGGGCGAGTTCCTCGCCGAGTTCATCCCCCTCGGCCTCACCTCGAAGGAGCTGGGCGACCTGTCGGGCGTCGAACTGCCCCGCGGCAGGGGTCTGCTCGGGCACCTGATCAGTCATCCCGCGCCGCTGCGGGTGCGCGACATCGCCGAGCACGCGGAGTCGGCGGGCTTCCCGCCCGGGCACCCCCCGATGCGTACGCTGCTCGGCGTCGCCGTATCGGTGCGCGGCCGGATCTACGGGAACCTGTATCTGTCGGACCGGCGGGACGGCGAGCCGTTCGACGAGCACGACGAGGGCGTGATCCTGGCGCTCGCCGGAACCGCGGGCGTGGCCATCGAGAACGCCCGCCTCTACCAGCGGGTCCGCGCGACGTCCGAACAGTTCCAGCGTCTGCTGCTGCCCCAGTTGCTCGACCTCACGCCGTTCGAGGCGTGCGCGGTATACCGGCCGGCGGCGGCGCCCGGTCATCTCGGCGGCGACTGGTACGACGCCGTGAAGCTGTCCGACGGCTCGTGCGTGGCCGTCATCGGCGACGTCATCGGGCACGACATGCAGGCGGCTGCCGCCATGTCGCAGACGCGCAGCATGCTGCGGGCGTTGTCGTTCGACCGGGACACCCGGCCCGGCGCCGCGCTGAACAGGCTCGACCGGATCATGGAGGTGACGGGCGGCCCGCTGATGACCACCACCTGCGTCACCCGTATCGAGCCCGACGGCGCCGGCGGCTGGACGCTGCGCTGGAGCAACGCCGGGCACACGCCCCCGCTGCTGCTCCCGCCGGACGGGCCGGCGCGCGTCCTGGAGGCCGAGCCGGGGCTGCCGCTCGGCGTCGACGCGGCGGTGTCCCGGCCCGACCACTCCCGCGCCCTGCCGCCGGGCAGCACCCTGGTGCTCTACACCGACGGTCTCGTGGAGCGCCACGACAAGCCGCTGGAGTGGGGCCTTCAGTCCCTCACCGCCACGGCGCAGGGCCATGCCGGCGCGCCGGTCGAGGAGTTGTGCCGGACGCTGGCCGACCGTCATCCCGGCGACGGGCACGACGACATGGCCGTCCTGGTGCTGCGCGTCCCGGGGAGCGGCGCGGCCGGCGGCATGGCGTGGACGGCCGTGTGAGTCGTGCCCGCCGCGCGGGACCGTGACCGGTCAGCGCACGGGAAGGGCGGACTCGGCCGCACCGTTCTTCGCGTCGCTGCGCACCCACACGGTGCGCTGCGGGAACGGGATGTCGATGCCCGCCTCGTCCAGGGCCTCCTTGACCCGGCGGCGCAGTTCGCGGGTGACGGCCCACTGCTTGAGCGGCACGGTCTTGACGGCGACGCGCACGAGGACGCCGTCGGCGTCCAGGGACTGCACGCCCCAGACGGAGGGGTCCTCCAGCAGGACGTCCGCGAACTCCGGGTCCTCGCGCAGGGCGTGGCCCGTCTCCTCCAGCACGCGGTACACGGTGTCGAGGTTCGACTCGTAGGCGACGGCGACGTCGAGGACGGCACGCGCCCATTCCTGGCTGTCGTTGCGGACGCGCAGGATCTCGCCGTTGCGGATGTGCCACAGGCCGCCGTTGAGGTCGCGGACGTGGGTCAGGCGCAGGCCGACGTGCTCCACTTCGCCGACGGCCTCGCCGAGGTCGACGGAGTCGCCGACGCCGTACTGGTCCTCCAGCATGATGAGGAGCCCGGACAGGTAGTCGGCGACGAGGCTCTGGGCGCCGAAGCCGATGGCCAGGCCGACGACTCCGGCGCTGGCGAGCAGCGGGCCGAGCGCGATGCCGACCTCGTCGAGGACCATGGCCACGCCGAGCATGAACAGCACGATCGTGACGACGCTGCTGAGCACGGAGCCGATGGTGCGGGCCCGCTGCTCACGGCGCTGGTTGGCGCGGGACCGGTCGCGGGCCAGCACGGCGGGGCCGCGGCCGGACAGGCGTGACGGGCCGCGCTCCCCCTCACCGTTCGACTGGTCGTCCAGGATGTGCTGCACGACACGCGTGATGGCCTTCTTCGCCGCCATGCGGACCAGCAGCAGGACGACCACGATGAGCGCGATGCGCAGCGGTATCCCGATCAGTTCCGCGGTGTGGTCCTGCATCCAGCCCGACCAGGCGGCCGCCATCTGCCGCTCCGTGGCCAGGCTGGTATGGGGGGACGTGTTCGACATCGGCCCAAGTGCTCCGTTCCTCGGCGGGTACATCCGTGACGTCGGCGGCGCCTACCCGGAACGGGCGTGATCATGGCCGATTCTTTCGGGGCGCGGTCCGGCCCCGGCTCCGAGGGCTCAGTCCGGCGGGGGCTGCTGGGTCCGCAGCCGCTTCCAGCAGCGGTAGACGTGGTCCTCGGCCTCTTCCACGAGGACGGCCGCCTCGGAGGTCTCCGCCGCCGGGGCGTAGCGGTCCGACGCGGGTCCGTCGGCGCTCGCGGTACGGCGCCAGGGCGGGCGGGCCGCGCTCGCGCCGTGCCGCCTGCCGCCGCGCCACGAGCGGGCCGAGACCCGTCGCAGCAGCAGCATCAGGCCGGTGGCCGCGCCCGCGGTCAGCGCGGGCAACGCGTGACGGGCAGACACGATCAGAGCCTTTCGTACGGGTGCGTTCGTCCGGGGGAGGGGGTGCGGCGGCGACCGGTGGGCGCACACCGCCGCAGCCCGCCTCACCGCTTCCTTCGGCGCAGCAGGACGCAGGCGACGAGCAGCGCCGCACCCGCGCCGATCAGGGCGGTGCGGTTGTCGCGCACCGGTTCGGGGGCCTTCTCCTGCCACACCCGTCCGGCCCGGTCCGCGGTGGCCCTGGCCTGCCCGGCCGCCGCGGCGGCCTTGTCCTTGACCGGCTCGGGCAGCCTGTCCTGGAGGACGTGCGCGGCCTCGGCCGCCTTGGTCCGCGCCTGTCCGGTCAGCACCGACGCCTTCGCGGCCGTCTGCTCCTTGAGCGCGGCCGTCTGTTCCCTCATCACGGCCGCCTTCTCCTGGGCGCGTGCCTTGACGTCCGTCCGGCCGGCCAGTTCCTGGACCGTGTCGCCGAGTTCCCGTCGGGTCCGCTCGACCTGGTGGCGCAGTTCCTCGGGGCCGGCGGCGGTGGGCTCGTCGTGGGGCGGCTGGGTCATCGCTGTGCACTCTCCTTCATCTAGGCCGCGTCGGCCGCGACGTCGACGTGTGTCGGTGGTCTGCCGCGGTGGCGGGCGAGTACCCCCCGACCGCGCGGTGAGACACATGGGGCGCCGCCTCCCGCCTGTCGCTGCCCCACTTGCCGAGATCTATCGATTTTCGATAGATTCCCATCGTTGCTCGATTCGAAGGAGACGTGATGGGACGACTGATGGTCCTCGCGCTGCGCGCCGTGCTCGCGGCGCTGCTGGCCGGTTCGGTGTTCGTGCAGGCGGTGATGGTGCCGTTGCTGGCCATCGACATGGAGGGACTGGACCCGGACGTGGCGCATCTGCGCACCCCGGTCCTCGTGATCGTGGTCCTGGGCGTCGTGACGGCCCAGGTCGTCCTGGTCTGCGTGTGGCGGCTGGTGACGATGGTGCGGCGCGGCACCGTCTTCTCCCACGCGGCGTTCCGCTACGTGCACATCGTGACCGGCGCCGTGGTGGCGGCGGCCCTGCTGGTGTTCACGCTCGGGACCGTGCTGGCGCCGGGCGAGGCCGTCGCGCCGGGCGTGGTGCTCCTCATCGGCGGGGTCGGTGTGGCGATCCTCGGGGTCGCGCTCGTCGTGCTGGTGCTGCGGATGCTGCTCGCCCAGGCCGTCGCGCGGGACGTCGAGGCGACGCAGCTGCGGGCCGAGCTGTCGGAGGTGATCTGATGCCGATCGCCGTCGACATCGACGTGATGCTGGCCAGGCGGAAGATGTCCGTGGGCGAGCTCGCGGAGCGGGTCGGGATCACGCCCGCCAACCTGGCGGTGCTGAAGAACGGCCGCGCCAAGGCCGTGCGCTTCACGACGCTCGCCGCGCTGTGCGAGGTACTGGAGTGCCAGCCGGGCGACCTGCTGCGCTGGGAGCCGGAGGAGCCCGGGGCGACACCCTCCGCCGAGCCGACCCCCTCCGCCGAGGCGGCGGACGCCGCCGAGCCGCAGAGCGCCCCAGCGGGGTGACCCTCGCGCCGCGCCGCGCCACGCCGCCCCGCCCACTCCCGCCCCGCCCCGCCCCGCCCCGCCATTAACCGGTAATCATCAGAGCGGATCAATTCCGGTCGGCATCAAGGCCGTTGGCGAACAGAATCGCCGGTACCCCGGCCGCTGCGCGCGAACGGCATCATGATTGCGCAAGATGTGCGTATGCACATTTCCCAGTCCGCCGGTGCCGCCCCCACCGTGGAGCGGCCCTCCGGGCACGCCCCGCAACCGCGACTCCGCTCCGCGCGCACCCCGGAGGAGGCCTTCGACGCGCTGTACGCCGACGCGGCCCCCGCCGTCGTCCACCAGGCGTACCTCCTCACCGGGGACCGCGGACGCGCTTTCGAGTCCGTCGAACACGCCTTCCACCAGGCCTGGGACCACTGGCCCGAGATCGCCGTCGACCCCGACCCCGTCGGGTGGGTGCGGGCGCACGCCCACGAGTACGCCCTGTCGCCCTGGCACCGGTTGCGGCGTGAACCGAGGCGGCGGACCGGGACTCCGCCCGTCGACCCGCTCACCGCGGCACTGCTCGAACTGCCGCCCCTGTGGCGCCGTACCGTTCTCCTGTGCGAAGGGCTCGGCATGAGCCTGGCCCGGGCCGCCGCCGAGACCGCGGCCAGCACCCAGGCCGCGAGCAGCCGGCTGCGCAACGGGCGCGCCCGCATCGCGGAGCGCCTGCCGGAGCTCGAGGACCCCGAGGAGCTGGAGCAGCGGCTCAGGGAGCTGGTCTCCACGGTCTCGACGGCGACGCTCCCGAGCGCCCGCTCGGTGCGCACCGGCGGCGAGGAGCGGATGCGCACGCTCACCCGGACAGTGTTCGGCGCGACCGCCGCGCTCGCCGGCCTGATCGCCTTCACGGCCGTCACCACGGCACCCAAGGACGACCCGTCCGCCCCGAACCGGGCCGTCACCACCGCGCACCCGAACGACACCCCGCCCTTGGCGCCCACGGCATCGCCATCCGGGTGACGGCCGTACGCAGGGGCGCCCGGCCCATCGGCCCGGGTGCCCCTGAACCCAGCCGGTCGTCTCACGAAACTTCGAGCAGACCGTCGCACCTGCGGCGATGCCGTGCGCCACCGGTCCGACCAATGGCACCGGTGGCACATCCCTGCCATCGTCTTGCGTCCCGCGGCCCGCGTGCTCCATGGTTGACGCGCGTAACATTCTCGACCCCCTCCCCCAACTCCCTTCCTCCCCACAGGAGATCGCATGCTCAGACGCATCGCCCGGCTCTTCGCCGCGTTTGTCATGATCACGTCTGGTGCCGTGGTGGGAACCGTCGCCACCGCGGGGACCGCGCACGCCGACGGCTGCTACACCTGGACCCGCACCCTCTCCCAGGGCGCCTCCGGCTCCGACGTCACCCAGCTCCAGATCCGGCTCAGCGGCTACCCGGGCTACGGCGCGGTGCTGGCCATCGACGGCCAGTTCGGCCCGGCCACCGCCGCCGCCCTCAAGCGCTTCCAGTCGGCCTACGGCCTGAGCGCCGACGGCGTCGCCGGCACCAACACCTACAACAAGCTGTACGCGCTCCAGGACGACGACTGCACGCCGATCCACTTCAGCTACGCCGAGCTGAACCAATGCAACTCCGACTGGTCGGGCGGCGCGGTCAGCGCGGCGACGGCCAAGGCGAACGCGCTGCGGTCGATGTGGAAGCTGGAGGCCATGCGGCACGCCCTCGGTGACCAGCCCCTCCGGGTCACCAGCGGCTTCCGGTCCTACGCCTGCAACAACGCCGTGGGCGGCTCCAGCAGCAGCCGTCACCTCTACGGGGACGGTGTCGACCTCGGCGCCGGATCGCACTCGCTGTGCACCATGGCCAGGCAGGCGCGCAACCACGGCTTCAACGGCATCCTCGGCCCGGGCTACCCGGACCACAACGACCACACCCACCTCGACCACCGCAGCAGCCGCTTCTGGTCGGCGCCCAGCTGCGGCATCTGACCGTCCCGTCACCGACAGGGCGCAGCGGGTCCCCCGGTTCTCCCCGGGGGACCCGCTCTTTTGTCGTCCACGGTCCTTCGCCGTTCACGGCACGTCCCCCCGCCAGTCGAAGCGGCGCGCCCCCGGGCCGCGCGGCGCGTACACGGCGGCGCCGCCCGCGCCGTGGCGGCCCAGCTCCGTGGGCAGGACCACTCCGCCGCGCAGTTCGTGCTCCGCGCGCTCCGTGACGTCGAGGAGCAGGCCGTCCAACGGGCCGCCCACCAGCTCGGCGTACGCGCGTCCGGGCCGCGGCGCGGCGTCGTCGTGATCGGCGCCGTAGACCCGGCCCCGCATGAATTCCAGCTCGTCCATACCGAGCAGGATCACAGCCGCCACTGACAGTCCGGGCACGCGCGCGTATGCCGACAGCTTCGGACGCGGCGCACGGTTCCTGTGAATTCGCGGGTTTTCCGGCTTTGCGGTGAACCAACCGGCCCTTCACAGCGTGCAATCGGGCACGGACTGACCGCAGCCAGCCGGACCGGCGAAAGGATCGACGCATCGTGCCCACTGACTACGCGTGCCAGACGGCGGCCGAGCGGGCCGCCCACTGCCTGACCCCGGTGTGCGCGGCACTGGCGCCCGACGAGCGCGTGTCCTCCGCCGAGGCCGAGGTCATGCCGGTCGTCCTGCGCAACTACCTGGGCGCCGCCGCGCCCGCGGCACCCACCTCGCACCGGCGACGCCCTCAGGCGGTCGGCGTGACCACGGGGGCGGCCGTCCTGCGGCTCTGCCTCGACGGGCTGCGCGCGGAGATGGAGGGCTCGCTGGCGCAGTGGCACACGAGCCTGACGCAGCAACTCCCCGAGGTGCTGCGTCAGGGCAGGACGTCGAAGCCGCACTGGGAGGCCCTCCAGGAGCTGCAGTACGGCGCGCAGGAGGTGCTGACCCAACTCGC
This sequence comes from Streptomyces sp. NPDC037054, assembly GCF_055606745.1. Classification (NCBI taxonomy): domain Bacteria; kingdom Bacillati; phylum Actinomycetota; class Actinomycetes; order Kitasatosporales; family Streptomycetaceae; genus Streptomyces; species Streptomyces sp. NPDC037054. The sequence goes on along the minus strand of NZ_JBVJSJ010000003.1, from coordinate 226,476 downwards.
CCGGCGGGACCGGAGCGGCCCGGGGGCGCGGGAACTCGGCGGGCAGGTGGCACTGCTGGAGGACGTGCTGTCCGGGGCGCTGCGCAGGCTGTCGGTGCCGTCGGAGCCCGCCGCCGCGTGCGCGGCCGGCCTGGCGGCGGCCGTCGCGTCGCTGTTCGGCCTCGTGGTGTCGCCGGCCGAGCACTGACCGGAGCCGTCGACCGCCGGCTCGGGCGGCACCGCCCCTGACGATCCCGGGGGCACCCCCGTCGCCACCGGACGGCCCCCCTGTCACGCCCCGAGCGGCGCCCCGTCGGCCGCGGGCGCCGCTCGGGCGGTTGCCGGCTTCTCCGCCGGTGCCGTACGGCTACAGCGTGCGCTCCAGCCGGTCCGCCACCAGCTTCACGAACCGGGACGGCTCCTTCGGCTGGCCGCCCTCGGCGAGGACCGCCAGGGCGTGCAGGAGTTCGGCGGTCTCGGCGAGTTCGGTGCGGTCGTCGCGTTCCGCGCAGGCGCGGTTGAGGGCCTTCACGAGCTGGTGCTCCGGGTTGAGTTCGAGGATCCGCTTGGCCCGCGGGACCTCCTGGCCCATCGCCCGGTACATGTGCTCCAGCGCGGGCGTGAGGTCGCCCGTGTCGGAGACGACGCAGGCCGGGGAGACGGTCAGGCGGGAGGAGAGGCGGACCTCCTTGACGTCCTCACCGAGGTGTTCCGTCATCCAGCCGAGCAGCGCGGCGTACTCCTCGCCCTGCTTCTCCTTCTCGGCGTCGGCCTCGCCGTCCTCGTCGCCGCCGAGGTCGATCTCGCCCTTGGCGACCGAGCGCAGCTTCTTGCCCTCGAACTCGCCGACCGCGTCGACCCACACCTCGTCGACGGCGTCGGTGAGCAGCAGCACCTCGATGCCCTTTGCCGCGAAGGCCTCCATGTGCGGGGAGTTCTCGATGGCCTGCCGGGACTCGCCCGTCATGAAGTAGATGTCGTCCTGGCCGTCCTTCATCCGCTCCACGTACTGCTGGAGCGTCGTCGGCCGCTCCGCGTCGTGCGTGGAGGCGAAGGAGGCGGCGGCGAGGATCGCGTCGCGGTTGTCGGCGTCGGTGACGAGGCCTTCCTTGAGGACGGCGCCGAACTCCCTCCAGCACGTGGCGTAGCGCTCCGGGTCCTGCGTCCTCATGTCCTTGACCGTGGCCAGGACCTTCTTCGTCAGGCGGCGCTGCATCATGCGGATGTGGCGGTCCTGCTGGAGGATCTCGCGGGAGACGTTGAGCGAGAGGTCCTGCGCGTCGACGACGCCCTTGACGAACCGGAGGTAGGGCGGGAGGAGTTCCTCGCAGTCGTCCATGATGAAGACGCGCTTCACGTACAGCTGGACGCCGCGCTGGTAGCCCTGCGTGAACAGGTCGTGCGGGGCGTGGGAGGGGACGAAGAGGAGCGCCTGGTACTCGAAGGTGCCCTCGGCCTGGAGGCGGATCGTCTCCAGCGGGTCGCGCCAGTCGTGGCTGATGTGCTTGTAGAGCTCGTGGTACTCGGCCTCGGACACCTCGTCGCGCGGACGGGCCCACAGGGCCTTCATCGAGTTCAGCGTCTCGGGCTCGGGGGTCTCGTCGCCGTCCTTGGCCTCGGGCACGAGCCGGATCGGCCAGGTGATGAAGTCCGAGTACCGCTTGACGATCTCCTTGATCTTCCAGGTCGACGTGTAGTCGTGCAGCTGGTTCTCGGAGTCGGCCGGCTTGAGGCGGAGGGTGACCGCGGTGCCCTGCGGCGCCTCGTCGACGGTGTCGAGCGTGTACGTGCCCTCGCCGCGCGAGGTCCAGCGGGTGCCCTGCTGCTCGCCGGCCCGGCGGGTCACGAGGGTGACCTCGTCGGCGACCATGAAGGCGGAGTAGAAGCCGACGCCGAACTGTCCGATGAGCCCGTCGGCCCCGGCCCCGTCCTTCGCCTCGCGCAGCTCCTTCAGGAACGCCGCCGTCCCGGAGTTGGCGATGGTGCCGATCAGCCGCGTGACCTCGTCGTACGACATACCGATGCCGTTGTCCCGCACGGTGAGGGTGCGGGCGTCCTTGTCGATGTCGATCTCGATGTGCAGATCGGAGACGTCGGCGTCGGGGGCGTCGTCCTTGAGGGAGGCGAGGCGCAGCTTGTCCAGCGCGTCGGAGGCGTTGGAGACGAGCTCCCGCAGGAAGACATCCTTGTTCGAGTAGACCGAGTGGATCATCAACTGCAGGAGCTGACGGGCCTCTACCTGGAACTCAAACGTTTCGGTCGGCATGGTTCGCGAGTACCTCACAGGTCCACTGTTCGCCTGAACTGGTGGTGTCACGTCGGAACGGGTGGTGTCACTTTAGAACAGCGAGTCGGGGCGGAATGCCGGTCTTTCGGCCGGGGGTTCCGGCCAGGTGGCCGGAACCTGTGGTCCGCCCGTCCAACTCGCCGCGCGTGTAGGGTTTTTCCGGGCCGCCGGCCCTCTTCGACAACCGGGCGACGGCAGGCCAGGGGCCGCGGGCCGTCGGCCTGCCGAGCCTCCGGAAAGGGATGCCATGTCGCCTGTGGCCGACGACGCCACCACGGCTTGGATACGCCGTTACCATCCGTCCGCCGACAGCGCCGTGCGGCTCGTCTGCTTTCCCCACGCGGGCGGTTCGGCCACCTTCTTCCACCCGGTCTCGGTGCGCTTCGCGCCGGAGGTCGACGTGGTGGCCCTGCAGTACCCGGGGCGTCAGGACCGCCGCAAGGAGCCCTGCGTCGAGGACATCGGCACGCTCGCGGACCTGGTGGCGGAGCAGCTCGGCGGGCTGAGCGAGAAGCCGACGGTGTTCTTCGGGCACAGCATGGGCGCGGTCCTCGCCTTCGAGACGGCGCTGCGCCTCGAGGCATCCGGCGGCAACGCCCCGCGCACGGTCGTCGCCTCGGGGCGTCGCGCACCCTCGACGCGCCGTGACGAGCGGGTGCATCTGCGGGACGACGACGGCGTGGTTGCCGAGCTGCGGCTGCTCAACGGCACGGACTCCGCCGTGTTCGGGAACGACGAGCTGCTGCGCATGGCCATGCCGGCGATCCGCGGCGACTACCGCGCCATCGAGACGTACACCTGCGCCCCCGGGCGGCGGGTGCGGGCCGCGCTGACGGTGCTGACGGGTGACGCCGACCCGAGGACGACCCTGGAGGAGGCCTCGGCGTGGCGCGAGCACACCGAGGGCGACTTCCGGATGCAGGTCTTCCCCGGCGGGCACTTCTTCCTCGCCGACCACCAGAACGCCGTGAACGCCGAGATCCAGAAGGAGCTCGACGCGGCGCGCACGTCGGCGACCTGAGCCGCCCGCGAGCCCCGGCGCCCCCTCCGCGGCCGGTGCTCGACCGTCGTGCGACGGCGCGGCGCGCGGCTGCCCCCGTCGGCGAAGGCAGCCGCGCGCCGTTCCGCGCCGCCCGAGGGGGTCGCGGCGCGGCATCGCCTCACACGCCGGTGGGCGGCCCGGGTGGGCTCGCCACAGGCCGGGGGTGCCTGTCCGTTCCCGGCGCGGGGCGGCAGTCCGAGCGTCTCGGACGGGCGGCGGTTCCGCATCCGTTTCCGAGGAAGATCGGTATGCGTGGGGGTGGCCCGGCGGGCACGCCGGCCGTCGATACGTATCCGAACGCCTCTCCGCGGCCGGAACCGGACCCCTCTCGTCCATGCCGTGAATTGGCATGGACCTGTTCATGATCAACAGCTACACTCCGCGATGAGAGCGCTCTCAGACTTCTGTTCCACCCCCACCTCTGCTGGAACGACGAAGGGCAACTCCCTTGAGACGCATGCCACGTACCGTCCTGGCCCTCACCGCGCTGTTCGTGCTCGGCAGCACGGCCGCCGCGCAGGCCCTCCCCACCGCCGCCGGCGCCTCCTCCCCCGCCCCCGTCACCGAGCAGCGCGCCTCGGCCGGCCTGCTCGCCGCCATGGAACGGGACCTGGGCCTGACCCCCGCGCAGGCCGAGGCACGGCTCGACGCCGAGGAGAAGGCGGCGACCCTCGAACCGAAGGCCAAGCGGACCGCGGGCGCTGCCTACGGCGGTTCCTGGTTCGACGCGGCCACCAACAAGCTCACGGTCGCCGTCACCGAGGACGCCTCCGCCGCGACCGTCCGCGAACTGCGCGCCTCCGGCGTCACCGTGCGCACCGCCGAGCGCTCCGCCAAGGAGCTCGACGCGGCGAAGGCCCGTATCGACAAGCTGTCCGCGCCGAAGGGCGTGAGCAGCTGGCACGTCGACCCGAAGGCCGGCACGGTCGTCGTCGGCGTGGTCCGCGGTGAGCGCCGGGACGCGGACGTGCGGCGGTTCCTGGAGCGCGCCCGCGAGGCCGGTCCGGTCACCGTCGAGGAGACGGCCGCCGCGCCCCGGACGTTCGCCGCCGGGACCGTCGGCGGCGACCCCTACTACACGGGGAACGTGCGCTGCTCCATCGGCTTCTCGGTGCACGGCGGCTTCGTCACCGCCGGCCACTGCGGCGGCGTCGGCCAGGGCGTGAGCGGCTGGGACCGGTCGTACATCGGCAACTTCCAGGGCTCCTCCTTCCCCGACAACGACTACGCCTGGGTGAACGTCGGCAGCGGCTGGTGGACCGTTCCGGTCGTGCTGGGCTGGGGCACCGTGCCCGACCAGCTCGTGCGCGGCTCGGCCGAGGCGCCGATCGGGGCCTCCATCTGCCGTTCGGGCTCGACGACGCGCTGGCACTGCGGCAGGGTCCTGGCCAAGAACGAGACGGTCAACTACAGCCAGGGCGCCGTGCACCAGATGACGAAGACCAGCGTCTGCGCCGAACCCGGTGACTCCGGCGGCTCGTTCATCAGCGGCGACCAGGCTCAGGGCGTGACCTCCGGCGGCTGGGGCAACTGCAGCACCGGCGGCGAGACGTGGCACCAGCCGATCAACGAGATCCTGGCCCGGTACGGACTGAGGCTCCACACCGCCTGACACGACAGGCGCACGACGGCGGGCCCGCGGACGGTACGTTCCGGGGCCCGCCCCCGCACGGGTGGCAGGGGCCGTCCGTCCCCGCCTCGGCCGCGGGAGCGGCCGGCCGGGAGAGCGGAGGGCCGGGAGAGCGGAGGGCCGGGCCCGGCTGCGCGTCACCCCCATGCGTCACCCGGGTGGCGGGGGGTGGTGGCCCCGCCTAGGAATGGTCTAGGCAACACGCGTGCCGCACGACGGGGGCGCAGGAGCGGGCGGCCGCACCACTCCCCATGGAGCACAGAATGACCACCGGCCCCAACCATTCTCCTTCGCACCGGACCGCGACGGCCGTCACCGAGCCGCCGCCGTCCGTCGAACCGCTCACCTTCACCACGGCCGCCCCTCACGGCCCCGTGGCCCCTCCGGACCGGCCACCGACCGGGGACGAGGGCCGCGACCCCGTCCGCGACCTGGTGCACACCGCCGTCAGCGACCGCCCCCTGGACGAGGTCGTGCGCCTCGTCACGCTGCTGGAGGAGTCGCCGGAGTACGCGCAGACCGTCGTGGAGGTGCTCCGGGCCGCCGCCGTGGACCGTCCCGTGGAGGACGTCGCCCGGCTGGTGGCCGAGCTGACCCGGCCGCCGCGCGACGCGGACTGCGCCGACGCGACGATCCGCGCGGCGATCGAGGGCCGCGACGTCGAGGACGTCACCCGCCTGATGGCGCTGCTGCACCGCGAGCCCGTCCAGCCGCACTGCGGCGAGGAGGCCGTCCGGGCCGCCGCGACCGGCCGGCCGGTCGAGGAACTCGTCGAACTCATCGGGCGCCTCAGCGAGGAGCGGAACCGGCACCCGAACGGGACGCCCCGGGAGCCCGGCGCCCCGGCCGTACCGGCCGCACCGGACCAGGAGACGATCACCGGCAGCGGCGTGTCGCCCGGCTCCGCCCCCACCCTGCGCGACGGCGAGGACAAGGCCGCCCGGGTGCGCGCCCGGAAACTGTCGGCCCGAATACGAGACGGGCACGACCGTCCCGACCGGCCCTTCTTCTGGCCGAGTTGGCTCGCCGCCGCGGCCCTCCTGGTGTGCGCCGCGGCCTGCTTCCCGCCGCACCGCGACGGCGCGTCCCTCCTCGCCCACGCCCTCCCCCTCGGCGCGTCCGCCGCGTGCGTCGTCCTGGCCGTGCTGGTCGCCTTCCGGCCCGGCACCGCCCTGCTCACGGCGGGTGCCGCCGTACCGGCGGTCCTGGCCGGCGTGGTCCTGCTGGAGGACCGCGTCCACTCGACCACGCTTTCCCGGGCCGTGGACCTCATGCTCGCCCCGCCCTGGAGCGCCGGACTCACCGCCGTGTGCGCGTCGCTGGCGACGCTGGCCGCACTGCTCCTGCTGCTGATGGTGCGGGCGGCCACCAAGAACCCGGCACCCCGGCCCACGGCGGACCGGGGCACCACGGCCGACTGACGCGCCGGCGGACCCCCGTCCCACGGCGCCCTTCGCGCCCCACGGCGCCCGTCGTGACCGGCGCCCCGCCGGACGCGGTTCGTCCGGCGGGGCGCCGACCCCGGTCCGGGACCGGGACGGGACCGCGCGCCGTCCAGGCGCGTTCGTGACAACGGCGATTCGTGACAGCACGGCGATTCGTAACGGAACGCCGAAGGGGCCCGTCACGTGGACGGGCCCCTTCGGCGGACACTTGTCGGGCGCTCGTCGGATGTCTGTCGGAGATGTGTCAGACGCTCGTCGCGTCTCGGCGTCAGTGCCGGAACGTGTCCTTCGCCTTCTCCTTGGCCTGGCGGGCGTCACCCTTCACCTGATCGGCGCGGCCCTCGGCCTCCAGCCTCTCGTTGCCCGTCGCGCGGCCAACGGCCTCCTTGCCCTTGCCCTTGAGCTGATCCATCTTCGCCTTGCTCTTCTTGTCCCGTGCCACCGTCACTCACCTCGACCTGCGTTGGGCATTCGGTGCCACGGTCCGGGTGCACCCGGCGGCGCGGTCCAAACACGGGCCGGCGTCACATCGCCCGGCGCCTGGTCCGCAGCAGCAGGGCACAGCCCGCGGCGAGCAGGACGCCGCCGGCCGCGGCCGGCCACAGGCCGAGTCCCGCACCGGTCTCGGCGAGTCCGCCCCGCGCCTGCGGCTCGGTCCGCGCGGGCGGGGAGGAGGCCACGTCGCCCGCGCCGCCGGCCGGTGCGGACGCCGTCGCCTCACCGTCTCCCGCGTCGGCGGCGGTGGCGGTCTCCGGCCTCGCGGTGGCCGGCGGGGTCTTCGCCGCGCGGGGCACGGCGTCGCCGTTCGGCTCGGCGGAGGCGTCGGGGGCGTCCCCGGGGGCGCGGGTGGCGTCGGGCCGCTCGGCGGGAGCGGTGCTCTGCCCGTCCGCGTCGCCGCCCGGCCGGTCACCGCTGTCCTGCCGGCCGTCCTTGCCGTCTCCCTGGTCCTTGCCGCCGTTCTCGCCGGTGTCCTCCCCGCCGTCCTGCGGTGCGTCGGCCGTGGCCGTCGGACTCCCGGGGGCGGTCGTCGGCGTGTCGGTGGGCGTGCCCGGCTCCTTGGTCGGCTGTCGCGGGGTCTCCTCGCCCGCTCCGTCGCCCGGTTCCCGAGGAGTCTCGTCACCCGCTCCGTCGCCCGGCTCCTGCGGGGCGGCGTCCGGGCCGCACTCGCGGCCCTCGTTGATGCAGTCGACCATCTCCCGCATCAGGTCCTCGTCGAAGACGTTGATGAAGTCGCCGTGGTCGGTCACCGGCTTGTGCAGCTGTTCCGGGAAGGAGTCCACCGCGAACAGCGGGGTGGTGCGCCCGCCGTCCTCGACGCTGGGCCGGTCCACGTCGTACACGATGCGCTGCACGAGCTGCGGGATCGCCCGGAAGCCCTCGGGGCAGGTGCCGTCGGGGGCGGCGAAGGCCACGTGGGTGCGGTGGTTGGCGCTGTCGATGTTCCGGCCGTCCCAGCAGCTCTGGAACCGGAAGGAGCGCACCACGTCGCTGCCGTCCGGGCACAGCGGGTACTTGTCCTTCAGCTGCCGGTCCTCGAACCCGGTGCAGCTCCAGGACGCGTTGGCGTTGGCGGTGCCGTTGACGAAGGCCTTGGCGTCGCCGGTGATGATGCGCAGCAGCCGCGGCATGGCCGTGACCTCGCCGCGCGGGTTGCCGACGAAGGTGAGCGTCACGTCCTTGGGTGTGACGATCTCGCCCGCGTTGCCCTCGATGCCCCCGCCGGGTGCGGCGGCGTCCCGCTCCTGCTTGCCGTTCTGCAGCCGCAACACGGGCCAGTAGTACGAGGACTTGTCGCGTTCGTCCACGCAGCTGGTGTCGGCGCCGGCGAGTTCCTCGTCGTCGGCGAAGGCGTTGTTGGCCTGGTTGCCGATGTAGTCGTGGAAGTGGTGGGCGCCGTTGCTGACGCCCGGGGCGGCGATGACGTTGTCGGAGTTGAACAGGCCGCCCTCGTTCACGCCGCAGTCGGTGCTGAAGGTGCCGCGGGAGGCGTCCTCCGCCTGGCCGCCCCGCGCCGCCGTGTTCGGCTGGACCGTGGTGATGTCGGCGTAGTCGGCCGCGACGGGCCCGTTGCCGGCCTGGCCGCCGTTGTCCGGCGGCTGTCCCGCTCCATCGCCGCCGTCCTGGTTCCCCTGGTCTCCGGCCTGGTCGTCCGCCTGGTCGTCCCCGCCGTCCTCACCGGTCCCGGCCGCGGGTTCGGCGCCGCGCAGGGCGCAGTCGGCGAGCGCGTCCAGTCCCTGCGGCGGGTCGCCCGCCCGGTCGATGGCCGCGGCGATGCGCCCGATGGTCCCGGCGCGCTGCTTCTCCAAGGGCTGGACGATCGTGCCGTCCGGGTCGGCGGTGTCGCCGCCGTCCTGTCGCGCGGCCCCGGCGGCGTCCTGGAGCCGCTTGTAGGCGGCGGCGATCTGTTCGTCCAGCGTGGCGAGTTCGCCGTCGACGTCGGCCTTCGCCCGCTCCGGAACCTCCGTCAGGCGGCTGCCGACGTCGGGGCAGTCGATCGTGGCGGCGCCGGCCGGCCAGGCGGACGACACGCCGGTGCCGTCCGGACCGGCCTCGGTGGCGGAGGCGTACACGTTGACCGCCACCAGGCCGGTGCCGCCCAGGATCAGGGCGACGGCCGCGGAGGTCGCGCGTCGTGCGCCGGTCGGGCGTCTGCGCGTGTTGCGTCCCAAGGCGTGCTCCTACACATCGGTGGGGGGCTTCGGGCAGGGAAATGCCCTCGCCCCATACGGACGCCGGAGCCGCCGTGTTCAAATGTCCCGTGAATTGACTCGAACCCCTTGCACCACGGGAGGTGAGCGGCACACGCGGCGGCCGCGGCTAACGTGTCGCGCATGTCCCGAATGTCGCACGGTGCTCACGGTGTCCACGGCAAACCCCCGACGCGCGAGCAGCGGTGGGCGCGGTTCCGGGAGTCGCCGCTGTGGCCGGCCACCGTCCTGGTGCTGATCCTGGCGGCGGCCGCGGGGCTGTTCGCCGGCTCCTACACGTACTCCATGGCGGACCCCACCCCGCGCTCCATTCCCGTCGCGGTCGTCGGCTCCTACGAACAGGACCGCGGCCGGGCGTTCCTCGACGGCATGGAGAAAGCGCTCAACGCCTCGGTGAGGGTGCACCCCTACGCCGGGGTCGGACCGGCGCGGGCGGCGGTCGAGGAGCAGGAGGTCTTCGCGGTCTTCGACGTACGGGACGACGGCCGCCACGTCGTCCTGGAGCTGGCGGGCGCCTCCGGGGCGACGGTGGCCGAGGTGCTCGGCGACGCGGCGACGGCCGTCGGTCCGCGCACCGGCGTGACGGTCGCCGTCAGGGACATCAAGCCCCTCCAGGAGGGCGATCCGCGCGGACTGGCCCTCTTCTACGTCTCGTTGGCCGCCGTCATCATCGGCTTCGTCGGCGCGATCCAGCTGAGCGTGCACGCGCGGGAGCTCACTCCGCCGGAACGGGTCGCGTTCACGGCCGCGTACGCGATGCTGGGCGCGTTCGCCATCGCGGCGGCCGTGGACTGGGTGCTCGGCGCGCTCGACCTGCCGTTCGCCGAGTCGTGGGCGATCCTCGCGCTGACGATGTTCGCCGGCGGCATGGTGTTCACCATGTTCAACACCCTCGTCGGGCGATGGGCGATGCTGCCGACCTGGGGCCTGATGGTGCTGCTCGGCAACCCCTCGTCGGGCGGCGCGGTGTCGTGGCCGCTGCTGCCGTCGCCGCTCGGCGCGATCGGCCAGTGGCTGCCGCCCGGCGCCTCGGTCAACGCCCAGCACACGGCGGTGTACTTCCCGGGGCACGAACACGCCTTCCCGTTCCTCGTGCTGGCCGGGTGGGCGGTGGTGTCCTGCGCGGTCTTCTGGACCTGGCGGCACCGGCACCCCGGCAGCCGCGACACCGGCCCCGCGCACGCCGCCGAGTGAGCGGGCGCGGGCGGGGCCGGAGGTGGTCGGGGTGGGCGAGGGCGAGCCGTGCCAGGGCGGGCCGGGCGCGGGCGGGCCGGGTGAGGGCGGGCCGGGTGAGGGCGGGCCGGACGGGGCCGAGCCAGGTCGGGCCAGGCGAGACCGGGCCGGACGGGGCCGAGCCAGGTCGGGCCAGGCGAGACCGGGCCGGACGGGGCCGAGCCAGGTCGGGCCAGGCGCGGGCGGGCCGGGCACGGGCCGGCGAGGTCGGGGCGGCCGGGCGTGCTCCGCTACAGTGTGCCGCTCCAGGTGAGAGGGGTTGCAGGGGTGGGGAACGCGGGGCGTGCGGCGGTCTGTGCGGCGCTGCTGGTGGGGGTTCTGACGGGGTGTTCGGACGGCGGCGGCGCGGACGCGAAACCGTCCGTGAGCGCGTCCCCGGCCGCGGACGCCGACGCCAACGGCGAGGTCGCGAAGAGCGGCGGCCGGGTCGGCGCGGCGGACTCGGCGTGCGCGCTGCCGGTGACCTTCGAGGTGGCGGCGGACTGGGAGGCCGAGGCCGTGGACGCCGGGCCGGTCGACCCGGGCGGCTCCAGCGGCTCCGGTGACTCCGGTGACTCCGGTGACTCGGACGGCGAACTCGCCCAGGAGGTCGCCGACGCGCTGCTGCGCCAGGGGCCGGTCACGGCCGCCTGCGAGATCGACGCGAAGCCGGCCGGGCACATCGGGTTCCTGCGCGTGTGGACCGGCGAGCCGGGCACGGGTGACGCCCGCGCCGTACTGGAGGACTTCGTGGCCGCCGAGACCGGCGCGAGCGGGGCGAGCGGGGCGCGGTACGGGACGTTCGGCAGCGGCGGGCTCGACGGCGCGGAGGTGACGTACCGCTACACGAGCGAGCTGCTCGGCGAGACGAAGAACGAGCGCGCGCTCGCGGTCGAGACGCCGGACGGCCCGGTCGTCCTGCACCTCGGCGGCATGGACAGCGAGGAGCACGAGGCGATGCTCCCCGCGTACGAACTCGCCAAGCGCACGCTGCGCCTGTCCTGACGGCGTCAGCCCTCCAGCAACGGCCTCACCCCTCCGGCAACGGCGTCATCGCTCCAGCACGTCAGCGCTCCAGCGCGTCGCGCATCCGCTCGGCGGCCGTCACGGACGCGTCGCCGCAGCAGTTGTTGAACAGGACGTGCACCTGCTCGGTCCGCTCCGCGAGGCCCCGCACGCGTGGCACCCATTCCCGCAGTTCGGCGTCGGTGTACCGGTGGCGGAAGCGGTCCTCCTTGCTGCCGGTCCCCCACGCCGCGCTGCGGCCGTGGAAGCGGACGACGGACAGCCGGGGGCAGGTCACGGCCGTGACGGGTGGGACGGACGCCGGGAGCGAGGGCGCCATGTCGACCGCGACGGCGGCGAATCCGAGGCTCCGCAGCAGTGCGGCCGTCGCCTCCCGCCGGTCGTCCCGCCACCAGTCGGGGTGGCGGAACTCGACGCTGACGGGCCATCCGGCGGTGCGGGCCGCGCACTGTTCCAGGAACGCGCGCGAGCGCGGCCCGGGGCGGAACCACGGCGGGAACTGGAACAGCACGGCGCCGAGCCGGCCGGCCCCGCGCAGCGGCTGGACGCCCGCGGCGAACCGCGCCCACACCTCGTCCAGCACGCGCGGGTCGTCCGCGTCGGGCGGGACGCCCTCGGGCAGCAGGGCAGGGCGGGTCCGATGCCCTGTCAGGAGGGAGAAGGCCTTCACGTCGAACACGAAGCCGCCCGGGGTGCGTTCGGCCCACAGCCGGCTGTTGCGCTCGCCCGGCAGCGCGTAGTAGGTCGCGTCGACCTCGACGATCCGGAACCGCCCCGCGTAGTACCGCAGCCGCTTCTCGGCGTCCCGCCACCCGGTGGGATACCAGCCGCTGCCGACCAGCATGCGGTCCGTCCAGGAACACGTACCGACAAGGATCTCGCCCATCCCGCGCGGTTACCCGCTCGGACGGCGGTGAGCCGTCGCGAGGTATCACGCGGGTGCGGGGCGCACCACTCGGTGGGCAGCGCGGCCCGTCACGGTGTGTGACGCGTCTCGCCTCCCGGGGCCGTGCAGTGTAGACATGAGCACATGGTCCGACTGATGGGTCGCTCCGGGACCCGGTCGACCCGGCGCCCCAGCGGTCCCGTGCGGGGCGCGCCGGACCGGGTGCCCGACGGGCGGCGGCAGAGCGGGGAGCGGCCCCGGTGGATTCGTGCCGCGGGGCTGCGGTCGGTGCTGGGCGGACGCAGCGTCGCCGGACAGGTGTTCCTGCTCGTCGTCGTCATCGTGCTGCTGCTGGTGCTGTCCGCCGTCGCGGCGCTGGTGCTCCAGGTGCGGCACGACAGCGACGTGGAGGCCCGCAGCCGTTCGCTCGCCGTCGCCGAGACGTTCGCCAACGCGCCCGGCACCCGGGAGGCGCTCGACGACGCCGACCCCACGGCCGTGCTCCAGCCGCGCGCCGAGGCGGCCCGCCGGCAGGCGAAGGTCGACTTCGTCGTCGTCATGAACACCAACGGCATCCGCTACACCCACCCCAAGCCGGACCGCATCGGCAAGAAGTTCGTCGGCACCCTCGGCCCGGCGCTCGCCGGGCGGAGCATGACGGAGGAGGTCGACGGCACCATCGGCCCGCTGGTGCAGGCCGTGGTGCCGATCAGGGGCCCCGACGGTCGCGTCGTCGGGCTCGTCTCCGCCGGCATCACCACCGCGCACGTCGGCGGCGCCACCGCGCGCCAGCTGCCGCTCGTGCTGGCGACCGCGGGCGCGGGGCTGGTCCTGGCGACGGGGGGCGCCGCGCTGGTGAGCCGGCGGCTGCTGCGCCAGACGCGGGGCCTCGGTCCGCACGAGATGACCCGGATGTACGAGCACCACGACGCGGTGCTGCACGCCGTGAAGGAGGGCGTGATCATCGTCGACGGCGACGGCACGCTGCTGCTCGCCAACGACGAGGCGCACCGGCTGCTGGGCCTGCCCGACGACGCCGAGGGCCGGCACGTGCTCGCTCTGTCCCTCGACCCGGGCACCGCCGACCTGCTGGCCTCCGGGCGGGACGCGACGGACGAGGTGCATCTGGTCAAGGACCGGCTGCTGGCGATCAACCAGCGGCCCACGGACCGCGGCGGCGGCCCGCCCGGCAGCGTCGCCACCCTGCGCGACTCCACCGAGCTGCGGGCCCTGTCGGGCCGGGCCGAGGAGGCCCGCGAGCGCCTCGACATGCTGTACGAGGCGGGCGTGGGCATCGGCACCAGTCTGGACGTGACGCGCACCGCCGAGGAACTGGCGGAGCTGGCCGTGCCGCGGTTCGCGGACTTCCTCACGGTGGACCTGTTCGACACGGTGCTCGGCGGCGGCCAGCCCGACGCGGCGGCCGCGCTGCGCCGCACGGCCCTCGGCGGGATCCGCAAGGACGCCCCGCTGTACGCGGTCGGCGACCGCATCCGGTTCGTGCCGTCGTCCCCGCAGGGCCGCAGCCTGAGCACCGGTCAGACGCTGCTGGAGCCGGACCTCGGCCGGGCGCCGGGCTGGCGCGCGCAGGACGTCGAACGCTCCGGGCAGATCGTGCGGTACGGCATCCACTCGCTGATCACGGTGCCGCTGCGGGCCGGTGCGCTGGTGCTGGGCGTGGTGAGTTTCTGGCGGTCCGAGAAGCCCGAGCCGTTCGACGCGGACGAGGTGGCGCTCGCGGAGGAGCTGGTCGCGCGGGCGGCGGTGTCCATCGACAACGCGCGCCGCTACACGCGCGAGCACAGCATGGCGGTGACGCTCCAGCAGAGCCTGCTGCCGCGGCGGCTGCCCGAGCAGGGCGCCCTCGACGTCGCCTACCGCTATCTGCCGGCGCAGGCCGGGGTGGGCGGCGACTGGTTCGACGTACTGCCGCTGTCCGGTGCCCGGGTGGCGCTCGTGGTGGGCGACGTGGTCGGGCACGGGCTGCACGCGGCGGCGACGATGGGCCGGCTGCGTACGGCCGTGCACAACTTCTCGGCGCTGGACCTGCCGCCCGACGAGCTGCTCACGCTCCTCGACGAGCTGGTCGGGCGCATCGACCAGGACGAGACGGCCGAGGGGGACACGGCGCCGGTCACGGGCGCGACCTGCCTGTACGCGGTCTACGACCCGGTGTCGCGGCGGTGCACGGTGGCCCGGGCCGGGCATCCGCCGCCCGCCGTGGTGCGTCCGGACGGCGTGGTGGAGTTCGCGGAGGTGCCGGCCGGTCCGCCGCTGGGCCTCGGCGGGCTGCCGTTCGAGACGGCGGAGCTGGACCTCGCCGAGGGCAGCAGGCTGGTGCTGTACACGGACGGGCTGGTCGAGGACCGCACCCGGGACATCGACGTCGGCCTCGAACTGCTGCGCACGGCGCTGGCCGGGGCGGGGCCGTCGCCCGAGGAGACCTGCCAGGCCGTGCTGGACGCGCGGGTGCCGTCCCGGTCGAGCGACGACATCGCGCTGCTGGTGGCGCGCACCCGGGCGCTGGGTCCCGACCGGATCGCCGCGTGGCCGGTGCCGCCGGACCCGGCGGCGGTGGGCGAGGTGCGCTCGGCGGTGAGCCGCCGGCTGTCGGAGTGGGGGCTCGACGAGCTGGCCTTCACCACGGAGCTGATCCTCAGTGAGCTGGTCACCAACGCGATCCGGTACGGCGGCGCCCCCATCCACGTGCGGGTGCTGCGCGACCGGAACCTGATCTGCGAGGTGTTCGACGGCTCCAGCACCTCGCCGCACCTGCGCTACGCGGCGATGACCGACGAGGGCGGGCGGGGTCTGTTCCTGGTGGCGCAGCTCGCGGAGCGGTGGGGCACGCGGTACACGCCGGGCGGCAAGGTCATCTGGGCGGAGCAGTCCCTCCCGCGAACTGGGGCGGAGCCGTCGCTGCCCCTGTTCGACTTCGACCTGCCATAAGTGCGCCTTATGAGCTCATAGGCCCGACCCGCGTACCAGGTTAGGCTTGCCTTAGCTTAGGCTTCCCGTCGAGTCGCTCGTTCATCGCTCGAAGGGAACCGCTCATGTCCCGCCCGTTGCGGGTAGCCATCGTCGGATCCGGCCCGGCCGGGATCTACGCCGCCGACGCGCTGCTCAAGTCCGACGTCGCTTCCGAACCCGGCGTGTCCATCGACATCTTCGAGCGCATGCCCGCCCCGTTCGGGCTGATCCGGTACGGCGTGGCCCCGGACCACCCCCGGATCAAGGGCATCATCACGGCCCTGCACCAGGTGCTCGACAAACCGCAGATCCGCCTCTTCGGCAACGTGGACTACCCCACCGACATCAGCCTCGACGACCTGCGCGCCTTCTACGACGGCGTCATCTTCGCGACCGGCGCCACCGCCGACCGCGCGCTGCCGATTCCCGGCATCGACCTGGACGGCTCCTACGGCGCCGCCGACTTCGTCTCCTGGTACGACGGCCACCCGGACGTGCCGCGCACCTGGCCGCTGGAGGCGGAGAAGGTCGCGGTGCTCGGCGTCGGCAACGTCGCCCTGGACGTGGCGCGCATCCTCGCCAAGACGGCGGACGAGCTGCTGCCCACCGAGATCCCGCCGAACGTCCACGAGGGCCTGAAGGCCAACAAGGCGCTGGAGATCCACGTGTTCGGCCGGCGCGGCCCGGCGCAGGCCAAGTTCAGCCCGATGGAGCTGCGGGAGCTGGACCACTCGCCGAACATCGAGGTCGTCGTGGACCCCGAGGACATCGACTACGACGACGGCTCGATCGCCACCCGGCGCGGCAACAAGCAGGCCGACATGGTCGCCAAGACCCTGGAGAACTGGGCGATCCGTGACACCGGCGACCGGCCGCACAAGCTGTTCCTGCACTTCTTCGAGTCGCCCACCGAGATCCTCGGCGAGGACGGCAGGGTCGTCGGCCTGCGCACCGAGCGCACCGAGCTGGACGGCACGGGCAACGTCAAGGGCACGGGCAAGTTCACGGACTGGGACGTCACCGCGGTGTACCGGGCGGTCGGCTACCTCTCCGACAGGCTGCCCAAGCTGCCCTGGGACATGGACTCGGGCACGGTCCCGGACCAGGGCGGCCGGGTCGTCTCGGAGAGCGGCGAGCACCTGCCGTCGACGTACGTCACGGGCTGGATCCGGCGCGGTCCGGTGGGTCTCATCGGACACACCAAGGGCGACGCGAACGAGACGGTGGCGAACCTGCTGGACGACTACGCGAACGGGCGGCTGCACACGCCCGCCTCGCCCGAGCCCCAGGCCGTGGACGCGTTCCTCGCCGAGCGCGAGGTCCGGTTCACGACGTGGGACGGCTGGTACCGGCTGGACGCCGCCGAGAAGGCGCTGGGCGAGCCGCAGGGCCGCGAGCGTGTGAAGATCGTCGAGCGCGAGGACATGCTGCGGGCGAGCGGCGCGTAACCCGCACACAGACGAACACCGATTCCGCGAAGGGCCCGGAGGCACAGCCTCCGGGCCCTTCGCGCGCCTGCCCGGCCGGCTCCCCAAAACCCTTTCGGTACCCCGGTGTTCACGTTCGGCCACGCGTTGTATACGCTCCAGATCTTCACTGGATCCACACAAGGGGGGTTCTGTCCTCATGCGCATACGCATGTTCACCGCCACGCTCGCCACCGCCGTCGCCGCGGGCTCGCTGACCGCGCTGGCCGTCGTCCCGGCGCACGCCGCCGAGTACGACTCGGCGCTGAAGGTCCGCGGCGTCCAGTACGACGCGCCGGGCCGCGACTCCAACAGCTGCTCGACGGGCAACACCGACGAGGAGTACCTGACGGTCAAGAACTACTCGTCGTCGAAGACGGTCAACCTCAGGGGCTACGTCGTCAAGGACGCCGCCGGCAACCGCTTCGCCTTCACGGCGAACCACTACCTCCAGCCCGGCGACTACGTGAAGCTGCGCGGCGGCCACGGCTCGGACTCCGACTCCGGCAACGTCGTCTACCGCGACAACTGCAACTTCCTGTGGAACAACGACAGGGACACGATCTACCTGTACAAGCCGACCGGCAGCCGGGCGGACGTGCACGCGTACACCAAGAGCGGCTCCGACGCCGACGGCAACGGCTACATCACCTTCCACCGGTGACACACGGCCGGGGCCCGTCCCGATGCGGATGGTGAACGGGCCCCGACCGCGCGCCCATTGTCGTGACCGCGCCCGCCCCGGGCCACGTGTGAACGACGCCCGGCACGTGCGAACCCCGCACACCCCGAGCGCGCGCCGCGTGGTCCGGGCGCGGCCCGGCCCGGCGCCGGCGCCCCCGGTGTCCGAACGGGCCCCTCGTCCGGGTGACGCCACGCGCGGCGCGGCCGGTGTGACGGACCGCGCCGCGCGCGCCGTACACCCGCTCCGACCACGGGCGCCGCCGGAAGCGGGCCGCCGGCGGCCGGGCGGGGCCGGACACCCCCGGCCGATCTTCCGTGCCCGGCGGCGGTGATACTGGCAGTCGCCCCTGCCCCCGCCTCCAGATGGACCCATGCCGACTTCCCGAACCGCCCGCCCGACTCCCCCCACCGTGTGGCCGGCCCGCGGCCGCCACGCCGGGACCGACGCGGCAGACGTCGTCCTCGGCACCCTGAAGCGCCTCAAGGACAGCCAGGTCCTCGACGACTTCCTCGAACTGCCCGGCACCGAAGCCGCCGGGGAGGGCGGCGGGGAGGGCACCGGCGGCGTCCGCGTGTTCGAGGCCCGCTGGCGGGTGGACGGCACGGTTCCGGTCCGCGCCCGGCTGGAGCTGGCGCCCGCGGCGGACGACGGGCAGGAGTGGCTGCTGGTCGCCGAGGCCGAGCGGCACTGGGACCACGCCTGGCCGTCGCCCGCCACCATGTTCTGGCCCGACGCGCCGGACGCCGCCTGGGACCACGACACCACCACCGGCCTGCGCCTGCGGGACATCAACCCGCTCCCCGACGACGACAAGGCCGTACGCCGGCTGCTGCGCGACGCGGGGCGCGGCGCCTGGGGGGTCCACGTGGTCGTGCACGAGGCGCATACGACCGACGAACGCGGGCGGATCCCGCTGGTCCGGCACCTCCCGCCGGGGCTGCGGCACCGCGTGGTGGAGCACCGGGCGGCCCCGCAGCAGCTGCGGGTCGTCAACTGGGCCCTGCGCTCGCTCGACGTGGAGGTCCCGCGCGGCGGCGCGGTCGTCCTGCCCGGCAGCCCGGCGCCCGCCGGGTACGACGCCGGGGACTTCTCCGTGCGCGCGGTCTTCCTGGACGGCTCCGAACCGGCCGGGCTCGTCGCGGCCGTGACCGCGTACGCCGCCCTGGACCGGCCGCTGCCCGAGGACGCCGACCGGGCGCTCACGGCGCTGCGCGAGCAGTGGCACCTGCTGACCCTGGAGGAGGAGCTGGCCCGCGAGCGGCGGCTCGTCGCGATGTACGCCGAGGCCCTCGACGCGATGACGAAGTCCCGCGACCTGTACCGGGAGGCCGCCGAGGCCGCCAACGAGGCACTCGCCGCGCTGCGCGAGGCGCACGGGGAGAGCGGGCCGAAGGCGCTGCCCGCACCGCCCGGCGTGCCCGCGCCCGCGTCGCCGTTGCGGCAGCTGACGCGGACCCTGGAGCGGTTCGGGGTCCGGGGCCCGCGAGCCGCGCCGGCCGCCGAGACCACGCGCGAGGGCGACGGCGGGTAGGAGGCCCCGGAGGGCCTGCGGGGCTGGGGGTCCGCGGGGTTGGTCCGGGGCGGCCGGGGCGCCCGTCGTGGGCGGGCGTCGCGTCGGCCGTCGGACGGGTATGTGCGGGGTCGGTGTGTCGACGAGTCGATGTGTCGGCCGCCCCGGGCTGGATACGCGGTGCGGACAGCAGCACGCCCGTCCGTCCCGGAAGGTCATCCGCCCATGGGGAGCCGACACCACGACGACAGTGGGCCCGGCGGTACCGCCAAGCCGCCCCGGCACCACTCGGACCCCACGCTCCGCGTCAACGGCGAGCCGCACACCCTCACGGTCGACAACCGCCGCGCCCTGCTCGACGTCCTGCGCGAGGACCTCGGCCTGACCGGCACGAAGAAGGGCTGCGACCACGGCCAGTGCGGCGCCTGCACGGTCCTGGTCGACGGCCGGCGCCTCAACAGCTGCCTGTTGTTCGCGGTCGCGCTGGACGGCCGCGAGATCACGACCGTCGAGGGCCTCGCCGGTGACGGGGAGGAGCCGCACCCCTTGCAGCGGGCCTTCCTGGACCGCGACGCCTTCCAGTGCGGGTACTGCACGCCGGGCCAGATCTGCTCCGCGCTCGGCGCGATCGCCGAGGCCGCGGCGGGCCACCCCTCGCGGGTCACCGACCCCGGCACGCCGACCGGCGGGCCCGTGCCGCTGGGCCGGGAGGAGATCCGGGAGCGGCTGAGCGGCAACCTGTGCCGGTGCGGCGCCTATCCCCGCATCGCCGACGCCGTGGAGGACGTGATCCGGTGAAACCCTTCGCCTACGTACGCGCCGACAGCGTCGCCGAGGCCGCCGCCGCGTACGCCGCCCGGCCCGGCGCCCGCTACCTCGGCGGCGGCACCAACCTGGTGGACCTGATGAAGCTCGGGGTGGAGGAACCCGCCGCCCTCGTCGACGTCACCCGGCTCCCGCTGGACGCGGTGGAGGAGCTGCCCGACGGCGGTCTGCGCGTCGGGGCCACCGTCCGCAACAGCGACCTCGCGGCCCACCCCGCCGTCCGGGACCGCTACCCGGCCCTGTCGCAGGCGGTGCTCGCGGGCGCCTCCGGGCAGGTGCGGAACGCCGCCACCACGGGCGGCAACCTCCTCCAGCGCACCCGGTGCCCCTACTTCCAGGACACCTCCAAGCCCTGCAACAAGCGCGAGCCCGGCAGCGACTGCGGCGCCCTGGACGGCGTGCACCGGGACCACGCGGTGCTCGGGCACTCCGAGCAGTGCGTCGCCACCCACCCCTCGGACATGGCCGTGGCCCTCGCCGCGCTGGACGCACGGATCGAGCTGTACGGCCCCGACGGCGCCCGCGGCCTGCCCGCCGCCGACTTCCACCGGCTGCCCGGCGACCACCCCGAGCGGGACACCGAACTGCGGCCCGGGGAACTCGTCACCGGCGTGCTGCTGCCCGCCGCGACCGCCGGAGCGCCGTCCGCGTACCGCAAGGTGCGCGACCGGGCGTCGTACGCCTTCGCGCTGGCGTCGGTCGCCGCCGTGCTGCGCGTGGAGGACGGTGTCGTCGCCCACGCCGGGATCGCGTTCGGGGCGCTGGCCCACCGGCCCTGGCGGGCGCGCCGCGCAGAGGAGGCCCTGCTGGGCGCCGCGCCCACCGAGGCGGCGTTCGCGCACGCCGTCGACCTGGAGCTGTCCGCCGCGCGGCCGCTGCGGGACAACGCCTACAAGGTGCCGCTGGTGCGCGGCATCGCCCTGGACGTCCTGATGCGGCTCGCCGCGCCCGCCAGGACCTGAACCGGCGCTCCCGAGGAGGCTGCCCGCCATGACCGACGCCCGGACCACGGCCGCCGACGCGGCCACGACCGCCGGCCCGGCCGGATCCCGGCCCGCCCTGGGCGCGCCCGCCGAGCGCCGCGAGGGAAGGGAGAAGGTCACCGGCACCGCGCGGTACGCCGCCGAGTACGTCTCCCCCGGCCTCGCGCACGCCTGGCCCGTCCCGGCGGCGATAGCCCGCGGCCGGGTGACCGGAATCGACACGTCCGCCGCGCTCGCGCTGCCCGGCGTCGTCGCCGTACTCACCCACGACAACGCGCCCCGCCTCGCCGACCCCGACGACCCGACCCTCGCGGTGCTGCGCGACGCGCGGGTTCCGCACCGGGGCTGGTTCGTCGCGCTGGTCGTCGCCGAGAGCCTGGAGGCCGCCCGCGCCGGCGCCGCTGCGGTGCGCGTCGCCTACGCCGCCGAGGAGCCGGACGTCACGCTGACGCCGTCGCACCCCGCGGCGTACGTGCCCGAGGAGGCCAACGGCGGTCACCCGGCCGTCCGCGAGCACGGCGTCCCCGAGGACGCCCTGGCCGCGAGCCCTGTGCGGGTGGACGTCGGCTACCGGGTCCCGCCGCTGCACAACCACCCGATGGAGCCGCACGCCAGCACCGCCCGCTGGGACGGCGACCGGCTCACGGTGCACACCTCCAGCCAGGGCTCGACCACCGTACGGGCCGTGCTCGCCGGGATGTTCGGGCTGCCCGAGGAGCGGATCACCGTCGTCGCCGAGCACGTCGGCGGCGGCTTCGGATCGAAGGGCACGCCCCGACCCGACGTGGTGCTCGCCGCGATGGCCGCACGGCACACCGGCCGGCCCGTCTGTCTCGCCCTGCCCCGGCGGTACCTGCCCGCCGTCGTCGGACACCGGGCGCCCACCCTGCACCGGCTGCGCCTGGGCGCCGGACGCGACAGCCGCCTCACCTCCCTCGTGCACGAGGTCACCACGCACACCTCCCGCGTCAAGGAGTTCGTGGAGCAGGCCGCGGTCCCGGCCCGCATCATGTACGCCGCCCCCGACTGCCGCACGCTGCACCGGGTGGCGGCGCTCGACGTGCCGACGCCGTCGTGGATGCGCGCGCCCGGCGAGGCACCCGGCATGTACGCGCTGGAGTCGGCGATGGACGAACTCGCCGAGGCGCTGGGCATGGACCCCGTCGAGCTGCGCGTCGTCAACGAGCCCTCCGCCGAACCCGACAGCGGCAAGCCGTTCAGCAGCCGGCACCTCGTCGAGTGCCTGCGCGAGGGCGCCCGGCGCTTCGGCTGGGCCGCGCGCGATCCCCGGCCCCGCTCGCGCGCCGCCGGCCCGCTGCTGATCGGCTCGGGCGTGGCCGCCGCGACCTACCCGGTGCTCGTCGGGCCGTCCACCGCGACCGCCCAGGCCCTGCCGGACGGCGGTTTCGTCGTGCGGACCAACGCCACCGACATCGGCACCGGAGCCCGGACCGTGCTCGCGCAGATCGCGGCCGGCGCGCTCGGCGTGCCCCTGGAGCGGGTCAGGACCGAGGTGGGCAGCAGCGACCTGCCGTCGGCGCCGCTCGCGGGCGGCTCGTCAGGGACCGCGTCCTGGGGCTGGGCCGTGCACGAGGCCTCGGCCCGGCTGGCCGACCGCCTGGCCCGGCATCAGGGCCCGCTGCCCGAGGAGGGCCTGACCGAGCGTGCCGACACCGGCGGCCGGGCCGGGGCCGACAGCCCGTGGTCCCGGCACGCCTTCGGGGCGCACTTCGCCGAGGTCTCGGTCGACACGGTGACCGGCGAGGTCCGGGTGGGCCGGCTGCTCGGTGTGTACGCCGCCGGGCGCGTCCTCAACGCCCGTACCGCGCGCTCGCAGTTCGTCGGCGGCATGACGATGGGGCTGGGCATGGCGCTCACCGAGAGCAGCACCGCGGACCCGGCGTTCGGCGACTTCGCCGAGAAGGACCTCGCCGCCTACCACGTGCCGGTGCACGCCGACGTCCCCGACATCGAGGCGCACTGGGTGGAGGAGGACGATCCGCATCTCAACCCGATGGGCAGCAAGGGCATCGGGGAGATCGGCATCGTCGGCACGGCCGCCGCGATCGGCAACGCCGTGCACCACGCCACGGGGGTGCAGTTCCGTGAACTGCCTCTGACGCCCGACCGGGTGCTGACCGGACTGCTGGGCGGCGACGGCGCGCGGTGAGCCTTCCGCGCCCGGCGTACGCCCTTCGGGCGACCCCTTTCGGACACAGCGTGCCAGGCGCCATACACCAGGCCAAGCAGGGAATCCTCTACGAGGACACACAGGGTCGTGGCACACCGGGACAGGGGAGGGGGGAGCGTGGACTCGACGACGGCACTGATCGCCGCCGCCGCGACGCTCGCCGCGGCCGTGCTGGCCGTGGCGGTCGCGGTGTTCGTGCGACTGGTGCGCACCCGTCGTGAACTGCGAAGCGCCGGGCTGCCGACGGGACCCCGCTGGGTCTTCTGGGGTGCCCTGCTCTATTTCGTACTGCCGACCGACTTGTTGCCCGATCCCGTGTACCTGGACGACATCGGCGTGCTCCTCCTCGCTCTGCGCGGCCTGCGCGGGTCTCATACCTGACGCGGCGGCGGGGCGAACTCTCCGGCCACTACGGAGCGTAAGGAAACCAATCACCCGTTCGACTCGTATAAGTGACTGGAAGTCCAAGGAAGAAGCGGACCAGGCGCGTCTCAGGGGTGAGGGCGCCTGACCGGGGAAGCACCGACCCAGGGAGAGGCGATGCAACCGTTCGCGCTCAACTACGCACGTCCGGCGGCCCAGTTGGACGCCGCCGTGCCGTACGTCTACGACTCGGGGCGACAGTTGAACGTGCTTCTGGACGGGCGGCCCGCCGCCTGTGACCACGCCCTGCTGAAGGAGTTGGCGACCACCACGTCCACCGCGGGCTCGAAGACCCACTTCGACGACTGAACGCGAACCGGACGCCCATGACCGTCTTGATCCTGACCTGTGAAGAGGACGTGACCGCCGACATGGTGGTCGTCCACCTGAACGCCTCGGGGGTTCCGGTGGTCCGCCTCGACCCCGCCGACCTGCCCGGCGGCGTCGCACTGTCCGGCGAGTACGTGCACGGCTCCTTCCAGGGTCATCTGTCGTCCGGGGGGCGGCTGGTGGGCATCGACGGGCTGCGGTCGGTCTGGGTGCGCAGGCCCGGCACCCCGGCCGGCCGTGCCGGGGAGCCGTCCGCGTGGCTGACCGAGGAGACCTCCCAGGCGCTGTACGGGATGCTCCGCGGCTGCGGGGCGCGCTGGATGAACGATCCGGACGCGGCCCGGCGTGCCCGGTACAAGCCGTGGCAGCTGCGGGTGGCGCAGCGCTGCGGGCTGCCCGTGCCGGCCACGCTGATCACGACGTTCCCGCGCGCCGCCGAGGAATTCGCGGAGCGTTTTCCGGACCTGGTCGTCAAGCCCGTGTCGGGGGCGCACCCGAAGGATCCGCCGCGCGCCGTGCCGACCAGTCGCGTCGCGCCGGACGCGGACTTCTCCGCCGTCGCGTACGGCCCGACGCTGCTGCAACGCCGGGTCGCCAAGCGGGCCGACATCCGTCTGACGGTGGTGGGCGAGCGGCTGCTCGCGGCCCGAAGGACCGCCGATCCCGACGCCGAGGAGATCGACGTCCGGTTCGCTCCGCCGACCTCGTCGTGGCGGCCGGCGCAGGCGCCGCCGCGGCTCGCCGAGGCGGTCCACGCGTACATGAGGGAGGCCGAACTGTCCTACGGCGCCTTCGACTTCGTCGAGGACGCCGACGGCACGTGGTGGTTCCTGGAGTGCAACCAGTCCGGCCAGTTCGGCTTCGTGGAGGTGGAGACGGAGCAGCCGATCGCCCGTTCCATCGCCGAATGGCTGTCCCACCCGGTCCCCGAGGACCACGCCCAGGTCAACAGCGGGGACTCCACGGTGTGCTGAGTGGGCGTCGGCGTCCGGTTCAGCGCGGTCCGGGCAGCAGGGCCGTGCGCTGCCAGCCCGCTCCGGGGTTGGCCGGGGGGTGCGGGGCGCCCGGTGCGTGACCGGAAGCGAGAAGCGGGCGCATGACCAGCTCCAGTTCCCTGTTCACGCGCTCGGCCTCCCGGCGCACCTGCGCGGGTACGTCGCCGCACTCCGCGACGAGTCGGTCATAAATGGGGGAATCCTGGAACACCCGTCAACGCGCCTTTCGTGTCGTCTGCCCGTGTGATGGGCAACAACAGCCGAGTGTATGCGTCCGAGCACGCCGGGGCGGGAAATCGCGCGAGGTCTTGACGCGACCGGGATCACGTCCCAACTCCTGGTCAGGCCCCGGTGCTGGACCCGGGCCGCACGATCATGAGGACGGTCACGGTGGCCCACAGGATGTTGAACACGCCTGTGAACATGGCCAGTCGGACCGTGTCGGCGCGTTCGACGGCCCGCTGAGCGGCGAGTTGGCCGAGGAGGTCGTCCTGTCCCGGCAGGACGAACGCGATCAGGATGCCCGCGGCCACGGTGGTCAGGGTGATGGACGTGACGAGCCAGCCGTCGCCGAGGACTCCCATCGCGACGGCCGTGGCGAAGCCGAGGACGGGTACCGCGATGCCGAGGCGGGCGTAGACGCGGCAGATGCGGTGCAGCAGCCGCACGGTGCCCACGGCCGTCGGCCCCTCGTCCCCGGCGCCGGCCGCGCGGCGTGCCGCCGGCGGGAACATGCTGGCCGCCACGGTGACGGGACCGACGGCCAGGATCGCGGCCAGGACGTGCAGGGACAGCAGGAACTTCGTCATCGTGCGGGGCTCCGGAGGGCGGGTCGGGTGGTCGGGCGGTGGTGCCGGGCTCACGCTAAGCAGTCGCCGGACAGCGACACAGAGGCTGAAACGACAGCTTCCAACGGGTTCCCGCCAACACCCCCGAGCGGCCGGTCCCTGCTGATCATGGTGGTGACCTGCGGTTCCCGTAGGTGGCGGGAAGCGGGCTATCGTGGCGGTCATGCACACCGTGGCGATCCTGGTCCTCGACGGCGTCGTGCCCTTCGACATGGCGGCGCCCATGCAGACCTTCGACTGGACGCGGCTGCCGGACGGCCGGCGCCCGTACCGGATCCGGTTGTGCGCCGCGACCGAGGAGGTGCGCGCCGACGGCATGACGCTGCGCGTCGACCGCGGCCTCGAGGCGCTGGAGGACGCCGACACGATCGTGGTGCCGGGCCGGTCCCCCGACGCGGGGCCGCTCCCGGAGGAGGTGCCGGCGGCCCTGCGGAGGGCCGCCGCCGCGGGCACCCGGATCGCGTCCGTGTGCGTGGGCGCCTTCGTGCTGGCCGAGGCCGGGCTGCTGGACGGACTGCGCGCCACGACGCACTGGGTGGCGGCGGCCGAACTGGCGCGCCGCTTCCCGGAGATCGAGGTGGAGCCGGACGTCCTCTACGTCGACAACGGCCAGATCCTCACGTCCGCCGGAGCCGCCGCGGGTCTGGACATGTGCCTGCACATGATCCGCCGGGACCTGGGTTCGGCCGTCGCCGCGCACGCCGCGCGGATGTGTGTGATGCCGCTTGAACGGGAGGGCGGCCAGGCCCAGTTCATCGTGCACCGGCATCCGCCCGTGCCGCGCGGCTCGGCGTTCGAGGCGCTGCTGGAGTGGGCCGAGGACAACCTCGCCGAGGAGATCACCCTCGGGACGATGGCGGCGCGCGCCGGTATGAGCGAGCGCACCTTCAGCCGCCGGTTCCGGGAGCAGACGGGCACCACGCCCCTGCAGTGGCTGCTGCGGGCGCGGGTGCGGCGTGCCCAGTACCTGCTGGAGAACACCGACCACCCGGTCGAACGGATCGTGCAGCAGGCCGGTTTCGGTTCGCCCACGGCGTTCCGCGAGCGGTTCCGCCGGGTGGTGGGGACGACGCCGTACGCCTACCGCGCGGCGTTCCGGGCGGGACCCGCGCGCTCGGCGGGCCCCGCTCTTCCCACCTCACACGGCCAGTGACAGGCCGCTCTCGCCGTCGGCGTCGGCCGCGGTCCCGGCCGCCGGCTCCCTGCCCATCAGCAGGGCGTCCGCCCTCTCGATCGCCTCGCGGACTTCGGTGGTTCCCATCATCACGCACAGCGTGTAGCTGACGTCCGCGAGTTCACGCGCCGCCGCCGGCCTCTCCCGCTCCGCCTGAGCGATCTGCAGCGACGCGTACCGCGTCAGCAACGTCCTCACGACCTTCGGGTCCGGTACGAGCACGAAGCGCCCCTCTCTCGATTTTCGCTGCGTATGCCCGAACGGGCGGGAAGCATTCACCACACACGCACAACTGCTCAGGAATGACGAAAACCTGTCGCTGTCTGTACGAACAACGCCGGAGAGCGATCGGATCCGGTCCGTGCCGGGTGGGTGTCGAGAAATCGCCCCCTCCAACCCGCTTCCCGGGCGGCCCTCAGCAGTTGAGCAGGGGGCACGACTCCTCACCCCGGACGGTGTACGACCCGATGAACCCCTACAGCCGCTTCCTGTCCACCCTGTACGTCCTCACCAGCGGACTGCTCGCCTGGACCGCGGTCCTCCAGTACCGGTACGGCCCGCTGTGGGCGGGGTTCCTCTTCACGGCGGCGAGCCTGGTGCCCACCATCGCCGTCGTGCGGGAGTGCGTGATCGCCGACCAGCAGCGGGCACTGGCCGAGTGGGCCGCCGGGCCGCGCGGGCAGGGCGAGCGGCTCGCCGACGCGATCGTGCGCGGGGAACTGGACGCCGCCTGCTGCGAGCGGTGGTGGACCAGCCTGGGCACCGACCACGACGCGGCCTGCGCCCACGGCGCCCCGCGCAGCAGCGCGGCCTGAACGGGCCCCGCGCGCGCAGTTGTGGCGCGCGGGGCCGGGAACCGTGCGCCGTCAGGCGACCTGGCCGCTGTGCAGACCGGCGTAGGCGCCGCCGCGGCGCAGGAGTTCCTCGTGGGTGCCGATCTCCTGGATCCGGCCGTCCGCCATCACCACGATCCGGTCGGCGCCGCGCACCGTGGAGAGCCGGTGGGCCACGACGAACGTGGTGCGGCCGTGCAGCAGCCGCGCCAGCGCCTGCTGGACGAGCGCCTCCGACCGGGTGTCCAGCGCCGAGGTCGCCTCGTCCAGGACGAGCACCTTGGGGTCCCTGATCAGCGCGCGGGCGATGGCGAGGCGCTGCCGCTGCCCGCCGGAGAGCCGAGCGCCGCGCTCGCCGACGAGGGTGTCGAGCCCTTGCGGGAGCCGGTCCACGAACTCCAGCGCGTTGGCGTCGCGCAGCGCCGACCGCACCGTCTCCTCGTCCACGTCGTCCATGCCGTAGGCGACATTCTCGCGGACGGTGCCGTCGAAGAGGATGGACTCCTGCGGCACCACCGACAGGAAACGCCGGTACGTGCGCAGATCGAGGGTGTTCATGTCGGTGCCGTCGAGCAGGAGCCGGCCGGACGTCGGCCGGATGAAGCCGATGACGAGGTTGAGCACGGTGGACTTGCCCGCCCCGGAGGCGCCCACCAGGGCGACGGTCTCGCCGGGCGCGACGTCGAGCGTGAAGTCGCGCACCGCGGGCCGCCCGTCGGACTCGTAGGCGTGGCCGACACCCTCGAAGGTCACGGCGCCGCGCAGCGCGGTGAGTTCGGCCTTGCCCTCGTTGTCCTCCAGTTCGGGTGCCTGGAGGACCTCGCCGACCGAGCGGACGGACTCCAGCCCCTTGGTGATGACGGGCGCGAGACCCGCCAGCGTCGTCGTGGAGTTGGTGAGCGTCGTCAGGAAGGCGCTGAGCATGACGACGTCACCGGCGGTGACGCCCCACACGTCGTAGTACGAGATCAGCGCGGCGCCCGCCAGCACGCAGACGCCGACCACGTTGAGGACGACCCAGGCCAGCGATCCGAAGCGGCCGTTGAGCAGGTCCAGGCGCATGCCCGAGGCGAGCAGGCGGTGCAGGGTGCCGTCCATGCGGCGCAGCGCCTTGCCCTCCAGGCCGTGCGCGCGGGTGACCGGGATGAGCCGGGTCATCTCCGTCACGCGGGAGGACAGGGTCTCGACCTCGTGCCGGAAGTCCTCGTTGTGGCTGCGCAGCCGCGCCCTGAGCCGGGCCACGAGCAGCGCGGCGGCGGGCACGACGACGAGGAAGACGGGCAGGAACTCCGGTGTGCGTACGCCGATGATGACGAGGCCGCCGACGAGCACGGTGGTCGCGCCGAGGCCGGTCTCGGCGGTCTGCTGGACCATCTGCTCGACCGTCTCCACGTCGCGGACCACCTTGGCCTGGAGCACGCCGGCGCTGACGCGCGAGTGGTAGCCGATGGAGAGCTGCTGCATGCGGGTGCACAACGCGGAGCGCAGCCCGGTGCCCATGCGGCGGACGCTGCCGTACAGGAGGCGGACGTACAGCAGGTGCAGCGGGTAGTTGACCACCAGGATGAACATGATGATCGCGGTGCTGGTCCAGAGCCTGCTGATGGGCTGGTGCTGGACGACGGTGTCGATGATGGACGCGGTGATGAGCGGCAGCAGCCAGACGGGGCTGTGCTTGACGGTGAAGACGACGACGGCCGCGGCCAGGCGCGTGCGGTCGGCGCGGAACAGATAGGCGAGCGTGCGTATCGGGTGCTCGCCGCGGTAGCGGTGGTCGAGTGGTCTCTCCAGCGACGACGCCATCGGCGGTGGTCCTCCCCGGGTTGCCGGAATCGATGGCAAGCGCTTTCTGCGCCAGTCGGGGAGGAGTACATCACGCCGCCCGCACCGGGGACCACTATGAGGTGGGGCCGGCCCTTCCCTCTCCCGTCACGCTGGGAGGGGCGGCCTCAGTCCGCGAGGGCGAGCGTGCGGGCCAGCTCCGAGGTGGCCCGGGCGATCTCGGTGTCGTTCTCGTCCAGCAGGCGGTCGAGGGCGCCGCGCCGGGCGCGGACGGCCTGCCGGGCCTTGCGCTCCCACACGACGGGGTTCTCGCGGTGGTTGAGGAGCTTGGGGTAGGCGCTGGCGGTGTTCTCCCACTGCCGCGCGTCCGCGATGTTCTTGAGCAGCTGGATGATCTGCGGGCGGCAGGTCACCCGCGGCAGCTGGGCGAGGTCCCAGAGGAAGGGAACGGTGGCCGCGGTCGCCTGCTCGACGACGAAGCCGTACTGGCAGATGCGTTTCCGCAGATCCTCCAGAGCGACCCGGGCGGTGTCGGCGTCGCCCGAGGCGATGTCGGCGAGCAGCCCGGGAATGGCCGCCGCCGAGCCGGTGGAGTCCTGGATCTGCTGCCAGGGCACCTGGTGCAGTGCGGCGAGGGGACCGGTCCCGGCCGCCTCGGTGGGGAGCGTCTCGCGAGCTGTGCGCGGTGTGCTCGTCTGGTGCGTCGGAGCGGTGCGCATGGCATGAGGCCTTTCCGCGGCAGTCATGTCAGGTGGGGGGACGGTTCGACCCGGTCGACAGCTTGGCCCAGACGGTCTTGCCCGCAGGAGGCCGCGGGGACCAGCCCCACTCCTCGGACAGGGCGTCGACGAGGCACAGGCCGCGGCCGTGTTCCTCCAGGGCGCGGCCTTCGAGCGGCCGGCACACGGGTGGGGCGTCGGCCGGGTCGGAGACGGCGAGCATCAGGTGCGTGGGGCCGAGGGCGAGCCCGAGCCGGACGTCGCCCTCGCCGCCGACGGCCCGCGGCACCGCGTGGGCCACGGCGTTGGAGGCGAGTTCGGTCAGGACGAGGACCGCGTCGTCGGTGCGGTGGTCCAGCTGCCACCGGCGCAGGGTCTCGCGGGTGAAGCGGCGGGCCAGGGCGAACCCTTCCCCGGTGCAGCCGATGCGCATCTCGACCGCCGCCGGCCGGTGCGGCCGGGCCGCGGGCCCGCGCGTCCGCCGCTCACCGGCCGGGACGACGCCGGTCGCCGACCCGCTCGTCGGGCCCGCCGCTCCGGCCCCCCACGGCAGGGGCGGGCCCGGTGTGCGGAGCACTCGATGCGCAGGTAACGACACGGAATCTCCCTGATGCGACGTCAGGACGGGGCGTCGCCCGAGGGGTTGACGCCACGGCTATTATCCACGCCGATGGCGCTCGCGTGCAATTGCACGAGAAATTGCGCGAAAGTCGATCGGGAGCAGTCAGGACCGACGCGTGTGCGGTCCGCTCCCCTCCGCGGCGGCCGGCACGGCGGGCGGCGCGGAACGCGAACAGCAAGGAGAGAGCGGTGCCAGCAGTGCAGAACGGAGTGCGGGCCAGTTCGTTGGAGGCCCGCTGGCTCAAGAGCCGGTTCAGCAACGCCGAGGGCAACTGCGTCGAGGTGGCGCGGGTGGACGGCGGCGTCGCGATGCGCAACTCCCGCGATCCCGACGGCCCCGCGCTCGTCTACACGCCCGCCGAGGTGGCCGCGTTCGTCGCCGGGGCGAAGGCGGGCGAGTTCGACCACCTGCTCTGAGGCCGGTCCGGGTCACCGCGCGGCGGAAGCCGACCCCTGCCGCGCGGCCCGGGCGCACACCACGCGGAAACGGAACGTGAGTACGTGACTTTCCGTGACGTGTGCGCCTGAATACGGCGGCTCCGGACCGAGTGAGATAGTGTAAGTCTCAATTCTGCCGGTCTGTTGGGGAGCCCAGGATGTCCGCCGAGTCGCAGCGCATCTCCCGCCTCGAACCCTACCTGGACCGGGCCGAGCCCGCGCCGACTCTCCTGAAGATGCTCGTCGGCGTGCAGCTGGCCGGCTTCCGCGAGGACGCGGGCCTCTCCCAGGACCAGGCGGCGCGCGAGCTCGGGTTCAGCCCGGCCAAGCTGTCGCGCATCGAGGCGGGCAAGGGCCGCAGGCCCCCGACGGAGCGGGACGTCCGCGCCCTCCTGGAGCTGTACGGCACCGACCCCTACGAGGTGACGGTGCTGCTGAGGATCCTCCAGCGGGCCGGTGAGCCGGGCTGGTGGCAGCGTTACGACAAGCGGCTGATGCCGGAGTGGTTCGACCGCCTGGTCGGGCTCCAGGAGGCCGCCGCCACCATCCGTACATTCGAGATCCAGTACGTCCCCGGGCTGCTCCAGACGGCCGCGTACACCCGCGCGGTCGTGGAGCGCGGGCTGCCGAACGCGCCGGCGGGCGAAGTGCAGCGCCGGGTCGAACTGCGCATGCGGCGGGCCCAGTTGCTGCTGCGCGAGGACGCCCCGCAGCTGTGGGCGGTGATCGACGAATCGGTCCTTCTGCGGGTGCTGGGCAGCCCCGAGGTGATGCGGGAGCAGCTCGGACACCTCGTGGAGATGACGAAGCGGCCCAATGTGACCCTTCAGGTCGTGCCGCTCGCGGTGACGAACGCGTCGGCGCCCGCGATCCCCATCACCTACCTGCGCTTCGGCGGGCTCGACCTGCCGGACGTGGTGTACCTGGAGCACATCCGCAGCGCGAACTTCCTCGAGGACCTGGACGAGACGGAGGAGTACCGGCTCGCCCTGGACCGGCTGGCCGACGAGGCCCTCCAGCCGCGGGAGACACTGGAGTTGCTGCAGGAGACGTTGGAGCGGCGTTATCCGGCCTGAGCGTGCGTGACCTGAGCGTGCGTGAAGGGCCGCCGGTGTCGGGTGTACCGACGCCGGCGGCCCTTGGTGTGTCGCGTGTCAGACGACGCGGCCGACGCCGCCGAACTCGATCCACTCCTGGGTGGCCTGACGGGGCGCCACCTCCGTGTCGGGGCGCCAGGTGGACACCTCGACCAGGCCCGGCTCCAGGATCTCCAGGCCCTCGAACAGCGCGGCGACGTCCTTCTCCTGGCGCACCCGGCCCCAGTGTCCCTGCGTCGCCTTGTCCATGAAGTCGGTGACGAATTCGCGGACCTTCGGGTCCTCGCTGACCAGCTGGCACATCACCATGATGCTGCCGGGAGCCAGACGCTCACGGACCCGGCGGGCCACCGCGGCCGGACCGTCGGTGTCGCTGTCCGGAATGCAGTGGAAGACGGAGTTGAACAGCACGGCGACCGGCTCGGAGAAGTCGATCAGCCGCTGGGTGTCCGGGTGGGAGAAGATCGCGTCGGTCTCGCGCATGTCCGCGTGGATGACGGCGGTGCGGTCGTTCTGGTCGAGCAGGGCACGGCCGTGCACCAGGACCATCGGGTCGTTGTCGACGTAGACGACGCGCGACTCGGGGGCGATGCGCTGGGCGACCTGGTGGACGTTGTCCTGCGTGGGCAGACCGGACCCGTGGTCCAGGAACTGCCGGATGCCGTGCTCGGCGGCGATGACCTTCACCACCCGCTGGAGGAAGCGCCGGTTGTTCAGGGCGAGTTGGCGGGTGCTCGGCACGACCTTGTCGAGTTCCGCCACGGCGGCCCGGTCGGCGGCGTAGTTGTCCTTGCCGCCCAGGTAGAAGTCGTACATGCGAGCGGCCGTCGGCACGTTGGCGTTGATCTCCGTGGACAGCTGCTTACCCGGTTGCATCGTTCCCCCAGCATCGCTACGCGCCAACTGCGCCAGCCTGACTGAGAGTACATCCTAGGGACTCACCGTTCGGTGAAACCAGTCCGGGAACGCGAACCGGCCCGCCGGAAGGGAGTTCCGGCGGGCCGGGGTGGTCCCGGGGCGGCTCAGCCGCGCGACTTCAGGTACTCGTCGACGCCGGGGGCCTCGTGGGCCTCCTCCGCCTGCACGATCCCGCCGACCGCCTTGGGGTCGGGCTTGAGGATGTAACTGGACAGGGTCGCGGGGCGGTTGACGTCGGAGAAGTCCTGCGGGGTGCCGAGGCCGTTGTCGACGGACTTCTGCGCGCGGTGCGCCTTGACCACGTCCTCACGGGCGAGGCTGCCGTCCTCGCAGGCCTTCTTCAGGTCCTGGCCGAGGAGTTGGGCGGCGTTGTACCCGGACAGCACGCCGGAGTCGACCGGCGAGCCCGGGTACTTCTTCTGGTACGCGGCGACCATGTTCTTCACGCCGGGCAGGTCCGAGCTGACGGCCGGGGCCGCGCTCACCACGCTCAGCATGGCCTCCAGGGCGGGCGCCGCGGGCGTCTTCATCAACTGCGGTGCGAAACCGGGGGCGTTGCTGACGACGGGGACCTTCAGCCCCTTGGAGGCGGCGACGCCGACCAGGGAGGCGGTCTGGGCCGGCCCGGCGCTGATCAGGACCGCCTTGACGCCCGCCTTGCGGAGCGCGGAGACCTGCGCGGACAGGTCCGTGTCCGTCGCCTTGATCTTCTGGCCGGCGATCTTCAGCCCGGCCTGCTTCGCGGCCCAGGTGGAGCCCTCCAGCGCGTTGGTGCCGTAGTCGCCCTCGAAGTAGACGTGGCCGATCGTGTCGCCCTTCTTCAGGCCCTTGGTGCGGGTGAGGTAGTCGACGGCGCCGATCATGTCGACGTCGTACGTGGTGCCGACGACCTGCACGGGGTCCTTGCCGAGCAGGGAGGCCGCCCAGGCCTGCGGGAAGGTGAGGACCTTGTCGCGCTCGATGTCGTCGAGCAGGGCCGCGACCACCGGCGAGCCGATGACCTGCGGCATGGCGACGACGTCCGGGGCGATGTCGGCGTAGGCCGTGACCGCCTTCTGCACGTCGTAGCCGTGGTCCTTGACGACGATCTCGATCTTGCGGTCGCAGATGCCGCCCTTGGCGTTGGTCTCGTCGGCCCACATCTGCTGGGCCTGCACGATGCTCTTGCCGAGGGTGGCGTAGGGGCCGGTCAGGTCGGTGAGGGCGCCGAGCTTGATGGTCTTGGCGGTGACGCCGGGACCGCCCTTGACGCCGTCGCCGGCCTTCTCGGTGCTGGTGTCGCCCGCCTTGGAGCTGCAGCCGGTGACCGCGAGGAGCACGGCCGAGAGGGCCGAGGCAGCGATGACTCCGGTGGTGCGGTGTCTGTGGTGCGTGTTCACGGGGTGTGCTCCTTGGTTCGTGCGGGCGAGGGTTGGGGTGACGACGTGGTGGTCTCGGCGGGTGGTGGGCCGGGCCGTCGGCGGCTCAGCCGGGCGCGGGTGCGCCGGGCCAGTCCGTGCAGGCCGTCCGGGGCGTAGAGGAGGATCAGGACGATGGCGGCGCCGTACAGGTAGCGGGCCGCCTCGGTGGGGCCGACCGAGCCCTCGGCGGAGCCGGGCGCGGTCACCAGCGGGAGCTGGTCGGCGTAACGGGTCATCAGCAGCGGCAGCGCGGTCACGAACACGGCTCCCGCGGTGGCTCCGGCGACGGATCCGAGGCCGCCGATGACGATCATGGCGAGGTAGTCGACGGACAGGACGAGTCCGAAGTAGTCGGGGACCACGCGGCGGAACGCGAGGGCGAGGAGGACGCCGGCGAGGCCCGCGTACATCGAGGAGACGACGAAGGCGGCGGAGCGGTAGCGGGCGACGTTGACGCCCATCACGGACGCCGCGGTCTCGCTGTCGCGCAGCGCCACGAGGGCGCGTCCGGGGCGGCCGCGCAGCAGTCCGCGCGCGGTGAACCAGGTGAGGGCGAGCAGGACGAGGCCCAGGTACCACAGGCGTTCCTCGGCGCCGAACGGGACGCCGAGCAGGATCAGTTCGGGGTCGGCGGCGGCGAAGACGAACCCCCCGATCTCCAGGGGTGGCACGGAGCGTCCGTTGAAGCCGCCGGTGACGGAGTCGGCGGTGAGCAGGACGTGGTGGCCTATGAAGACCAGCGCGAGGGTGGCGACGCCGAGGTAGATGCCGCGCACCCGGCCCGCGACGGGGCTGAACAGTCCGCCCGCGGCGCCGGCCAGCAGCACCGCGAGGACCATCGCGAGCGCCGGTGGCAGGCCGGGGCCGGGCTCGCCCGCGAGCCAGACGTAGCCGTAGGCGCCGACGGCGAGGAAGAAGGCGTGGCCGAGGGAGAGTTGGCCCGCGGTGCCGCTGAGCAGGCCGAGGCCGACGGCGCCGATGGCCGCGGCCATGGAGAACAGGCCGATGCGCAGCCAGAAGGCGTCGAGGTAGAACGGCAGGGCGCACAGCAGGACGAGCGGCAGGGCCAGTCGCAGCAGGCGGTTGGTGAGCTCAGACACGAGCCGCTCCCTTCGCGCCGAACAGTCCGGTGGGCCGGATCAGGAGCACCACGATCATCACGGCGTACGGGGCGACGTCGCCGAAGCCTTCGCCGAGGACGTGCAGGTCGGACTGGTATCCGGCGACCAGGGCCTCGGTGAGGCCGATGATCATGCTGCCGGCGAGGGCGCCGGTCGGTGAGGCCATGCCGCCGAGGATCGCGGCCGGGAACGCCTTGAGGGCGATCTGGCCGGTGGTGCGTTCCAGGCCGGGCGCCGGGAACGCGGCGAGGAACACGGCGGCCAGTGCGGCGAGCGCCCCGGCCAGGCACCAGGCGAGGGTGCGGACCCGGACCAGGCGGACGCCCATGAGGGACGCCGCCTCCACGTCCTCGGCCGCCGCGCGCAGCGACAGGCCCCAGGAGGTGAACCGGAACAGGGCGAAGACGGCGCCGATGACGACGGCGGACACCGCGATCGCGGCGAGCCGGCTGTCGGCGACGGTGATCGGTCCGAGTCCGCTCACCGAGTCGCCCCAGGGGTCGCCCGTGGAGAGCAGGTCGCCGCCGATGCGGCGGGCCAGGTCGGTGAGCAGGACGATGTCGATGCCGATGGTCACGATGGTCTGCACGTGCGCGTGCCGGGGGTCCGGGTCGCCGCGTTGCAGCAGGAAGCGGTCCATGGCGCCGGCGACGGCCGCCGTGACGAGGACGCCCACCGCGAGGGCGCCGGCGAAGCCGAGGTCGTCGTGCAGGACGGCGGTGAGGTAGCCGCCGAGCAGCAGCAGCGAGCCGTGCGCGAAGTTCATCACGCCGGACGCCTTGAAGATGACGACGAATCCGAGGGCGACCAGGGCGTAGACGGAGCCGAGGGCGATGCCGTTGAGGACGTTGTCGAGGAAGCCGGTCATGCCACGTCCTCCTGCGGGGTTTCGGTGCCGAGGTAGGCGCGCAGCACCTCGGGGTCCCGGCGGACCTGGTCGGGGGTGCCGTGGGCGATGACGCGGCCGAAGTCGAGGACGGTGACGTCGTCGGCGAGGCGCATCACGAGGCCCATGTCGTGCTCGACGAGCACCACGGACAGGCCGAGGGTGTCGCGGACGGTGCGGACGACCTCGGCGGTGCGGGCGCGTTCGGCGCCGTTCATGCCGGCCACGGGTTCGTCGAGCAGCAGCACGCTGGGCTCCAGGCAGAGGGCGCGGGCGAACTCGACGCGCTTGCGGTCGCCGTACGACAGCAGCGCCACGGGCGAGTCGAAGTGCCGTTCCAGGCCGACGAGTTCGGCGATCTCGCGGGCGCGGGCGAGGTGTTCGCGCTGCTCGCGCACGGCACGCGGCAGACGCAGGGCACTGGCGGCGAAGCCCGCGCGGGTCAGGGCGTGCCGGCCGAGCATCAGGTTGTCGGCGACGGTGCCCTCGGTGGTGACGATGTTCTGGAAGGTGCGGGCGACGCCGAGGGCGGCGATGCGGTGCGGGGCGAGCCGGGTCAGGTCGGTGTCGCCGAGCCGGACGGTGCCGGCGGCCGGGCGGTACAGGCCGGACAGCACGTTGAAGCAGGTCGACTTGCCGGCGCCGTTGGGTCCGATGACGGCGTGCACGGAGCCGGGGGCGACGGTGAACGACACCTCGTCGAGCGCGGTCAGACCGGCGAACCGGACGGTCACGTCACGGACTTGGAGCTCGGGCGGCGCGGTGGTACGGCTGGTCACGCGGCCCCCTGGTCGTCGGCGGCCTCGCCCAGGTACAGGCGGCGCACGGCGTCGGTCGAGGCGAGTTCGCCGGCGGGGCCGGACAGGCCGATATCGCCGACATCCAGGACGTAGGCGTGCTGCGCGAGCGACAGCGCCATGCCGGCGTTCTGCTCCACCAGCAGGACGGCGGTGCCCTGGGCGTTGATCTCGCGGACCACCTCGGCGATCCGCTGCACCATCTGCGGGGCGAGGCCGAGGGACGGCTCGTCGAGGAGCAGCAGGCGCGGGGCGGCCATCAGGGCGCGGCCGATGGCGAGCATCTGCTGCTCGCCGCCGGACAGCAGGCCCGCGGCCTGGTGGGTGCGCTCGGCGAGCCTCGGGAAGAGCGTGAACACCCGCTCGCGGGCCTCGCGGACCTGCTCGGGCCTGCGGCGGCCGAGGCCGAGGCCGCCGGAGCGGAGGTTCTCGTCCACGGTGAGACCCGCGAACACGCGCCGGCCCTCGGGGACCTGGACGACTCCGGCGCGCACGGCGGCGACGGGGTCGCGGCCGTCGAGCACGGTGTCGCCGTAGCGGATGGTGCCGGCCGTGACGGCTCCGCGATGCAGGCGCAGCGTGCCGGACACGGCCCGCAGCAGCGTCGTCTTGCCCGCGCCGTTGGCGCCGAGCAGTGCGACGACGCCGCCGTGCGGGACGGTCAGCGACACGGAGCGGAGGGCGGACAGGGCGCGGCCGTAGGTCACGTCGAGGCCCTCGACGTGCAGGGCCTGTTCCCCGTCCGGTGGTGCGTGGGACATCGCGGCTCCTCGGGTCCGTGCCGGTGGCGGCACGGGTCTTCTTGTGAAGGTGAAGTGGAGCTCACGACAGCACGGGCGCGGGTCGCGGGTACAGGCCTTCAGGCCCGTACGCTGCCCCGTTACAACCGGGGCGGGGGGAGGTTGTGCGGGTGCCCAGGAGTGCCGGAGACGTGGGTGGCCGGGTGCCGGGGTGGGAAGGGACCGGATGTGTGCCGGTCGGTGGAGGGCGGGTGCGCCGGCGGCGGGCGTGCCGGAGGCATGCGAGAGAGCGGGCGGGTGCGGGGGTGTGCGGGCGCACGGGTGAGGACACCTGCGGCGGGTGGGAGCGCGCGGGCGTGTGTGAGGTGGACGGGCGCCCGGGCGGGGCGGTGGGCGGGTCGGGAGGGGCAGGCATGCGGGATCGCGGGCATGCATGGGGATCGCGAACAGGCTCAAGGGCTCGCGCGCAGGGGTGCGGGCGGGAGGGAGGGTGTGCGGGCGCCCGGGCGGGGGCGCCCGTGGGTGGTCAGTCGCGCAGGAGGCGGTGGCCGGTCAGGGCGAGGCTGATGTCGACGACGTCGGCGGGGCGGGCCAGGGAGCGGCCGGTGAGCTGTTCGCAGCGGCGGAGCCGGTTCAGGACGGTGTTGCGGTGGCAGTACAGGCGCTCGCCCGCGCGCTGGGCGGAGCCGTCGCAGGCGAGCCAGGCGGCGAGGGTGTCCAGCAGGACGTCCCGGTCGGCGGGCTCCAGCCGCAGCAGCGGGCCGAGGACGCGGGACACGAGGGCCTTGCCGAGCCCCGGCGAGGAGACGACGAGGGCGGCGGCCAGGTGTTCCGGCAGCCGGACCGTGCCGCCCTCCTCGGGGCAGATGCCGAGCGCGGTGTCGGCCGATCTGCGGGCGTCCTTGACCGCTGCCAGGCCCTCGACGGCGCTGCCGACGCCGATGCGGGAGCCGGGCGGGGCCTCGGCCGCCGGGGCGGGCAGTTCGCCGTCGCCGGCGAGGACGATGCCGTAGTCCACCTCCACGCCGGTGTGCCAGTGCACGCGCATGCCCTCGGGCACGGCGGCGGCGCGGGCGGCGGCGCACGCCGAAGGGTGGCCGGCGGCCACGGCGACGACGACGTACCGGGCGTGTTCCGGCAGGTCGAGGGCCTGGGCGGCCTCGGGCAGGTCGGAGATGCGGCTGGTGCCGTCCAGGAGGGCGCCCGCCAGCAGCCGCACCCGGTTCTCGCGCCGCCAGGTCAGCTGCCGCTCGACCTGCCGGTAGGCGTCCGCGACGAGGCTGCAGTGCTCGTCCACGAAGTTCCACACGTCGGACGCCACGTGCACGAGGAGGCGTACGTCCTCGGGGGCCGTGCGGGAGGTCTCCTCGACGAGGCCCTGCCACACCAGGGAGCCGCCCAGCCGGAAGGCGTGCAGCAGGGCGTCCAGCGGGAGGCCCTGCTCGGCGCGGGAGGCGCCGATCTTCCAGGAGCAGCGGCGAGCGGCCTCGCGGGCGTCGCGCGGGTCGATCAGCGAGGCGACGCTGTGCCGCAGTGAGCGGTGCACCTCCTGCCAGGTGCCGACCGGGTCGCTCTCGATCGTGGCCCGGTAGGCCGGTTCCTGTTCACGCAGCGCGGCGATCAGCCGGTCCGTGAGGTCGGGCAGTTCCTCCATCAGGGTCCGGGCGGCCCGGTGCAGGACCCGCAGGGCGTCGGCGTCGATCAGGGACCGGACACGGCGCGGCCGGGCTCCCGGTGCGGGCGCGGGCGCCCGGCGAATCGCTGTGCGTGACCGTACGGCGTTGTGCATCGCGGTCCTCCCCCACGTTCGGCTGGCCGCGATGCGTCCGGCCCCGGTCGTCCCGTCGGTCCCGGGGCACGGACGCGTACGCGGTGGCTGCCGCCTGACTCGTCCTGCACCGAAGGATGGCATAC
Organism: Streptomyces sp. NPDC037054; assembly: GCF_055606745.1. NCBI lineage: Bacteria > Bacillati > Actinomycetota > Actinomycetes > Kitasatosporales > Streptomycetaceae > Streptomyces > Streptomyces sp. NPDC037054. Next base: position 186,595 of record NZ_JBVJSJ010000003.1, on the reverse strand, counting down.
CGTCCGGTCGGTCCCTAGGGTTGTGCACCGGTCTTTTGAGCCTGCTCGACCAGTCGGGCCAGTTCGACGCGGGATCGAACCCCAACTGCGGCGAAGACGTTACGAAGGTGGTAGTCGACGGTGCGGGTGCTCACGGCCAGCCGCTGCGCCACCTCGCGGTTGGTGGCGCCCTCGGCCACGTAGCGGGCGATGCGCAGTTGCTGCGGGGTGAGCCGCGCGAGCGGGCCGGCGCCGGTGCCGTGCGGGGCGGACGGTGCGGTGCCGGGGCCGGTGCCGTGCGGGGCGGCGCCGTTCGCCCTGAGTTCGCCGCGGGTCTGCTCCGCCCACACGCGGGCGCCGGAGCGCTCGAAGCCGACGAGTGCGGCGCCGAGCCGGTCACGGGCCTCGCGCAGCCGGCGCCGGCGCCGCAGCCACTTGCCGTAGAGCAGCTCGGTGCGGGCCCGTTCGAAGTCGCCGTCCGCCTCGTCGTGCAGGGCGAGGGCCCGCAGGTAGAGGGCCTCCGTCTCGTCGGGGCCCGCGAGCAGGGCGTGGCAGCGGGCCAGCTGGGCGGGGGCGGGCGGGTCGGCGCCGAAGTCGGCCCACAGGGCGAACTCCGCCACGACCGTACGGGCGTCGTCGGGCCGTCCGGCGAGCACCGCGGCCTCGACGTAGCAGGGCACGGCGAGCATCCAGACGGCGAAGTGGCCGCGCCGGGGGCCGGGCCGCACGAGGGGGCCGAGCCGGTCGGCGGCGTCGAGGGGCCGGCCGCGGCCCAGGTCGGCGCGGGCGGCGGCCCACTCGGCGAGGGTCGCGGCCTGCGCGAGGCCGTGCCGGCGTGCCGTCGCCAGCGCGGCCGACGCGTGGTCGGCTACGGCGGCCGTGTCCCCCTCGATGGACGCGGCGAGGGCGAGGACGGCGTGGTGCTGGGCGGCGGTGTTGCGCTGACCGGTGCGGTGCGCTGCCCGCAGGCCCTCCTCGGCGTGGGCCCGCGCCTGCGCGTGCCGGCCGGAGCGCAGTTCGGCGTAGGCGAGGTACTCCAGGGCCTGCGGCACGAGCGCGGCGGGCCCGAGGTTCCGTGTGGCGGCGAGGGCGCGGGCGCCGGCCCGGCGGGCGGCGGCCACGTCCCCGAGCAGCAGCCCGGCGGCGGCGGACTTCAGCAGGGCCTGCGGCCGGACGTCGGCCCCGGCCTGCGCGACGACGCGGCGCAGCGGTTCGAGGGCCTGGTCGAGCCGCGCCTCGAGAACGGCCCGCATGCCGAGCCGGTAGTCGGCAAGGAGGGCACGCTCGCTGTGGGTCGTCCGGGATGCGTCGGGCCCGGACGGGCCACGCATGGAGACGTCGGCCGGGGAGGCGCCAGCCGGGAAGGCGCCAGCCGGGAAGGCGCCAGCCGGGAAGGCGCCGGCTCGGGACGGGCTGGGCCGGGAGACGTCGGGCCGGGAGGCGTCGGGCCCGAGCGGGCCATGCCGGGAGACGTCGGACCCGGAGACGCCGGACCCGAGCGGGCCATGCCCGGAGACGCCGGACCCGAGCGGGCCATGCCCGGAGACGCCGGACCCGAGCGGGCCATGCCCGGAGACACCGGACCCGGACGGGCCATGACCGGAGACACCGGACCCGGACGGGCCATGACCGGAGACGCCGGACCCGGACGGGCCATGACCGGAGACGTCGGGCCCGGACGGGCCATGACCGGAGACGTCACCCTGGGTCCGGCCACGCAGGGAGACCTCGTCCCCGGACGGGCCGCGCCTGGAGCCGTCGGCCCCGCACGGGTCCTGCCGGGGCGGGTAGCGCCGGAGGTGGTCGGCTTCCGTCGGCGCGGGCCGGGGTCTCCCAGCCTCCTCCATACGGCAGCCCTCCCCCCGCAGCGCCACCAGGCAGCCGTGCATGTCCCCCGCCGCCCACGCCGCGTCGGCCGCCGCGAGCGTGGCGCGGGCCGCGGTGTCCGGGGCGTCGGTGGCCAGCAGGGCGGCGGCGAGCAGGAGCGACTCGTGGGCGTCGGCGACGGCGCCGTCCCGCAACGCGGCCGAGCCCCGGACGAGTTCGGCGCGGCCCCGGGTCACGGCGGGCGCCGACCAGCACTGGGCCGCGTCCAGGAGGCGGAGCGCGCGGTGCGGGCGACCGGCGAGCAGCGCGTGTTCCGCCGCGGTCGTGTAGCGCGCGGCACGGCCCGGTCCCTCGGGCGTCAGCTCGGCGGCGCGGGCGTGGGCCACGGCGCGCAGCAGGTGCGGCGCGTCAGTGAACTCCTCGGCCGCGGCCGACAGTTCGGCCGCCGTGCGGGGCGCGGGGCTCGGCGCGGCCCAGGCCCGGTGCAGCAGGGCCGGCAGGGTGCGCCCGTCGGCGGCCAGTTGGGCGGCGAGCGCCCGGTGCGCGGCCCGCCGCCGCTCGGCCGACGCGGCGGCGTACACGGCCCTGCCGATCAGGTCCCCCGCGAACCGGAACCCGCCGTCGACGGCGACGAGCACGTCGGGGACGTCGCAGCGGCGCGAGTCCCCGGCCCCTTCCGGGACCGCTCCCACACCGGCCCAGCCGTCGTCGTCGGCCGACCCCATCCCCTGGTCCACGAGCCCGGCGTGCCCCAACAGCCCGACCGCACCCCGGCCGTCCAATGACGCGCCCGAACCCCCATCGCCCGGCAGCCCGCCCGAACCTCCATCGCTCAACGGCCCGCCCGGCCCCCGGCCGCCCAACGACCCGCCAGAACCCTCATCACCCAACGACCCGCCCGACCCCCGGCCGCCCAACAGCCCGACCGGACCCCCGCCCCCCGAGGGCCCACCCGAATCCCACCTCTCCGCACCGAACGGATCAGCCCCGACCCAGTCAACCCGGGCCGGATCAGCCCCGGCCGGTGCCGGTACGCCGGGCGCGTGTGCCGTGTGCCCCGGCAGGCCCTCCCGCTCACCGGGGCCGCCGTACTCCTCCAACCACCGCGCACCGAGGCGCGTTGGCCCGGTGGCTTCGGCCACCGGGCGGTGCGGCTCTCCCGCTGTCCCGTCGGCGGCCGGTCCGGTGTGCGCGGCCGGGCCAGGCGCCGCCGCCCCGGCCCCCTCGCGCAATCCGCGTGTCGCCCTGCGGAGCAGTCGCGCGTTCACCGTCGGGTCGTCCGACTCGCGCAGCGCCGCTGCCGCCGTCAGCAGTAAGTCGTGGGCGTCGCACGGTATGTCCGCCAGGTGTGGCCCGGCCAGCGCGGTCAGTGTCGCGGCGTCGGCCGTCGGACGGGGCAGGGGGCGGCTGCCGCGGAGTTCCGCCGGGGACAGGCGGCGGACGAGGGCGAGCAGCAGGGCGGGGTTGCCGTCGGCCTCCTCCAGCAGTTCCGCGCGTACGGAGGGGTCGACGTCGCCGCCGGTGACGTCGTCGAGCAGCGCGGATGCCTGGGGCGGCGTCAGCGGGTCCAGGCCGACGGTCGGCAGACCGGCGAAGTCCCGGCCGGCCGAGCGGTGGGCGGCGAGGGTCACCAGCAGGCCCACCCCGGTGACGCCGGGGAGGCGGGCGCCGGCCCGGGCGAGCGCGGCCCGGGAGGGGCCGTCCCACCGGTGCGCGTCGTCGACGCAGACCAGCAACCGGCGTCCCCCGGCGGCGGCCCGCAGCGCGCCCAGCAACGCCCCGGTCGCCGCGTCCGTCGCCGCCTCGGTGTCCGCGCCGACGTCCGCCGCACCGAGGTCGAGGCTCACCCCGGGCCTCGCCCCCGAACCCGTACCGGCCCCCGCTCCGGCTCCGGCGAGCGCGGCGGACTCGCGGATCAACTCCCTCAGGTTCGCGAAGGGTTCACCGGGCCCGCCGGAACCCGCTCGCACCTGGAGCACCGGCCCGGCCGTGAACGTCGCGGCGGCGAGGGCGGCGAGGGCGGTGCGGCCGAGGCCGGGCTCCCCGGTCATGACGAGGACGCCACCACCGGTGGCCGTCCGGTCCAACAGTGCGGTCACCGCGCGCCGTTGGGTACTCCGGCCGTGGATCCGCGGTGCCGTCCTCACGGTCGTCTCTGCGGTCATTCCCGTGACGTTACTTGCGCGTAACGCAAGGCGGAAGCCGTACGTCCGCGGCAACCGGACCCGGCATCGCCGCCGCCACCTGCGCTTTGGCACGAGGGAGGCGGACGCGGACTGTGCCGCCGCCCAGCGTCCGGGCCCTCGCGCGCTGCGCCCGCACAACGCCGACGGCGGCCGCGCCGAGCGCGACCGCCGTCGGGTGTGCGGGTGGAGCGTCAGGAGGTGTGCGGGCAGTTGCCCCGGTACTCCTCGATGGTCAGGCTCGGCCGCGGGATCGGGCAGAGGAACTGCTCGTAGCGGGTGTCGTTGTCGATGAACCGCTTCAGCCAGGAAATGCTGTACTTCGCGATCGTCGTGTTGTTGGTGTTCGGGGCGAAGTGGGTGGCGTTGTTCAGCTCCAGGTAGGCCCGGTCCAGGGTCGACGGCAGGGTGGTGTAGAACGGCTCGGCGTGCGACGAGACGGGAGCGACCGAGTCACCGTCGGCGCCGATGATCAGGGTGGGCGTCCTGACCTCGGGCCAGGTCTTGTCGGTGTTCCAGGGGGTGAGCGGGATCGCCGCCTGGAGGGAGGGCCGGGACTTGGCGGCCTCGAGGCTTCCGCCGCCGCCCATCGAGTGGCCCATGACGCCGAGGCGGGTGCTGTCGATGCGGCCGCGGACCGAGCTGCGCTCCGTCAGGTAGTCCAGCGCGGCGAGGATCTGGCGGCCGCGCGAGTCCGGCTGGTCGTACCTGGTCAGCGTGTCGATGGTGAAGACGACGAAGCCCTGGGAGGCCAGGCGCGGGCCGAGCCAGGCCATCGAGGACTGGTCGGCCGTGAAGCCGGGCGCGACGACGACGGCGCCGAAGGTTCCGTCGGCGGTGCTGGTCGGGTAGTAGATGGTGCCGCCGCCGAAGCCGCTGACCAGCAGCGAGGACACGCTGGTGTCCGACACGGCGTACGGGCCGCGCAGCGCCTCGATGCTGGAGACGGTGGGCGCGGGACCGCGCTCGTAGGGGTTGTCCGCGGCGTGGGCGCCGGGGCTCGTCAGGCTGCTGAGCCCGATCACCGCGGCGAGCGCCGCCGCCGCACCGGCGAGCCGGCCCGTCCGGCCGCGGACGGCGCGGTGCGGGGTGGGGAGGGGTGCGGCGCTGGACTGCGAGTGCTGCTGCACGACGAGTCGTCCTCTCTGTCGTGGCGAGCCGCCCGGCCGGCGTGAGCACATGGGGACGACGCGGGGACGCGTCGGCGGCGCCGGCGGGAGCTGCCGTTTGGCTTGCCCTGACACTGTCGGGGCGCACCCGTGCCGCGGGGACCGGCAATATCACCGGTCTCCGCGGACACGTGGCCGCTCGGCTCTCAGCCCTTGAGTCCGGACCGCGACACCCCCTCGATCACCCAGCGCTGCGCGACGACGTACAGCAGGAGCACCGGGACGCTGGCGATGACCGCGCCGGCCATCAGCAGGTCGTAGTGGATGTTGTTGGCGTTCTGGAAGTTGGCCAGGCCCGCCGGCAGGGTCAGCGACTCGGGGCTGAGCAGCACGTACAACGGCCACAGGAAGTCGTTCCAGTTGGCGAGGAACGCCAGCAGGCCGAGGGTGGCCAGGGCCGGTCTGGTGAGCGGGAGCACCACCTTCACGAAGATCTGCCAGCGGTTGCAGCCGTCGATCTCGGCGGCCTCCTCCAGTTCGCCGGGCAGCGTCAGGAAGAACTGCCGCAGGAAGAACACGCCGAACGCGCTCGCCGCTCCCGGCACGATCACGGCGGGCAGGCTGTCGACCCACGCCAGTTCGTTCACGATGAGGAAGTTGGGGATCAGCAGCACCATCGGCGGCACGAACAGCGTCGCCACCACCGCCGTGAAGATGGCGGTACGGCCCCGGAACCGCATGCGCGCCAGGGCGTACGCGGCCGGGGTCGCCGTCACCAGCACGAGCAGGGTGTGGGCGACGGCGGCCAGGACGCTGTTGAGCAGCCAGCGCAGCACGGGGCTGTCGCTCGCGCCGAGCACCGTGCGGTACGCCTCCAGCGTCGCGGGCGACGGGATCCACTGGGGGTCCGTGGCGCCCGCGTCGGGGCTGTTCTTGAAGGAGGTGACGAGCATGTACAGCAGCGGGCTGAGGTACAGGGCCGCCACCACGGCGAGGATCAGGTGGAGCAGGGAGCGGCGCAGCCGCCGCCGCGCGGTGACGGCGGCCGTCTTCTCCGTGTCCGGCAGGGTGTCGGTGGTGGTCATCGGTCCTCCTGCCGCTCGCGGAAGATGCGGAACACGAGCGCGCTGGCGGCCATGAGCGCCAGCGCGAGCACGAAGCTCATCGCCGACGCGGACCCCATCTCGAAGCGGCGCAGTCCGGTCTCGGCGATCAGGTAGATCGCCGTCTTGGTCTCGTCGGCCGGGGCGCCCGCGGTGATGAGGTACGACTGGCCGAACATGTTGGCCGAGGCGAGCAGCGTCGAGTTGACCACGAACAGCGCCACGGGCCTCAGGCCCGGCAGGGTGACGTGCACGAAGCGCTGCCAGGCGTTCGCGCCGTCGACGCGGGCCGACTCGTACAACTCGGCGGGGATGTCCTGGAGTCCGGCGAGGTAGATGACGGCGTTGAAGCCGAGGGTCCACCACACGGTGACGAGGACGAGCGCCCACCAGGCGGCCGGGGTGTCGGTCGTCCACTGGATGTCGTCGGGCAGTCCCAGCACGCCCAGGTAGTGGTTGACCATGCCGATGTTGCCGTCGAGCAGGAACCGCCAGAGCAGGCCGACGACGGCCACGCCGAGGACGTACGGGGCGAAGTAGACGGCCCGGTAGAGGTTCCGGCCGCGGAACTTGCCGTTCATCAGCAGGGCGACGAGCAGCGGCACGACGAGCAGGAACGGCAGGGACAGCGCCGTGAAGATGCCGGTGGCGCGCATCGACATCCAGAAACGGGGCGCGTCCACGGAGTCGGGGGTGAACAGCTCGCGGTAGTTGTCCAGTCCGACGAACGGCTTCGCGGCCACGTTGATGTCCCAGGCGTGCAGGCTGATCCACAGCCCGTAGCCGATGGGCGCCACCACGAAGGTGAGGAACAGCACCAGATACGGCGCCATGAACACGTAGGGGGTCCACCACCGGTAACGGGCGGTGGCCCGGGGCGATTCGCCGCCGCGGGCCTTGTCGGCCCGGGCGGCGGACGGCCGCGTTGTCAGCGGCTGCACCATGGGGAGGGCCTCACTTCGCGTACTTCTGCTTGTTCTCGGCGAGGACCTTGTTCGCGGTCCGTACGCCGTCGGCCAGGGCCTTGGCCGGGGACGCCTTGCCCAGCACGGCCTGCTGCACGGCCAGTTCGAGCGCCTTGGTCTGGACGTCGCCGAGGCCGGGCAGGGCGGGCAGGAACCGGAAGACGTCGACGTCGGCGGCGAGCGCGGTCTGCGGCAGCTTCTTGACCTCGGCCTCGGCGCGGACGCTGTTGCGGGCGGGGATCATGCCGGCCTTGGCCCACTCGGTGGACTGCGCGCTCATCTCGTCGATGAAGAACTTCGCGGCCTGCACCTTGTTCTTGTCGCGGCCCGCCTGGGAGGTCAGCACGAAGTTGTGGCTCGCCGTCCACACCGCGTCGGTGCCGCCGATGACGGGGACCTTCGACATCTGCCACGGCACGCTCTTCGCGGTGGCCTTCAGGTCGTTGATCTGCCAGATGCCGTCCCAGGTGAAGGTCACCTTGTTGTTCTTGAAGGCGTTGTACTGGGCGTCCTGGGCGACCTGGCCCGGGCTGTAGCCCTTGCGGATCTGCTCCACCATCCAGGCCAGGGCCTCCTCGCCCTCGCCGGAGCCCCACAGCGCCTTGGTGCCCTCGGTGTTGTAGAGCTCGCCGCCGAACTGCCACAGCAGCGTCATGAACATCAGGTGCGCGGGCCACTTGTTGGGCATCCAGAACGGGTGCGCGACCCCGGCGTCCTTCAGCTCGCCGAGGGCGCCCTCGAAGCCGTCGCGGTCCGCCGGGGCCTCCTTCAGGCCCGCCTTCTTGAGGTGGCCCGCGTTCCAGTAGTCGGCGAGGCAGTGCACGTCGAGCGGGACGCTGTAACGCTTGTCGTCGTAGACACCGGCCTGCCAGACGGCGGGGATGAAGTCCGACTCGGTCAGCTTCAGGGCCTCCACGACGTCGTCGAGGGGGATGAGGGTGCCCCGGGCGGCGAAGGTGGCGATCTGGTCGTTGTGCACGACCGCGACGTCCGGGCCCTTGCCCGCGGCGATCGCGGTGGGCAGCGCCGGGTACAGGTCGGCCCACTGGCGGGTGGTGTTCTTGACCTCGATGCGGCCCTTGTAGCGCTTGTTGAAGTCGCGGAGCATGGCCTGCATGTGCGGGCCGTCGCCGCCCGTGAAGCCGTTCCAGTACTCCAGGGTCACCTTGGGACCCTTGTACTCGCCGCCGCTGAAGGTGGGCGCCGAGTCGGCGCCGCCCTCGTCCGAGCCGATCTTGGTGCCGCCGCTGCACGCCGTGAGGAGTCCCGCCGCGGCTGCGGCCGAGGCACCCAGCAGAGTTCTGCGGGAGAGCGGGGAGGTGGGGTTCGCGGTGGTGCGCATGGTGTGCTCCTCGGGAGTGGGCCCGCGGGCGGGCCCCGGTGCGTTGGGGTCGGGGGTCAGCGGGTGGTGAGGCGGATCATGGTCCAGGACACGGGCGGCAGTTCGACGGTGAGCGCGCCGTCGTCGGGCTTGGTGCCGTCCACCTGGCGGGGCCGGACCCGGTCGGGCTGCTCGGCGGTGTTGACGGCGGCGGTGTCCTCGTCGTGCAGGATCAGGTGCTCCGCGACACGGGCGCCGGGGAAGGCCCGTACGTCGGCGGTGAGCCGCAGCGGCCCGGTGCGGTCCCGGTTGACGGCGAAGAGTACGACGTCGCCGGTCTCCTCGTCGTGGGTGGCGGTCGCCCACAACGCGGGCACCTCGCCGTAGCGGGCGGTGTCGATCACCGGGGACTCGGGGTCGACGCGCAGCACGGTGCCGCGCGCGTGGCGGGCGGTCAGCGCGAACGGGTGGAAGATCGTCTGCCGCCAGGCCGGGCCCTGCGGGCTGGTCAGGATGGGCGCGATCACGTTGGCGAGCTGCGCCTGGCAGGCCGCGCCCACCCGGTCGGCGTGCCGCAGCAGCGTGACGAGGAGGCTGCCGACGACGACGGCGTCGGTGACGTCGTAGACGTCCTCGATGAGTTCGGGGGCCGGGCGCCAGTCCAGGGAGGCCTCGCCGCCGAAGCGGCTCTGGCGCCAGACGTTCCACTCGTCGAACGACAGCTTGATCTTCTTGTCGCTGCGCACCTTGGCGCCGATGTGGTCGGCGGTGGCCGTGATCGCGGAGATCATCCGGTCCATCTCGGCGCCGCTCGCGAGGAAGGAGTCGACGTCGCCGTCGACCGGCTCGTAGTAGGCGTGCAGGGACACGTAGTCGACGAACTCGTAGGTGTGCTCCAGCACGGTCGCCTCCCAGGAGGCGAAGGTGTCGATGTACGCGTTGGAGCTGCCGCACGCGACGAGTTGCAGCGACGGGTCGAACCGCTTCATGGCGCGGGCGGTCTCGGCGGCGACACGGCCGTACTCGTGGGCCGTCTTGTGGCCCATCTGCCAGGGCCCGTCGAGCTCGTTGCCCAGGCACCACATCCGGATGTCGTGCGGCTCTTCCACGCCGTGCGCACGACGCAGGTCCGAAAGGGTCGTGCCGGACGGGTAGTTGGCGTACTCGAGCAGGTCGAGGGCCTCGGCGGTGCCGCGCGTGCCGAGGTTGAGGGCCATCATCGGCTCGACGCCCGCCTTGCCGGCCCAGGCCATGAACTCGTTGAGCCCGAAGGCGTTGGACTCGATGCTGCGCCAGGCGAGGTCCAGGCGGCGCGGGCGCTCCTCGCGGGGGCCGACGCCGTCCTCCCAGCGGTGGTTGGAGACGAAGTTGCCGCCGGGGTAGCGCACGGTGGTGACGCCGAGCTCGCGCACCAGGTCCAGCACGTCGGTGCGGAAGCCGTCCTCGTCGGCGGCGGGGTGGCCGGGCTCGTAGATGCCGGTGTAGACGCACCTGCCCATGTGCTCGACGAACGAGCCGAACAGTCGTCGGTCGACGGACCCTACGAGGAAGGCCGGGTCCACGGTGAGGCGGGCGGTGGTCATGAAGCGTGACTCCCTGAATCGGTACTGCGGTCAGCCGCGCGGCCTCGTGGGGCGGGCGCGGCAGGAGTACGATTACATCGTTGAAACAGCGTGGTAAATACCTGCGGCAAGGATCCGCCGAAAAAGTTTCGGCCCCCCTCGGACCAGGGGCGGCGCATGTCATGGGCGTCCCGTGTGCGACGGTGAGTCGTGTCACGGGCTGGGAGCACCCCGCGGGGTGCGGTGGAGGTGATCAGGTGGGGGCGAGTCTCAAGGACGTCGCGGCACTGGCCGGGGTGTCCGTGAAGACGGTGTCCAACGTTGTCAACGGCTACACGTACGTCTCGCCGACGACGCGCGAGAAGGTGGAGCGCGCCCTGGCGGAGCTGGACTACCGGCCCAACCTGTCGGCCCGTAACCTGCGCCAGGGCCGTACGGGCGTGATCGCCCTGGCCCTTCCCGAGCTGGACGCCCCCTACTTCGCCGAGCTGACCCGGTTCGTGATCGAGGCGGCGTCCGAGCGGGGCTGGACCGTGCTGATCGAGCAGACCGACGGGCTGCCGGACCGCGAGCGCGAGGTGCTGGACGGGGTGCGCGAGCAGCGCATCGACGGGCTGATCTTCAGCCCGATCGCGGTGGGCCGCGAGGAGCTGTCGGCCCGCACGGACACCACCGCGCTGGTGCTCCTGGGCGAGCGGGTGCTGGACGGCCCGACGCATCACGTCGCCATCGACAACCAGCGCGCCGCCCGCGAGGTGACCGAGCACCTGATCGCGCTCGGGCACACCCGGATCGCCGCCATCGGCCGCCAGGAGAACCCCAGCGCGAACACCGCGCACCTGCGGCTCGCCGGCTACCGCGAGGCGCTGGGCGCGGCGGGTATCGCCTACGACGAGTCCCTGGCACCGGCGACCCCCTCCTACCACCGCGCCGACGGGGCCCGGCTGATGCGGCAGCTGCTCGACCTGCCCGAGCCGCCGCGGGCCGTGTTCTGCTGCAACGACCTGCTGGCGCTCGGCGCGCTGCGCACCGCGCTGTCATCCGGGCTGCGAGTGCCGGAGGACGTGGCCGTGGCGGGCTTCGACGACATCGAGGACGGCCGCTACAGCACGCCGACGCTCACCACGGTCTCCCCCGACAAGGCACAGATCGCCCGCGTGGCCGTCGACATGCTCGACGCCCAGATCAACGGCCCCCGCCGCCAGGGCCGCCGCCTGCCGGACGCGCGGGAGGTGGCGGCGGACTACCGACTGATCGTGCGGGAGAGCACAGGGCTGGGCTGAGGCACGGGGCGGGTGAGGCACGGGGCCGGCGTGCGGACCCATTACGATCGGCACCACCTCCACACCGACCGCCGGCACCTCCCTCCCCCTCGCAGGTGCCTCCGCACCCCCGCGGGCACGTGACACCCCGACACCTCGGCAGTGGCTGCCGGGAAAGGCGACGGCATGCGCATCGGACTGCTCGGTACGGGGCCCTGGGCCCGGATCGCTCACGCGCCCGCGCTGAGCGAGCACGACGGGCTGGACTTCGCCGGTGTGTGGGGCCGGCGCCCCGAGGCGGCGAGGGAACTCGCCGACGCGCACGGCACGCGCGCGTACGAGGACGTCGACGCGCTGCTGGCCGACGTGGACGCCGTCGCCGTGGCGCTGCCGCCGGACGTCCAGGCGGAGCTGGCGGTGCGGGCGGCGCGCGCCGGGTGCCATCTGCTGCTCGACAAGCCGCTCGCCCTGACCGTGCCGCAGGGGCGGGCCGTGCTCGACGCGGTCCGGGAGTCGTCGGCCGCCTCGGTCGTGTTCTTCACGACGCGCTTCCAGCCGGAGACCGAGGCGTGGATCGCCGAACAGGCGGGGCGCCGGGACTGGTTCACGGGGCGGGCGGAGTGGCTCGGCGCGGTCTTCACGGGCGACAGCCCCTTCGCGACGCCGTGGCGGCGGGAGATGGGCGCGCTGTGGGACGTCGGCCCGCACGCCCTGTCGGTGCTGCTGCCGACGCTCGGCGACGTACGCCGCGTGGCCGCCGCCGCGCACGGCCCCGGCGACACGGTCCACGTCGTGCTGGAACACGTGGGCGGCGCGTCGAGCACGCTCACCCTGAGCCTGACGGCCCCGCCCGCCGCGTCGGGAGCGACGGTGGAACTGCGCGGCGGAACCGGCGTCCAGCTGATGCCGCAGCCCACGGACGGCCCGGTTCCGGCCCTGGTCCGAGCGGCGGATGCCCTCCTGACGGCCGCCCGTACCGGCGCACCACACTCGTGCGACGCGGAGTTCGCCCTCCGGGTCACGGAAGTGCTGGCGAATGCGGGGGCTTTGCTGGGCGGGGCCGCCGGGCAGGAGACCGCCGCGGGACGATGAGACCCGCGGTGGGCGGCGAACCGCTCACGCGCGGCCCGTCGCCCGTGGGCCCGTCGGCCGTGGGCCCGTCGGCCGTGGGCCCGTCGCCCCTCGTGCGCGCCGGGGGCGCTCACTGCTCTCCGGCGAGACGCCGCTGCTCCAGGTAGATGCCGGTGAACACCGCGACCTTGGCGCGCAGCACCCAGGGGTCGAAGGGCTTGCTGATGTAGTCGACCGCGCCTGCGGCGTATCCGCGGGCGGAGTGCACCGGGTCCGTGCCCATCGCGGTGAGGAAGATGATGGGAACGTCGTGGGTGCGAGGGCGTCGCTTGATGTGGGCGGCCGTCTCGTAGCCGTCCATGTCGGGCATCTGGACGTCCATGATGATCACGGCGAAGTCGTCGTGATCGAGGAGTGCCTTGAGGGCCTCGCGCCCGGAGGGGACAGCGACGAGTTCCTGGTCGAGGGTGGACAGTACGGCGGTCATGGCCAGCAGGTTGTCCGGCTGGTCGTCGACGATGAGGACCTTGGGCATGGCCTGCGGGGCCGCCGGTGTCACGGCGGCGACACTGCGCACCCGTTCCACGGCCTCCAGCTGGCGTTCCAGCAGGGTGCAGCGCTGTTCGGCTTCGTTGCGCTGCTTCTCCGCCTCGTTGAGCTGGGCGGACAGCCGGGTGACCTCGTCCTGGAGCTGGTCGCGTTCGTGGAGCAGGTCGGTGACGTCGGGGTTGGAGGCGGCCAGGCGTTCGGCTCGCCGGCGCTCCGCGCTCCATTCCGCCTCCAGCTGGTTCAGGCGCACTTCCAGGTCGGCGATGCGGTGTTTGCGGTCCAGCAGCGCGTCGCCCAGCGCGTCGCCGCGGGCGGTGGAGCGGCGGGACACGCGGTCGGCCTCGGCGAGTTGCTGTTCCAGCACCTCCATCGCGTGGCGGGGCGTCGCGCTGGTCTCGACGGCTGTCCGGTGCAGGCGGCGCACGAGCTCGATGGCCTCCGGGGTGGCGGCTCGACCGCGGTGTTCGGCGACGTCGGTGAACAGGTCCATCACCACTTCCCACGGCGGGATGCGGCTGCCGTTGAGGTAGCGCGAAAAGGTCCCGGCGTCCCGCACGCGACGGGCGGCATAGCGGCGGACCGAGACCTCCAGCCCTTCGAACAGCTCCCGCAGGGCCATCGCGAGGGCTCGGGATGCCGGTGTCAGGTCCTCAGCGAGCGGACGCAGCTCACCCACGGGTCACGCCCTTCGGTCCCGCCTCGCTCACGGCCGGCCCGGACGGGCCGGCGTCCGGGGCGATCGCCTGGTTGAACACCGGCACGGCTCCGCCGGTGACGGTGAGCCCGGCGAGCACGGCTCCGGCCACCCCGCTGCCTGCGAGGAGCGACAGCAGTCCGGCTCCCCCACCGGAGAGCCCGCTCAATAACAGCACCAGCGCCGCCCGCACCGACACAAGTGATCGATCCATCGGATCTGCCCTTTCTCACTCCGCCGGTCCCGGCGGAACAGCGCGCCCCCGCTGGGCCCGCTCTGCGACGAACCACACAATGACGGCAGATGAATCCGTTGCGCCGGTCAACCGACAAATCGGCAACGGCGCAGCCCTGTTGCCACCCCCAACGAGACTGCGCAACACTCACACCCCGCAGGCCGAAGCCGCTTCACCGCGACGGGCGTTGCGCCAACACCCTGGCGAATCACCCGGTGTTGACGGCTCGGCGGATCGAGGCAGCACCGGCACCTGCCACGCCCACTCCGACTGCGACTGCCAGCAGCGGCTGTTAGCGTTCGGCCGCGTGAAGGACAGCGTGTATGTGGGCAACGCGGGCCAGGACGCGGCACTGGACCGAGGCTGGCTCCTCGGGCACTTCAAGGAGGTCGGCGACCCACGCCACAGCGAGGCCGTGGAGATCAAATGGGGCGTCCACCCCCGCGCCGATGCGCGGTCACAGTGGGTGCGGGGCGAGGAACGCACGGCCCTCCTGGTCCTCATCAGCGGCCGCTTCCGCGTCGAACTGCCCGGCCGCAGCGTCCTCCTGCACGAGCAGGGCGACTACGTCGCGTGGGGCCGCGGAGTCGATCACTCGTGGTTCGCGGAGGAGGACTCGGTGGTCCTGACCGTTCGATGGCCGTCCGTGCCCGGCTACGCGGTGGCCGAGAAGGACAGGACTCAACCGCGCGCCTGACAGGAGTGAACGGCGGTCACACCGACACGCTGACCGCCGTCTCGGCAACCTGGCGCGGAGGTGCCGTCGCGGAGCATGGCGAACAGCACGTACCGGAGCCCGCGAGCGAGCGCGTCCCCAGCGCTTGGGCCACGGGGACAGTGCGGTACCGACTGGACGGTATGCAGTCCGTCCAGGTTCTTGTAGCCTGCTCCTGCCGCCCGCGCGAGCCGGCCGGTGGGTCCCGGACGCGCCGATGCGACAGGGCGGCATCCCACGAACACGCGACGACAAGGAGACGCCCATGGCCGTCGATCCCTCCGGCAAGGCCCTCGCCGAACTGCGCGAGCAGAACTCCGCGGAGCCTGTCGTCATGCTCAACCTGCTCCGGTTCGCCCCGGGCGGACGTACGTCGTACGAAGAGTATTCGCGTCGCGCTGCCGAGTTCCTGCACCGGTACGGCGGCGAACTGCTGTACGCAGGCGACGGCGACACGCCCCTCGTCGCGGAGGAGGGGCAGGGGTGGGACGCCGTGCTGCTGGTCCGCTATCCCAGCCGGGACGCGTTCACCCGCATGGTGGCCGACCCGGAGTATCAGAAGATCACACCGCTGCGGACCCGCGCGTTGAGCGAAGCCGTGCTCCAGCCCACCGCCCCCTGGACCCGACGCGGCCCTGCCGCGTCGTAGCACGACTTGCGGCGCGTTCTCACGGCACCCGAACCACGGCTGCGGCTGCGGCTGCGGCTGCGGCTGCGGCTGCGGCTGCGAGTGGGCCGGCAGGGGTGGCTGCGCGGCACATCACCAAGACAGTCGTACGTGATGGGCGTCTAGACCACCAGGGCACCGAGGTCGACGGCGCGCAGGGGTCCGGAGGAACCGGCGAAGCCGCCGCGACCGTTACTCACCCGCTCACCGCAGTGAGCGCTCCAGCGCACCCCGGTGATCGGAAACCCACTGCCAGGCCGCCCGAACGTGCCTCGCCGCCCCCGCGTCACGCAGCCGGGCCATGGCGGCGTCGCCGGCCTCGGCCTGGGACTCGATGCCCCGCCGGCACCGGTCCTGCCACCAAAGGATCGCGGACACGAGAGGTCGCCGGTCCGCCAACTCGTAGCTGTCGGCGATCAGCCTTGTCCGCCGGGCGGCCTCCTCGACGTCGGTGACCGAAGGGCCGAGATCGAGGAACTGCCAGCAGACATGAGCGACGTCGTGGATCCGCGCACCCGGCGTCGCGAGGTCCCAGTCGATGAATGCCGCCGGCCGAAGCGCGCCACCGGTCAGCCGATAGACCGTGTTCTTGGGCGACAGGTCGTTGTGGCACACGACCTCTTGGTCACCGGCCGGCGGGGTGCCGGCGGTCAGGTCGTGGAACTCGCGCACGAGCCGGGCCACCGCCGCCAGACTCTCGTCGGACGAGACAGCAGCCGGTTGACAGGGCTCCCATGCCACGTGGCCCTGGAGGTAGCTGAGAACCTCACGGCCCTCGTCGTCCACACCGAGACAACGCGGAGCACCACGTCAGCCACGGGCTTCGAGCAGCCTCAGCACGTCACCCACGAATTCCGTGCGCGCCGAGGCCGGACGGCGCACCGTGTCCCCGACACGAACGACCGCATTGACGAAACCTCCGGGCAGGGGCGACTCAGTCATCGGTCCCCGCGTCGAACGCCACGTCGCTCCACCGGAACCAAGCCCGCCCCCCGTCGATGTGCAGCAGGAACTCGGCGACCGGGCCGTCCGGTGAGGACAGGGTGACACGGCGGGTGATCTCGGCGTAGGCCGCTTCCCACTCGGTCCAGTGATCGTCGTCGTCCCGTTCCGTCAGGGCGAGTTCGCGGGCGAAGAGGTCCCGTACGGCGTCGTAGGCCGGGCCGGGGGTGAAGCTGCCCGCGAGCCACGGGAAGTCGGCCTCGTCGATGAGGATTTCCCCGACCTTTTCCGTGCCGCAGCGCACCTGCCAGACCTCGCCCTGGAATCCCATCCGCACCTCCGTCGTCCCGGCCGGGCCCCGGCGCCCGCACCCGTGTCCGCTCCTCGGGCCAGCATCGCACCCGGCACTGACAGACGGCCCGGAATCCCGATCCGGGCCGCCGCTCGCGTGTCGTGGGTTACCGGGCGCCTCGCTTCGGCGCGAAGTTGAGCCGTTCCCGCACCACCGGGTAGCCCGCCTTGGCGAAGGCCGCGGACATCGGGAGGTTGCCCTGGTCGGTGGCCGCGGCGATGAAGTCGGCGCCCCGTTCCGCCAGGAAGTGCGTGCACTCGGCGAGCAGTTCGTAGGCGTAGCCGTGGCCGCGGTGGTCCGGCAGGACACCGATGAAGCCGACGCACGGGCCGGACGGGTTGTGGGCCGGGATGTGGATGCCGACCGGTTCACCGACGGGGGTCCGGGCGACCTGCCACCATGCGCGCGGTGACGGGCACCAGCGGAAGAAGTCGAGTTCCGCCTGGGCCGCCCGGTCGAGCCCGCCCTCGGCGATGTCGCGCAGGGCGTGGGCGTCCAGGGTGACGGAGTGGATGCGGCGCAGGGCGTCGAAGAACACGGCGTCGTCCGGCTCCGGGCCGAACACCAGTCGGCCGGGCCGCTCCGGCAGCCCGCACTCGGGTGTCCAGCGGTACATGTGGCGCTCGACGAGCAGTTCGTAGCCGGCGGCCCGGGCGGCGCCGACGCGTGCCCCGGCCGCGGCGTGCAGGGCCGGGTCGGCGCGCCAGCCGTCGGGCAGGTTGAGTTCGATCTCCGTCCGCCAGGGGGCGGTCCGCAGGAGCTCGGCGCCCGCCTCCTCCTCACCCTCCGCCACGTCGAACCAGTTGAGGACGAGCGGTTCGGTGTCGTCGGGGCCGCCCCACCAGGCGCCGCGGGCCACCACCGTGCCGTCGCGCAGGGCGATGCGCTTCCAGTCGGGGCGGTGCCGGGTGAGCCGGTGTCCCTCGGCGGCACCGAGCGGGTCGGGCATGGCGTCGAAAAGGTGTGCGTCGCTCGCGTCGAGCGCGCGGGTGACCGTGTCGGTCATGGATCCTCCGGGATGCTGCTGCGTGAAGCGCTCCCGGGGTTCAGATGCGGCACGCCGGGTCGACGGGGAGGGAGCGCTGGTGTCGGGTGAACTGCACGGCGGTCGCCTCCTTTCGTCGTTTCGGGGCGTGGTGGCCCACCGTACGGGGCCCCGGGCGGGTGGTCCACCGCTTTTCCGGCGCCGCGTACCGGCCCACGGCATGGAGCGCTCTCAGGCATCGCTTAAAGGAGCCTTAACGGCCGGTTAAGGGCTCCCCGGTTTGCCTTGTATGCACCAAGTGACCGTCAACGAAAGGGACTTGTCGGCCCTCGGCACGGTTGGCCCGCACGGGACCGGCGCGTAGCATCGGGGCCCCGCGGCGGCGTCACACGCCCCCTGAGAGCGCTCTCCTGCGCAGAGCGCTCTCCTCCGCTCGTGCGCCGCCCGGAGCAGTTCGAGAGCACCACCGATCCCCCCACAGGCCCACAGGAGTCCCCCCACATGACACCCCGTCACCAGCGCACCCTCGGCCGTCGCAAAGTCCTGTTCGCTCTCGGCGGCGCGGCCGTGGCCGCCCCCGTCGTCGCCGCGGTCGCCCCCCACGCCCTCGCGGACCCCACCCCGAAGTCCCGTACGAAGGCCGCCGCCGGCCTCCCGGTGACGATCGTGAACAACAGCGGCGCCTTCGACAACGCCAACGTCCACGTCTACGTCGTGGGCAACCAGGACGGGAAGCAGGTCCGGCTCACCCCCGAGGGCACCCTCGCCCCCATCGCCCTGTCCGACAACGGTGCCGACGGCTTCACCGACTACGCCATCGGCCTGTCCGGAAGCGGCGAGACGCAGTTGACCCTGCCGTACATGTCCGGCCGGATCTACGTCTCCCTCGGCGCGAAGCTGAAGTTCAAGGCCGTCGCGGACGGCAACGGCAACGCCGCGCTGCAGTACCCGGCGGGCTGGGTGTCGTCGGACCCGAACCACGGCGTGCTGCACGACTGCGCCGAGTTCACGTACAACTCGTCGGGCATGTTCTGCAACACGACCATGGTCGACATGTTCAGCGTGCCGCTCGCCATCCGTCTCACCGGAGCCAAGGACCAGACGACCGGCACCATCCGCGAGGGCGGCCGGGACGCCGCGTTCGCCGCCGTGAAGCAGGTCGAGGAGTTCTCGAAACTCGTGGTGGATGACACCCGCATCATCGCGCCCGGCCACGGCCTGGACGCCGGGCTGTTCCCGAAGGACTACCTCGCGCCCTACATCGACGAGGTGTGGAGCACGTACACCGGCAAGGACCTCACGGTCACCACCAACGCCGGGACCTTCACCGGGCGGGTGCGCGCCGACCGGTTCACCTTCGACGGTCCCGCCCAGGTCGGCTTCGACAAGCCGTCCACGCGGGACGTGCTGTTCTGCGACGGGAAGCTGGCCGCGCCCAACGACGGCACGACCGGGCCGGTGGCGGCCGTGCTCGGCGCCGGCTTCAACCGCACCACCCTGATCAGCCACCCGTCCCAGCCGACGACCGACCCCGCGGACTTCTACGGCACCGACCTCACGAACCACTACTCCAAGGCGGTGCACGCGGCCACGGAGGACGGCAAGGCGTACGGCTTCGCCTTCGACGACGTCGCCGACTTCGCCTCCTACATCCAGGACACGGCCCCGACGGGCTTCCGCCTGACGCTGACGCCGTTCTAGGCGGCGGCAGGGGCACGAGCGGGCGGACAGCAGGACGGCGCCCCGCGGAGATCCCGCGGGGCGCCGTTCGCGCGTGGTGACGTCAGGCGTCGTGGTGACGTCAGTCGTTCACGCAGACATTGCCCATGGCCGGGTTGAGCAGCCCGATCACGTTGACCGTGTTGCCGCACACGTTGGCCTGCACGTCGATGGGGATCTGGACGACGTTGCCGGAGAGCACGCCGGGGCTGTGCTTGGCGACACCGACGACCGGCCCGTCGTCCGCGGCGGCGGTACCGGCGCACGCCAACAGCGCCGCACTGGCCAGACCGACTGCGGCCATCACACGGTTACGCATGGATAACTCCTGTCACTCGCTGGGACACGTGACTCCACATAAACCCGCCGCTCGCCGACGCGACATCGGTGGGCGTCCGAACGGGGGCAACCGGCCCCCGGCCGGCCGTCATCGCGACGTTTCCGAAGGGCCCGGAAAGGTACCCCGGCACGGACGGGGAGCCGTCCGCTCCCCCGCGGCCCCGGCGCCTGAGGATGCAGGGTGCGCTCCGGCGTTGAATGGTGAGATATCGGACCCGGTGACCGCACCGGGGCCGCAACAGCGATCCGGACCCGAGGAGCAACGATCATGTCGACGTCACAGCCCGACGCGTCCCGGCCGCCCGAGGACCGCGCCACCCCGGACGGCCTGCTCCACGCCCGCACCGGCACCGAGGTGTCGCCCGAGGACCTGGTGCTGGCCGCGGGCCGGGACCTGACCCCCGCCAACCTGGAATGGGCCAAGCGCAAGCTGGCGGCCGAGGGCCCCGCGGCCCTCGACAAGATGCTGCCCTGACCTCGAACCCCCAGCACTCAGCCCTCAGCCCTCAGCGCTCAGGACTCAGTCGCCGTCTTCGGCACACGAGAGCGGGGAGCCCGTCGGGCTCCCCGCTGTGACCGGCCCCGGGACCGTGGCATCACCCCCGGGACCGCGGCGTCAGGTGTCCCGGTCGTCCGGCAGGGCCGTGTCGTCCTCCACCACGTGCATCGCGGCCTCCTCGGCGCCCGCGGCGCCCCCGTCGATGCCCACGTCCTCGGCGACCGTCTCCTTCGTGGTGTCCGGGTGCGCCCCCTCGTCCGGGGCCACCAGCCGGCCGGCGCGCCGCCCGCCCGCCTCGGGGTCGACGGGTTCGCCCTCGCCGCCCGGGAGGTCGCCCACCCCGTCCCCGGCGGTGTCCGTCTCCTCGGGCCGCTCCTGCGCGAGCCGCTCGTCCAGGGACTCCCCGTCGTGCTGCTCGGCGGCGGTGGTGCCGTGCTTGGTCACGCCGAGGGGCTTCTCCGGCGGGGAGTAGCCCTCGTCCAGCGTGTCGTCGTAGGTCCGTTCGTCGACGGCGTCCTGCATGTCGAGGGGCGCGGCGTCCTCCTGCTCCTCGTTGGTCCCGGTGGGCTGGTACGCGTCGTCCGCCATCGGTTCCGTGCCCATGTGTGCCTCCCTGGGGCGCTGCGTCGACTTCGGTCGTGCGTGTGTCCCGGTCCGCGTTTCCCGATGCGCGGGCCCTAACCTCGGCGGACAGGGGGATCGCCGTCACCCGTGTCCGGGTGCCACGTACGCCCGCAGGCGCTCCAGCCGGTGCTGGGGCCAGTCGCGGGCGTAGCCGGCCGGGACGCCGCCGGGCAGGGTGAGGTGGACGACCGGGACGCGGCGCGCGGTGTTCTGGATCTCCGCGACGGTGGCGTTGGCGTTGTTGCCGGTGGTCGCGGCCGACGCGCATCCGGCGTAGAAGCCGAGCGGGATGGCCTCGTGCCCGGTGATCAGGCAGGGCGGGCGGACGCCGAGCCGGCGCAGGTCTGCGGCGGCGCGCGTCCAGGAGTCGCGGTCGGCGGTGTTGCGGCTGACGGTGTGCGAGAGGACGGCGTACTGCACGGCGAGGTGCCCGGCGAGGCCGACGGCGACGAGGGCCACGGCCGCCGTGCGCCACCGGCCGCGGGGCGCGGTGACGAGGTGCCGCAGCGCGTCCGCGACCGCGAGGGACAGCAGGGCGTAGGCGGGCAGCAGGAAGCGGGGCGCCGCGTAGCCGATCATGAAGAGGTACGGGAAGGCGGCGGTGGCGGCGCAGGCCAGCGGTACCAGGGTGCGCGTGGCGCGGCCGGCGCGGATCGCGACGGCCAGTCCGAGCGCGGCCAGCACCGGCAGGGCGAACCACCAGAGCGCCACCGCCGGGTGCGGCACGGCTCCGACGCAGGGACGGCACAGCGCCCGGCCGCCGAGGGCGCGCACCTGGTCGTCGACGGCGAAGTACCAGCCGAGGTGGCCCTGGACGCGGGAGGCCTCGTTGAGGCGCTCGGTGAGGCCGCCGAAGCCGACGTACGCCTCGATCACCCACTCGGCGGCCCCGACGGCGAGTCCCGTGAGGAGCGCGAGCGTGATCCGCCAGTGGCGTCCGGCGACGCCGAGCACGAGCAGCGGGATCGTCACCCACACCGCGTCCGTGGGCCGCATCAGCGCGATGAGCAGCGCTCCCCCGGCCATGCCCCACAGGGCGGCCCGGTCGGAACGATCGCCGCGGGCGCGCAGGAAGCAGCCGACGCAGATCATGGCGCCGAACGCGACCCAGAGGTTGGGCATGGCCTGCGGGCCGTAGAACAGCGTCACCCACAGGGTGACGAACAGGGCGCCCGCCACGGCCAGGACACGAGTGGGGAACAGCCCGCGCCAGGCGCGCAGGGCGAGGTAGAGGCCGATGCCGGAGAGCACGGCGAGGTACACGCGCAGCAGTGGGACGGACGTCGACCAGGACGCGACGGGCGCCACGAGCAGGGTGACGCCCCGGGAGCGCGGTGCGCTGAAGAACGCCGCCGGCGACTGCGGGGCGACCTGGCTGACGTACACGGTCTCGTCCCAGCCGAGGCCGAGGCCTGGCCGTACGAGAACGAGTTGGGCCAGTGTGAACAGGCCGGCGACCACCATCAGCAGGCGGGTGCCGTGCTCGCGGCGGGGCACGCCGGGCTCGGTCGCCGGCGCGCGGTGTCGCGTGCCCACGAGGATCGCGTCGGTGCCGCCGGCCATCGTCCACCCCTCTGCCGTAACGTCGAAGGATTTGTCGCACCCGAGTCGCTTTCGTGGCGACTGAGGGCATATTGCGGGGAAATCACCGCCAAACTAACTCCGCCGTGCGGGGCGCGTCGCGCGGGATTCGGCCAGGTGCCCCACGGCCAGGACGGCCCCGGGCTCACGGCTCGCGGCGTTCCGGCGGCGGGGTGCCGGGTGACAGACTCTGCGTGTGCCGCTGACTTTCGACGATCTCCTCGGCCGGGCCCGTGCCCTGCCCCGTGCCGGGCGGCGCGCCGTCCTCGGTCTCGCGGGCGGTCCCGGCGCGGGCAAGACGACGCTCGCCGAACACCTGGTCCGGGCGCTGAACGGGGACGGCGAGGCGTGGGCCGCGCACGTCCCCATGGACGGTTTCCACCTGGCGGACGCCGAGCTGGACCGGCTCGGCCGCCGGGACCGCAAGGGCGCCCCGGACACCTTCGACGCGGCCGGGTACGCGGCCCTGCTGCGGCGGCTGCGCGAGGACCCGTACGACGAGGTGGTGTACGCACCCGGCTTCGAGCGTGTCCTGGAGCAGCCCCTGGCGGGCGCCGTGCCGGTGCCGCCGACGGCCCGGCTGGTCGTGACGGAGGGCAACTACCTGCTGCTGGACGACGGCCCCTGGGCGCGGGTGCGGGCGCAACTGGACGAGGTGTGGTTCTGCGAGCTCGACGAGGAGGAGCGCGTCCGGCGGCTGATCGCCCGGCACGAGGAGTTCGGCAAGTCCCCCGACGAGGCGGTGGCCTGGGTGCTCGGCACCGACCAGCGCAACGCCGATCTGGTCGCCGCGACCCGGGACCGCGCCGACCTGGTGGTGCCGGCGGCGGCGCTGCCGCGCCTGGACGCCCGTACCTGAGAGTATGCCGGGATGAACCCCGGCCGGTCGCGAGCCGTATCCGTCGGTGCGACGGAAGGCGGCGGATGATGGCGCGCACAGCGCAGCCGGTGACGGCGGCCCCGGCGGCGTCCGCCGTGGCCGGGGCGCGGCCGGCGGGGCGGCGGTGGCTCGTGCCGGTCGTCGTGGGCGTGCTCCTCGTACAGATGGCGTTCGCCATGGTGTGGACGGCCGTACGGCAGACGCCGACGATCGACGAGCCCGTGTACGTCGGGACGGCCGTGGTCCAGCTGCGCGAGCACAGCCTGCGTTTCAATCCCGAGCACCCGCCGCTGGGCAAGCTGGTCGTCGGCGTGGGCGTGGCGCTCGCCGATCCGCGCCTGGACGCCGGGTTCACCGGCGATCAGGGCGCGCTGGGGCGGCGCCTGCTGTACGAGTCCGGGAACGACCCGTGGCGGCTGATGCTGTGGGCGCGCCTCCCGGTGATCGCGCTGACGCTGCTGTTCGGCCTCGTGGTGTTCGCCTTCGCCCGGGAACTCGCCGGTGCGGGCGCGGGGTTGACGGCCCTCGCCCTCTACGCCTTCTCCCCCGACGTCGTCGCGCACGGCTCGCTGGCGACGCTGGACGTGCCCGCTGCGGGTTTCGTGCTGACGTCGGTGTGGCTGCTGTGGCGGGCGCGGAACCGGCCCCGGTGGTGTCTGCCGCTCGCCGGGGTGGCGCTGGGGGCGGCGCTGGCCACGAAGATGAGCACGCTGCCCGCGGTGCCCGTGCTGCTGGGTCTGGCCGCCTGGGCGGCACTGCGCACGGTGTCCGGTGACCGGGCGTCCGGTGACCGCCGGCGCGCGTGGGCGCGGGCCTGCGCGGGTGCGGGTGTCGTCGCGCTGGTGGCCGTCGCCGTCGTGTGGGCCGCGTATCTGGTGGTCGATCCGCGGCTGCGCTGGGCGCCGCAGCAGGCGGTGCCCCACGTGACCGGGGTGCGGGGGCTGCTGGTGGAGGCGCTGCCCTTCCCGGAGCCGTACCGGGACGGGATGCGTGTGCAGTTCGGCCTGGAGAGGCTGCCGTGGCAGGGCTTCCTGTTCGGCCGGCTCTACACCGGCTCGCTCTGGTACTACCTGCCGGCCGCGCTGCTGGTGAAGACGCCGCTGGGCGCGCTCGCGCTGTGGGCCGCCGGCGCGGTCGCGGCGGTGGCGGTGCGGCGGCTGCGGCCCGCGGCGCCGTATCTGCTCGCCGCGCCGGCGGTGCTGCTGGTGGCGGCGATGCAGGGTTCGAGGGACTTCGGGACCCGGTACGCGGTCTTCGTGCCGATGTTCCTGGCCGTGGCGGCGGGCGGGGTCCTCGTGACGGCGGCGCGCAGGCGCTGGGTGCCGGTCGTGACGGGTGCGCTGGTGCTGTGCGTGGCGGTGAGCTCGCTGCGCGCGTTTCCCTTCTATCTGCCGTACTCCAACGAGGCGTTCGGCGGCCCGGCGAAGACGCGGCTGCGGCTGCACGACTCCAACGTGGACTGGGGCCAGGACCTCGGTCGCCTCGCCGAGCGGCTGCGCGAGCAGCACCGGGGCGAGCGGGTCTGGCTCGTCTACAAGGGCAGCGGAGTGCCGTCGTACTACGGCATCGACGCGGCCGACCCCCGCGAGGTGCCCGCCCGTCAGGTGCGGGGGCTGCTGGTGGTGTCGGACTCGGCGGCCGCCAAGGCGACGGGCCGGCTGGCCGCGCTGCTCGCCGGCAGCCGCCGGGTCGGCGACGTGGGGCACTCGATCTCGCTCTACCGCCGCTGACGTCCGCCCGTCACGCGCGGCCCGGGTCCGGTAGGCCGTCCGCGCTGACGTGGGACATGACGGCGCTGGTCACGCGGTAGCGGCCGTTGGGCACGTGCGGGGAGCTCGTGACGTGCACGGTGAGGGGTCCCGGCCAGGTGTAGCCCTTGCGTTCGCCGTGCCGGGCCAGGCTGTCGGTGAGTTCCTGGCCCACCCGCCCGCCGTGGCGCACCAGTTCGTCGTGCACGCCGGGGTGCAGTTCGACGGCGTACACGTTGGGGGCCATCTTCCGGCCCTCGCCGCACACCAGGGCGTTGCTGTCGCACTCCTCCCGGAGCGCGTCGAGGAGTTCGACGGGCTCCTTGTCCAGGAGGCGGGCCCACAGGGCCTCCCATCGGTCCTCAAGCGCCTGTTCCAGCGCGGTGAGCGCGCTCATGTGGTGGTCTCCTGCCGCTGTCGTCCGCCTCGCGGCTCCCGTCGCACGGGAGCCGGTCACTTGTTCTCGTCGTAGTCGTCGGGCCGCACCCGGGCCTCCTCCAGCGCCTCGCGCAGGGTGCGGCCGGTGGCGCCGGGCGGACGGTTCGCGTCCTCGTCGCGCCCCTGGCCGCGCCGGTCGCGGCGGTCGTCCAGGACCTCGTCGGTGGTGTCGGTCTTCGCCCGGTTCTCCTCGGGGACCGTCATGGCGGTGGCTCCTTCCGGCGTCGTACGCGGATCTTCCCGGCGCCGGGTTCCCGCCCGGCCCGCGCCTATCCCCGGCCTTCCCCGCCGACGCCCCGACCGGGCCGGACGCCCGGGCCACCGCCCCTGGCCGACACGGTCGGTGAGCTATGTTGAACGCTGTGGGAGACGAAGGAGGCGCACCGGTGCCATCGCCGCAGCAGGCACGCGCACAGGCATCCGCGATCACCTCGGGACGGACGGCGCCCGAGGCGGAGCCCTCCCCCACCTCCCAGCTGCGCGGCCTGTTCGACCGGCCCCGGCTCTCCCCGGGCCAGCGGCGCATCGCGCAGTACCTCATCGAGCACATCACCGAGGCGGCGTTCCTGTCGATCACGGACCTCGCGGAGCGCGTCGGCGTGAGCCAGCCGTCGGTGACGCGGTTCGCGTCGGCGGTCGGCTTCAGCGGCTATCCCGCGCTGCGGGAGCGGCTCCAGGCGATCGCGCTCGGCACGCTCGCGGGCGGGCCCGGCGAGGAGAACCGCGCCAACGAACTGCAGGCGGCCGTCGACGCCGAGATCGAGAACCTGGAGAACCTGCGCCGCGACTTCGCCGACCCGGACCGGGTCATCGACGTCGGCCGCGAGCTGTCCGCCTCCATGCCGCTGACGGTGCTGGGCCTGCGCATCTCCGTGTCGCTCGCCGAGTACTTCGCCTACGCCGCCCGCCGCATCCACCCCGACGTACGGCTCGTCACGCAGGGCGGCACGGTCGCCTACGACGCGCTGCTGCAGTCCCGGGAGGCGGGCGGCACCTGGGTGCTGGCGTTCTCGCTGCCCCGGCACGCCCACGAGACGCTGGGCGCGGTCCGGGTCGCGCGGCGGGCCGGGCTCAAGGTCGCCCTGATCACCGACCTGGCGCTCGGCCCGGTCGTGGACGAGGCCGACGTCACCTTCGCCACCGGGACCGGCTCACGGCTGGTCTTCGACTCCTACGCGGCGCCGGGCGTGATGTGCGCGGCGCTGCTCCAGGCCATGACCGACGCCGATCCGGAGCGGACGCAGGCCCGGCTCGAGGAGTACGAGCAGGTCGCCGACGAGCACCAGTTCTTCCTCAAGGACTGAGCCGCTTCGCGCCAAGGGCCGGGCGGGCGCGGGCCGTTGAGCTCCGGTGGGGTGTCACCGTACGGGCCCGCGCGGAGAGCGGTCCGTTCACAGCACGCATGAATGTTTTCATACTCCTTGCCAAGTCAACGGCATATATAAATACTGCTCACGCTGCACGAGCACCCGCCGCCGACTCCCACCCGCCCAGGCGCCCCGGGTGCCCGACCGGGCCATCGCCTGCGCGAGAGCCCGTGGCGGCCCCGGTCATCCCCTAGGCCGGGGCCGCCCCCACCCCGTCGCACCCCGACGAGCCGCACCACCGGAAGCGATGATCATGCCTCTGACGTCCACGCGTGTCAGCCCGGACTGGCCCTGCCAGGTCAAGACCCCCGGCAGCTACGACTGGGAACGCTCGGCGGCCAGGTGGCTGCGCGAGCTGGTGCCCGCGCGCTACGGCGGCTACCCCGCCCTGATCCGCCACCCCGTGCTGCTCGCCCGGCACGCGCAGATCCAGGTGGAGCACGAGATCCGGGTGGCCCGCACCGCGCTCCGGACCGCGCGGGCCGACCTGCCCCGGCTGGGCCTGCACGAGTCCGTGATCGAACACACGATCAAGTTGTATGCCGCCGAGGTCCTGCACCTGCAGCACATCGCACGCAGCGTCCGGGCCGTCGCACGGGCGTTGGCGGAGCAGGGATCCGGCCGCTGAACGGCGCGTTCCGCCTCCGGCGCCGGAGGGCGTTTTCGACCGTGACGTGCCCACTCGGGGAAGATTACGTGTGGGTAAGCCGGTCATCGAACCGACGTGCGTGTGCGATGCTCAACCCGTGACAAGCGAGCCCACCAGCCCGATCGAGCCCGGCGTCGCCCCGGACACGATCGCGCTGGCCAAGGTGGTCGCCAGGCAGCGCGCCGAGATGGAACGGCTGCGCGACCTGGCGGCGACGTCGGCCGTCCTCGAACGGGCGGTGGGCGCCGTGATGGCCGCGAGCAGCTGCTCCCCGGACGCGGCACGGGAGACGCTCGCCCAGCGGGCCAAGGCGGCGCGCCGGACCCTGCTGGAGGAGTGCTGGATCGCGCTCGGCAGCCTCGTGCCCCCACTGGCCGGGGAGCAGGCGGCCGCGTCCCCCGGCCTCGAGACCCTCGCGCAGGCCGCGACGGCCGCCGCGTCGGACATGCCCGGTGAGGCCTCCTCCCCCGACGACGTCGCCGCCGCCCTGGGCCGCCTCGGGCGGGCCCTGGTACGGGTCGGCGGGGTGCAGGAGCTCGCGGAGTGCCTGCTGGAGCACCTCGCGCCGGACACCGGCGCCGACACCGTCGTGCTCTACGCCCGCCGGCCCTCCGGCGGGCTGGAGCTCGTCGCACACGCCGGTCTCGGCGACACCCACGCCGAGGCGTGGCGTCACGTTCCGCCGCTGGCCGGCTTCCCGCCGTTCGACGCCCTCGGGGACCGCGAGCCGTGCTGGCTGGAGGACACCGGCACCGGCCGCGCCGGCCACCGGTCGCCCGTCGACCAGCCGCCGTGGCACCACCGCTCCCAGGCCTGGCTGCCGGTGCCGAGCGTGAACGCGGACGACGTGTGCGTCGGCGTGCTCCACCCCCGTTCCGGCGCCTTCACCCCCCGCAGCCGCGAGCACCTGCGCGGCGCCGCGCTGCTCTGCTCGGGCCCGCTGCGCCTGTTCGGCCCCGGCCGGGACGAGTCCGGCGCCGCCCGGACCGCCGAGGCCTCCCTGCGGACCGTGTTCGACGCGCTGCCGGTCGCGGCGCTGCTGCTGACGCCGCTGCGCTCACCGGCGGGACGCGTCGAGGACTTCCGCATCGACGCCGCGACCGCGCAGGCCGGCGACATCGTGGGCCACGCCCGCGACGAGCTGGCCGGACGGCGGCTGCTGGAGTGCTGCCCGGCCATGGGGCGCGAGTCCGTGTGGCGGGGCTGCCTGCGCACCCTGTCCACCGGTGAGCCCTTCGAGGGCGCCCCGTTCGCCCACCAGGAGATCGTCGCGGGCGTCGCGGAGCTGTCCACGTACGCGGTCCGGGTGACGCGGCTGGACGACCGGCTGGTCGTCACCTGGCTGCGGCAGGACGCCTCCGACCTCCAGGAACAGCGGCTGGCGGATCTTCAGCGGCTGGGCAGCCTCGGCTGGGCGAACTGGAACCTGGTCACGCAGGAGGCGGCCTGGTCGTCGCAGGTCTTCACGCTCTTCGGCCGGGAACCCGCGCACGGTCCGGTCCGCCTCGCCGAACTGTCCAGTCTGGCGCTGCCCGAGGACGCGCCCGCGCTCGCGCGAGCCGTCGAGCGGCTCCTGGAGGAGGGCCGGCCGCTCGACCTGCCGGTTCGCGTCCGAGCGGCCGGCGCCGTGCGGCACCTGCGGGTCGTCGCCGAGGCCGTCGAGGACCTGAGCGGCACGCCCGTCGAGGTGCACGGCGTCGTGCAGGACCTGACGGCCCGGCGCCGGGTGGAGCTGGCCCTGGTCGAGAGCGAGCGGGCCATCCTCTCCCAGCACGACGTACTGCGCGCCGAACGCACACTGGCGGCCCGCCTCCAGCACGCGCTGCTGCCGTTGCCGAAGCGGTCGATGCGGCTCTCCGGTCTGCACGTCGACGTCGCCTACCTGCCCGCGCAGGCGGGCGTCAACGTCGGCGGCGACTGGTTCTCGGCGATCGAACTGTCGGAGAAGGAAGCCCTGTTCGTCGTCGGCGACGTCGCCGGACACGGCATCGACGCCGTCGCCACCATGGCCCAGCTGCGGTTCACCGCCAAGGGCATGGTCATCACGGGCTCGTCCCTGACCGGCGCGCTGGCCCGCCTCAACACGCTGCTGCTGCACTCCCACGACTCGCACGGCACGGCCACCATGGTCCTCGCCCGCTACCAGCCCGAGGGGCGCCGGCTGGTCTGGGCGCAGGCCGGTCACCCGCCGCCGCTGCTGCTGCGCGACGGCGAGGCGCGCTATCTCGACCGGCCGCGCGGGGTGCTGCTCGGGGCGAGTGCCACACCGGTCTTCGAGGAGGGCGAGTGCCTCCTGAGACCGGGCGACCGGGTGCTGATGTTCACGGACGGCCTGGTCGAGCGGCCCGAGGAACCCATAGACCGGGGCATGGAGCGGCTCGCCCGGGTCGTCGAGGCGCACGGGCACCACACCGGCTCGCCGCTGGACCCCGTGCTCGCGGCGATGCTCGAAGAGGAGCGGCGCGACGACGTGTGCGTGCTCGACATCCGGGTGCCGCTCGACGATCCGGCCGACGCGCGGCCCCAGTAGGCGTACCGCCCAAGACGCACCGCCGGCCCGGCCGCGGCCCGGTTCCGCCGATTCGGCCCCGGCCCGCCCGGCCGGAAGGCCGTCAGTCGACGGGGTGGCCGGGCGCGATGTCCTGGGCGTCCGCCAGGCGCAGCAGCGTGCCGCCGCCGGTCTCCCGCTCGCCCCACTCGACGGGGTCGAGGACGAACCCGATGTGGTCCCCGCCCCCGGCGCGCAGCACGACCCGGCCGACGAACCAGGCCGCGGCGTCCTCCAGCACGACGGCCCCGCCGTACGCCTCCCGCCACGCGACCCGGGCCAGCTTGTCCTCCCGGTCGCCGGTGCGTGCGCCGAACAGCTCGGCCAGGTCGCGCTGTTCACGCGTGAGGAGGTGGACGGCCAGCACGTCCGCGGAACGGGCCACCCGGTAGGTGTGGTTGACCTCGGACAGCCACACCACGAACCGCACGGGGTCGAGGGAGCACTGCGAGGCGAACCCGACCAGGCAGCCGCCGCGCTCACCGCCCGCCGAGGCCGTGACCACGCACATGTCGGGGTTCAGCCGCCGTGTGAACGCGTCCAGGTCCGCCATGCCCTGTGCCGTCCCCTCTCCGGTGCCGGGCGCGTCCTTCCAGCTCACCACAGCGCCGGCGGCCGTGCCATCCCGGCCCGTACGCGCGGTCAGCCCGCCGCGAGGAAGCCGTGCAGGGAGGCGGTCAGCGCGGCGACGAAGGCGTCCCGCCGCGTGTCGTCGAGGGCGTCGAGCGACAGGTAGGGGTTGAGGTCCTCCAGCTCGACCAGCAGCAGTTCGCCGTCGGGAGCGCGGCAGGCGTCGACCCGCTGGACGCCGTGGTCGATGGTGTTCCAGTCGATGAAGCGGCGGGCGAACTCCAGGTCGGCGGCGGTGGCTTCGTAGGGCCGCAGCTCCCAGCGCCGGGCGGGGTCGGGGGCGTACAGGGCGTACTGGAAGTCGTGGTCGACGAAGTAGAAGGAGACCTCGTAGGCGAAGTCGACGCGCGGCTGGACGAGGACCTCGCCGCGCACCTCGTCGCGGACCCGGTCGGCGGGGACGATCCGCAGGCCGATGGAGTCGGCGCCCAGCTTCGGCTTGACGACGTAGTGGCCGGCCGCGGGCAGCAGGTGCAGGTCCTCGGCGCGGTCGACGGTGGGGATGACGGGGTGTCCCGCGGCGGTGAGGTCGAGCAGGTACTGCTTGCCCGCCATGTCGGCGCGGCCCGTGAGCTGGTTGTAGACGCGGGTGCCGCGCTCGGCCGCACGCGCGCGGAACGCGTCGTACGCCTCCTGGTACTCCAGTACGGGGCCGCTGTTGCGCACGACCACGGCGTCGAAGGCGTCCATGAGGGCGGCTGCGTCCCGGGGGTGGCACAGGGCGAGGTCGACGTGCTCGCGCAGCCGGGAGGTCAGGAAGATGTCCTCGTCGCAGTAGCGGCGCCCGCGGGCCGGATAGGCCAGGTCGGTGACGTACAGGACACGGGGGCGGGCGTGCGGCATGCGGGGCTCCTCGGCGGCGACTGGGGAAGATCGTATGCGAGGCCCGCGGCCCCGGCTCCGGCGCCTGCCGAGCCCGGTAGGGTACTCAGTTCCCTGTTCCCGCAGCACCGAGTGCCATCGCGGCCGTGCGGGTGCTACGTTCCGTTCATGAGCTCCAGCAGTGCGGCGCCCCGCCGCGGCGAGAAGGCGGAGGCGGCGGCCGCGAAGCCGCCCATGCGGGACGCGCTGGTCGCGGCGGCCTTCCGGCTGTTCCTGGAGCGCGGCTACGAACAGACCACGGTGGACGACATCGTGGCGCTCGCCGGGGTCGGACGGCGGTCGTTCTTCCGCTACTTCCCCTCCAAGGAGGACGTGGTCTTCCCCGACCACGAGCGGTGCCTGGCGGACATGACGGCGTTCCTCGCGTCCGGCGGCGACGAGCGCGAGCCGGTGCGCCGGGTCTGCGAGGCGGCCCGGCTGGTGCTGGGCATGTACGCCGAGAACCCGTCCTTCTCGGTGCAGCGCTACCGCCTCACCAAGCGGGTCCCCGGGCTGCGGGCGTACGAGCTGTCGGTGGTGTGGCGCTACGAGCGCGCCCTCGCCGAGTACCTGCGCGGGCGGTTCGCCGGCCAGCCCGACGGCACGCTCCAGGCGGACGTGATCGCGGCGGCGGTGGTCGCGGCGCACAACAACGCCCTGCGGTCCTGGCTGCGTTCGGACGGCAAGGGCGACGCGAGCGCCGCGTTCGACCACGCGGTGGGGTACGTACGGTCGGCGTTCGGCGGTCCGGCCGTGCCGCCCGCCGACGAGCGGCCGCAGGACGTGGTGGTCGTGGTGTCGCGGCGCGGGGCTCCGCTGTGGCGGGTCGTCCAGGAGATCGAGACCACCCTCGCGCGGGACTGAGCGGGGCCCGTGCGGGCGATTACGGCCACAATGGGGTACGCAGTGCCTTTACGCCTGGCACTCAGTGCCATACTCTGATGCCGTGCGCGGTGGCACGGCGAACCGGGCACGCGCGTGCCCGGGTGTCCGCGCACGCGGCATTCCGGCCGAGTGCAGGGAGTTGACAGCGTGTACCACCACTCAGGAAGCGCCACTCAGCAGGCAGCCGGCTCCGCCACGGGCGTCCTCGCACCCGGGGGCCCGGACAAGGACGCGATCCTCTTCCAGCGCTGCGCCTGGTGCGGCACCGCCATGTACCACCGGCTGCTGTGTCCGGTGTGCCGGGGCAGCGACCTGCGCACGGAGCGCAGCGAGGGCACGGGCACGGTCCGCCACTCCACGGTGGTGCACCGCAACTCCCCCGCCGCGCGCAATGTGTCGCTGATCGAGATGACCGAGGGCTTCGTCGTGCGGGGCCGGGTCATGGGCCCGCCCGTCGGCATCCACAGCGGTGACCGGGTGCGGCTGTCCACCGCCAAGGACCCGGTGCGGGGCGAGCCGGTCTTCCAGCTCGTGGACGAGCCGTACCGCGCCTGGACCTGACGGGCCCGCGGCGTCTCAGCCGGTGAGGGTGACCCTGATGCCGACGGTGCCGCCGAGTCCGCGGCGCAGCCTGCTGCCGAGCAGGGTGAGGCGACCGACGAGGCCGTACTTGCGGGCGAGGAGCCGGCGGTAGCGGGCGACCGTGGCCGCGTCGACGATCTCGGCGGTGGCCGGGAGTTGCTCGCCGGTCGGGTTGCCGCGCAGGTCGCAGGGGCCGGCGAGGACGTCGGCACGGGCCCGGATCCGCTTCACCTTCCACGAGTCGGCGACCGTCCAGACGCCGAGCGAGTCGCCGTCGCGCACCACCCACACCGGCGTGGCGACCGGCGTGCCGTTCTTGCGGTAGCTGGTGAGGAGCAGGTACTTCCCGGCAGCGAGCCGGTCGAGCGACGCGTCGTCCATGACGGGCAGTCTAGGCACACGCGGACGCCGGAGCGCATCGCGTGGATCGAGGAGACCGCGCGGCGGGCCGGCGTCGCCCCGGCCGGGGTGCGGCTGGTGGCGGCGCGGGACGATCCCGGGGTCCAACTCGCGGACTCCTCGCGGGGATCGCCCGCAAGATCACCTCCGACGAGCTGAACGGACGCGGCGACGAGCGGCTCACCGCCCTGCTGCGGCCGTACGCGGGGGACGCGGCCCTGTGGGGCGACGCGCGCGGTCGGGCGGCGATCCGGCCGGGGACGGAAGGCGCCGAAGACTCGTCAGAGATCAACTCGCGGGTCTAAATTGCTCTTTGTCCGCGCACGTCACCACCCCGGGAGTCCCCGTGACCGACACCCCGTCGGCCGAGCAGCACGCCCAGCAGCCGCTGCTCGACCGCATCAACACCTCCCAGCCGCACACGGCCCGCATCTGGAACTACTGGCTCGACGGCAAGGACAACTACGAGGTCGACCGCGCGGCCGGCGACCAGATACGCCAACTGCACCCGGGCATCGGTGAGTACGCCCGCGCCGACCGGCTCTTCCTCGGGCGGGCCGTGCGCCACCTCGTCGCCGAGGCCGGGATCCGCCAGTTCCTCGACATCGGCACCGGCCTGCCCACCGCCGACAACACGCACGAGGTCGCGCAGAAGATCGCGCCGGAGTCCCGCATCGTCTACGTCGACAACGACCCGCTGGTGCTCACCCACGCCCGCGCGCTGCTCACCAGCACGCCCGAGGGCGCCACGGACTACCTGGACGAGGACCTGCGCAACGTCGACGCGATCCTCGAACACGCGGCGCGGACCCTGGACTTCACGAAGCCGGTCGCGCTGATGCTGCTCGGCGTGGTCATCTTCCTCCGCGACGACGAGGACCCCTACGGCGTGGTGCGGCAGTTGCTGGACGCCCTGCCGTCGGGCAGCCACCTGGTGCTGTCGCACACCATCACCAGCCCGGCGATGCCCGACGTGGACGAGGCGGTCAAGTTCTGGAACGAGCACGGCACTCCGAAGCTGACGCAGCGCAGGCCCGAGGACGTCGTCCGGTTCTTCGACGGTCTGGAGCTGCTGGAGCCGGGCGTCGCGTCCTGCTCCCGCTGGCGTCCGGAGCCCGAGGACGGGCCGGAGCCTGCCGAGGTGGCGATGTTCTGCGGAGTGGGCCGCAAGAGCTGACGCGCTGCCGGGCGCGGTGAACGCGCCCGGCCCGGGCCCCGTATGGAGGGAGGGCGCTCGACTCCGAGAGCGCGCCGCGGTGCCGAGGCGCCGCTGTTCGGGCCCGGGAGTCAGGCATGAGGCACGCACGACGACGTACCGTCCGGCGAGTGACGCGGCTGGCGGCCGTCGGCGGGCTCCTGCTCGGCACGGTGATGATGACCCGTGCCGTGGCGAGCGAGCCGCCCGGCCCGTCGGCCGCGCC
This sequence comes from Streptomyces sp. NPDC037054, assembly GCF_055606745.1. Taxonomy (NCBI): domain Bacteria; kingdom Bacillati; phylum Actinomycetota; class Actinomycetes; order Kitasatosporales; family Streptomycetaceae; genus Streptomyces; species Streptomyces sp. NPDC037054. The sequence goes on along the minus strand of NZ_JBVJSJ010000003.1, from coordinate 151,904 downwards.
GCGCACGGACGCCCGCACGGACGCCCGCACCACGGCCGGCGCGGACGTCGTGACGCGGCTCGGCGTGTCCCGTACGGCGGGCAGCTGGATCGGTGCCGACGGACGGCCGGTCGTCGCGGTCACCGACCGGGAGGGGGCGGCCGAGGTGCGGCGGGCGGGCGTCGAGGCGCGGCTCGTGCGGCACAGCATGCGCGATCTGCGGGCGGCCACGGCGACGCTGCGGGCGGCGCCACGGGTGGCCGGGACGGCGTGGGCGGTGGACTACCGGAACAACCGGGTGGTGGTCCGCGGCGACCGCACGGTCTCCGCGTCCGACTGGTCCCGGCTGACCGGTGTCGCCGAGGGCATCGGCGGGTTCGTGCGCATGGAGCGCACCGAGGGCGCCTTCACGACCCGGCTGAACGGCGCGCGCCCGATCCTGTCCACGGCGGGGCGCTGCTCGGCGGGGTTCAACGTGACCGACGGGCGCGACGACTTCATCCTCACGGCGGGGCACTGCGGCCCGGACGGCTCGGTGTGGTTCGCGGACGGCCGGGGTGAGCGGCGGGTGGGCACGACGGTGGCCGGGAGCTTCCCGGGCGACGACTTCTCCCTCGTGAAGTACGACGGCGGCGAGGCCGGCGAGGGCGCGGACGTGGTGGCCGTCGGCGGCGGCGAGGGCGTGCGGATCACGGGGGCGGGCGACGCGTCCGTGGGGCAGCGCGTGTTCCGCAGCGGCAGCACGACCGGGCTGCGGGCGGGGCGGGTGACGGCGGTGGACGCGACGGTCAACTACCCGGAGGGCACGGTCTCCGGCCTGATCGAGACGGACGTGTGTGCCGAGCCCGGGGACAGCGGCGGCCCGTTGTTCTCCGAGGGTGTCGCGCTGGGCGTGACGTCGGGCGGCAACGGCGACTGCGCGAAGGGCGGCACGACGTTCTTCCAGCCGGTGACGAAGGCGATGGCGGCCCTGGGTGTGCGCTTGATCGTGGGCTCCCCCGGCGGCGACTCGGGGGGCGGCGCCTCGTCCGCGCCGTCGAGCCCGCAGGGTGCCGCCCTTCCGGGCGGTGCGGTGCCGGGCCCGTCGGCGCCGGTCACGGACGGTACGGACGTCTCGGCGCTGCTGTCGCGGCTCACGGACCGCCGGAACGCCGGCCCTGGCCTGCTGGTCGTCGCGGGCAGCCTGGTCGCCCTCGTGGCGACGCGCTGGATCAGGGTGGAGCGGGACCGCGACCGCTATCGCCGGTACTACTCGGCGACGTGGGGCTGATCAGCCGAGGGTGAGCAGGACGGTGGCCGTCCCGGCGCCCGCCAGCCCCAGGGCCTGCCACCGGGTGAGGCGCTCGTCGAGGAGGGCGAGGCCGAGGACGACGGGCAGGGCCGGGTAGAGGGAGGCGAGGACCACGGCGACCGCGAGCAACTGCCGCTGGGCGGCGAGCAGATAGAGGATCAGGCCGAGGGCGGCGCCCGCGCCGATGACGAGGGCCTCGGCACAGCGCCGGGGCGGCAGACGCAGGCTCCGGTGGTGGCGTGCCGCGCCCGGCAGCAGCAGGAGCACGGCGGCGACGCGTCCGGCGGCGACGGGCCACAGTCCGCTGCCGGCCGCGGCCTGGCCGAGGGCGACGTACTGCACGGCGACGCCCGCGCTCGCGACCAGTCCGTCGGTGATCTCGGAGCGCGGTCCCGTCGAGCCGCCGGACACCAGCCACAGGGCGGGCACGGTGAGGGCGATGCCCGTCCAGGCGAGGGCGCCGGGGCGGTCGCCGAGCAGGACGACGCCGCAGAGCACGGACAGCGCGACGCCGGTGACGGCGCTCAAAGGCACGACGACGCTCATGGCGCCCCGGCTCAGCCCTCGATTGAGGGCCAGCATGGCGGTGCCGCTGCCGAGGCCGGACAGCGCGCCCCACAGCAGGTCGGCGGGGCGCACGGCGTCGGCCTGCACGAGAAGGGCGGCCAGGCAGGCGAGCAGGAGCCCGCCGACCTGGCCGAGGAAGGTGACGGCCGCGTAGGGGACGCGTCTGGACAGCAGTCCGCCGGCGAAGTCGACGATGCCGTAGCAGACGGCCGAGGCCAGTGCGAGGAGGGCACCCATCGGGTGAGGGGTGCCCAGGGACGAGGATGCGATGCGCGGGGGCGGCTACCCGGTGCTCAGGCCGCCGGCACCCGCTGCGGGGCCGCGGAGGCCCATTCGAGGACGAGGCGCTGGTACTCCTCGCGCTGTTCGACGCTGAGTGTCCCGCCCGACCGGCGCCACAGGGCCCGGATCTCCTCGTTGACCTCGGCAGCCGATCGCTCGGAGGAGGGTTCAACAGTGGTGGACATGCTGTGAAGCATACGGCTCCGGAGGTGAAGACGCTGTGAGTAAGCACACGCAAAAGGGGCATATCGGACCGTGTCCCTGCTCACGTCCATGCGGACCTCCCGAGAGGGCAGTTGGCCGCTGTGACCGGGGAGTTCACGTCTGCCGCACGGGCCGGGCACCGGCTTCGGCGGTGCCCGGCGGGCGGTCCGGCGGTGCCCGGCGGGCGCGTCTGTCAGGTGCCGGGCTTGCGGCCGTACACGTACACGTCGTCGCCGGTCTTCAGCAGCGACCAGTACTTCTTGGCGTCGGTGGTGGTCATGTTCACGCAGCCGTGCGAGCCGGGCGGGTTCCACATGCTGAGGCTCGCCTGGTGGAAGGCCTGGCCGCCGTCGAAGAACTGGCTGTAGGGCATCGGCACGTCGTAGATGGTCGAGACGTGGTCGATGTTGCGCCAGTAGATCTTCTTCAGGCCGGTGCGGGTCTCGTAGCCGTCGCGCCCGGTGCGGACGGGGACCGGGCCGTACACGAGCCTGCTGCCGTCCTGGATCCAGCTGAGCTGGAGGGTGAGGTCCACGCAGGCGATGCGGCCCTTGTTCACCGGGCACTTGCCGGCCTTGTTGGGGTTCGTCCCGACGGCCTTCTGCTTGAGCATGAGGTCCATCACGCCCCAGGTGACCGGCCCGGCGTAGCCGATGTTGGGACGGATGCCGTGCTTGTTCTGGAAGGCCTGGATGGCCTTGCAGTCGGCGCTCGACTGCTTGCCGTCGACCGGCCGGCCCAGGAACTTCTCCACCTGCTTCTGGTACGGGCCGGCCGTCGTCGTGCAGCTCGCGGCCTGCGCCGGCGCGGCGCCGAGTGCGAGCGTGAGCGGTGTCACCAGGGCGGTCACCCCGAGGGCGACGACTCCTCTTCTGCGTATGTCCCCCATGGCCGTCATGCCTTTCGCGCGGAATGCTCGCAGCGGCTTCTGCGATGTCTGACAACTAGACCGGCGTCCGGCGCGATCGGTTGTGCCGCGGGCGGCGGCCGGTACGAAACGGTGACATTCCGCGGGCGCCCCGGCTCCGGGCCGACGCCCCGCGACTCACCCCTCGGGGTCGTCGAGCGCGCCCGCGGCTGCCGCGCGGAACCCGGCGTTGACGGCCGTGAGCCCGCCGTCGACGGTGAGGGAGGTGCCGGTGATCCAGGCCGCGTCGCGGGAGGCGAGGAAGGCGACGGCGGCGGCGATGTCCTCCGGCTGCCCGACCCGGCCGAGCGGATACAGCGCGCGCACCGCGTCCAGCTGGGCGTCGCGCCCCTGCCACGCCGGGGTGCGCACCGTGCCCGGCACGACCAGGTTGACCCGGACGCCCCGGGCGGCGGCGTGCCCGGCGAGGGTGCGGGTGAGGGAGGCGAGGCCGGCCTTGGCGGCGCTGTAGGCGTGGTTGCCGAAGTCCTGCACCGCGTTGACCGAGCCGATGCTCACGATCGCGCCGCGCCCGGAGGCCGCCAGGTGGGGCAGGGCGGCGCGGCAGCAGCGGTACGCGCCCGTCAGGGTGAGGTCGAGGTCGCGCGCCCAGGACTCGTCGGGCTCGTCCTCGAAGCGCGCGGCGTCGGGGCCGCAGTGGTAGGCGTTGTTGACCAGGACGTCGAGCGTGCCGAAGGCCTCGACGGCGCGGGCTACGGCCGCCTCGACGGAGGCCCGGTCGGCCACGTCGCAGCCGAACGCCTCGGCGGCGAGGCCGTGTTCGCGCAGGCCGCCCGCGGTCGCCCGGGCCGCGGGCAGGTCCACGTCCGTCACCAGCACCCGCGCCCCCTCCTCGGCGAACCGCCGCGCGGTGGCGGCGCCGATCCCGCGGGCGGCGCCGGTGACGAGAACTCCGTGGCCCGCAAAGCGTGTCGTGTCGGTCATGGGCCGACGGTACTGGCCCGGTGATCGGCGCGGCAGCCCCCGCGCGGGCGCCGCTCAGCGGTAGCCGGTGGTGTCCGCCGGGCGGCCGGGGTCCTGGACCTCGACGAGGTAGCGCCAGGCGTCGGGGCGGCTGCCGTCGAGGTCGGTGAAGCCGTACTCCTTCGCGAGGCCGCCGCTGGAGAGCGAACGGCCGTTCCAGCGCGCCACGTCCGGGTCGGCGGCGAGGGCGGCGACCGCACGGCCGACGTAGCGCGGGGTCTCGGAGATGGCGAAGTGCGGGACGCGTTCCAGCGCGTCGCGCCAGTTGTCCTCCCGTACGCCGAAGGTCTCCAGCATGATCTCCGAGCGCAGCCAGCCCGGGGTGAGCGCGACGGCGGTGGCGCCGCGCGGGCCGAGTTCGTGACCGAGGGCGAAGGCCATGCGCAGCACGGACGCCTTGGCGAGGTCGTAGAAGAAGCTCACGCGGTAGGTGTCGCGGTTGTACTCGGCGGTGCCGTCGGTGACTTCGACGACCAGCCCGCCGGGGTTGCGCAGCAGCAGGGGCAGGGCGTGGTGGCTGGTGATCGCATGGGTCTCGACGGCGAGCCTGAGCAGTCTCAGCCCTTTGTCGAGGTCGTGTTCCCAGACCGGGGTGTCCCACTGGAAGAGGTGTTCGCCGCCCCAGATGTCGTTGACGAGGACGTCGAGCCGGCCGTGTGCGCCGGCGACGCGGTCCACGAGGGCGCGGACCTGCTCGGGGTCGAGGTGGTCGGTGGGTACGGCGATGCCCCGGCCGCCGGCGGCGGTGACGAGGTCGGCGGTGTCCTCGACGGTCTCGGGGCGGTCGTACTCGGAGCGCCGCTCGCGCGTGCTGCGGCCGGTCACGTACACCGTGGCCCCGGCCGCGCCGAGTTCGACCGCGATCCCCCGTCCCGCGCCGCGTGTCGCCCCGGCGACCAGCGCGACCTTGTCCTTCAGCGGCAGTGGCATGTCCGACCTCCCGTACCCGGTGACCTTCGTTCAGTCACGAGGGTGGCGGGTAAGCCGGACATCCTCTGTCGCCATTTCGGGAGACGTCACCCGGACGTCACCCGGCCGGGCGTGCCTCCCGGGTCAGTGGCCCCGCTCGATCCACTCCTGGAGGTGCGGTGCCTCGGCGCCGACGGTGGTCGGGTCGCCGTGTCCGGTGAGGACCCTGGTCTCCGGCGGCAGGGTGAGCAGCCGGTCGCGGATCGAGTCGATGATCGTCGGGAAGTGGGAGTAGGAGCGTCCGGTGGCGCCGGGGCCGCCCTGGAAGAGGGTGTCGCCGGTGAACACGGCGCCCAGGCCCGGGCCGTAGAGGCAGACCGCGCCGGGCGCGTGCCCGGGGGTGTGCAGCACGGTCAGGTCGGCGCCGGCGGCCTCGATCACCTGCCCGTCGGCCAGGTGGGCGTCGGGGTCGCGGTCCGGGTGGGTCAGCTTCCACAGCGGGAGGTCGTCGGGGTGCAGCCAGATGGTGGCGCCGGTGCGGTCGGCGAGGGCGGGGGCCGCGCTCACGTGGTCGTTGTGGGCGTGGGTGCAGACGATCGCGGTCAGCCGTCGGTCGCCGACCGCCTCGGCGATGGCGTCGGCGTCGTGGGCGGCGTCGATGACGACCACCTCGCGGTCGTCGCCGACGAGCCAGACGTTGTTGTCGACGTCCCAGGTGCCGCCGTCGAGCGTGAACTGCCCGGAGGTGACGAGGCGTTCGATGCGGGCGGCCATCACAGCACCACCACCGAACGCAGCACGTCACCGGCGTGCATCCGCTCGAACGCCTTCTCCACCTCGTCCAGTTGGATGGTCTCGGTGACGAACGCGGCCAGGTCCAGGCGCCCCTGGAGGTGGAGGTCGATCAGCATCGGGAAGTCCCGGGACGGCAGGCAGTCCCCGTACCAGGACGACTTCAGCGAGCCGCCGCGCCCGAACACGTCCAGCAGCGGCAGCTCCAGCTTCATCTCCGGCGTCGGCACGCCGACCAGCACCACCGTGCCGGCCAGGTCGCGGGCGTAGAACGCCTGCCGGTAGGTCTCCGGGCGCCCCACCGCCTCGATCACGACGTCCGCGCCGAAGCCGCCGGTCAGTTCGCGGATCGCGTCGACGGCGTCCGTGGCACGGGAGTTGACCGTGTGCGTGGCACCCATCCCCCGGGCCGTCTCCAGCTTCCGGTCGTCGATGTCCACGGCGATGATCTTCGCCGCGCCGGCGAGGCGCGCTCCGGCGATCGCCGCGTCGCCGACACCGCCGCAGCCGATGACGGCGACCGTGTCGCCCCGTCCGACACCGCCGGTGTTGATCGCCGCGCCGATGCCCGCCATGACGCCGCACCCGAGCAGCCCCGCCACCTGCGGAGCCACCGCCGGGTCGACCTTGGTGCACTGCCCGGCGGCCACCAGCGTCTTCTCCGCGAACGCGCCGATGCCCAGCGCCGGGGACAGCTCCTGCCCCGTGGCGGCCAGCGTCATCCGCTGCTCGGCGTTGTGCGTGTCGAAGCAGTACCAGGGCCGGCCGCGCAGACAGGCCCGGCACTTCCCGCACACCGCGCGCCAGTTGAGGACGACGAAGTCGCCGGGCGCGACGTCCGTGACGCCCGCGCCGACCGACTCGACCACGCCGGCGGCCTCGTGGCCCAGCAGGAACGGGAAGTCGTCGCTGATCCCGCCCTGCTTGTAGTGCAGGTCGGTGTGGCAGACCCCGCAGGCCTGCACCTTCACCACCGCCTCGCCGGGCCCCGGATCGGGGATCACGATGGTCTCGATCCGTACCGGCTCGTCCTTGCCCGGTGCGATCACGCCGCGTACTTCCTGCGCCATGCTGCTGGCCCCTTCGTCCGTCCGTCGGATCCCTTCGAGCGTACGCGTGACTGATCGGTAACGGCACGCACCGGCCGGGCGCCGCGGGCCCCCGGCCTGGAAATTCCCCGGTCCCGTGGGCCCGTGCCACCGTAATCTGAGGGCTTCGCCCCGACTCCCGAGGAGAGCAGTGAGCACAGCAGAGACGGAGCCCGGCGCGCCCGCGTGGCGGCTGCTCCTCGGCTACGTGAGACCGCACCGCTGGGCCCTGCTCACGGGTGCCCTGCTGTCGCTGGTCACGGGCGCCACGGGCCTCGCGCTGCCGCTGGTGGCGCGGGAGCTGATCACCGACCTGTCGCGGGACCGCGCCATCACCGGGGCGCTGCTGCTCATGTCGGCGCTCGTGGTCGCCAACGCGGCGGTGGGGGCGCTGGGTTCGTACGTGCTGCGGCGCACGGCGGAGTCGGTGGTGCTCGGCGCGCGGCGGGCCCTGTCGTCGTATCTGCTGCGGCTCAAAGTCGCGGCGGTGGACCGCACCGAGCCGGGCGACCTGATGTCCCGCATCACCTCGGACACGACGCTGCTGCGCGAGGTCACCACCGACTCGCTGGTGGGCCTGGGCACGGGCGGGCTCACGCTGGTGGCGACCGTGGTCATGATGGGCCTGGTGGAGCCGGTGCTGCTGGGGGTCACGCTGGCGGTGATCCTGCTGGCGGGCACGATCCTCGGGGTGATCGTGCCGCGCATCAACCGGGCGAGCCGGCAGGCGCAGGACGCGGTCGGCGTGATGGGTGCCTCCCTGGAGCGGATCCTGGGCGCGCTGCGCACGGTGAAGGCGTCCGGCGCCGAGGACCGCGAGGAGCGCACGCTGCACGCGGCGGCCGAGGAGTCGTGGCGGCAGAGCGTGCGGGCCGCCAAGTGGTCGGCCGCCGCGGGCAACACGGCAGGGCTCGCGATGCAGTGCGCGTTCATCACGGTGCTCGCGGTGGGCGGCGCGCGGGTGGCGACGGGCGCCACCGACGTCGCCACGCTGGTGGCGTTCCTGCTGTACGTGTTCTATCTGATGTCGCCGATCCAGCAGGTCGTCGGCGCGATCACGCAGTACCAGACCGGGGCCGCGGCCCTGGCCCGCATCCAGGAGGCGCTGCGGCTGCCCGCCGAGCCGGCCGCCCGGCCCGCGCCGCTGCCCACGCCCGGCGCCGAGCCCGCGTCGGTCGCGTTCACCGACGTCCGCTTCCGGTACGCCGACGACCTTCCGTACGTCCACCACGGCGTGACGTTCACGGTGCCGGCGCGCGGCATGACGGCGTTCGTGGGGCCGTCCGGCGCGGGCAAGACGACCGTGTTCTCGCTCGTGGAGCGGTTCTACGACCCCGTCTCGGGCGTGATCACGCTGGACGGGCGGGACGTCGCCGAGTGGGAGCTGTCGGAGCTGCGGGCCGCCATCGGCTACGTGGAGCAGGACGCGCCGGTCCTGTCGGGCTCGCTGAAGGACAACCTGCTGCTGGGCAATCCGGAGGCGGACGACGACGCCGTCGCGCGGGTGGTGAAGACGACCCGCCTGGACGGTCTCGTCGCGCGGCTGCCGGACGGGCTCGACACGCTCGTGGGCCACCGCGGCACCCGGCTGTCGGGCGGCGAGCGCCAGCGGGTCGCCATCGCCCGCGCCCTGCTGCGCCGCCCCCGCCTGCTGCTGCTCGACGAGGCGACCTCGCAGCTGGACGCGGTGAACGAGGCGGCGCTGCGGGACACCGTCGCCGACGTGGCCCGTACGACGACCGTGCTGGTCGTCGCGCACCGGCTGTCCACGGTGACCATGGCCGACCGGATCGTCGTCCTCGACGCGGGCCGGGTCCGCGCCGTCGGCACGCACGCCGAGCTGGTGACCGGGGACCCGCTGTACGCGGAGCTGGCGGCGACGCAGTTCCTGGCGGCGGCGGACTGAGCCTTGGCCTCGGGACACGCGGCGAGGGGCCGCCCGGGCTGCGGGCGGCCCCTCGCGGGCGGTGGCGCCGGTCAGTACTCGACGGTGGGCACCAGGCCGGTGACCGGGGCGACGAGGTCGGTGACCTGGTGCAGCTCGTTGAGCCGGTTCAGCTCGCTCACCTTGTTGAGCTCGGCCAGCTGCGCGGAGGGCCGGGGCATCTCGTCCTTGTGCTCCTCGGGGAGGTCGGCGACCGCCAGCGAGTCGAGCGTCGTGATCGGGTTCAGCCGCCCGGCGTCCTGAACCGCCCCGTCGGCCGCGCCCGCCGCCGGCGCGGCGAGTCCGGCGAACCCGGCGGCGAGACCAACGGCGGCGACGATACGTCGTGTTGAGATCATGCTTTCAGCAACGGCGGCGGGCCGCTTCCGGACACGGGCGCGGGGCCGGGCTCACCCGACAGGCGGAGCCGTCCGGCTGCGCTTGCCGCGGACCCGGGGGCGGAGGAGGCTCGTAGACGGGGCCCTGGGCGGCCCGGAACGGTCGGGCCGCGGCCCCCGGAGGAGGTCACCATGGGCACCGCGGCAGGCCCCGGCTTCGACACCGAAGCGCTGCGCCGGGGCATCGAGGAACACACGGCGGCGACCCTCGCGTCGCTCTACGCCGACGACGCCGAACTGCGCATCGTCGACCACAACACGCAGCCCAGCAGCCCGAAGGTGCTGCGCGGCCGGGACGAGATCACCGAGATGCTCGACGACGTCTACGGCCGGGACATGACGCACAAGCTGGAGCAGTGCGTCGTCCAGGGCGACCAGGCCGCGTTCACCGAGTCGTGCCGGTACGCGGACGGCACACGCGTCCTGGCCGAGTCGATGGTGACGCTGCGGGACGGCAAGATCGTCGGGCAGACGATGATCCAGGCCTGGGACGAGTAGCCCGGACGGGACACCTCGGCGGGAAAAGTTGTCGTGTCCGCGGTCTTGTGGTGCGGCACGACCTCTCCTTACTTTTCAGTAAGTTGAGACATGAGCAGTGCTCAGTTTTCCCGCCGTGCGTGTCCCGAGAAGGGAGCAGTCCTTGCCTGCCCTCAGCCCCAGGCACCTGTGCTCCATAGCCGCCGCCCTCGCCCTGACCGCCGCCGTCCCCGCGACCGCCCAAGCCGCCCCGGCCGACTCCGCGGCCCTGCGCGAGGTGCTGTTCGTCGGCAACAACTGGGACGGCACCGCCGATGTCGTCGAGTCCAAGGGGGACTTGGCGAGGATCGGCCGGATCGACGTCGTGCCGGACAAGGCGGAGCGCCTCGCGGAGATCAGGGCCGACCCGATCAAGTGGATCTACTTCACGGCCATCCGCAACAGCGTCGGCGAGGGCCACGACCAGTTCGTGGACGACATGTACTCCACGCCGGACGGCACGTCGGTGGTGGTGTCGCGGCCGAGCTTCGCCGACGTCGTCTCCCTCGACCTCGCCACCGGACGGATCAACTGGCGCTTCCCCGTGGACGGTTACCGCTCCGACCACATGGCCCTCTCCCCGGACGGCACGCGGGTCGCGGTCTCCGCGTCGACCGCGAACACCGTGCACGTGCTGGACATCGCCACGGGCCGGCAGCTCGGGAAGTTCGCCACGGGCGACAAGCCGCACGAGAACGTGTTCAGCAAGGACGGCACATACCTCTGGAACATGTCCATCGGCGAGGTCAACACCGCGCTGGACGCCCCCTGGCTGGACTGGACGAAGGGCGACCGGCGCATCACGGTCGTGGACGCGACGACGTACCGGCAGGTCAGGACCGTCGACATGCGGGAGCGGCTCGACGCGGCGGGGCTGGAGGACCACTCCGACGCGGTGCGCCCGGCGGTGTTCTCGCCCGACGAGTCGAAGCTGTACTTCCAGGTGTCGTTCTTCAACGGCTTCCTGGAGTACGACGTCGCCTCCGACCGGATCACGCGGGTGAAGACGCTGCCGAAGAACCCGGCGACGAGCGAGGACCGCACGACCTGGGTCAACGACTCGCGCCACCACGGCATGTCGATGAGCCCGGACGGCACGAAGCTGTGCGTCGCGGGCACGATGGACGACTACGCGACCGTCGTGGACCGGGCCACCCTCCAGGAGGGTCCGCTCGTCACCGTGTCCAAGCCCTACTGGGCGACGGTCAGCGGCGACGGACGCAGCTGCGTCGTCTCCGAGAGCGGCGCCGACCGGGTCACGGCCATCGACTTCGCCACCGGGGAGAAGACGGCGTCCGTGCCCGTCGGCGACCACCCGCAGCGGGTCCGGCTCGGTCACGTCCAGCGCGACTGGACGGGCCCGGCCGGCGGCTGACGGCCGGGGCCCTCGCGCCCGGCGGGGACGCGCCGGGTGGTCAGCCGCCCACCCGGCGCGTCACGTTCAGCAGGTACTCCTTGCGGTTCAGCGGGTTGTGGTCGGTGCGCGGGCGGCAGGGCACCGTGCCGTGCGTGACCGGCGCGTACTCCTCGAAGGCGCTCTCCAGCTCCCCCTCGCCGCGGGTCAGCGCCGGCAGCCGCTGCTCCAGCCCGTGCACCCGGGCCGCGGGCACCGTGCCCTGGAGGATCCCGGTGTCCCCGCGCGTGACAGTCGTGCGCGGCACGGCGCCGAGCGCGGCCAGCACCGGCAGGAGCGCGCCGAGCGTGTCCACCGGCGCCTCCAGGCGGAAGCGGTGCAGCGGCTCGTGGACCCGGGTGCCGGCGCGGCGCAGCGCCTCGATCAGCACGAGCGGGGTGAGCCCGCGGAAGTCGGCGCCGGTGCTGGACATGCTCTTGTCGAAGCCCTGGTGGGCGTGGCTCTGCCGGGGCGAGTAGCCGCTGTGGGTCATGGTGACCGTGCAGTCGGTGACCCGCCAGCCGTACAGGCCCTGTCCGAGGGTCTCGCGGACGCTGTCCTCGACGGCCTTGAAGAAGGCGTACGGCATGGCTCCCAGCTCGACCTCCAGCCGGAAGTCGACGCCGGAGCCGACGGGTGCCGGGTCGACGCGCAGGCCGACGGTGGCGAGGAAGGGGTTGCCGTCCTTCTTGTTGAACTCCACGGCCGCGCCGGTGCCGAGAGGCCGTTCGACGCACAGCGGCGTGGTCTCCCGGAAGGTGACGTCGAGGCCGTACTCGTCGGCGAGCGTGGCCTGGACGACTTCCTTCTGCACCTCGCCGTACAGGGACACGGAGGTCTCCTGCCGCACCTCGTCGTGGCGCAGGTCGATGAGCGGGTCCTGCTCGGCGAGCAGGGTGAGCGCCCGGTGCAGGGCGCGCCGGTCGGTGTCCGGTGCGGGGACGACGACGGTCTCCAGGGTCGGTGGGGCGAAGAAGCGTCGCGCTCCGGCGCGGGGCTCGCCGACGGCGTCGCCGATCGTCGCGTCCGTCAGGCCCCACAGCCGGGCGATGCGCCCGGCCGGGACCGCGTCGGCACGGGTGTCCGTGGCGTGGTCGAAGACGCTGATCGCGGTGACGCGGCCCTCGGCGCGCGCGTCGCCGTACGGCACCCGGTCGCGGACGCGGAGGGTGCCGGAGAACATCCGGACGTAGGCCACCTTCTCCCCCGCCGGGCCCCGCTCCACCTTGAAGACGGTGCCGGAGACGGGGCCCCGGGGGTCGCCGTCGGCGCTGGGCAGCAGGTCGCGGACGCCGGACAGCAGCGCGTCGATTCCGGCGCCGGTGAGGGCCGAGCCGAAGTACACCGGGTGGACCAGGGCACGCCGGGTCTGGTCGGCGAGGGCGGTCCGCAGCCGGTCGCCGGTGAGGGCCCGCTCCGGGTCCGCCAGGTACGCCGCGAGGAGGGCGTCGTCGTGCTCCGCGAGGACCTCCGGCGCGGTCGGCGGCAGGCCCGGCGTGAAGCGGGCGTCGCGGGTGCCGAGCCGGGCGGTGGTGCCCATGGGCACGATGTGCGGGGTGAGCCGGTCGGCGACGGCCCGCAGCACCTCGTCGTGGCGGGCTCCGCGCCGGTCGATCTTGTTGACGAAGAGCAGGGTCGGGATGCGCAGCCGGCGCAGCGTCCGCATCAGGATCCGGGTCTGGGCCTGGACGCCCTCCACGGCGGAGACGACCAGCACGACGCCGTCGAGGACGCCGAGGACCCGTTCCACCTCGGCGATGAAGTCCGGGTGGCCGGGGGTGTCGATGAGGTTGACCGTCCGGCCGTCGAGCGGGAAGGAGACGACGGCGGACTTGATGGTGATGCCGCGCCGGCGTTCCAGCGCGAGGGTGTCGGTCCGGGTGTTCCCGGCGTCGACGCTGCCGATCTCGTCGACCGCGCCGACGGTGTGCAGGAGCCGTTCGGTCAGGCTCGTCTTACCCGCGTCGACGTGCGCGAGGATTCCCAGGTTGAGCAAATGCACGAAGCGTCATGTCCTTCGGGGAGTGGGGTGTTCCTTCCTGGGGGGACATGAACGTTCCGCGCATCGCTCGCTCCTTGGATCCTTGGAACCGACGGCTCCGGGTCCGTGCAGTGCAGCAGACAGCGACCGAGGACTCAATGGATTAACGGTCAACCAAGGCGCGCCGCAGCGCTCGCCGCCGCACCGGACCCGACCTGGAGTGACGTGCGTCGTGTCCGGCCGGCCGCCTTGGTGAGAGGAGACGGCGATGCGTGACATCCTCCCGGCGCTGGACGCGTGGTACGCGGCCGGCTCCCCCTTCGGGCTCGCGACGGTCGTCGGCGTCAGCCGCAGCGCCCCGCGCGACCCGGGCGCGGCGATGGCCGTGGGCCCCGGCGACGAGGTGGTCGGCAGCGTGTCGGGCGGCTGCGTCGAGGGAGCCGTCTTCGAGCTGGCCCGGGAGGTGGTGGCGAGCGGCGAGGCCCGCCTGGAGACGTTCGGGTACAGCGACGAGGACGCCTTCGCGGTCGGGCTGGCCTGCGGCGGCGAGATCACCCTGCTGGTGCGCCCGGTGACCCCGGCCGCCGACGGGTGGTTCGGGGCGGTGGCCGAGTCGGTCGCCGCGGGCGACCCGGTGACCGTGGCGACGGTGACCGACGGCCCGGCGCCGCGCGGCGCGACCCTCGCGGTGTGGCCGGACCGGGTGGCGGGCACTCTCGGCGCGGAAGGGCTGGACGCGGCGGTCACGGCGGACGCGCGCGGCGAACTCGCCCTCGGCGCCACGGGCCTGAGGCACTACGGCCCGCACGGCGAGCGGCGCGAGGACGCGGTCGGCGTCTTCCTGCACTCGTTCGCGCCGCCGCCGCGCATGCTGGTGTTCGGCGCGATCGACTACGCGGCGGCGGTCGCCCGCGTCGGTGACTTCCTCGGCTACCGGGTGACCGTCTGCGACGCCCGCCCGGCCTTCGCCACCCCCAAGCGGTTCCCGCCCGGCGTCGACGTGGTCGTGGACTGGCCGCACCGCCACCTCGCGGCCACGGACACCGACGAGCGCACCGTGATCTGCGTCCTCACCCACGACCCGAAGTTCGACGTGCCGCTGCTGGAGGTGGCGCTGCGCCGGCCCGCCGCGTACATCGGCGCGATGGGCAGCCGCCGTACGCACGAGGACCGGCTCGCCCGGCTGGTCGGGGCGGGGCTGTCCGACGGCGAACTCGCCCGGCTGCGCTCCCCCGTGGGCCTCGACCTGGGCGCACGGACACCGGAGGAGGTCGCGGTGTCCGTCGCCGCCGAGATCATCGCGCTGCGCTGGGGCGGCAGCGGAGCCCCGCTGACGGCGACCCGGGGCCCCGTCCATCCGGCGGGTCCGGCGTGACCGGGATCCTCGCGGGGGACGATCAGCGCGATTGCGGGTGTGCGCCGGCGTCCACCGGGTAGGCGCCGATCAACGAACGAGGCATGCATGCCCTCGCCCCCTCGACGAGCGGGAAGGAGGTCCGTTGACAGCGCACAGACGCCGCGACCGGGCCGCCTCCCACGGGGCGGCCCGGTCCTACGTCCCGGCAGGCCGACGGCGCGGCAGCCGGTGCAGCTCCACGTCGGTCAGGCGGCCGCCGGTGATCGTCGCCGTCATGTAGGTGCAGTGGGGCTGCCGGCGGCGGTCGGTCGGCGAGCCGGGGTTCAGCAGGCGCAGCCCGGTGGGGGCCGTGGTGTCCCAGGGGATGTGGCTGTGGCCGAAAACGAGGACGTCGAGCCCCGGGAAGCGCGCCGCGCAGCGCGCCTCCCTGCCCTGCGCGGGGCCGGTCTCGTGGACGGTGGCGAAGCGCAGGCCGTCCAGCTCGGTGTACGCGATCTCGGGGAGCCGGGCGCGCAGCTCGGGTCCGTCGTTGTTGCCGTACACGCCGACCAGCCGGCGGCAGCGGCTCTCCAGCAGGTCGAGGGTCGCGGTGTCGACCCAGTCCCCGGCGTGGAACACGACGTCGGCGTGCGGCAGCTCGGCCAGGAGCGGCGCGGGCAGTTCCCCGGCGCGCTTGGGGAGGTGGGTGTCCGACATCAGCAGCAGGCGCACGTGCACAGCGTAGAGGGCGGGGCACCCGTCCCCCGGGAGCCGGACGCGGGCCGCCCCGGCGACACGATCACGAAATCGGCGTTAACCCCCGTGATCCGTAAGGACAACGCTCGTTGGGGTTAGCATCAGGCCATCGCACCAAACCCGCATGTTTTCGGCAAGCTACCCAGGGGGGCCCGAAGCCCGATGCCGGTCAAGGTCAGCGTCATCGTCCCGGTTTTCAATCCGGGTACCTACATCGAGGACTGCATCACCTCGCTGCAGAGGCAGTCCCTGCCGCCCGACGAGTACGAAGTGATCTTCGTCGACGACGGCTCCACCGACGCCACCCCCGCCCGGCTCGACGCCCTCGCCGCAGAGGACCCGCGCGTGCGGGTCATCCACCAGGAGAACTCCGGCTGGTCGGGCAGGCCGCGCAACGTCGGAATCGACGCCGCCCGGGGCGAGTTCGTGATGTTCGTCGACAACGACGACTACCTCGGCGACGAGGCGCTGGAGCGGATGTACGACTACGGCGTCGCCAACGGCGCCGATGTGGTCGTCGGCAAGATGGCCGGGCAGGGCCGCGGCGTTCCGGTGGAGCTCTTCCGCCGCAACCACCCCCGCGCCACCGTCGAGAACGCGCCGCTGATCGACAGCCTGACCCCGCACAAGATGATCCGCCGCGAGTTCCTGGAGCGCACCGGACTGCGCTTCCCGGAGGGCCGGCGGCGCCTGGAGGACCACGTCTTCGTCGCGGAGGCGTACCTGCGCGCGGACAACGTCTCGGTGCTCAGCGACTACGTCTGCTACTACCACCTCAGGCGGGACGACGGCTCCAACGCGGGCTTCGAACGCTTCGACCCCGTCGGCTACTTCAAGAACCTCCGCGAGGCCCTCGACGTCGTCGAGAAGTACACCGAGCCGGGCAAGGTCCGCGACAGACTCTTCCGGCGCTGGCTGCGCGTGGAGATGGTCGAGCGGCTGCGCGCCCGGCGCTTCCTCAAGCTGCCCGACGACTACCGCCGGGAGCTGTTCCGCGAGATCCACCAGGTCGTCGTCGAACGCTTCGGGCCCGGCGTCGCCGTCGGACTCCAGCCGACGCAGCAGGTGGTCGCGGCACTGACCGCCGCCGACCGGTACGACGACGTCGTGGCGTTCGCCGAGTGGGAGGCCGACGTCAAACCGCTGACGGTCCCCGGCACGATCGAGTGGCACGGCGACGCGCTGCACGTCGCGTTCACCGCCGAATACGCGTGCGGGCGGGAGCCGATGACGTTCCCCGCCCAGGCCGAGTCCGCGACGCTGGAGGACACCCCGAAGGACGTCGCGGACGCGATCGCGTGGGTGGAGGCCCAGACCGCCGCGCGGTTCCAGCAGGCCACCGCCGACCTGCTGCTGAAGGAACGCGCCAGTGCCGCCCAGTACTTCCAGCCCGTGACGTTCACGCGTGAGACCGTCCCGGCCGGCGGGGACGGCCGGGTGCGGCTGCAGTTGCGGGCCACGGCGACCGTGGAACCGGCGGCGCTGCCGGACGACGGCGTGTGGGACGCGGTCGCCCGCGTGAAGCTCGGCGGCTGGACCAAGGAGATCCGCCTCGGTCCGGTGACGCGCGCCGCCGCTCCCGGGCCCGCCGCCGGGCCGGTGGCCGTCGTCGGCGGCCGTGCCGTCCGGCCGTACTGGACCGAACCGCACCGCAATCTGTCGCTGGACGTGGGTGCGGGCGGCAAGTGGCTCGGCCTGAGCGGCGCGCGGATCTCCGTCGCCGCCGGCCGGCTCAGCGCCGCCGTACCGCTGCACGTGACCGCCGCCGGCGAGGTGCCGCTGCTGCTCGCCTGCGCCGCACGGTCCCTGGAAGTGCCCGCCACGCTCACCCCCGGCGCCGACGGCGCGCTGATCGAGGCCGAACTGCCCGCGGCGGAGCTGTCCGACGGCGCCCTGTGGCGGATGGCGGTGTGCGTCGCGCCGGACGCCGCCGAGCGGCGCTTCCACCGGCTGCCGCTCGCCGTGCGCGTCGGGCCGGAAGGGATCGAGACGGTACGGGCGCCGCGCCCCGGCCTGCTGCTGCGGCTGGCGCGCAAGGCGCGGCGGGTGCTGAGCGCCGCGCGGGGCAGGGTGAAGGGCCGCGTCGCGGCGGGGAGGGTGTGACATGCGACCGCTGGGGATCGAAGGCGCGTGGATCCTGGAGCCGAAGGTGTTCCCGGACGACCGGGGCAGCTTCCACGAGTGGTACCGGGGCGAGGAGTTCCGTGAGGCCACCGGCTACGACCTGGGCGTGATGCAGGCCAACTGCTCGGTGTCCCGCCGGGGCGTGCTGCGCGGGGTGCACTTCGCCGACGTGCCGCCCGGTCAGGCCAAGTACGTCACGTGCGTGCGCGGCGCCGTCCTGGACGTGGTGATCGACCTCCGGGAGGGCTCGCCCGGCTTCGGCCAGTGGGAGGCGGTGCGGCTGGACGACGACACGCGGCACGCGGTGTTCCTCGCCGAGGGCCTCGGGCACGCCTTCCTCGCGCTCACCGACGACGCCACCGTCGTCTACCTGTGCTCCACCGGCTACGCCCCGGAGCGTGAGCACGGGCTGCACCCGCTGGACCCCGAGCTGGGCATCGAATGGCCCGAGGGGATCACGCCGGTGCTGTCCCCGAAGGACACCGAGGCGCCGACGCTGGCGGAGGCCCGGCAGGCGGGTCTGCTGCCCTCGTACGAGGCCTGCCGCACGTGGTACTCCCACCTGCGCGGCAGGCCTCTCGAGGACTGAACCGGAGGTCGGCGGCCGGCCGGGGGTCGGCCGCCGACCGGGGGTCGGCCGCCGACCGGGTCAGCGGCTGACGCCGACCTGATCCAGGGCCTGTCGCAGCGGCTCCCAGCCGCGGGAACGCGACAGGCCCATGTTGCGGGCCCGGACGAGACGGCCCCAGAAGCCCGCCTCCAGCAGCGCCTCCGGCGGCACGGCACCGGCCCGCTCCAGGATGGCCTCCGGCACCTTCTGCGGGTCCGGGACGAGGTACTCCTCGAGGATCTCTTCATACTTGTCCTGGAGCACCGTGTTCGTCGGGTCGGCGCCGAACACCACGAGCTGCCCCGTCGGCTGGGTGTCGACCTGGACCGTCACCAGGTCGGGCCGGTGGCGCGCGAGGACCTCGATGATCTTGTAGACGTCGCCCGTCCACGCTCCGGTGTGCCGGTCGCGGGCCGCCTCGTCGACGTTGCGCGGCAGCATGTCGTCGAAGACGATGACGCTGCCCCAGTCGGAGTGCTTCTCGATGTTGATGAAGTCCCGCAGCGCGAACTCGAACAGGTGCATGCCGTCGATGAACGACAGGTCCAGCGTGGTGCGGCGCCAGTAGCCGATGGGGCTGCGGCCTCGGCGCAGGTTGCGCAGCGGGTGCCGGCCGCCCTTGAGGTGCTGGAGCGGATTGTCACGGGCGAAGAAGTCGTCGCTGGTGGCCTTCACCAGGTGGACGTCGCACTTGATCTCCGACACCACCTTGAAGGCGGGGTCGACCGCGATGCTGGGGACGCGGGACAGGCGCAGGCTGCGACCGTCGTTGACGCCGATCTCCAGGTAGTTGCGGTTGGCGCTGACCTTGTGCAGTTCCCGGAGGAACTCATGGCGTTTCACGAAGGGGACTCTCCTTGCGGATCCTGGGCAGTGCTTCGTGCAGGGCGGCGCGCCAGTCGCGCGGCGCGGGCAGGCCGATCTCCTGCCAGCGGCCGTGCGCGAGCGCGCTGTAGGCGGGGCGCGGTGCGGGCCGGGGGAAGGCCGCGCCGGTGGTCGGGTGGACCCGGTCCGGGTCCGCGCCTATGAGGCGGAACACCTCCCGGGCCAGTTCGTACCAGCTCGCCTCGCCCGAGCTGGTGGCGTGGAAGACGCCGCTCGCCCCGCCGGCCAGCCGGGGGCCGAGGTCGGCGATGCGGGCGGCGACGTCCGCGCTCCAGGTCGGTTGTCCACGCTGGTCGTCCACGACGTCGACGGTGGGCCGGGAGGCCTCCAGGTCGATCATCGTGCGGACGAAGCTGCGGCCGTGGACGCCGTAGAGCCACGCGGTGCGCACGACGGCGCCCGCCCCGGGGAGTTCCTCCAGTACGGCCTGTTCACCGGCGAGTTTGGTGCGGCCGTAGGCGGTGCGCGGGGCGGTCGGGTGGTCCTCCGGGTAGGGGGTGGTACGGGTGTCTCCGGAGAAGACGTAGTCGGTGGAGACGTGGATCAGCCGCGCGCCGTGCTCGGCGCAGGCGCGGGCGAGCAGCCGCGGGCCCTCGCCGTTGATCAGCAGCGCCCGCTCCTCGTCGGTCTCGGCGTCGTCGACGGCGGTGTACGCGGCGCAGTTCACGACGAGGCCGGGGCGGTGCGCGGCGAGCGCCGCGTCGAGGGCGGCGGAGCCGGTGATGTCGAGGGCGGCGCGGTCCAGGCCGGTGACGTCCTCGCCGCGTGCGGTGAGTTCGGTGACGACGTCCTGGCCGAGCATGCCGCCCGCGCCGGTGACGAGCCACTTCATGCGCGCTCCTCGGCGACGCGCCGCTTGAGGGGCTCCCACCAGCCGCGGTTGTCCCGGTACCAGGCGACGGTGGCGTCGAGGCCGGCGGCGAAGTCGTGCCGGGGGCGGTAGCCGAGTTCGTCGCGGGCCTTGCTCCAGTCCACGGAGTAGCGCAGGTCGTGGCCCTTGCGGTCGGCGACGTACTCGACGCTGTCCCAGTCGGCGCCGCAGGCCTCCAGCAGCAGTCCGGTCAGTTCCCTGTTGGTCAGCTCGGTGCCGCCGCCGATGTTGTAGATCTCGCCGGGGCGGCCCTTGGTGCGGACGAGGTCGACGCCGTGGCAGTGGTCGTCGACGTACAGCCAGTCGCGGACGTTGAGGCCCTCGCCGTACAGCGGGACCTTCTTGCCGTCGAGGAGGTTGGTGACGAAGAGCGGGATGACCTTCTCGGGGAACTGGTGCGGCCCGTAGTTGTTGGAGCAGCGGGTGACGCGCACGTCCAGGCCGTGGGTGTGGTGGTAGGCCAGGGCGAACAGGTCGGAGGACGCCTTGGAGGCGGAGTACGGGGAACTGGGGTCGAGCGGGTACTCCTCGGTCGCCGAGCCGGACTCGATCGAGCCGTAGACCTCGTCCGTGGACACGTGCACGAACGGTTCGACGCGGTGCCGCAGGGCGGCGTCGAGGAGGGTCTGCGTGCCGACCACGTTGGTGAGGACGAAGTCGGCGGCGGTGAGGATGGAGCGGTCCACGTGGGACTCGGCCGCGAAGTGGACCACTTGGTCCGCCTGGGACATCAACTTCTCGACGAGTTCGGCGTCGCGGATGTCGCCCTGCACGAACTCCAGGCGGGGATGGTCCAGTTCGAGGTTGTCGAGGGTGCCCGCGTAGGTGAGCTTGTCCAGCACGGTGATCCGCGGCGCGTCGGGCGCGTCGGACTCGAGGAGGGTGCGGACGTAGCGCGAGCCGATGAAGCCGGCGGCGCCGGTGACGAGGAGGTTCATGTGTGGATCTGCACCTTGCTGTGGTCGCCGAGGACGAGACGGTGGGCGCTGGGCACGCTGGGCGCCGGGGTCACCTCGGCGTGCCGGCCGATCAGTGAGGACTCGATCCGGCCCACTCCGTGGATCGAGGAGTCCCGCAGCACGATGGAGAACTCCAGCTCGCTGTCGGTGATACGGCAGTTCTCCGCGATGGACGTGTACGGCCCGACGTAGGAGTCGCTGACGACCGATCCGGCGCCGATCACGACGGGGCCGACGACGCGGGAGTTGACGATCCTCGCGCCCTCCTCCAGGATCACGCGTCCGATGGTTTCGGAGGCGTCGTCCACCTCTCCGTCGATGCGGCGCTCCATGCCCTCCAGGACCGTGCGGTTCACCTCGAGCATGTCGACGACGTTGCCGGTGTCCTTCCAGTAGCCCTTGATGACCGTGCAGCGCACGTCGGCGCTGTGGTCGATCAGGTGCTGGATGGCGTGGGTGATCTCCAACTCGCCGCGCCAGGAGGGTTCGATGGACCGGACGGCCCCGTGGATGGCGGGCGTGAACAGGTACACGCCGACCAGCGCCAGGTCGCTCTTGGGGTTCTCCGGTTTCTCCTCCAGGCCGATCACCTGCCCGGCGGCGTCCAGTTCGGCGACGCCGAAGGCGCGGGGGTCGGCGACGCGCGTCAGGAGGATCTGGGCGTCGGGTCGGTTGGCGCGGAACTCCTCGACGAGGTCGGTGATGCCGCCGACGATGAAGTTGTCGCCGAGGTACATCACGAAGTCGTCGTCGCCGAGGTACTCCCGGGCTATCAGCACGGCGTGGGCCAGGCCGAGAGGGCGCTCCTGCGGGATGTAGGTGATCTTCAGGCCGAACTTCGATCCGTCGCCGACCGCTTCTTCGATCTCCGCGGCCGTGTCGCCGACGATCATCCCGACATCGGTGATGCCGGCGTCGGCGATGGATTCGAGCCCGTAGAAGAGCACCGCCTTGTTGGCGACGGGGACGAGTTGTTTGGCCGAAGTGTGCGTGATCGGCCTCAACCGCGTGCCGGCGCCACCGGACAGTACGAGAGCCTTCATCTGGTTCACCTTAGCCGCGATCTCGGCTGAAGTGTCGGGATCTGGCCGGTTTCCTGCGACGATCGATCGGCTGAATTCTTGGTGACGCCGGTTGCCGCGGCGGGGTCAGTCCTCGCCCCGCACGATGTTGCCCTCCGCGACCCCGTCGGTCCCGCGCGGCCCGCCCCGTTCGGCGACGGCGGGTATCCAGGTGCGCAGGACGTTCTCGCCCTTGAGGCGGCGGGCCCTCGACCATCCGGTCTCGGGCCGGCGTACGACTGTCTTCTGGTGCGACTGCGCGATCACGGCGCCTCGACTTCCCTTCCGCTTCCGTCAGTTGTTCCGTGACAGGGACACGAGTGTTCGCGTCCCGGAGTGCCTTGGGGTGGCCGCCTCAGGTGTTGGGGCGGGCCGCGCTGATGTCGCCGAGCGCGGAGCCGGGGTCGCGCTCCATGGCGAGGTCGGCGAGGGAGACGACGCCGACCGGGCGGCCGTCCTCGACGACGGGCACGCGGCGCACGGCGTGCTCCCGCATCAGCGCCGTCACGCGGTCCAGGTCGTCGTCCGGTGCCACCGTCACGACCTCGGTGTCGCTGCACGCGCCCGCCACGGTGGTCTGCTCGGGGTCGCCGCCCTCGGCGACGGACCGCACCACCAGGTCGCGGTCGGTGACCAGGCCGCGCAGCCGGTCGCCGTCGGTGACGAGGACGGCCCCGACGTCCCGGTCGCGCATGGTGCGGGCCACCGCGGCGACGGACGCCTGCGGTTCCACGGTCACCGGCGCGCCGGTCATGATGTCGCGCACGTGCTGCGTCATGGTCTGCTCACCGCCCTGCTCCACCGGCCCGGCTCCGGTCGTTCGGGGGACCGCCGCCGGCCGTCAGAGGGGGCGGGTACCCGGGAACGCGCCGTACGCACCTGCGGTCGCGCCGCGGGCGGGCGTCATCCGATCGCGACCTCGCTCCACACCTGCTTGCCGCCGCTGACCGGCACGGCCCCCCAGGCCGCCGACACGGCCTCCACCAGCAGGATGCCGCGCCCGCCGGTCGCCTCCCAGCCGATGCTGGTGGGCTTGACCGGGGTGCGGGGCGAGGCGTCGGCGACCGCGACCCGCACCCGGCCGTTGACCAGGGTGAGATCGAGGCGGACCTGGCCGCCGGTGTGCGCGAGGGCGTTGGTGACGAGCTCGGACACCACGAGGAGGACGGTGTCGATCTCCCGCGTCACGCCCCAGGCGCGCAGGGTGCGACGGGTGAAGCGGCGCGCGTGCCGCACGGCCTCGGGGACGCGCCACACGGTCCAGCTCTCGCGCTGCGGGCGGCGGGCCATGCCGTCGAAGCGCACCAGCAGCAGGGCGACGTCGTCGCCGCGTCCGGCGTTGCCGAGCAGGGCGTCGGCGACGAGTCCGAGGTGGGCGGGGTCGGAGACGGCCAGTTCGTGGGCGAGGCGGTCCATGCCGGTGTCGATGTCGGTCTCGGGCGTCTCCACGAGCCCGTCGGTGACCAGGGCGATGACCGTGCCGGGCCGCAGCCTGAGCGGGCTCATCGGGAACTCGGCCTGTGCGGTCACGCCGAGCGGCGGGCCGCCCTCCGCCTCCGCGATCTCCGTGCCGCCGCCGGGGTGGCGCAGCACCGGCGGCAGGTGACCGGCGCGCACGCACCAGGCGGTGCCCTCCTCCATGTCGATGTCGACGTAGGCGCAGGTCGCGAAGAGGTCGGTCTCCATCTCCGTCAGCAGGCGGTTGGCGTGCGAGACGACCACGTCCGGCGGGTGTCCCTCGGTGGCGTAGGCGCGCAGGGCGGTGCGCATCTGGCCCATGAGGGTGGCCGCGGCGGCGCTGTGGCCCTGCACGTCCCCGATGACGAGGGCCACGTGGTTGTCGACGAGCGGGATGACGTCGTACCAGTCGCCGCCGAGTTCCAGCCCGGCGGTGCTGGGCAGGTAGCGGGCGACGGCGACCGCGCCGGGGAGTTTCGGCAGGCGGCGCGGCAGCAGCTGGCGTTGCAGCATGCCGACCAGTTCGTGCTCGGCGTCGAAGGCGTGGGCGCGCATCAGGGCCTGGCCGGCGAGTCCGGCGGAGGCGGTGAGCAGGGCGCGCTCGTCGGGGCCGAAGTCGTGCGGGGCGTCCCAGCCGATCAGGCAGGCGCCGGCCATGCGGCCCCCGGCGGGCAGCGGCAGCACGGCGAGGCCGCCGGGGCCGACCTCGGCGAGGGCCGGTTCCAGGGCGGTTCCCGCGGGCCAGATCGCGGCGCGCCCGTCGCGCAGGGCGGCGGCGAGGGTGGGCATGGCGCGCACCGGCGCGTCGGGCCACTCGGTGCGCCACTCCAGCCGCCACAGCTCGGGCCACGACTCGGGTTCGGGCGGGTCGAGGACGGTGACGACGAGCCGGTCGCCCTCCAGTTCCGCCAGCGCGATGCGGTCGGCGTGCAGCGGGGCGCGCAGCGCGGACACGACGGCCTGGCTGACGTCGCGGACGGTGCCCGCGGTGGCCAGGGCGGCGGCCAGGCGCTGGACGCGGGCCACATCGGTGACGTCGGCGCGCGTCTTGGAGGCGTCGACGACGGTGCCGACGAGCCGCGCCGGCCGGCCGTCGCCGCCGGGTACGAGCCGGCCGCGCAGCCGCAGCCACCTGGGCGGGCCGTCCGGCTGGAGGACGCGGAACTCAAGCTCGCGGTCGCCGATCGACATGTGGTCGGCCTCGACCACGGACATCAGGGAGGGCAGGTCCTCGGGCACGGTCAGGCCGAGGAGCGTCTCGACCCGGCCGTCGAAGCGGGCGCGGTCCATGCCGAACAGGTCGAGGAGGTCGTCGCCGACCTCGACCCGGCCGCTGTCCATGGCGAGGCTGAAGGCGTTGGAGGGAAGTTCCTCGCCGTCGGCGGTCGCGGCCGGGGCGGACCAGACGACGGCCTCGGCGATGAGTTCCAGGCACTTGCGTTCGTCGGTGTCGAAGCCGCCCGGGGACTCGCTGACGGCGAGGAGGCCGCCGGTGCGCTCGCCGAGCAGGGGCAGCGCGCCGACGAAGAACTCCCGGGACGGCACCCGCCGCGAGTCGGCCGAGTCGGCGAGTTCGGCGGGGCACAGCCACACGGCCTGCCCGGCGCGGTGCGCGTCGGCCACCGGGGAGTGCCCGGCGAGCGGGTAGCTGTCGCGGACGCCGTACAGGGTCCTCGGCACGCCGGCGGACTCCACCAGGCACAGCAGTTCGGGGTCCTCGCCGGGGGTGTAGACGGCGACGAAGGCCGCGCCCGCGAAGACCAGGGCCTGCTCCAGGACGCGGCGCGTCCGTTCGGGTGAGGCGGGGGCCGCGGCGAGGGTTCTGAGGGCCGTTTCGGCACGCAGTACCGTCGCTCCGCGTCCCGCCGCGTCCTCACTGGCCACGCCGTCATTACAGCGCCAATCCCGCGCCCGCGCAGCCCCTGCGGACGTTCCGTCCCGGCCCCGTGGCCGTTCCCGGCGGCATGGGCCGGGGGTCGGGGGTAGGCGACGGCGCACGGGGGCGCGTGTACCCCCGCCCCGTATGGCCCGCGTGCGGGCCGGTCCCGGGTGGTCACCCGTTCGTGGTGCGGGACGGGGGCGGGGGAGGGAGATTTGATGCCTGGACCGTCGCGTGGCCCGGTGAGGAGGTGGTCGGCGTGCCGGACGGACCGTCACGGTCGCAGACCCCGGCGCACCCGCCGGCGCCGCTCGGCCGGCCCCTGCTCTCCCTGGCGCTGGCGTCGATGATGGACGAGGTGCACGCGCACTCGGGCGCCGTGTACCTGCTGGCGCCGGACGAGCCGGTGCTGGAGATGGCCGTGATGGCGGGGCTGCCCCGGGTGTTCGCGGCGCCGTGGGAGCGGGTGGGGCTGGGCGCGCCGGTCCCGGTCGCCGAGGCGCTGCGCGAGCGGCGGCTGGTGTGGGTGGGCGGCGAGGAGGAGATGGCGCGGCGCTTCCCGCGCGTCGCGATGGTGCTGCCGTATCCCTTCGCGCTGGCGGCGCTGCCGGTGGCGACCGCGTCCCGGGCGTACGGCTCGGTCTTCTTCACCTGGCCCGGCTCGCATCCGCCGGAGCTGTCGGACCGGGAACGCGCGCATCTGCGGGCGGGCTGCGAACGGCTCGCGCTGCGTCTGCAGCGGGCGGCCGAGGAGAACCGTCCGGTGCATCCCGAGCCGGATCTGCTGGCCGAGCCGGCGGTGCGGGGCGCGGCCCACACGCTGGGGTCGGTGGAGGCGGCGCGGATGGCGGCGCGGCTGCCGTACGGGCTGTGCTCGCTGGATCTGCACGGCAGGGTGACGTTCGCCAACGCGGCGGCGGCGGAGCTGATGGGCGCGCAGGTCAGTGAGCTGCTGGGCACCCAGTTGTGGGTGGCGGTGCCGTGGCTCAACGACCCGGTGTACGAGGACCGGTACCGGGCGGCGCTGATCAGCCAGCACACGACGTCGTTCGTGGCGCTCCGGCCGCCCGGGGACTGGCTGTCGTTCCGGCTGTTCCCGAGCACGACCGGGCTGAGCGTGCGCATCAACCGGGCCCGGGCGGTGACGGAGCTGAACCAGACGGCGCAGCGCCACGCCGGACCGTCCCGGCTGGTCACCATCACGCAGGTGCTCTCGCTGGCCAGCGCGCTGACGGAGGCGGTGAGCGCGCAGGACGTGGTGCAGCTGGTGGCGGACGACATCGCCCCGGCCGTGGGCTGCAACGCGCTGGTCGTGCTCGGTTCCCGGGCGGGGCGCATGCACGTGCTGGGGCACCGCGGGTATCCCGACGCGCGGATCGTGGAGCAGCACGACGGGACGCTGCTGAGGGAGCGGACGCCGGGCACGCAGGTCCTGAGGACGGGCGTGCCGGCGTTCCTGGAGTCGCAGGAGGAGCTGGAGCGGCTGTATCCGGCGCGGCGCGAGACCCCGGACGGCAACGCGGCGTGGGCGTACCTGCCGCTGATCGCCTCGGGGCGACCGGTGGGCACCCTCGTGCTGGCGTACGCCGAGCCGCATCCGTTCCCGGCGGACGAGCGGGCGGTGCTGACGAGCCTGGGCGGCATGATCGCGCAGGCCCTGGAGCGGGCCCTGCTGTACGACGCGAAGCACCGGCTGGCGCACGGGCTGCAGGCCGCGCTGCTGCCGCACTCGCTGGCGCCGCTGCGGGGCTTCGACACGGCGGCCCGCTATCTGCCGGCGACGCAGGGCATGGACATCGGGGGCGACTTCTACGACCTGGTGCCGGTGTCATCCGGGATGGCGGCGGCGGTGATCGGGGACGTGCAGGGGCACAACGTGACGGCGGCCGGTCTCATGGGGCAGCTCCGCACGGCGGTGCGGGCGTACACCGCCGTGGGGCAGGCGCCGGAGGAGGTGATGTCCAGTACCAACCGGCTGCTCATCGACCTCGGCTCCGACCTCTTCGCGAGCTGTCTGTATCTGCGGCTCGACCGGGAGCGGGGGCGGGCCGTGATGTCCCGCGCGGGTCACCCGCCGCCGCTGCTGCGACGCCCGGACGGGCGGGTGCGGGTGCTGGACCTGGCGGGCGGTCCGCTGCTGGGCATCGACGCGTCGGCCTCGTACCCGACGACGGAGGTCGACCTCTCCCCCGGCAGTCTGCTGGTCCTCTACACCGACGGGCTGGTGGAGTCGCCCGGCGTGGACTTCGAGGAGGCGCTCGCGGCGCTCGGCCGCCGGCTGTCCGACGCCGGGGACGTGCCCCTGGACGAACTCGCCGACGCCCTCGTGAGCGGGAACGCGCACGAGGGGGAACGGCTCGACGACATCGCCCTGTTGCTGCTGCGCGCCCGGGGCGAGGGGTGAGGGCCGGTCCGGTCCTCCCGCCGAGGAGCCGGACCGGCCACCGCCCGGCCGGAACCGCGGGTGTTGGCCGGGCGGTGCTGTGGGTGTCGTGCGGGCCGTGGGTCTCAGCGGCGTGCCGTGCGGTGCCGCGGGTCAGTTCGAGCGCGAGAGGCCGTTCGCGATGCCGTTGCCGACCGCGCCGTGGCCCTGGCCCTGGCCCTGGCCCTGACCCTGGCCCTGGCCCTGCTCACCGGCGCCGTCGTCCTCGCCGCCCGCGCCCTGGCCCTCTTCACCGGCTCCGGCGTCCTCCTCGCCCGCGCCCGCGCCGCCGTCGCCGAGGGTCGCGCCGACGGCCTCCAGGGCGGTGGTGACCGGCTGGAAGAACGTCTCGCCGCCGGCCGTGCAGTCGCCGCTGCCGCCCGAGGTCAGCCCTATCGCGAGGCCGTCCTGCGTGAACAGCGAGCCGCCGCTGTGCCCTCCGGGTAGTTGACGGTGGCGTCGAGGCCGAGGACCTGGCCGTCGGCGAGGCCCGTGGTGCTGCCCATCCGGAAGACCTGCTGGCCGACGGTGGCCTCGGCGGCCCGGCTGATCCGTACGGTCTGCCCGCCGACGTTCACCTCGCTCGGCGCCTCGGTGTTCGGGTCGTCGTACGTGACGAGTGCGAAGTCGCCCGCGCCGGGGAAGGTGGCCTGGTCGACGGTGGCGATCGGCGCGCCGTTCTCCGCGTCCGACCACTGCTCGGTGGCGACGCCGCAGTGACCGGCCGTCAGGAAGGCGGGCGAGCCGTCGGCGGCGGTGACGTTGAAGCCGAGGGAGCAGCGCGCGCCGCCGCCGAAGATGGCGTCGCCGCCGGACGCGAAGGTCTTGAAGGTGCCGGCGGACTTCCGGACGGTCGCCATGCCGGAGCCGAGGCCGTCGACCGTGGACTCCAGTCTGTCCCAGGCGGCGCCGGTGACGGTGCTGTCGGCGGTCACCAGGATTTTGTTGGTGCGCGGGTCGACGGACCAGGCGGTGCCGGGGATGGTCGCCTCGGTCTTCAGCGTCCGCGCGCCCGCCCGGAGTTCGGCGATGCTGTTGTCGACCTCGCGGACGGCCGCGCCCGCCTTCTTCGCCTGCACGATGACGTTGTTGTTGTCGCCGGGGACGACGTTGACGACGAGTTGCCGGCTGTCCGCGTCGTAGTAGGAGCCGGCGAAGGCGTCACCGAGCAGGCCGGCGAGCCGTGAGGCGAGGTCCGAGGCGTCGTCCGCCTTCAGGGTCCTGGGTGCGGCGGCGTCCGAGGCGTCGTCCTGCGAGGCGTTGGCGTTCGGCAGCAGGATCGCGGCCGCGCCGAGCGCGATCGCGCCGCCCGCCGCGAACGCGGCTTTGCGCTTCGGAATTCGCTTGTGACTCAAACTTCTCGACCTCCTGGGGTACGGGGACCGTGCCACCGGTCGTCGGCTGTCGGGGGCGCCTGGATGGCAGGTGGTACGCACGGGCCGCGGCGAGCGTTCAATCCGCTTCCGGCGGGCAACGGGCGGGCACAATCGCCCATATGACGATGACTCCCGCAGAGGCCGACAAGATCCTTTCCGCCAACTTCGCCCCTTGGGTGCTGGAACTCGGGCTGTCCGCCGTCGCGTTGGGCGACGACCGGGCGACGCTGCGACTGCCCTGGTCGGACCGGCTGGCGCGGGAGGGCGGCGCGCTGTCGGGCCAGGCGCTGATGGCGGCGGCCGACACGGCGACCGTGATCGCGGTGTCGGCGGCGCGGGGCGGCTTCGCGCCCATGACGACCGTTCAGCAGTCGACGACGTTCCAGCGCGCGGTGACCGGTTCGGATGTGCTGATCGAGGCGGTGCTCGGCAAGCTGGGCCGGCGGATGGCGTTCGCGGACGTCACGATGACGGTCGAGGAGACGGGCGATCTCGCGGCGCGGGCGAGCACCGTGTACGCACTTCTGGGCTGACACGGACAGCGATCGATCGGTAACAGTCCGTTCCAGTCAAAGAACGGAATCCCAGCTTCAGTGAATCTGCACACCGAATGCCCAACGCGGTCACCGCGGTCGGTGGATCTGCACACGTAACGGATCCGGTGTACGCCATTGGTGCGGGAGTGCCGGATTCGGCACGCGAGGCGCAAGGGGTCGCGCGAACCGATGCCGTGGGGCATGTGAAGAAGTCGCCGCCGCGTCGTGCAGGGGCCTGCACCGTTCGGTCCGTCTGTGCGTCAAATCGCCTGGTGAGAGGTTTGGTTGATTGGAAGCCCGGACGAGCCGCGTGCTTTGATCCATCGCACCGCGGGGGCCGTTCGGGTTTCCCGGACACGGGTGCCCGGTGCCCGCGGTGGCGGCCGTCCGTCTGTCCCCAGAGGGGGCCGCTCCCCCTTGTGAATACCCATACGAAGGGAAGTTCCGTCATGAACTCCACCCCCCAGGTCGACACCGTTGAGATCTCCGACGCCGAGCTCGACAACGTCTCCGGCGGTCTGTCCGTGAACGCCCTCAACAGCGCCACCGGCGCCCTGAACGGCATCGCCCCGGTCTCGCAGACCGTCGACACGGTCGTCGGCACGGTCGAGGGTGTCACCGGCCTGAACACCGCCCCGGTGCAGGGCCTGGTCGCCGGTCTCTGATCGCGCCTTCACGCGTCTGAGTCCCGGAGCCGCAGCCGGCGGTTCCGGGATTCTCCGTTGTCCTCGTCGTCCTCGCAGGTGAGGGAAAGTCCGTGCAGTTCCGCCAACAGGCCCTCGCCAAGCTCTCGTCGCCCGAGGAGCTGGACCTCCCGGTGCGTTTCGCCCGGCCGCAGGGCTGGCTCGTGCTGTCCGTGACGCTGGTCGCGATGGCGGCGGCGTCCGTGTGGGCGACCACCGGCTCGGTGGCCTCCACGGTGAGCGCGCCCGCCATCCTCACGCACGGGCAGGGCAGTTACCTCCTCCAGAGCCCCGTCGCCGGCCAGGTCACCGCGGTCCTCGTGAAGCAGGGCCAACGGCTGCCCGCCGACTCCCCCGTGCTCAAGGTCCGTACCCCGCGGGGCGAGAGCGTCGTACGCTCCGTCGACGCCGGGCGGGTCAGCGCGCTCGCCGCCACCGTCGGCCGGATCATCCGGGCCGGCGCGAACGTCGCCGCGATCGAGAAGGTCGCCCACGAGGACGACCCGCTGTATGCGACCGTCTACGTGCCCGCCGAGAACGCGGCCTCCATCCCCGCGCGCGCCGCCGTCGACCTGACCGTGCAGTCGGTGCCCAGCCAGGAGTACGGCGTGCTGCGCGGCCGGGTGAAGTCCGTGGACCGCACCGCCCAGTCGGCGCAGCAGATCGCGGCGTTCCTCGGCGACAGCCAGCTCGGCGAGCAGTTCACGCGGCAGGGCAGGCCGGTGGCCGTGACGGTCCGGCTCGTCACGTCGTCCGGAAACAAGAGCGGTTACGCGTGGTCGTCGGCCGAGGGACCACCGTTCGCCCTCACCTCCATGACGGCGGCGACGGCTTCCGTCAAGCTGGCCGACCAGCGTCCCGTCGACTGGCTGCTGCCGTGAGCGCCGCGCAGGACACCCGCTCCCGGCGCCGCGCCGCCCCGCCGAGACGCAAGGTCCCCACGAGCCGGGTGAAGACGGTCCGCACGCCGACGGTGCTCCAGATGGAGGCCGTCGAGTGCGGCGCGGCCTCGCTGGCGATGGTGCTCGGCCACTACGGCAGGCACGTCCCGCTGGAGGAGCTGCGCATCGCCTGCGGCGTGTCCCGGGACGGCTCGCGCGCCAGCAACCTGCTCAAGGCGGCGCGCAGTTACGGCCTGACCGCCAAGGGCATGCAGATGGACACGGCGGCGCTCGCCGAGGTGGCGGCGCCGGCCATCCTGTTCTGGGAGTTCAACCACTACGTCGTCTACGACGGCATGGGCCGGCGCTTCGGCCGCCGCGGCGTCTACATCAACGACCCGGGCAAGGGCCGCCGTTTCGTCCCCATGGAGGACTTCGACGGCAGCTTCACCGGCGTCGTGCTGGTGCTGGAGCCCGGCGACGGCTTCAAGCGCGGCGGGCGCAAGCCGGGCGTGCTGGGCGCGATGCCGGCGCGGCTGCGCGGCACGGCGGGCACCCTGCCGGCCGCGGTGCTGGCGAGCCTGCTGCTGGTGCTGGTCGGGGCGGCGGTGCCCGCGCTGAGCCGTACCTACATCGACATGTTCCTGATCGGCGGCCAGACCTCGCTGCTGGGCGTGCTGTTCGCGTCGATGGCGGCGTGCGTGCTGCTGACGGTGGTGCTGACGTGGCTCCAGCAGGCCAATCTGCTGCACGGCCGCATCATCTCCTCCACGCTGTCCAGCGCCCGGTTCCTGCGGCACCTGCTGCGGCTGCCGGTGACGTTCTTCTCGCAGCGCAGCCCGGCGGACCTGGTGCAGCGGCTGCAGTCCAACGACGCGGTGGCCGAGACGCTGGCCCGCGACCTCGCGGCGGCGGGCGTCGACGCCGTGGTGGTCGTCCTGTACGCGCTGCTGCTCTACACCTACGACCCGCAGCTCACCGCCGTAGGGATCGGCGTGGCGCTGCTCAACGTCGTGGCGATGCGGGTCGTCGTGCGGCTGCGCGCCACCCGTACCGCGAAGCTCCGCGCGGACACGGCGCGGCTCACCAACACCGCCTACACGGGCCTGCAGTTGATCGAGACGCTGAAGGCGACCGGCGGCGAGGACGGCTACTTCCGCAAGTGGGCCGGGCAGCACGCCACGACGCTGGAGGAGCAGCAGCGGCTCGGCGTGCCGAGCGCCTGGCTCGGTGTCGTCGCGCCGACGCTCGCGACGCTCAACAGCGCGCTGATCCTGTGGATCGGCGGCATGCGCGCGGTCGAGGGCCACATCTCGATCGGCCTGCTCGTCGCCTTCCAGGCGCTGGTCACCCGCTTCACCGCCCCGCTGACCCGGCTGAACGGTGTCGCGGGCCGCATCCAGGACTTCGCCGCGGACGTGGCCCGCCTGAAGGACGTGGAGAACTTCAGGACCGACCCGCTCTACGGCCGTCCCGGCACCGGTGACTCCACGCGCCGGCTGCACGGGCACGTCGAGCTGGAGAACATCACGTTCGGCTACAACCCGCTGGACAAGCCGCTGCTCAGCGGCTTCGACCTGACCGTCGGACCGGGGCAGCAGGTGGCGCTGGTCGGCGGCTCCGGCAGCGGCAAGTCGACGGTGTCCCGGCTGATCTCGGGTCTCTACACCCCGTGGGAGGGTGTGATCCGCATCGACGGGCAGCGCATCGAGGACATCCCGCGCGGCGCGCTGGCCGCCTCCGTGTCCTTCGTGGACCAGGAGGTGTTCCTGTTCGAGGGCACGGTCCGCGACAACGTGGCGCTGTGGGACCCGTCCGTCCCGGACGACGCGATCGTGGACGCGCTGCGGGACGCCGCGCTGTACGACGTGATCGTGCGCCGCCCGGGCGGCATCCACAGCCGGGTCGAGCAGGACGGCCGGAACTTCTCCGGCGGGCAGCGGCAACGCCTGGAGATCGCGCGGGCGTTGGTGCGCCGGCCGAGCATCCTGGTGCTGGACGAGGTGACGAGCGCGCTCGACGCGGAGACCGAGCTGGTCGTGATGGACAACCTGCGCAAGCGGGGCTGCGCCTGCGTGGTGATCGCGCACCGGCTGAGCACCGTGCGCGACAGCGACGAGATCGTCGTGCTGGAGCACGGCACGATCGTGGAGCGCGGGCGGCACGACGAACTGGTGGCGCACGGCGGGGCGTACGCGGCGCTGGTCAGGGAGCGGTGAGATGACGACCGGCCACGAAGGCGACCTCGTGCTCGGTGCGCTCGGCGCGCTGGGCACCCCGATCGACTGCACGGGCTTCAACCGGCTCGACCTGGAGGGGCCGCAGGTGCTGTGGCTCGTCGCGTCGGGCGCCGTCGACCTGTTCGCGGTGGACGCCGGGCAGCAGGGCCACTGGCACCACCTCGGCCGGCTGGAGGCGGGCTCGCTGCTGCTCGGCCCGGTGGCCGGCCCGCAGCACACGCTGGTCGCGCGCCCGCTGCGGAACTGCGTCGTGCACCGCATCGGGCTGCGCGAGCTGTACCAGACGGCGGAGACGCAGACGTGGTCGTACGACGAGTACGGCAACCCGCAGTACGTGCCGCCGACGACCAGCCCGCTGGAGTACGCCCTCGCCCTCGGCGTCGGCCGCAGCCTGTCGATCCTGTTCCAGGCCCCGATGGCGGGCGACGGTGGCGTGGCGCCCGCCGACGACGACGTGTTCTGGATGCAGGTCCCGCCGGGCAGCGTGCAGTACGGCTCGCTGTACGGCGCGGAGGCGGCGGCCGACCTGCTGATGGACCCGGCGCTGTGGCAGAGCATGGTCGACCAGCAGTACCGGCTGCTGACCACGCTGGACCGCTGGATCGAGCAGTTGGAGCGCACCCACGAGACGCGGACGGCCGCCGGCATCAAGGCCGGTGAGGCGGTGCGCGCCCAGGCGGACCGGACGCTGCTCGCCTCCATCGGCAAGCGGTCGGACCGGCGCAGCACGGCGGCCGACGCCGACGCCACGTACGCGGCGTGCCGGCTGGTGGCCCGTGAGTCGGGGATCGCGCTCGCGGAGCCGGCGCAGAGCGGCACGGGCGGCGACCGGCTGGACCCGGTCGAGCAGATCGCCGTGGCCTCCCGCGTCCGCACCCGGGCCGTACGGCTGGACGGACCGTGGTGGCGCGACGACGTGGGTCCGCTGGTCGGGCACCGGGCGCTGTCCGGGGCGCCGGTGGCGCTGCTGTGGCGGCGCGGCGGGTACGTGGCGGTGCATCCGTCGAGCGGGCGGGAGACGCCCGTGGAGAGGGCCAACGCGGAGGAGTTCGAGCCGCGCGGGGTGATGTTCTACCGTCCGCTGCCGGACAAGCGGCTCGGCCCGGCGGGACTGCTGCGGTTCTGCATGCGCGGCACGCGCGGCGACCTGACCGGCCTGCTGCTCAGCGGCCTCGTGACGGTGGCGATCGGGGCGCTGGTGCCGGTCGCGACGGGCAAGGTGCTCGGCGAGTTCGTGCCGAAGGCACAGACCGACCTCATCGTGCAGGTGTGTCTGGCGGTGATGCTGAGCAGCGTGGTCGCGGCGGCGTTCATGCTGTTGCAGAACCTGACGATCCTGCGCCTGGAGGGCCGGGTCGAGGCGACGTTGCAACCGGCGGTGTGGGACCGGCTGTTGAGGCTGCCGACGAAGTTCTTCACCGAGCGGTCCACCGGTGAGCTGGCGAGCGCGGCGATGGGCATCAGCGCGATCCGCAGACTGCTGGCGGGCGTCGGCCCCACGGTGGCGCAGTCGGTCACGGTCGGCGCGATGAACCTGGGTCTGCTGCTGTGGTTCAGCGTGCCCATGGCGCTGGCGGCGATCGGCATGCTCGTGGTGATCGCGGGCGTGTTCGTGGGGCTCGGGCTGTGGCAGGTGCGCTGGCAGCGGCGGCTCGTGGTGCTCACCAACAAGCTGAACAACCAGGCGTTCCAGACGCTGCGCGGCCTGCCGAAGCTGCGGGTCGCGGCGGCGGAGAACTACGCGTACGCCGCGTGGGCGGAGCGGTTCGCGCGCAGCCGTGAGCTCCAGCAGAAGGTCGGCCGCATCAAGAACCTCACGGCCGTACTCGGGGCGGTCTATCTGCCGCTGTGCACGCTGCTGATGTTCATGCTGCTGGCGGGCCCGGCGCGCGGCACCATGTCGGCGGCCGCGTTCCTCACGTTCAACACGTCGGTGACGATGCTGCTGACGGCCGTGACGCAGCTGACGGGCGCGTTCGTGTCCGCGGTGGCGGCGCTGCCGCTGTTCGAGGAGATCCGGCCGGTGCTGGACGCGACGCCCGAGGTGCGGGTCGCGAGCACCCGGCCGGGCCCGCTGACCGGGGCGATCGAGGCGCGGCGGCTGTCGTTCCGGTACTCCGACGACGGGCCCCTCGTCCTGGACGACGTGTCGTTCGCGGTGCGGCCGGGCGAGTTCGTGGCGATCGTCGGTCCCAGCGGCTGCGGCAAGTCCACGCTGCTGCGGCTGCTGATCGGCTTCGACCGGCCGCTGTCGGGGAGCGT
This sequence comes from Streptomyces sp. NPDC037054, assembly GCF_055606745.1. Lineage (NCBI taxonomy): Bacteria > Bacillati > Actinomycetota > Actinomycetes > Kitasatosporales > Streptomycetaceae > Streptomyces > Streptomyces sp. NPDC037054. The sequence goes on along the minus strand of NZ_JBVJSJ010000003.1, from coordinate 116,350 downwards.
GCTGTACGACGGGCAGGACCTCGCGGCCCTCGACCAGTCGGCGGTGCGCCGGCAGTGCGGTGTGGTGCTCCAGCACGCGCAGCCGTTCACCGGCTCGATCCTGGACGTCATCTGCGGCAGCGAGCCGTACACCCCGGAGGAGGCGATGGCGGCGGCCGAGATGGCGGGCCTGGCCGAGGACATCCGGCGGATGCCGATGGGGCTGCACACCATCGTCTCGGGCAGCGGGGCCGTCTCGGGCGGCCAGCGGCAGCGGCTGATGATCGCGCAGGCACTGATCCGCCGGCCCCGGATCCTGTTCTTCGACGAGGCGACCAGCGCGCTCGACAACGAGACGCAGCGCACGGTCATCGAGAGCACGAAGGCCCTCAACGCCACGCGCGTCGTCATCGCGCACCGCCTGTCGACGGTGCTGGACGCGGACCGGGTGATCGTGATGGAGGACGGCAGGATCATCCAGCAGGGCCCGCCCGCGCAGCTGCTCGCCGACACCGGCGGGCGGCTGCACGAGCTGGTACGGCGGCAGATGGCGTGACGCCGGGGCCCGCGCCGAGGCCGAGGCGGGCTCCGGGGCCGAGGCGAGCTCCAGAGCCGAGGCGGGCTCCGGCGCCGGGTCCGCGGGCGTCTTCCCTCCTTCTGCCCGTGTTCTCCCGCTGTTCCCCCCGCGTTCCCTGATCTTCCCCCGGCCTTTTCCCGGCCGTTTCCCGGACTTCGTGCGGCTCCGACCGTTGATCGCGGCCCTGGGCGGGTACTCACCGTCCATGCGAATCAGCGTCGTGGATGTGGGGTCGAACACGGTCCGGCTCGTGGTGGCGGACGCGCAGGGCGGGGTCCCGCTGCCGGTGCACACCGCCAAGTGGCGGCTCAGGCTGTCCGAGCAGGTGACCCCGGGCGGCCCGGTGCCGGAGGAATCCGTCGTACGGCTCGTCGACGCGGTGGCCGCGGCCGCCAGGACCGCCGAGCGGTGGGGCGCCGCCGCGCCGCTGGCCTTCGCCACGGCCGTGGTGCGGGCCGCGCCGAACAGCCACGACGTGCTGCGCACCGTGCGGGCCCGCACCGGCGTCGCCCTGTGCACCCTGCCGGGCGAGGTCGAGGCCGAGCTGACGTTCCTCGCCGCACGGCGCTGGATGGGCTGGCGCTCCGGGCCGCTCGCGATGCTGGACATCGGCGGCGGCTCGCTGGAAGTGGCGTTCGGCCGGGGCCGGTTGCCGGACTTCGCGGCGTCGCTGCCGCTGGGCGCGGGGCGGCTGACCCACGAGTTCTTCGCGGACGCCGATCCGCCCGGGCCCGCGCAGGTGCGGGCGCTGCGCCGCAAGGTGCGGCACCAGTTGCGGGACGTCGCGGCGCGGATCCGCTGGGAGGGCCCGCAGACGGCGGTCGCGACCTCGCGCACCTTCCAGCAGCTGGGCCGGCTGTGCGGCGCCCCGCCCGGGCGGCACGGACCGTTCGTGGAGCGGCAGTTGCGCAGCACGGACCTGGCGATGGCGATCGAGCGGCTGGCCGCGCTGCCCGCGGCCGAGCGCGCCCGGCTCCCCGGGATCTCGGCGCCCCGGGCCGCGCAGAGCCTGGCCGGCGCCGTCGTGGGGCACACGGCGATGAAGCTGACGGGACTGCGGACGCTGACGATCTGCCCCTGGGCGATCCGCGAGGGCGTGCTGCTGCGCCACATCGAGGACGGCCCGTCGTGGTGGGCGGAGGTCACCCGGCACGCCGAGGAGCCCGCTCCACCGGGCCCGGTACCCCTGCGCATCGCAACGGCGACGCACTGACCGACGTCGACTGTCGACAGTGAACAGTCGCCGGCCTGCGGTCGACCGCCCACCGCGGACCGCGGACCGCCGACCGGCCACCGACCACGGCCGACCGCGGACCGCCGACCGACCACCGCAGACCGACCACCGCAGACCGCACACCGCCGACCGCCGACCGCGAGAAACAAACCGCCGACCACCAAGGAGGCACCGTGACCGACGACCGCAGGCGTGCCGACCGCGCCGAGGACGACCAGCCGAACACCGCGCTCGAGGAGGTCCTCGCCGAGGCCGAGGACGCCGAGCGCCGCACCACCGAGTCCGACCATCAGCGGCGCCGCAGGGGCGAGGCCGGGGAGGCCATCACCCCCAACACGCGCGCCCAGGAGCAGTCCTCCGGCGACGGCTGAGCCCACCCCGGACCACGGACCGCCAAAGTCACGGGTCGCCGCGCGGCTGCCGAGGACACGGACACGCGGATGCCGGGGCCCGCCCGGGGTACCCGGGGCCGCATGGCGCACGACAGCGAAGAACCACGACTGCCGACGGCCCGGGGCCCGCTCTCCGAGGCCGTCACGCGGTACCTGCGCGGTACCGGACCGCTGCCCGCCCCCGACGGGGCGAGGGCCGCGGACCCGTACGGCGACGACCTCCAGCTCGCCCTCTACCTCTGCTACGAGCTGCACTACCGCGGTTTCGCGGGGGTACCGGGCGAGCTCGAATGGGACCCGGACCTGCTGCGCACCCGGGCCGCGCTGGAGGACCGCTTCCTGACCGCCCTGCGCGCCGACACCCCCGTGCACGACAGCGTGGACGACGCGGTCGCCGACCTCCTCGTCGAACCCGTGGACGGCACCGGCGTCTCGTACTTCCTGCGCGACAAGGGCGAGCTGTGGCACCTGCGCGAGTACGCGGCGCTGCGCTCGCTGTACCACCTGAAGGAGGCCGACCCGCACGCCTGGGTGCTGCCGCGGCTGTCGGGCCGGGCGAAGGCGGCGATGGCGGCGGTCGAGTTCGACGAGTTCGGCGGCGGGCGCGCCGACCGGGTGCACGCCCGGCTGTTCGCGGACCTCATGACGGACCTGGGCCTGGACACCACGTACGGGCGCCATCTGGACGCGGCGAACACCGAGGCGCTGGTCACGGTGAACATGATGTCCCTGTTCGGGCTGCACCGGCGGCTGCGCGGGGCGCTCGTGGGGCACTTCGCGGCCGTCGAGATCACCTCGTCGCCCGGTTCCCGCCGACTGGCCGAGGCGATGCGCCGCACGGGCGCGGGACCGGCGGCCGAGCACTTCTACGACGAGCACGTGGAGGCGGACGCCGTGCACGAGCAGGTGGTGCGGCACGAGGTGATCGCCGGTCTGCTGGAGCAGGAGCCGCACCTCGCGCCGGACGTCGCCTTCGGCATCGACGCGACGGGATACGTGGAGGACCGCTTCGGGGCGCGGCTGCTCGCCGACTGGGAGGCCGGCCGCTCGGCGCTGCGCACACCACTCCGGACACCCGACGCGCCTGAAACCTCCCATATTTCCTGAATGCCGGGGTACCCGGGCCGACGTGAATCCACTGGTACTGCCGGGCGTGTACGCCCCTCAGGACGACACCCGGTTGCTGGCCGGGGCCCTGTACGACGAGCCGGTCCCGCCCGGTGCCGACGTCCTCGACGTGGGCACCGGAAGCGGCGCGCTCGCCCTGGCCGCCGCACGGCGGGGATCGCGGGTGACCGCCGTCGACGCCTCGCGGCGCGCGGTGTGCGCGGCCCGCGCCAACGCCCTGCTGGCCGGGCTGCGGATCCGGGTCCGGCACGGGCATCTCTTCGAGCCCGTGCGCGGCGAGACCTTCGACCTGGTGCTCGCCAACCCGCCGTACGTGCCGGCGCCCGGCGACGGTCCGCGCGGCGCGGCCCGGGCCTGGGACGCGGGCCACGACGGGCGGCTGGTCCTGGACGAGATCTGCCGGGAGGCGCCGGCGGTCCTGCGCCCGGGCGGCGTGCTGCTGGTCGTGCAGTCCTCGCTCAGCGCACCCGACCTGACGGTGGCGCGGCTGCGGGCCGCGGGGCTCAAGGCCGCGGTGACCCGGCGACGGCGGGTGGCGTTCGGGCCGGTGCTGCGCGGCCGGGAGCGCTGGCTGCGGGAGCGGGGCCTGCTCGGCCCGGCCGAGGACGACGAGGAACTGGTGGTGGTCCGTGCCGAACGCCCCGTCTGACCCGCCCCGCCGGATCACCGTGCGGCGCGGGGGGCCGATGCTGGTCGAGGGCCCGGTGGAGGTGGAGATGGAGGACGGCACGACCGTGTCGTCCGACCGCTTCCGGGTCGCCCTGTGCACCTGCCGTCGCAGCCGCCGTTACCCGTGGTGCGACACCAGCCACCGGTCCAGAACCCCGCCGAAGGGCCGCGCGGGTGACACCCCGCAGGAGCGCGGGGACGACTGACGGCCCTCACCCGGGGCGGGCCCCGGCACACGAACGCCGGGGCGGGCGCCGCCGTCCCCACGGCAGTGGCGTCCCGCCCCGGCATGACCGGCGGACCCACGGGCGGCCCCACTCCGCCCGCCTGTCCCCCGGTACGGGATCACCGGCCCGCGCACAGGCACTCGCACTCCCCAGTTACGAGTCACCTCATGTGCGCGGGGACCGCGCGATCCCGGTCCCTCAGAACGCGAAGAGGCTCGTGGCGGCGCTCTTCACGCACTCGTTGGAGAAGGTGCGTTCGTAGGAGACCCGGCGGCCCTCCCACACTCCGTCGACGGTGACGACGACGGGTTCGTACTCCCGGGTGCACAGCACGTCGGTTCTGACGGTCGCGAGGGTGTCGAAGTCGCCCTCGGCCAGGCGCAGTTCCGTACAGGCCTGGCGTGCGGCGGGGTGGGTGCCGGCGGGCCGCGGGGCACAGGCCAGGGTGACCGCGCGTTCGGGGGTGGCGGTGGCCGTGCTCTCGCCGTGGCCCACGGTCAGGACCAGGGCCGACGGGGCGTGGAGCGAGACGGGCGCGGCGTGGGGGGCGGCGAGGCCGGCCCCGGCGAGGGGTCCGCAGACGGCGGTGACCGTCAGACCCAGTGTCGTCGCCCAGCGCGCGGTGTTCCGCATCGTGTGCTTCCTTCCGCTCGATTACGAGGAGTGCCGGCCCGTGCCCGGTGGGTGCCGGACCGGCGAGCGCGAGTCTGCCGAGTCCGCTCCGGAAACACACTTCGACCCCACGGGTTTCAGTAACCTTGCGTGTTGGATCAGTGGCGCGAAGTCACGGAATTCGAACGTTGCAGTCCCCTCGCTGCCCCAATCTTGATCGCCTGAAGCAGCCAACTGGCGCAATCTGATCGCTCTTTAATAGGCCGGAAACATCTCGATGGGGACCTGTCCGGCGAACGCCGCGGACCGCGCCCGGGCCGACCACGCCCCGTTACCGGTGGGTATCGTCTGGGGCGGCGCGTTCCTCAGCGACGAGAGACGGGACTTCCGCATGGGCAGGCACTGGGCCGACTTCCAGTACGAGATCTACCTCAACGGCATGACGGGGGCCGCGCCCCGGCTGCCCACCGATCTGACCCGGCTGGAGGAGCTCACCGAGCGGCGCCTCGGTCCCGGCCCCGTGGGCTACGTGGCGGGCAGCGCGGGTGACGGCAGCACGGCCCGCGCCAACCGGGCGGCACTGGCCCGGCGCCGCATCGTGCCGCGCATGCTGCGGGACGTGCACGACCGCGACCTGTCGGTGGAGGTGCTGGGCCGCACGCTGCCCGCGCCGCTGGCGCTGGCCCCGGTCGGCGTGCTGTCGATCATGCATCCGGACGCGGAGCCGGCCGCCGCGCGGGCCGCCGCGGCGCAGGGCGTGCCGTTCGTGCTGTCGTCGGCGTCCAGCACCCCCATGGAGGAGGTCGCCGAGGCGATGGGCGACGGGGAGCGCTGGTTCCAGCTGTACTGGCCGAAGGACCGCGAGGTGGCCCGGAGCTTCCTGAACCGCGCGAAGGAGTCCGGCTGCACCGCGCTCGTCGTCACGCTGGACACCCCCCTGCTGGCCTGGCGCCCGCGCGACCTCGACCAGGCGTACCTGCCGTTCCTGCACGGCGTGGGCACCGCCAACTACTTCACGGACCCGGCGTTCCGGGCGGGCCTCGCCAAGCCGGTGCACGAGGACCCGAACGCGGCGGTGATGCACTTCGTCGGCATGTTCGCGGACCCCGCCAAGACGTGGCCCGACCTGGCGTTCCTGCGGGAGAACTGGGACGGCCCGATCGTGCTGAAGGGCGTGCTGCACCCCGACGACGCGCGGCTCGCCGCCGACGCCGGGATGGACGGCGTGATCGTGTCGAACCACGGCGGCCGCCAGGTGGCCGGGTCGGTGGCCGCCGCCGACGCGCTGCCCGGCGTGGTGGAGGCGGTCGGTGACCGGCTCACCGTGCTGTTCGACAGTGGCGTGCGCACCGGCGACGACGTCTTCAAGGCGCTGGCGCTCGGCGCGCGTGCGGTGCTGGTCGGACGGCCGTACGTGTACGGGCTGGGGCTCGACGGCCAGGCGGGCGTGGAGCACGTGATCCGCTGTCTGCTGGCCGAACTGGACCTCACCCTCGCCCTGTCCGGCCACGCCGGCCCGGCCACGCTCACCGCCGCCGACCTGGTCACGGACCCGGCCTGACGCCACCGGCAGCCGCGGCGGGCCCGCGTCACGACACGGGCCCGCCCCCAACTCCTAGGTCTTGTCCGCGACGAAGAGGGAGCCCTCGGCCGTCGGGACCGGTTCGGCGCGCCAGCGCTGCGCGTCGGAGCCGTCGCGCACCTTGACGACGATGTCGGCGTTCGCGTCAGGGGTGGTGACGGCGAGGGCCAGCTGCTTCTCCCAGCGGGGCAGCAACTCCCCCCGCACGGTGTAGTCGTAGCGGACGTCGTCGGCCCGCTCGTCGTCCCGTTCGGCGCACGTGCCGAGGATGACGACGCCGGCGTCGGCGCGGGAGTCCAGGCACAGCCCGGGGTCGGCGGCGCTGCGCAGCAGGCCGTCCTCCTCGTACGTCCACTGCTGGGTCCACGCCGCCGAGCAGGCCGCCGGCCGCACGCCCGCCCCCGCCTCCGCCCGGCCGCGCACGTCGAGGCAGAGGTCGGCGGCGGCGTTCCGCAGCCGCGTCTGCCGGGGCGCCGTGGGCAGCCCCGCGGAGTCGGGCGGGGCGGGTGAGGCGGTGCCGGGGGCCGCTGCGCCCGCGCCGGTGGCGCTGGTGGACGCGGCCGGGTCGGCGCCGCCGTCGTAGGACCACACGTTCGCGATCAGGACGGTGGTCAGCACCACCGCTGAGGCCGCTCCGAGGCCGGAGAGCACGGTGCGCGGGGAGCGCGGGACGGGTGGCGTCCAGCGGCCCGGGCCGGTGAACCGGGCGAGCGGGCGGTGTCTGCCGCGCCGGGCCGCGCCCCGTCCGCGCCGGGTGCCGGTCGCCGTCCGGCCGGGCCGGGAGTCGAGATAGCGCCGGGCTCCCCAGCCGAGCACGGCCTCGGCGAGCAGGAGCCCCAACCCGCTTTCGAAATCGCTCAGTTGTTCGGCGGCGAAGCGGCAGTGCCGGCACTCGGCGAGATGCTCGCGGACGTCCGGCAGCAGGGCGCCGCCGCGCCGGATCGGGACGTCGAGGAGCCTGTTGTAGAAGCGGCAGTCCTTGCCCGGCGCGAGTTCCTGATGGGCCCGGACGCAGCCCTCCCGGAATTTCTCCCGCGCCTGTTCGCGTACGGCCGTCGCGGTGTCGGTGTCCATACCGAGCAGACCGGCCGGTACGGATATGGGCTCGGCCTCGACCTCGGTGTGCCACAGCAAACAGCGCGCGGCGCTGGGAAGGGACTGGAATGAGCGCTCGGCCAGCGTCCGGTTTTCGGGCGTCAGGGACTTCGCGGTCCGCATACCGCGACCGCCTGCGGGTTTCCGAACGGAGGGCAGCGTGCCGGATATCCGGTCGTCGGCGGCCCACTCGCGGACCGTGTCCCGCACGGTCACGAGAATCCGGGGACGCAGCGCGGACGAGGGACCGCCGAGGGCGGTCCGGTCGAGGGCCCGGCGGAACGCGGCGGCGGTCACCATGGCGGCGACGGGTTCCGACGAGGCGAGGCAGATGACGGCGTAGTCGTGCGCCGACTGCCAGTGCCGGGCCATCAACAGGGCGACGGCGCGGGCGGATTCGTCCTCGGGGCGGCCCGTCAGCCGGGCCACGAGGGACGCGTCGGATTCTCCGGGATCGCCGCCGGGCGGCGGATAGGGGGGACGAGGGGGGTGGGGGGCTGGCACTGAGCGGTTTCCTTCCCACGCGCGCATGACACAGAAGTGCGGCTCGCCGAAAAGGCCGGAGTTGGTGCGGACCTTTTGGGCGACGAAGCGGGAGGAATTCGCCGACGGCGAATCGGACCCGGTTGGTCGGCCCCGGTACGACGGCCGGACTTTCACCCCCCGCACGGGGGGTTCACTCTGGCACAACCCACTCGCGCCCAACAAGGCACTCCGGCAACATCGGTGCCGTTGAAAGGAAGTCAGAAACGGGCTGCTCGCGGCGTTGTGCGCAGCGGCTTTCGCCATTTCGCGCGCACGGCGGGAATTCCCGCGGGTCCGCCGGGACGCCGCCCGTCAGATCTGCCAGGACCGCAGCCGGTCCGCCGCACCGTAGATGTCGGTGGTGCCGGAGATCAGGTCGCGGGCGAGGTCGACGAGGGCGCCGTAGGGCGGGTCGATGCCGGCGCCGCTGACGAACATGTAGGCCACCGCGGTCGCGCAGGCGAAGCGGGCGTTGGCGGCGGGCAGCGGCTTGAGCAGAGCGAGGGTGTGCAGCAGCGCGGCGGCGCGCCAGGCCGGATCGGAGTCGACGCCGAGCCGGGGCGGGTCGACGCGGTGCCGGGCGACGGCGGCGACCAGCGCGGAGAAGTCGTTGATCGTGGGCTGGTCGGGCAGCACCTCCTCGTGACGCTGGAGGAGCCAGGGCACGTCGATGTGGATGACGGGTGCCATCGGTCAGGCGACCCGCCCCTCGCCCTTGGTGGCCGGTTCGTCGTCCGGGAAGGCGGCGGCGAACTCGTCGGCGTGGGCCGCGAAGAAGCGGCGGAACTCCTCCGCGCCCTCCTGCAGCGCCCGGTGCCGGGCTATGTCGGCCGCGGCGGCCTCCCGCACGAGGGCCTTCATCGACGTACCGCGTTCCTTGGCGATCTGCCGCAGGTCCTCTAGCTCGCGGTCGCTGAACTCCACGTTGAGAGCTGGCATGCCCTCACGGTACCGCTCGGGTACTTTCCCGTAAATACCCGCAGGTCAGACCATGGGTCACACGGTACCGGGGAACGCGGAGGCGGCTGTCGCCCCGCGGGTCGCGAGGCGGCAGCCGCCGATGGCCGTGCGGTGGGCGGGCCCTACTTCTGGCCGGCCACGAAGGCCGCCACGCGGGCGAGCGCGGCGTTCCAGTTGATGGTGTGCTCGTTCGTCGACCAGGACTGGATGTCGTCGATGAAGCAGAACTGCCCGACGCAGCCCTGCAGCTTGCTCTGCGCGAACGGGTCCTGAATGCTCGAGTTCGGTCCGCCGGAGAGCGTGCCGTCGGGCGGGCTCGGCAGCTTCGGGTCGAGCTGCTTGGCGTACCAGCGGCTGTGCTGCCGGTGCGCGTTGACCTCCCCGTAGCCGGTGACGTACGACATGTTGAGCGCGTTCCGGCCGAGGATGTAGTCCATGCTCTGGACCGCCCCGTCGCGGTACTTGGACGCGCCGGTGATGTCGTAGGCGGTGGCGAGGACGACGGCGTTGTTCAGCACCTGGTGGCTGGAGCCCCAGTCGTACGTGTTGCCGTCGGGCGCGTACGGCATGCCGTACGGGTGGGCCTTCAGGGTCGCCAGGTAGCGGTCGGCGCCCTTGACCACGGACTGACGGACCTTGTCCCGGCCGGGCAGCCGGTTCGGCACCAGCGCCAGGTCGAGGCGTCCGGCGGCTGCGGTGCGCGCCCAGTCGAATCCGTTCGGGCCGAAGATGTCGGCCGTGTGGACCGGCGACTTCAGCACGTGGTCCCGGAACGCGCGCTCACCGGTGGTCAGGTACAGCTGTGCCGCCGCCCAGTAGAACTCGTCGGAGACCTCGGCGTCGGCGTAGGTGCCGCCGCCGATCCCGTCGGACTCGGACGCCAGCACGTCCGGGTGGGCGAGGGCGGCGTCCCACGCCTTGCGGGCCGCGGCGAGCGCGGTCGCCGCGAACTTCCGGTCGTGCGGCCGGTACACGCGGGCCGCCTGGGCCGCCGTGGCCGCCAGGTTCAGCGTGGCCGCGGTGGTCGGCGGGTGCAGTTCGCGCTTCTGCGGGTCGTCGCTCGGCATGAGCGGCAGGCCCGTCCACGCCTCGTCGTGGATCTTGTGGTGGGCCATGCCGGCCAGCGGCTCGCCGTCCGGCACCTGCATCTTCAGCAGGAACTCCAGCTCCCAGCGCACCTCGTCGAGGATGTCCGGGACGCCGTTGCCGCTCTCCGGTATGCGCAGCGAGCCGTCGCCGAGCTCGTCGGCCTCGCCGGTGCGGGCGTACGTCTCCCGCTCGTACGTGCTCAGCAGCTCCCAGGTGGAGATGCCGCCGTTGACGACGTACTTGCCGTGGTCGCCCGCGTCGTACCAGCCGCCGGTGACGTCGAGGGTGTAGTCGCACACACCCGGCTGACAGGGCACCTTGCCGTCGCCCTGGTTGGGCGCCACGTCGACGTGCCCGGCGGCGCGGCCGTAGCCGGGCCGCAGGTCGTCGCGGATGGCGACCCCGCTGCGCTGCGTGTAGTAGTACTTCGCGGCGTCCAGGCGCAGCTTGTCGTAGGCACCGGTACCGATGTCGAACGGCCTGCTGGTCTCCCCGTCGGCGACCAGGGTGAAGCCCTGGCCGGCCTTGCGGTGGCCGCCGAAGTCGATCGAGTGGACGTTCTGTCCGGAGGAGCCGTCCTCGCCGCGCGGCACGGTCGTGCCGCGTGCCACGGTCGTGCCGCCGGCGGTCTTCAGCTGCCAGGGCAGCGGCTCGGTGGCGTCGGTGACGAGGGTGGCGTTCTTCGGGCCGCTCGGCAGGTAGGCGACCTGGTTGACCCGCACGCGGGGGCCGGTGTCCGGCTCGTACACCTCGGGCGGCACGCCGCCCAGCAGGGACACGTCGTCCATGCAGAAGCGCCACGGGTCGGCGGCGCCGCCGACCTGGAAGCCGACCTGGGCCCGACTGGTGTCGACGGGCGAGGTGAAGGTGTACGTGTACGCGTTCCCGGAGACGCTGAGCTGCGGGCTCACCTCGTAGTACGTGTCGTACGGCGCCACCGACAGGCCGACGATCGCCCGCACGACGTTGCCCTCGGGCGCGCCGGTCGCGCTGAAGGCGAAGCGGTACGTCTCGCCCTTGACGAGGGTGATGTCGTTCTGGCCGACGGCGGCGTCCCAGCGGTTGGTGGTGCCGCCGGGGACGTCGGCGCAGAGCTTGCCGTCGGACAGGCCCGCGGTCACGTTGCTCGAGACCCACCAGGGGTCGGTGGTGGTGTCGAAGGTGCCGTTCCTGACCTGCTCGACCTCGTCGGCCCCGGCCGGCCCCGCGGGCAGCGCGGTGAGCGCCGTCGCCAGCAGGGCCGACAGGGACAACAGGGCGGTACTGCGTCTGTTCACGTCTCGGCTCCTCGTCGGAGGTGCGGGCCGCGCTCTGCCGTGGGAGCGCTCCCAAAACGGGGTCGGGGACATAGTTGTGGCCGGTGTGACCCACGTCAACGGTCCGGACAGCACGGGATGTTTGCGCCGCCCGGTCCCCCGGCGGCGCGCGTTCGGGTCCGTGCGGGGCGTCCACGCACTACGCTGGAACCCAAGTGACGCCGCCTGTTCACTGTGAGTGTCCGCGATGGAGTGGCGACGATGAGTCCGGTCAACCCGTTCGACGATGCCGACGCGGCACGGGCCGTCGTCGACGCGACCGGCACCCTGCGGGAGTGGAACGAGGGCGCCCGACTGCTCCTCGGCCACCCGGCCGCCGACGTCGTCGGCCGCCCCGCGTCCGACCTGCTCGCCGACGGCTCGGCGCCCGTTCCGCCCGAGCGCGGCCAGACCCGCTGGAGCGGCACCCTGGTGCTGCGCCACCGCGACGGCCACACCGTGCCCGTGTGGGTGCTGGCCCACCACCGCGCCCCGGACGGCGGCGGTCCCGGTGACTGGTTCGCGGTCGCCCCGCTGCCCGGCGCCGGCCCCGAACGACAGGGCGATCCCTTGATCACCGCGGCCCTCACGCAGTCGCCGTGCGCCACGATGATCTACGACGAGCGGCTGCGGCTGCGCGGCGCCAACGACGCCATGACGGAGCTGATCGGGCTGCCCTCCGCCCGCATCCGGGGCCTGCGCGCCACCGACATCAACGACCGCCCGCAGAGCGCCGAGCTGGAACGGCACATGCGCCAGGTGCTCGCCACCGGCCGCCGCTACGACATGCACACGCGCCTGAGGGCCAACTCGGAGAACCGGGCGCACGCCTGGCTGGCCCGGATCGCGCCCCTCACCGACGCCGAGGGCCGGGTGCGGGGCGTCTGCGTGACCGCGCACGACTTCACCGAGCAGTTCCGCGCCCGGGAGCGCCTCCAGCTCGTCAACGAGGCGAGCGTCCGCATCGGCACCACCCTCGACGTGACCCGCACGGCCCAGGAACTCGCGGACGTGTGCGTGCCCGCGCTGGCCGACTTCGTCAGCGTCGACCTGCTGGAGACGCCCGACGGCGGCGAGCCGGCCGGTCCGCCGACGGCACCGGTCCGGCTGCGCCGGACGGCCCACCGCTCGGTCAGCCCGGGCAGCCCCGAGGCGCTGTCCGAGCCCGGTGAGGTGGACGTGTACCCGGCCGGCTCCCCGCAGGCCGACTCCCTGACCGGGGGCCGTACGGTGGTGGCCGCCGTGCCGTCCGAGGGCCTCGACCCGTGGCTCGGGCGGGACCCGGAACGGCTGGAGCGGTTCCGGCGGTACGGCGTCCACTCGACGATGTCCGTCCCGCTCCAGGCGCGCGGCGCGACCCTCGGCGTGGCCGTCTTCACCCGCCACCGCCGGCCCGACCCGTTCACCAGCGACGACGTCCTGCTCGCCGAGGAGGTCACGGCCCGCGCCGCCGTCTGCATCGACAACGCCCGCCGCTACTCCCGCGAGCGCGAGACGACCCTCACCCTGCAGCGCAGCCTGCTGCCCCGGTGGCTGCCGGGCACCGTCGCCGTGGAGGCGGCGTCCCGGTATCTGCCGGCCGCGCGTGCCGGGGTGGGCGGCGACTGGTTCGACGTGATCCCGCTGTCCGGGCTGCGGGTCGCCATGGTCGTCGGCGACGTCGTCGGGCACGGCATCCAGGCGTCGGCCACCATGGGCCGGCTGCGCACCGCCGTGCGCACGCTCGCCGACATCGACCTCGCCCCCGACGAGCTGCTCACCCACCTCGACGACCTGGTCGTCAGGCTCTCCGCGGAGTCCGGCGACGACAACGACACCGGCGAGGTCGGCGCGACCTGCCTGTACGCGGTCTACGACCCGGTGTCGCGGCGCTGCACGCTGGCCCGGGCGGGCCATCCGGCGCCGGTGCTGGTCCCGCCGGACGGGTCGCCCGTGCCGGTCGACCTGCCCGCCGGTCCGCCGCTCGGCCTCGGCGGGCTGCCGTTCGAGTCGGCCGAGCTGCAGCTGCGCGAGGGCAGCGTCCTGGCGTTCTACACCGACGGGCTGCTGGATCACCGCGACCGGGACGTCGACGCCGCCCGGGACGTGCTGTGCGAGTCCCTCGCCTCGTCCCACGGCTCCCTGGACGAGGCGTGCGACCGGGTGCTGCACACCCTGCTGCCGGCGGGCGGCGCCGCCGACGACGTGGCGCTGCTGCTCGCCCGCACCCGGGGCCTGCCCTCCTCGCAGGTCGCCACCTGGGACATCCCCGCCGACCCGTCGCTGGTCGCGCCCGTGCGCAAGCAGGTCCTCGACCAGCTCGCCGCCTGGGGCCTGGAGGGCGCGTCGTTCACCACGGAGCTCGTCGTGAGCGAGCTGGTCACCAACGCCATCCGGTACGGCGCCCCGCCGATCCGGCTGCGGCTGATCCACGACGAGTCGACGCTGATCTGCGAGGTGTCCGACACCAGCCCCACGGCGCCGCACCTGCGCCGTGCCAAGACCTGGGACGAGGGCGGGCGCGGGCTGCTCCTGGTCGCGCAGCTCACCCAGCGCTGGGGCAGCAGGCACACGCCGGAGGGCAAGACCATCTGGGCCGAGCTGGCCCTGGTCGACGAAATGTGAGCGCCAACTGCCCTGTGCCTCTCGGGCGTTGATCCCGCAGTGCGGGGGACACTCAACGTGAGGGAACCTCCAGGAGCGGAGAACCATGGCGACCATGTCCTCGTCCGTCCCCCGCGCCGCGCTGCTCGCCGGCGCGCTCGCCCTGCTGGCCACGCTGACCGCCTGCGAAGGCGCCGACGGCGCCGCGCCCGCGCCCCCGTCGGCGCCCGCCACGAGCAACGCCGCCGCCAGTCCCCCCGACAGCGCCCCGCCCGCGTCCGCCCCCGACGACCCGACCCCTTCGCGGCGGTCCGCGCCGCCCGCCACCACCGAGGCCGGGGCCGTCGACGGGAGCGACCGGGGCCGCTGCCGCACCGGCGAGCTGCGCGCGTCCGTCGGCCGCGTCGACCCGGGTGCCGGGCAGCGCAACTTCCCGATCGTCCTGACGAACGCCTCGTCCCGTACGTGCACCGTGTACGGCTATCCGGGCGCCGCCTTCGTGGACGCCGACGGCAGGCAGCTCGGCCCCGACCCGAAGCGCCGCCCCGGCCTCTCCCCCACCACCGTCACCCTGGCCCCGGGCGGCACCGCCTGGGCGGGGCTGTCCTTCGCGGCCCCGGAGACGAGCGGCGCCCGGACGGCCACACCGGCGGCGCTGCTGGTGACGCCGCCGGACGAGCGGACCTCCCTGAAGGTGGCGTGGACGGCCGGGAAGGTGCCGGTGGGCGGCAACGAGTCGTCGGTCTTCCTCACGGTGTTCGGCGCGGGCAGCGGGCCGTGACCTCCGCGGGACACGGGTGGCCGGACGACACCCCGACCACTCTGTGATCCACGCCACATGACGTTCCTGTCAGGAATCGCGGTGCTGTCCCGCTCAAGTCACCGAGAGCCAAGCGAACCGACAGGAGCAGCTCATGAAGCACCGCATCGTCGTCCTCGGCGCCGGCTACGGCGGGACCCACGTGGCCGGGAACCTTGCGCGCCGCCTGTCCCCGGCGGACACCGAGATCACCGTCGTCAACGCCGAGCCGGACTTCGTCCAGCGCCTGCGGCTGCACCAGCTCGCGGCCGGCCAGGACATCGAGGCGCCGATGCTCGCCGACGTCTTCGCGGGCACGGGGATCCGGCTGCGCATAGCCAGGGTCACCGCCGTCGACCCCGAACGCCGGGTCGTCACCGTGGCCGACGCCGACGGCGGCGGTGAGATCGGCTACGACACGCTTCTGTGGACGCTCGGCAGCCAGGTCGCCGACCACGGTGTCCCCGGCGCGGCCGAGCACGCCTTCGACGTCGCGGGGCGTGCCTCGGCGCTGCGTCTGCGCGAGCGCCTGGACGGCCTGGAGAGCCGGGGTGACGGCGGCAGGGTGCTGGTCGTCGGGGACGGGCTGACGGGCATCGAGGCCGCCACCGAGTTCGCCGAGTCCCGGCCCGGCCTGTCGGTGACCCTGATCGCCCGCGGCGAGCTGGGCGCCCGGCTGTCCCCCGGGGCCCGCCGCCACCTGCGCGCGGCCTGCGACCGGCTGGGCGTCGCCGTCCTGGAGCACACCACCGTCGAGGCCGTCGAGGCGACGCGGGTGCGGTGCGCCGACGGCACCGTGCTGTCGTCCGATGCGACCGTGTGGACGGGCGGGTTCTCGGCCGGTCCCCTCGCCGCCGCCGGCGGCCTCGACGTCACCGAGGACGGCCGGATCGTCGTCGACCGCACCATGCGGTCGGTCTCGCACCCGGACGTCTACGCCGCGGGCGACAGCGTCCTCGCCGTCGGCGACAACGGCCGTCCGCTTCCGATGTCCTGCGCCTCGGCGGGCTACACCGGCCGGCAGGCTCTGGAGGCGGTCCTGGGGCGCCTGACGGGTCGCAAGGTCGCGCACACCAAGCTGGCCTACCCGGGCAACCACATCAGCCTCGGCCGGCGCGACGGGATCCTGCAGTTGGTCGACGCCGAGGGGCGGGCCACGCCGAAGTTCGTCGCCGGCCGGAAGGCGGCGCGGATCAAGGCGGCCATCCTCGGGGGGTCGCTGTGGGCGGTGTCGCACCCCACGTTCGGGCTGCCCACGCGCAGGCGCCGCACGGTCCCCGCGCCGGACGGTGTCCGCCGAGAGGGCGCCCGTGTGGCCGCCTAAGGTGATCCCCGTGGACAACACCGCCACCGACCGCTTCGACACCAGCCGGTTCGAGGCCAGCCGCGACCGGCTGGCCTCGCTGGCCTACCGGCTGCTGGGCTCCGCCACCGACGCCGAGGACGCCGTGCAGGAGGCGTTCCTGCACTGGCAGGCCGCCGACCGGCAGCGGATCAGGACGCCCGAGGCGTGGCTGACGAAGGTCGTCACCAACCTGTGCCTCGACCGGCTGCGCTCGGCGCAGGCCCGCCGCGAACGGGCCGTCGGCGCCTGGCTGCCCGAACCGCTCCTCGACGGCGACCCGATGCTCGGCCCCGCCGACACCTTCGAGCAGCGCGAATCGGTGTCCCTGGCCGTACTGACGCTCATGGAGCGGCTCTCCCCCCACGAGCGGGCCGTCTACCTCCTGCGGGAGGCGTTCTCCTACAGCCACGCCGAGATCGCCGAGATCCTCGACATCACCGAGTCCGCGAGCCAGCAGCACCTGCACCGGGCCCGGCGCCGCATCGGCGCCGCGCACCGGCGCGGCGGCGCCGAGGTCGACGCGGCGTCCGCCCGCAGGATCGTCGAGGAGTTCCTCGCCGCCGCCACCTCGGGCCGCACAGACCGGCTGGTGGCGCTGCTCACGGACGACGCCACCGCGGTCTCCGACGGCGCCGGTCTGGCCGACAGGCTGCTGCGGTTCGACACGGCGGAGCGCATCGCCGCCGTCGCACGGGCGGGCTTCCGGCCCACGGCCGCGAAGCGGCGCCTGGCCGGGGGCACGCCCGCCATGCACTACGCGGTGATCAACGGCGCGCCCGCGATCCTCGCCGTGGTCGGTGAACAGGTCGTCGGCTCGGTGTCGTTCGACATCGCCGACGGCAGGATCACGACCGTGCGCGGCATCGCCGCACCCGACCGCCTCAGGCGTCTGACCGAGGCCTGGCGGCGGCACGAGCCGGACGCGCCGCTCATCGCCACCTGGTGACCCGGCGCCGTCAGTCGCCCGCCGCCGCCTGCCCGCCGTACCCGGCGCGGTAGGCGCCCGGCGGTGTGCCGTAGCGCTCCCGGAAGACGCGGTGGAAGTGGAACGGGCTGGCGAAGCCCGAGGCGGCGGCGACGCGGTCGACGGACAGGTCGGTGCTCTCCAGCAGCCGGGCGGCGTGCCGCAGCCGTGCCTCGCGCAGCGCCCGCATCGGGGACCGGCCCAGTTGCTGGGTGAACAGGTGGGCGAACCGGGAGGGCGACAGGGCGACGCCCGCGGCGAGGGAGCGCACGGTGTGCGGGGCGCCGGGGTCGGCGGTGAGGAGCGCCTCGGCCCGGCGGATCCGGGGGTCGACGCCGGGCCGGGCCGGGGCGGCCCCGGCGCCCGCGGTGGTGAGCAGGACGACCTCCTCCAGGGCGCACAGGGCCAGTTCCCGGGCGGCGGTGCCGTGGGCCACGGCGACCCGGTCGTCGTCGCCCGCGTCGGGCGGCGCCCCGGCACCGGTCCAGCGGGCGGCCTCGCGCATCCGGCGGAACGCCGCCTCGACGCGGTCGAGCAGGGCGGCCGGCGCGGGACCGACGACGTACGTGCCGTCGCCGGTGGCGTGCGGGCCGAGCCAGGGCGACCAGGAGGGCCTGGCCTGGCAGTGCGCCCACCAGAACCGCCAGTGCCCGGCGCCCGGTGCGACGCCGTAGCCGTGCGGGGTGCCGGGGGCGAGCACGACGAGGTGTCCGGCGCCGGCCCGGATGTCGGCGGTGCCCTGGCGGAGCCTGCCGTGGCCGCCGGTCGTCCAGGTGAACAGCCAGCTGTCGGCGCCGTGCGGCCTGCTGACGGCGTAGCCGGCCGGCTGGTCGAACCGGCCGACGACCACCAGGCCGGGCGGCGGGGCGGGGTCCCCCGCAGCAGTCACGGGCAGTCCGTCAGCACGCACGGGCATCCTCCAACGGCGGTCGGCGGCCTAGCGTCGTGGACCGGGGGCGGTCGGACGGGAGAGGGCTGATGACAGTCACGGACAAGGGCCACGCGGACGGGTCCATCCTGACCCCGGACGGGCTGCGGCGGTACCGGGAGGACGGCTTCACGGTGGTGCGCGGGCTGTTCGGGAGGGACGAGGTGGTCCGGCTGTGCGCCGAGTTCGCGGCGCTGCACGCGGGCGGTCCGGTGCCCGGGCATTTCGCGCCCCGCGCCGCCGGTCCGGGCGCCGACCCGCTGGACGCGTATCCCAGGGTGATGCACCCGCACGAGATCAACGGCGTGGCGCGGCGCGTGCTGCTGGACGCGCGGCTGCGGGCGGTGCTGGAGGTGTTGTTCGGCGAGGAGGTCCTGGCGGCGCAGAGCATGTTCTACTTCAAGCCGCCCGGCGCCCGGGGGCAGGCGCTGCACCAGGACAACTTCTACCTGCGGGTGGAGCCGGGGACCTGTGTGGCGGCGTGGCTGGCCTGCGACGTCGTCGACCGGGCCAACGGCGGCCTGGAGGTGGTGCCGGGCACGCACCGCATGGACCTGTTCTGCCCGGAGGAGGCGGACGCGGAGGTGTCGTTCGCGCGGGAGTACGTGCCGCCGCCGCCCGGCCTGGAGGCCGTGCCGGTCGACATGGCGCCGGGGGACGTGCTGTTCTTCAACGGCAGTCTGGTGCACGGCTCGCGGCCCAACCGCAGCGCCGACCGGTTCCGCCGGTCGTTCATCGGGCACTACGTGGGCCGTTCGGCCGAGCGGATCGGTGACTTCTACCGGACGCTGACGATGGACGGGGAGCGGGTCCCGCTGCCGGGGAGCGCGGGCGCGGGGCCCTGCGGCACGGAGTTCGCACCGCGGGGCCCGCACTAGGGGGTGTCCGTACGGGGTCTCAGGGGGCCGTCGATCGGGGAGCTCACGTCTTCGTGCGCGCTCGGCTGTCTAGCGGACGGGGAACGAGCGGCCCCGTTCCGATTCCGGTCGCGGGCCGTGGATGCGGCGGTCCGACTCCTCGATGGGGACGTCGTTGATGCTCGCCTCGCGGCGCGTCATCAGGCCGTGCCCGTCGAACTCCCAGAGCTCGTTGCCGTAGCTGCGCCACCAGCGGCCGTCCGTGTCCCGGCACTCGTACTGGAAGCGGACGGCGATGCGGTTGCCGTCGAAGGCCCACAGGTCCTTGCGCAGCGCGTACTCCTGCTCCCGGGCCCATTTGGCGGTGAGGAACTCCACGATCCCGGCGCGGCCGGTGACGAACGTGTCGCGGTTGCGCCAGACCGAGTCCTCCGAGTAGGCGAGCGCCACCCGGTGCGGGTCGCGGGTGTTCCAGGCGTCCTCGGCCGCCTGGACCTTGCGCGCGGCGGTCTCACGGGTGAACGGGGGCAGCGGCGGGCGGGCGGTCATCGGTCAACCTCCGTGACGGGCAAGGGAGAACGACCGTTCCCCCGATCGCTGCTACGGTAGGAGAACGCACGTTCTCCCGTCAAGGAAGGTCAACGATGGACAGCGCAGCCGCCCGGGAGCGGGCCCTGGACGCCGCGGAGCGGCTGTTCTACGGACGGGGCGTCATGTCCGTCGGAATGGACGCCGTGCGCGACGCGTCCGGAGTGTCGCTGAAGCGGCTGTACCAGCTCTTCCCCTCCAAGGAACGGCTCGTCGAGGCCTGTCTGGAGCGGCGCGACGAGCGCTGGCGCGGGCGGCTCGCCGCGCACGTCGACGGGCACACGGACCCCGGGGAGCGGGTCCTGGCCGTGTTCGACTGGCTCGAACTGTGGTTCTCCGAGCCGGACTTCCGGGGCTGCGCGTGGATCAACGTCCACGGCGAGCTGGGCGCGACGTCGCCGGGTGTGGCGCAGCGGGTGCGGGCGCACAAGGGGGCGTTCCGTGACTACCTCCGCGGCCTCGCCGCCGCGGCGGGGCTGCCCGCGTCGGCGGCCGGTCACCTGTTCCTGCTGGCCGAGGGCGCCATGGTCACGGCGGGCATCACCGGCGCAGCGGAGCCGGCCCGGGAGGCCCGCGAGGCGGCGCGCCTGCTGCTGGATTGAATCCGGCCCCCGTGGATGTTGGACTCGGTGTCCGAGACGTACGACGCGACGATGGGACGGATGCCATGCCTCTGGACGGCGAGTACGAACCGAGTCCGACGCGGTGGGTGCGCGAGCAGGTGGAGCTGTACGAGAGCTCCGGCGGCACGCGGGGCACGACACTGCGGGACACGGGCCTGCCGGTGATCCTGCTGACGAGCCGGGGCGCCCGGTCCGGGAAACTGCGCAAGACGCCGCTGATGCGCGTCGAGCACGCGGGCCGCTACGCGGTCGTCGCCTCCCAGGGCGGGGCCCCGAAGCACCCCGTCTGGTACCACAACCTCAAGGCCGACCCGCACGTGGAGCTCCAGGACGGACCGGTCAAGCGCGACATGACGGCCCGTGAGATCACCGGCGCGGAGAAGGCCGAGTGGTGGGAGCGCGCCGTCGCGGCCTTCCCGCCGTACGCCGAGTACCAGCAGAAGACGGACCGCGAGATCCCGGTGTTCGTCCTCGAACCCGTGGACGGGGAGTGACCCGCGGAAAAAATTCTCGGCGCGCGTGCATGAACCGGTGACGGCCGGGCACCCGTGCGTCAGGCCCCGCCGCGTTCCCCCGTCGCGGCGGGGCTTTCACGTGCCTCGCGGGCGAGCCGGTCGGTCACGTCGAGGAAGACCTGGTCGGCCTCCGGGACGGCGCTGTGGATCGACCGCTTGATGCGGACGGCGACCTCCTCGACGTGTTCGCTGTCCAGGCCGGGCACCAGGTCCACCCGGGCGGCGACCAGCGCCGAGTCCAGGCCGGTCTTCATGGTGAACAGCGCCTCCACACTGTCGATCTCGGGCTGCGCCTGGAGCAGCGCGCGGATGCGGCCGCTCGAGCGCGGGTCGGCGGCCTCGCCGATGAGCTGGTCGCGGGCGTCGCGGCCGAGCCGGTAGGCGACGTAGACGAGCAGGGCGCCGATGGCGAGTGACGCCGACGCCTCCCACACGGCCTGTCCGGTGACCATGTGCAGGGCCATTCCGGTGATCGCGAGGGTGACGCCGAGCACCGCCGTGCCGTCCTCGGCGACGACCGTGCGCAGCGCCGGGTCGCGCAGCCCGTCGGCGGCGCCGCCCTGCCGTCGCACCTGGTACAGGGCGCGCAGCAGCGAGCCGCCCTCGGCGAGGAGGGCGACGCCGAGCACGATCAGGCCGGCGACGTAGCCGGTGAACTTCTCCTCGGCGCCGCCGCTCAGGGCCTCGAAGCCCTGGAAGAAGGAGAAGCAGCCGCCCATGACGAAGATCCCGACGGCGGCCAGCAGCGACCAGAAGTACCGCTCCTTGCCGTAGCCGAACGGGTGGCGCCGGTCGGCGGGGCGCCGGCTGCGGCGCAGCGCGGCCAGCAGGAAGACCTCGTTCAGGCTGTCCGCGACCGAGTGCGCGGCCTCCGACAGCAGCGCGGGCGAGCCGGCGACGAGCCCGCCGGCGGCCTTGGCCACCGCGATCACGAGATTGGCCGCGAGCGCCACGAGGACGGTGACGCGGGTCCTGCGTTCGGTCCGGCTCTCCGGGGGTGTTCCGCTCACATGTGCTCCGTAGTTGTCACGTTCACGCTCGCCGATTGCCCCGGTCGGCCCAGCTCACACCGTGCCGTCGGCCGATTTCGGGGAACGCGTCTGAGTGGCCACCTGTGGGACGTCAGTGAGGAGAACGGCGATGGGCGGCGACCGCGGAGCCGGCGGGAACGGCTCGGAGGGCAACACCGAGTACGGCAGGAAGGCGTTCAAGCGGTCGAAGGCGCACTTCGCGGACCGGATCACCGCGGACGGCCGGGACGGCTGGCCCGTGGAGTCCGGACGCTACCGGCTGGTGGTCAGCCGGGCCTGTCCGTGGGCGAGCCGCGCGCTGGTGTCCCGGCGGCTGCTCGGCCTGGAGAGCGCCGTCTCGCTGGCCGTCGCCGACCCGGTCCAGGACGACCGCAGCTGGCGTTTCACCCTCGACCCGGACGACCGCGACCCGGTCCTCGGCATCCGCTTCCTCAGCGAGGCCTACGACCGGCGGGAGCGGGACTATCCGGGCGGGGTGAGCGTGCCGGCGGTCGTGGACGTGCCCAGCGGGCAGCTGGTCACCAACGACTACCAGCGGATCACCCTGGACTTCGCCACCGAGTGGACGGCCCTGCACCGCGACGGCGCGCCCGATCTGTATCCCGACGGGCTGCGCGACGAGATCGACGAGGTGATGGCGGGCGTCTACGAGGACGTCAACAACGGCGTGTACCGGGCGGGCTTCGCCACCGGACAGGAGGAGTACGAGGCCGCGTACGAGGGTGTCTTCCGCCGGCTGGAGCAGGTGGCGCAGCGGCTGGAGCGGCAGCGCTACCTCGTCGGCGACACGATCACCGAGGCGGACATCCGGCTGTTCACGACGCTGGTGCGGTTCGACGCGGTGTACCACGGCCACTTCAAGTGCAACCGGTGGAAGCTGGCGGAGCACCCGGTGCTGTGGGCGTACGTCCGTGACCTGTACCAGACGCCCGGGTTCGGCGACACGGTCGACTTCGACCACATCAAGCGGCACTACTACCGGGTGCACACCGGCATCAACCCGACCGGCGTCGTGCCGCTCGGCCCGGACCTGTCCGGCTGGCTCACCCCGCACCACCGGGAGGAGCTGGGCGGACGGCCGTTCGGCGACGGGACGCCGCCCGGGCCGGTGCCCGCGGGTGAGGAGGTGCCGGCGACAGGACGGCCCTGATCCGTGCCGACGAGACGCACTCCCGGGCCCGGCACCGCCGAGACCGGGGACCGACGGAGAAGAACGAAGAACTGGGAGAACCACGTGGGTAAGAGCAGCAGCACGGCGAAGAGGAAGCTTCCCGCCGCCTACAAGCCGGTGGGCTTCGCGCTGAGCTGGACCAGCGGCACGCTCGCCGGTCTGGCGTTCCGCAAGGTGTGGAAGACCCTCCGCAAGGAGGACGACGCCCCCGACGCGCTGGACCCGGACCGCCGCTGGGGCGAGATCCTGCTGGCCTCCGCGATCCAGGGCGCGATCTTCGCGACGGTGCGCAGCGCGGTGGACCGCACCGGCGCGAAGGCCATCGAGCGTCGTACGGGCGTCTGGCCGGCGCCGGACAAGACCGGCCGGGCCTGACGGTTCGTCAGCCCCGTTTGGGGGCGAGGGGCGCGACGCGGCGCAGGGTGAAGGAGTGGCCCGCCGGATCGGCGAAGCCGCGCTCCTCGTACGGGCCGGGCGCGTCCTTCGCCTCCAGCGGGCGCCCGCCGAGTTCGACCACCCTGCGCTCGGCGGCGTCCAGGTCGTCCACCATGAACTCCAGGTGGGCCTGGAGGGCGTTCTCCGGGCGCGGCCAGCTCGGCGGCGTGGCGTTCGCGTCCCTCCGGAACGCCAGCCGGGTGCCGTCCGCGCTGCGGATCTCCACCCGGTTGGCGGCCACGTCCGTGTCCTCCGCGTCCAGGAACTGCCGGTAGAACAGGGCGAGTTTCTCGGGCTCGGCGCAGTCGAGCACGACGACGCCCGCGGTGACCAGTGCCATGAATCCTCCGCTTCCCACGGGGCACGGCCCGCTGCCGCACCCGGTCCTTGGCGAATGTCCCGGACCGCCGGATTCAGTCGGGCCGGTCAGCGGGTGGCCTGGAACGTGCGGCGGTAGGCCTGGGGGGACACTCCGATCGCGGCGTTGAGGTGCTGACGCAGGGACGTGCCGGTGGCGAAGCCGACGCGGGCGGCGATCTGGTCCACGGTCAGGTCGCTGGACTCCAGCAGCTGCCGGGCGCGGGCGACGCGCTGCTGGACGATCCAACGGCCGGGGCTGAGGCCGACCTCCTCGTTGAAGCGGCGGGCGAAGGTGCGCAGGCTCATCCGGGCGTGCGCGGCGAGGTCGGCGAGCGCCAGCGGCTCGTCCAGGTGTTCCAGGGCCCAGGCGCGGGTGGCGGCCGTGCTCGCCGCGCCCTGTTCGGGGACGGGCCGTTCGATGTACTGGGCCTGGCCGCCGTCGCGGAACGGCGGGACGACGCACTGCCGGGCGACGGTGTTGGCGAGTTCGCTGCCGTGGTCCTCGCGGACGAGGTGCAGGCAGACGTCGACGCCGGAGGCCGCGCCCGCGGACGTCAGGACCCGCCCGTCGGCCACGAAGAGGACGTCCGGGTCGAGGTCGATGTGCGGGAACAGCCGGCGGAAGTGGTCGGCGAGCCGCCAGTGTGTGGTGGCCCGGCGGCCGTCGAGGAGTCCGGCGGCGGCGAGCACGAAGGCGCCGGTGCAGATGGAGACGATCCGCGCGTCGGGCCGGATCAGCGCGAGGGCGGCCGTCACCTCGGCGGGGAGCTCCGGGGTGATCAGGGACGGCGAGACGGGCGCGATCACCACCGTGTCGGCGGTGGCCAGCACCTCGGGGCCGTGGTCGACGGTGATGCCGAAGTCCGCGTTGGTGCGCACCGGGCGGCCGTCGACCGTGCAGCTCAGCACCTCGTACCGGCCGTCGGCGGCACCGAGGATCCGGTTGGGGATGCCCAGTTCGAACGGGTAGACGCCGTCCAGGGCGAGGACGACGACCCGGTGCGGGCGCTTGCTGTGCGGCATGGCACCGACCCTACCGCGACTTTGGCACGATCTCTTCGAATGTTGGCAATCATGCCATTTCCCGGCCGGGCGGCGACCGGCAGGCTGGTTCACCATGAGCACTGTGAACACGATGAAGGCAATCAGCCAGGACGTCCTCGGCGGTCCCGAGGTCCTGAAGACGGTGGAAGTGGAACGGCCCGAGCCGCGGCCGAACGAGGTGCTGGTCCGCGTCAGGGCGGCGGGCGTCAACCCGACCGACTGGAAGCACCGCCAGTACGGCGGCTTCCTCGGGCAGCCGCCCTTCGTGCTGGGCTGGGACGTGTCCGGCGTGGTGGAGGCCGTGGGGATCGGCGTCGCCCGGTTCGCGCCGGGCGACGAGGTGTTCGGGATGCTGCCGTACCCCTACGGGCACGGCTCGCACGCCGAGTACGTGACCGGCCCGGCCCGCGCCTTCGCACTCAAGCCCGCCTCGCTCGACCACACGCAGGCCGGCGCGCTCCCGCTGGTGTCCCTGACCGCCTGGCAGACGCTGGTCGAGACGGCCGACGTGCGGGAGGGCCAGCGGGTGCTGATCCACGCGGCGGCCGGCGGCGTCGGGCACGTCGCCGTGCAGATCGCCAAGGCGCGCGGCGCGTACGTGATCGGCACGGCGAGCGCCGGCAAGCACGACTTCCTGCGGAGCATCGGCGTGGACGAGCCGGTCGACTACCGGACGACGGACTTCACCGAGGCCGTGAAGGACGTCGACGTCGTCCTGGACACCCTCGGCGAGGACACCGCGGTCCGCTCGCTGCGGGTGCTGCGCCCCGGCGGCATCGTCGTGTCGATCCTGCCGGTCGGCTCGGACGAGTTCCCGCGCGAGGCCGAGCGGCTCGGGGTGCGCGCGGTGCGGATGCTGGTCGACGCGTCGCACTCCGGGATGCGCGCGATCGCGGAACTGGTCGAGGCGGGCAAGCTGCGCCCGACGATCGAGCGGACGTTCCCGCTGGCCGAGGCGGCTCAGGCGCACGCGCTGGGCGACACCGGCCGGACCACCGGAAAGATCGTCCTGCTGGCCGACTGACCGCCGCACGGACCCGACGCGCCCGCGACCGCCCTCCGGCGCCCCTCCGACGCCCCTCCGACGCCCTCCGACGCCCTCCGACAAGCGGCCACCTACCCCCGAACGTGCCGCTGCACGTGCGCCTGAACGTGCAGCGAAAGAACTCGGCCGCAATTCAAAGACATATGTCAATCGAACATGCTCAAATTCAATCGTTCGGGGGTAACTTGCAGGCAGGGAAGCGGTGTTGGGCCGCTTCCCTGCCGGTGCACGGAGGGTTGGAGGCGGTGTCGTCGTGCAGCAGGAGCCTGCGCCGTTCACCCGGCATCTGCGCGTCCATCGGGACCGGGGGCACACGGTGCTGGAGTTCCGCGGCGAGATCGACATCGCCGCGGCGGCGGAGATCGCGCCGCACCTGGACAAGGCGACCGACCGGGCCGCGCCCCGCGTCGTCGTCGACCTCAGCCGGGTGGAGTTCTTCGACTGCTCCGGGCTGCGGCTGCTGTACCGCGCCCGGCAGCGGGTCCTGGAGCGGCACGGGCACCTGCTGCTGGTCTGCCCGCACCCGCTGACCCTGCGCGTCCTGCGTATCACGGGCCTGTCCCGCCTGCTCCCGCCGCAGCCCACGCTGGAGGCGGCCCTGACCCGTCCGGAGGCCACGTCCGGCTCGGTGTGACGGCCGCCCCGCCACACCCCGCCACGCTCCCCCGCGCGCTCCCGTCCGGCGTGTTCCCGCCAACTTCCCTGCCTGACAGGGGATGTGGCGGGCATCCGGTAGGGAGGAGGGAGGGCCGCCGCTGTGACGACACTCATCGGACGGGTGCCCGGCTGGGCGAAGGCGCTGGGCGCGGTCGTCGTCGTGCTCGCCGTGCTGTTCGCCGGGCTACGGCTGACCGTACTGCCGGGCCTGAAGGACCTGTTCGGCACCGAGACCCACGACCGCTCCGGCCCCGCGCTGCTCAAGTCCATCCGCGACATGAGCCGTTACGAGGCCGCTTCCGGCAACTTCCAGGTCGTCGTGGACCTGGAGAAGGACGCCGCGTACCTGCCCGACGCCGTCCGCGGCACCCGCACGCTGTACGTCGGGGCCGGCACCGTCGACGCCCACGTGGACCTCGGGAAGATCGACGAGGGGGACGTGACGGTCGACGAGGACCGCACCTCGGCGACGCTGCGGCTGCCGCACGCCGCGCTCGGCACACCGGCCCTCGACCCGGAGCGGTCCTACGCCGTCTCCAAGCAGCGCGGGCTGTTCGACCGGCTCGGCGACCTGTTCTCCGACAACCCGAACGGCGAACAGGCCGTGCAGAAGCTCGCGGTGCGGCACATCGCCGAGGCGGCGAAGGACAGCGGCCTGACGGAACGCGCCGAGAGCAACACCACGGGGATGCTTCAGGGCCTGCTGCGCTCCCTCGGCTTCAAGGAGGTGCGCGTGACGTACGGAACCTGAGCCGTCTTCAAGGCCACCCCGAGCTACGGAGCGACTGGAGGACCCGTGAACCGAACCGACTCACGCCCGCGTGCCCTGTCCCTGCGGGGCGGACTCGCCCGGCGCCGCCGCGCCGAGCCTGCCAGGTCAGGCAAGCTCGGCAGGTTCGGCAGGCCCCGCAGGTCTGCCAAGGCGGCCAAGGCGGCCAGGGCCGACGAGTCCGGGCGGCGTCCGCTGCCGTTGCCGCTGCGGCTCCTGGCGATGCTGTGCGCGTTCGCGTTCATGGTGGCGTTCGCGGCCGTGCTGGCCGAGCTGACCCTGCGGCCCTCCCCCGCCTCGGAGGCGCTCACGCACAGCAATCTGCACCCGGGACGGTCACTTATGGCCTATCTGGACCAGCCCGAACTGCGCGACGCCGTCCGGCAGATCGGCGGGAACGTGCTGCTCGGCGTGCCCTTCGGCGTGCTGGTGCCGGTCGTCGCGCCGCGCACCCGGGGCATCGTGCGGGTGCTGCTGCTGACGGCCGTCGTGATGCTGCTGGTCGAGTTCGCGCAGGGCGCGATGGTGACGGGGCGCGCCTTCGACATCGACGACGTCATCCTCAACACCACGGGCGCGCTGGTGGGTTACCTGATCGTGGGCCGCCGGCTGAGCCGGGCCGTGCACGCGCGCGGGAGGACCGCCTCCCGCTGACGACGGGGCGGCTCGGCGCACCGGGCAGGGCGCCCGCTGCGGAAGTCCCTAGGGGCTGTCGTTTGGATCACCCCGGCGTCGCGGGGTAATCCAAACGACAGCCCTTAGTGCCGGTGCCAGGTGAACTTGTCGCCTCCCACCCAGCGGACCACGTCCGGGTCGTCCAGGTCGTGCACCGTGATTCCGAACGCGGCGGCGGCCTGGAGCACGTCGGTGACGGCCTTCGCCTCACCGACGACCTGGCCGTCGATCTCCACGATCCGGAACGGCGGCGTGCCGGGCTGCACGCCGAGCACCATGATCCGCGGGTGGGAGATGTACGGGCTCTCGCTTTCGGTCATGTCATAGAGCGTAAAGCGCATCTCTCGTCCGTGAATGACCGAGTTCGTCCCGGAGGCGCGCCCGCCATGTCAAAGGCGGCGCGTCACGGGCGGCGCCATTCGTCGCCGGTCAGGTGCGAGCCGGCCTGCGGCCCCATCCGGAGCATCCCGCCGTCCACGCTCCACGAGGCGCCGGTGACGTACGACGCGTCGGGTCCGGCGAGGAAGGCGATCACGGCGGCGACCTCGCGGGCGTCCCCGGGCCGCCCCAGCGGCACGCCGGGCCGGCGCTCGGAGTGCACGTCCGTGTCGTCCTGCCCGGTCATGGGTGTGGCGATCTCGCCGGGCGCGACCGCGTTGACGGTGATGCCGTACTCGGCGAGCTCCAGCGCCATGACCTGGGTGAGCAGCCCGAGTCCGCCCTTGGCCGCGCAGTAGGGCGCCGCGCCGACCCGCGGCTGGTGCTCGTGCACGGACGTCACGTTGACGACGCGGCCCCCGTCGCCCTGCCGGATCATGTGCCGGGCCGCCCGCTGCCCGCACAGGAAGGGCCCGACGAGGTCGACGTCCAGGACCTGCCGGACGGTGGACAGCTCCAGGTCGAGGAACGGCGTCATGGTGCCCGTACCGGCGTTGTTCACCAGCACGTCCAGTCGCCCGAGCCGTTCGCACAGCTCGTCGATCGTGTCGGCGGCCTCCGGCAGCGCGGTGAGGTCCATCCGGGCCACTTCGGCGCGCTGCCCGTGGGCGCGGACCTCCTCGGCGGTCTCCTCGGCGCCCCTGAGGTCCTCGTGCCAGGTGATGCCGACGTCCAGACCGGCGCGGGCCAGACGGACGGCGGTGGCGCGGCCGATGCCGGAGTCGGCACCGGTGATCACGGCCACTCGGCCGGCGGGAACGGTCATCGTGGGGCTCCTTGTCGGCTCGACGGCGCGGACGGCGCCGGTTCGCAGTACCCGGCGCCGCCCCGGGCAAACGGCCGCCGTCCGCCGTGCGGGGCCCCGGGCCGTGGGGAACCCTGGGCCGTGGAAACCCTGGAGCCGGGAGGTGGCCGCGTGGCGATGGACCCCGTCGAGGCGCTGGACCGGATCGCCTTCCTGCTGGAGCGGTCCCTGGCACCGACGTTCCGGGTGCGCGCGTTCCGCACCGCCGCGCGGGCGCTGGCGGAGCTGGGCGAGGAGCAGGTGCGCGAGCGGGCGGCGGCCGGGACGCTGGAGTCCCTCAAGGGCGTCGGCCCGAAGACCGCGCAGGTGGTGCGCGAGGCGCTGTCCGGGGAGGTGCCCGGCTATCTGCGGAAGCTGGAGGACGAGGCGGACTCTCCCGGGCCCCGGGACGGCGACGGGCTGCGCGCGCTGCTGCGCGGGGACTGCCATCTGCACTCCGACTGGTCCGACGGCGGCAGCCCCATCGAGGAGATGGGCCGGGCGGCGGCGCGGCTCGGCCACGAGTGGGCGGTGCTGACCGACCACTCCCCCCGTCTGACCGTCGCGCGGGGGCTGTCGGCCGAGCGGCTGCGGGAGCAGCTCGACGTGGTCGCGGAACTCAACGAGACCTGGGCGCCGTTCCGGCTGCTGACCGGCATCGAGTGCGACATCCTCGACGACGGCTCCCTCGACCAGGACCCCGAACTGCTGGACCGGCTCGACGTGGTGGTCGTGTCGGTGCACTCCAAGCTGCGCATGGACGCCCGCGCGATGACCCGCCGCATGGTGGCCGCCGTCCGCGATCCGCACTCCGACGTGCTGGGTCACTGCACGGGGCGGCTGGTGACCGGGCGGGGCAGGCCCGAGTCGGAGTTCGACGCGGACGAGGTGTTCGCGGCGTGCGCGGAGACCGGGACCGCGCTGGAGATCAACAGCAGGCCCGAACGCCTGGACCCGCCGCGCCGGCTGCTGCGACGGGCGGTGGACGCGGGCGTGCTGTTCTCCGTCGACACCGACGCGCACGCGCCCGGCCAGCTCGACTGGCAGATCCTCGGGTGCGCGCGGGCCGAGGAGTGCGGGGTGCCCCCGGAACGCGTCGTGACGACGTGGTCCGCCGACGAACTGCTGGCCTGGGCCCGCGAGCGGCGGCTGCCCGACCGCGTGGCCGGCCCCTGACGTGGTACCCGGCCCGCCCCGAGAGGAGAGCGAACGCATGGAAGCACGCGCCGCCGTGTTCGACGTCGACGGCACCCTCGTCGACACCAACCACCTGCACATCACGGCCTGGTGGGAGGCCTTCCGGCAGGCCGGGCACCGGGTGCCGATGCACGCGGTGCACCGCGCCGTCGGGCTGCCCTCCACCGACCTGATCGCGCGGGTCCTCGGCGAGGACCGGGACCCGGACCAGGACGACGCGATCAGCGCCGCGCACAAGGCGCTGTACGGGCAGTACTTCGACCGGCTGCCCGCGCTGGACGACGCGGGTCGGCTGCTGCGCCGGCTGGCCGGCGACGGGTGGCGGGTCGTGCTCGCGACGTCGGCGAGCGGTCCGGAGCTGTCGGCGCTGCGGCGCGCGATCGACGCCGACGACGCGATCACCGCGACCGCGAGCGCGGACGACGTGGCGGAGGGCAAGCCCGCCCCGGAGCCCGTCGAGCAGGCGCTGGAGCTCGCCGGGGTGCCCGCCGGGCGCGCGGTGTTCGTCGGCGACACGGTGTGGGACATGCGGGCGGGCAGCAGGGCCGGGGTGCGCTGTGTGGCGGTGCTGTGCGGCGGCATCCCGCGCGCCGACCTGGTGGAGGCCGGCGCGGACGCCGTCTACGACGATCCCGCGCAGCTGTTGGAGCTGCTGGCCGACAGCCCGCTGGCGTGATCCCCCGGCCGATGCGGATACCCGCTCCCGCATGACGCGAGCGACGGAAGCTGTGAGCAGGGAGGGCCGGGCGCTCATAGAGGCGGGGCGGGCGGTGCTGCGAGGGCCGGGCCGGGAGCGGGATCTGCTGGTGCAGTCCCTCAAGGCGGCGGGGGCGGCGCTGCTCGCCTGGGTGATCGCGGACGAGTGGCTGCGCGACCCGATGGCGCTGATGGCGCCGTGGGTCGCGCTGGTGCTCGTCCAGGCCACGGTCTACAGCTCGCTCCGGCGGGCCGGGCAGCAGTTCGCGGCGATCTGCGTCGGGGCGCTGCTCGCCTCGGGCGCCCAGTTGCTCACCGGCGACACCCTGACCGCGCTGGCGCTGTCCCTCCCGGCGCTGATGCTGCTGGCGAACTGGCCCCGCTTCGGCGACCAGGGCGTGTACGCCGCGACCACCGCCGTGTTCACCCTCGCCTCCGGCACGGTGAGCGGCGCCGCGGTCGGCCACCGGCTGGGGCAGGCGGCGCTCGGCGCGGTGATCGGGGTGGCCGTGAACGCGCTGGTGCTGCCGCCGGTGCACCTGCGGGACGTCCGGGAGAACCTCGAAGGCCTGGCGCGGCAGACCGGGGACGTGCTGCACCAGGTGGCCGGCGATCTGCGGCAGGGCGACTGGGACACGTCCACGGCAGCCGACTGGTCCTACGCCGCGGCCCGGCTGGAGCGCCGGCTGGAGGGCCTGCGCTCGGCGCGCGGCTGGAGCCGGGAGAGCCTGCGGCTGACATGGCGCTGGCTGCATCTGGTGTACCGGGCGCCGACGACGCTGCCGGACGAGGCCGAGGACGAGCGGTGGAGCCGGATCACCGGGCACGTCAGGGCGCTGGTGCGGACCCTGGCGGTGGCCGCCGACGACAGCCGGACGCCCGCCCCGCCCGGGGGCGAGGCCCTGCGCGCGTACGCCCGGCTGCTGGAGCTGATCGGCGACGTCTGTCACGCGGCGAGCGAGCGGCTGCCCGACTCGCGGATCGACCCGGCCGCCGACCGGGCGGCCGTGGCGGAGATGGACGAGCTGCGCGAGCGGTTGCAGCGGAACCTGCGCGACCACGCGGCCGGGGAGGAGGCCGCCCGCGCGGCCGTCCTCGGCACGCTGCTGCTCCAGGCGGAGAACATCTGGGCGGAGACGGTCCCGGACGGCCGCCGCGAGCCGGATCCGCGGCCCGAGTAGGGCGTGGCGCCCATCGCGCGTCGCACGAGTGATACGGATCACCGCCGGTGACGGCGCACCGGGGAACACTCACGGGTAATTGCCCGTTGAACCAATTGTGGGTGACCACCCCCGAGCCGCCCCGGCCGTGATTCCCCCGTCACGGCCGGGGCTTCCCCATGAGGTGACATCCCGGCCCGCCGGGTACCCGGGCCTCTCCCCCCGCAGTCGGCGGCCGAGAGGAGCGCAAGGTGAGCAGCGCAGCGGGCAGCAGGATCGTGGTCACGGGCGCCACCGGCAACGTGGGCACCAGTGTGGTGCGGCTGCTGTCGGAGGATCCGACGGTGGGGTCCGTGCTGGGCCTGGCCCGGCGGATCCCCGACTGGTCGCCCCCGAAGACGGAGTGGGCCGCCGTGGACCTCGCGTCCCAGCAGGCCGATCTGGTCCCGGAGTTCGCGGGCGCCGACGCCGTGGTGCACCTGGCGTGGGCGTTCCAGCCGACGCACGACCCGGCGGCGACCTGGCGCACCAACGTCCTCGGGTCCATCCGGGTGTTCGAGGCGGTCGCCGAGGCGGGCGTGCCGACGCTGGTGCACGCGTCGTCGGTCGGGGCGTACTCGCCGGGGCCCAAGGACCACGCGGTGGACGAGTCGTGGCCGACGCACGGCTGGCCGGACGCCGCGTACTGCCGGGAGAAGGCCTATCTGGAGCGTGCCCTCGACGCGTTCGAGCGCGAGCACCTCGGCACGCGCGTGGTGCGGATGCGGCCGGCGTTCCTCTTCAAGCGGGAGTCGGCGAGCGAGCAGCGGCGGATCTTCGGCGGCCGGTTCCTGCCGGGGCCGCTGGCCCGCCCCGAGATGCTGCCGTTCCTGCCGGACGTCCCCGGGCTGCGGGTGCAGGCGCTGCACACCGACGACGCGGCGAACGCGTACCGCCTGGCGGTGCACTCCGACGTGCGGGGCGCGTTCAATCTGGCGGCCGAGCCGCCGGTGGACGCGGAACTGCTGGGCGAGATGCTGGGCACGCGCCGGGTGCGCCTGCCGCGTACGGCGGCCCGGTCCGCGATCGCCGCCGCGTGGGGGCTGCATCTGCTGCCGGCCTCGCCCCATCTGTTCGACGCGGTACTGCGGCTGCCGCTGATGGACTGCACGCGTGCGCGTGCCGAACTCGGCTGGCGGCCGGTGCGCGACGCCACCGAGGTGCTGGAGGAGTTCCTGCAAGGGCTTCAGCAGGGCGCGGGTGCGCGGACTGAGCCGATGCGGGGCCGGAAGGTCGGCTGACCCGCCGCGGCGAAAGGGCCCGCCGCCCCGGGGAGTCCCGGGGCGGCGGGCTTGCGGTGGGCCGCAGTCGTCGATGGTCGTCGACGGACCGGTCGAGTTCCGGTCGCGTTCCGGTCCGGTGGAGGCTCGGGCCGAGTACTCAGGCCGAGGACTCGTCCGGGACCGGCTGTTCCGGGTTGGTTCCCGACTGGTGCGGGGCGCCCTGCCGGCCCGTGCCCGCCTCGTCGGTGTCGGGGACGTCCTCGCGGGGCGTGTCCTCCTCGCCGGCCTCGGTGTCCTCGGCCTCGGGGTCCTCGGGGCGCTCCTGGCGCGCCTGGCGCTCGGCGGGCACCTCCCAGGGGTCCTCGCCGGTGTCGGCCTGCTGGTCCGGCATGTCCCGCGGAACGGGTTCACCACCGGGCGGGGCCGTGTCGCGGCGGTCGGCCACAGCGTGCTCCCTTCCGTCGTGCGATCCCACGCGGGTACCGTCGCGGCCCGCCCCGAAACCTGCCGCTGTGCCGCTCGCCCGGCAGACCCTCCCGCGGGAAACGTCCGCGCCGGACCTACTGCGGGGCACGCTCCGCCAGCGCGGTGCGCCACGCGGGCAGCGGGCTCTCCGGCTCCGGCTCGGCGCGGCGCCCGCCCCGGGCGAAGAAGTCGGCGAGCGGCAGGACGGCGGCGCCGACGGTGACCGCGTCCGGGCCCAGCCGGCCGAGGTCGATGGTGACCTTCTCCGCCGGGTGCCGCAGCGCGTACGACATGGCGTGACGGCGTACGGCGGGCAGGAAGCGGGTGCCGAGCTGGAGGCCCGCCCAGCCGCCGATGAGGATGCGCTCGGGCTGGAAGAGGTTGATCAGGTCGGACAGACCGGCGCCCAGGTACTCGGCGGTCTCCTCCAGGACGGCGAGCGCGACCGGGTCGGCCGCCTCGCCCTCGGCCGGGTAGGCGGCGGCGAGCATGGCGGTGAGCGCGGTCTCCTCGTCGGTGCCGGCGGGCGGGCGTCCGCCCTCCTCGCGCCAGCGGGCCAGCAGGGACTCGGCTCCCGCGTAGGCCTCCAGGCAGCCGAGCGCGCCGCAGCGGCAGCGGCGCCCCCGGACCCGTACTGTCAGATGGCCCCACTCGACGGCGCGGCCGTGCTCCACCTCGGGGGTGACCAGGCAGGCGCCGACGCCGGAGCCGAAGAGCACCACGAGCGCGTTGCGGGCGCCGCGTCCGGCGCCGAACCACATCTCGGCCTGGCCGAGGGTCCTGGCGCCGTTGTCGATGAAGTACGGGACGCTGCCGGGCAGGTGGGAGCCGGTGCGCAGCAGCGCCTCCAGCGGTACGGCGTCCCAGCCGATGGTCTGCCCGTGCACGACGGCGCCCCGGTCGGCGGTGCGCTCCACTATGCCGGGCACGCCTATGCCGACGCCGAGGAGCCGGTCGGGGGCGATGCCGGCGGCGGCGCGGACCTCGGCGATGCCGGCGCGGATGTGGTCGACGATGACCTCGACGTCGTAGCGCTGCGGGGTCAGGGGGCGTTCGGCGCGGGCGAGTTCGGTGAGGGCCAGGTCGAAGAGCTCGACGCGGACCCGGGTCTCGCCGACGTCGACGCCGATCATGTGGCCGCTGCCGGGGGCCACGCGCAGCAGGGTGCGGGGGCGGCCGCCGTCGGAGTCGACGCTGCCGGCCTCCTCGACGAGGCCGTCGGCGACCAGGTCGGCGACGACGTTGCTGACGGAGCCGGAGCTCAGCCCGGTGGCCGGGCCCAGTTCGAAGCGGCTGAGCGGCCCGTCGAAGTAGAGCCGTTGCAGCACCGCCGTACGGTTGGCCCGCCTGAGGTCCCGTACCGTGCGTCCGTTCCGCCCCGCCATGTGGCTCCTTCCAACCCCTGCCCGACCTGCAACATACCCTTGCGGGGCCGTTCGGCGCGACTTTCCTCAACCACTTAATTCACGCTGTGAACTTAGCCGGGCGCCCAGAAAACCGTTCGCCTCCCCCCGGCCGCGCTCTCTACCCTTGAGCAAACCTAGGACCCCTAGGTTGACGACGCGCACCACCAGGAGCCACCCCATGAGATCACTTACCGAGCAGGACGTCCGCGGTTCTTTCATCAACTGCTCGAAGGGTGAGGCCAAGCGGCTCGCCGTGCCGCGGGACCTCGGGGAGCTGCCCTGGGACGATCTCGACTTCCTCGGCTGGCGGGATCCGGGGGCACCGGACCGGAGCTATCTCGTGGTCGAGCGCGAGGAGCGGCTCGTCGGCGTCGCGATGCGGTTCCAGCCGGCGCAGCGCGGCTTCTTCCACCGCAGCATGTGCTCGCTGTGCCTGACCACTCATCCGCGGGGCGGCGTCGCTCTGATGACCGCGCGCAAGGCGGGCCCGTCGGGCCGCGAGGGGAACTCGGTCGGCGCGTACATGTGCACGGACCTGGCCTGTTCGCTGTACCTGCGGGGCCGGAAGGTCCCGGAGACCGGCGCCCGCTTCGAGGAGAGCCTCACGCTGGAGGAGCAGATCGCCCGCACGACCGGCAACCTGTTCGCGTTCCTCGACAAGCTGGCCGGCTGAGCCTCCCGGCTCCGCGACCGCACCGCGCCCCGCACCGCCCCCCGCCGCGTGACGCGGACGGCTGCCGTCGGGGGCCGACACGTTCGATACGCCTGTGGAAGGGGAACAGCCCACAGGATGCGAGAGGTACGTGAGGTGACGGCGCCCGTCGTGGCGTTCTTCAAGCGGCGCCACGATCCGGTGCTGGAGCAGACCCTGCGCTCGGCGTTCGCGGCGACGGTGTCGTACGTCATCGCGCTCCGGCTGAGTCCCGAGGCCGCGCCCCTCACGGCGCCGCTGACCGCGCTGCTGGTCGTGCAGGTGACCCTGTTCGCCACGCTCACCACGGGTTTCCGCCGCGTCAACGCGGTGGTGACCGGCGTCCTCGTCGCCATCGCCTTCAGCCTGCTGGTGGGTCTGACGTGGTGGAGCCTGGGGCT
This sequence comes from Streptomyces sp. NPDC037054, assembly GCF_055606745.1. Classification (NCBI taxonomy): domain Bacteria; kingdom Bacillati; phylum Actinomycetota; class Actinomycetes; order Kitasatosporales; family Streptomycetaceae; genus Streptomyces; species Streptomyces sp. NPDC037054. Next base: position 80,097 of record NZ_JBVJSJ010000003.1, on the reverse strand, counting down.
GCTGATCATCGCCTCGCTGGTGGTGGGGCGGTTCGTGCGGGCCGAGGAGTTCGTGCCCGAGGTGGCGATCAGCGCGATGCTCGTCCTCGGCGTCACCGCGCACGGCGACACGGCCTGGGCGCGGGTGGTGGAGACGCTGATCGGCGCGGTCGTCGGGCTCGCCTGCAACCTGCTGCTCGCACCGCCGGTGTGGGTGGAGCAGGCGGGCGAGTCCATCGAGGGGCTGGCGCGCCGGGTGCGGCAGTTGATGCTGCGCATGGGCGAGGAGGCGGTCGGCCGCACGCCGGTGCACCGGGCGGCGGCCCGGCTGCACGAGGCGCGGCGCCTGGACCACGACATCGTGGAGGTGGACGCCGCCCTGCGGCAGGCGGAGGACAGTCTGCGCCTGAACCCCCGCGTCCGCGAGGGGCTGCTGCACCGGGTGGTGCTGCGCACCGGACTGGACACCCTGGAGATCTGCACGGTCGTGCTGCGGGTGCTGGCCCGCACCCTCACCGACCTCGCGAAGGAACGCGAGCCGGACCCGCTGTTCCCGCCGGAGACGGGGGCGACCGTGGAGCAGTTGCTGTCGGAGGTCGCCGACGCGGTGGTGAGCTTCGCGGTGCTGGTCACCACCAGCGTCAGCTCGAACGCCGAGTCCGCCGAGGAGCGGCTCGCCGCCGAGCTGCGGCAGGCCGCCGCGACCCGCGACAGGCTCGCCCGGCTGCTGCTGGAGGAGGTGCGGCGGGACACCCGGCACTGGCAGCTGCGCGGCGCCGTGCTGACCGAGGTGAACCGCATCCTCGACGAGATGGACACCGAGCACCGCACGCACCGGCTGTTCGAGGAGCTGGACCGCAACGCCCGCGAGCAGCGCGAGAAGCTGCCCCGGCTCACCGCGCTGCGCGAGCGGCTGGGGCGGAACCGCGCGGGTGCCGCCCATCGTCCCAGGTGACGAACTCGGCTGAGGAAGACCGGCGGGCGGCACGGGCGCGTCTGCGGCACACCAGGAGGGGGCGTTCGGATGACGGACGGCACGGTGCGGATCGACGGCAACACACTGCGGCTGCCGGGAGGGGTGGCGGTGCGGTTCGTCCGCACGCTGCGCCTGCCGGAGACCGGTACGCATCCGCTGCCGCCCGGCCTCGGCGAGTTCCCGGTGCGCCGCGTCTCGGACCACCCCGACACCGTGCCGCCGCGGTGGCTGGCGCGCGGCGGCGTGATGCTGCCGATGTACCTGCGCGAGGCGATGTGGCTGAGCTTCGCCGGCACCGCGGAGCCGGCCGCGCTCCAGGTCGGCGTCGGCAAGGTGTGCGCGATCTCGGGCCGCCCGTGGAGCGACCGGCTCTCCGCCCGGGCGCAGAACTACGTCGTGCTGCCCCGCCAGCCATGGCTGGACGGGATCAAGTCCGGGAAGGGCACGGTCCGCCAGTTCGTGGCGGTGCCGCTCGGGCTCGGGGCGACCGTCGAGGGGCAGGTCACCGGCGAGGAGACGTGGGGCGGCGTGCAGTTGCAGTCGTTCCCGCTGAACGACCGCGAGCTCGCGAAGTGGCGCGAGCGGCGCGCCGAGGAGGAGCGGCGCCGGGCGCAGCGGGCGCGCTCGATGCCGCAGCCCGGGTACGGCGGCCCGATGCCGGCGGCGCCCGGCGCGCCCGCTCCGGCGTACGCGGCGGCCCCGGCCGCCGCTCCGCGCGGCGCGGCGATGGGCCTCGGGGTCGGCGGTTCGATGCGGCAGCAGATCCACAAGGACGACCGCGCGCTGAGCGACTGGGCCGAACGGCCCGCGGGCCGGGTCTTCGTGCACCTGGTGACGCCGCCCGAGTGGCGCCGCATCACCGGCGAGGCACCGCCGCCGTCGCCGGTGGACCGGGCCGCGTACACGCGCGCGGGCCTGCCGTGGTTCGAGCACTACGACGAGACCGCGACGGACGTCGAGCCGACGGGCACCCTGAAGGGTGTGCGGCCGGTCGGGGACTGGCTCGGCGACGACCACGAGCCGTGGCAGCCGCCGGCGCCGCACCAGGTCAAGCAGCTCAAGGACGCACCGGGCGCGCCGGTCCAGGACGGCGACTGGTAGCCGCCCCCGTCCGTCCGGTGCGGTGCGGTCGGTATGTTCCAGGTGAGTGCCGGCCGCGGCCCGCGACGGACCGTCGCGTGAGGCGGGTGGACCGTTCGCGTCACCCCTCGCCGTCCGTGCGCTGCCGCTGGAGCGCGCGCGGACAGGAGGCGGCGTTCGCCTGCGAGAGCAGCACGTGCACGCGCTCGGTGAGCTGCGCGACGTCGTCGGCGGGCCGGTGGAACGGCAGTCGCACGTCGCCGTGGGCGCGGGCCCGTTCGATGCGCAGGGTGAGTCCGTGCCGGTCCACGGCGAGAGGCCGGACGCGCACCGCGCCGTGCAGGCTGTCGCGGTCCACGAGCCGGGTGAGCCGCTCCACGGCGTCGGGGTGGCAGTCGGCGAGGTGGGTGAGCAGCCGCGCCTCGGCCCCGGCCAGCGGATCGGGCGCGGCGGCGGCGAAGTCGTCGAGGTCGACGACGACGGCGCCGGACGGCTGCCGCAGCACCACGCGCGTCGGGCGGACGGCGAGGTGGTCGTCCTCGGGGGTGCACCAGCCGGCGAGCCACACCCGCCCCCGGATCCGGTGGCGCACCGGGACGGGGGCGACGTCCGCGAACTCCAGCACGACGGACGGCTCGCCGCGCGGCGCGCAGATCGCGGCCGTGCGCAGGGCGCTGTCGTCGGGCGCGCGCAGCAGCACCCGGCCGTCGTCGGCGACGGTGTGGGCGCCGACGAGTTCCTCCCGGGCGCCCTCCGCGGTCACCGCGCAGGACCAGGCGGTCGCGAGGACCGAACGGGCCCCGTTCGGCGGCGGCAGGCGTGGCCGTCCAGGCGTTGCTGTCACCCATCCCAAACCTCCTTAGGTAAGCCTTGCCTAACCTATCGAAGATCCGGGCGCGGGCCAACCGCGCACGGTGATCGCGTACGGGACCGTCAGACGGAGACGACTCCCAGCAGCGCGCGGGCGCACAGGTCGCGCACCTGCCGCCGGGTCAACTCGGAGCCGCGCAGCCACTCCAGACAGACCGCCGTCGTGAACGCCAGCCAGCCGCGCACCGCCAGCCGCACGTCGGGCTGCTCCCCGTACACCGGCCCGAACTCGGGGTCGGCGGCCAGCGCCGCGAGGATCTGGCGCTCCTGGGCGGCCAGCGCCCGCTGGTAGACACGGCGCACGGCCTGGTCGCCCGCGGCGTCGGCGCGATGGAAGGCGCGGTAGCCGTGCGCGTGGGCCTCGACGTACTCCAGGTAGGCGTCGAGTCCGGCGGTGAGCTGCTCGCGCACCGGGACGCCCGGCACGGCCGCGGTCAGCCGCAGCATCCGCTCGCTCTCCCGCTCCACGACCGCCGCGAAGAAGTCCCGCTTCGTCGGGAAGTAGTGGTACAGCAGCCCCCGGGAGACGCCGGCGATCTCGGCGACCTGCTCGATCCAGACCTCGTCGTAGGGGTTGTCCGAGAACAGCCGCGCACCGACCGACAGCAACTGCTCCCTGCGCTCCGCAGTGCTCAGCCGGCGGCGCGTGCGCTCCCCCTGGTTCGCGGCCATGCCCGCACTTTACTTGACGCCGGTTCAACGGCCGGACGAGACTGGAAGCCGTTGTTGAACCCACGTACAACAGGCGTGCGGGATCTCAACGTGTCCGCCGGATCAAGGGAGATCGCGTCATGGCGCAGACGAGCGGGGCCGGACTGCCGAAGGGGTTCCGGGACGCCGCACAGGGCTGGCCGGAGCTGCACCGCATCCCGCACCCGCCCCGTCGGCTCCCCCTGCTCGGCGACGTGCTGGGCGTGAGCCGGCGCACGCCGTTGCAGGACTCCATGCGGTTCGCCCGGCAACTGGGGCCGATTTTCCGGCGCAAGGCCTTCGGCAAGGAGTTCGTGTTCGTGTGGGGCGCGGATCTCGTCGCGGACCTCGCGGACGAGACGCGGTTCGCCAAGCACGTCGGGCTGGGTGTCGCCAATCTGCGGCCGATCGCCGGCGACGGACTGTTCACCGCGTACAACCACGAGCCCAACTGGCAGCTCGCGCACGACATCCTGGCGCCGGGGTTCAGCCGGGACGCCATGGCCGGCTACCACCCGATGATGCTGTCCGTCGCCGGACGGCTCATGGACCACTGGGACCGGGCCGCGGCGGCGGGCCACTCGGTGGACGTGCCGGGCGACATGACGAAGCTGACCCTGGAGACCATCGCCCGCACCGGCTTCGGGCACGACTTCGGGTCCTTCGAGCGGTCCCGGCCGCACCCCTTCGTGACCGCGATGGTGGGCACCCTGCGCTACGCGCAGCGCCTCAACACCGTGCCGTCTCAACTCGCCCCGCTGCTGCTGCGCGGCGCGAGCCGCCGCAACGCGGCCGACATCGCCCACCTCAACCGCACCGTCGACGACCTGGTCCGCGAACGCCGCACCCGGGGCGGCGGGGAGGGCGACCTGCTCGACCGCATGCTGGCGACCGCGCACCCCGGGACCGGCGAGCGGCTGTCGGCGCAGAACGTGCGCCGGCAGGTCATCACCTTCCTGGTCGCGGGCCACGAGACCACCTCGGGCGCGCTCTCGTTCGCGCTGCACTACCTCTCCCGGCACCCCGACGCCGCGGCACGCGCCCGCACCGAGGTGGACCGCGTCTGGGGCGACACCCCGGCACCGGGCTACGAGCAGGTCGCCAAACTGCGGTACGTGCGCCGGGTGCTGGACGAGTCGCTGCGGCTGTGGCCGACCGCGCCCGGCTTCGCCCGGGAGGCGCGCGAGGACACCGTACTGGCGGGCGGGCACCCGATGCGGCGCGGCGCGTGGACGCTGGTCCTGGCGCCGATGCTGCACCGGGACCCCGAGGTGTGGGGCGCGGACGCCGAGGAGTTCGACCCGGACCGCTTCGACGCCAAGGCCGTGCGCTCCCGCCCGCCGCACGTCTTCAAACCGTTCGGGACGGGCGCCCGGGCCTGCATCGGGCGGCAGTTCGCGCTGCACGAGGCCACTCTGGTGCTCGGCCTGCTGCTGCGCCGCTACGAGCTGCGCGCCGACCCCGACTACCGGCTGCGGGTCACCGAACGCCTGACGCTGATCCCGGAAGGGCTCCGGCTGCACCCCGAACGGCGGTCACCCGCAAGGGAGTTGGACGGCGTACGGGGCGGCACCGGCACGCGCCGGTGACGCCCCGCTCCCCCGGTCGGCCCGGCGCTAGCGTCCGAACAGCTCGAAGGTGACGGCGGGCCTGCCGCCGAACCGCTCGCCCATCTGCTCGGCGAACGACGTCAGGAAACCCCTGACGTACGTCTCGGGGTCCTCATCCGTCAACGCCTCGATGTAGGTGCGGTGTTCGAGCAGGGAACGCACCGCCCGCTCCATGCCGGGCGTGGCGTCCACGGCGTGCGTCGGCGAGGAGGAACCGGCGACGGCGACCCAGCGCACGCCGTCCCAGGGTTCGAGGCCCTGCTCGGTCAGTTCGGGGAAGATCCACCGGTTCCCGGCGTCCGCGGCGGCGTCCAGAGTGGCCCGGCCCACGGCCACGTGGTCCGGGGTGTTCCAGGCGGCGCCGCCCCAGGTGTCCCGGTGGTTGAGGGTGATCACCAGCTCGGGCCGGTGCCGGCGGATCGCCGCGGCGATGTCGCGGCGCAGAGCGGTGCCGTACTCGACGACGCCGTCCCGGTGGTCGAGGAACTCCACCTCGGACACGCCGACGACGGCGGCGCTCGCCCGCTGCTCCCGCTCCCGCAGGGGAGCGCACTTCGCGGGTTCCAGGGTGTCGATGCCGGCCTCGCCGCGGGTCGCGAGGACGTAGGCGACCTCGCGGCCGGCGTCGGTCCAGGCGGCGACGGCCGCGGCGCAGCCGTACTCGAGGTCGTCCGGGTGCGCCACGACGGCGAGGGCCCGCCGCCAGTCGTCGGGCATGGGCTTGAGCTGCGTGCTGGTCGGCTCGGTCATGCTCCGACATTAGGTCGGCGGGCGGCGGCTCACACCTCGTTTCGGGCCAGGGCGAGGAGCCGGCCGAGGACGCGGGGGCCGGCGGCGCGCACTCCGTCGTGCTCGAACTCGTCCGTGACCCAGGCGCGCAGGCCCCGGATCGCGCGGGCGGTGACCAGGGAGTGGGCGGTGTCGACGTACATGTCGTCGTGGTAGACGGCCGCCGCGACCGGCACCTCGTTGGCGGCGAGGCGCGCCGGGTCGTACAGGGGGCGCCAGTCGGTGCGGGCGGCGAGGAGTTCGGCGGTCTCGCGCAGCGGGCGCAGCGCCGGGTCGCAGTCGAACATCCAGGGGTGCACGGTCTCCCCGGTGAACAACAGCGGTTCGTCGCCCGCGAGGGCCTTGGCGGCGTCGAACCGCGGGAACTCCGCGCGGACCCGCTCGGCCGCCCAGGCGGTGGGCCGCTCGTCCTGGGCGTAGATCGCCTCGTGGACGAGGGCGTAGAGCGGGTGGGACGCGTACGACAGCTGGGCCTGGACCTGTTCCCGGAAGGCGTCGGAGAGGGCCGGGCCGCCGGGAGTGCGCACGAAGGCGTCCTCCAGGAGGTGGTGCAGCCGGTGGGTGCCGTCGCCGGTGCCGAGCAGGATGCCGAGGGACTGGAAGCCCTCGACGGTGAGCCGGTGGCCGCCGGGGAGGACCACGTCGTGGGTGAGGAGGTGGTCGGCGATGCGCCGGGCGCGTTCGACGTCCTGCGGGTAGCGGGCGTAGTGCGCGGCGACCTTGCGCTCGATGCGCGGGTACGCCGCCCGGTACACGTCGTCGGCGTGCGCGTCGAGGGAGGGCAGGCCGCCGGTGATCAGGGCGGTGCTCAGTCCCTCGGGCGCGAGCGAGAGGTAGGTGACGGTGCAGAAGCCGCCGAAGCTCTGGCCGAGGACGGTCCAGGGGGCGCCGCCGGTCACCTCGCGGCGGATCAGCTCGCAGTCCCGGACGATCGAGTCGGCGCGGAAGTGCGTGAGGTGGTCGGCCTGTTCGGCGGGGCCGCCGCGCAGCGGGAGCGTCTGGCGGTTGGCGGGCGTGGAGTGGCCGGTGCCGCGCTGGTCGAGGAGGAGGACGCGGTACTCGTCGAGGGCGCGGCCGAGCCAGGCCTGCCGTCCGATGAAACGGTTCGCCCCGAAGCCGGGGCCGCCCTGGAGGTACAGCAGCCACGGCAGGTCCCGGTCGGCCTTGTCGCTCGCGACGACCTCGCGGGCGTACAGCTCGATCGTCTCCCCGGCCGGGTCGTCGTGGTCGAGGGGCACGGTGAACCGGTGGTCGGTCAGGACGACTCCGGGCTGGCGGTAGCTGGCGGTCAACGGGGCTCCCGGGACGGATGGTTTTCGGGCCGTGTCCCAGTTCAGCACACGGGCGCCGCGCCCGGCCCGCGGGGAGCTCAGCGGGCGGAGAGGCTGGAGCGGCGGACCACCAGCTCCGGCTGGAGCACCACGCGGCGGTGTTCGTGGGGCCTGGCCGCGCCCTCCGTCTCGGTCTCCTCCAGCAGCAGTTCGGCGGCCATGGCGCCCATGGTGACGGCGGGCTGCCGGACGGAGGTGAGCGGGACGGCCGCGGCGGCGGCGAACTCGATGTCGTCGTAGCCGACGATGGCGAGGTCGTCTGGGACGCCGACACCGGCCGCGTACATGGCCTGGAGGACGCCGAGGGCGAGGAGGTCGTTGGCGCAGAACACGGCCGTCGGCCGGTCCCCGAGGCCGAGGAGGCGGGCGCCCGCGTCCCGGCCGGCGGCGACGTCGAGGCGTTCGGTGGGCAGCTCGCGCAGCGCGTCGGGGCCGAGTCCGGCCTCGGCGAGCGCGTCGAGGGCGCCGGTGCGGCGGTCGCGCACCTGGTTCAGCCCGGGCGGGCCGCTGACGTACGCGATGGAGCGGTGCCCGGCGTCCACGAGGTGGCGGACGGCGAGCGCCCCGCCCGCCACGTCGTCGACGGAGACGGAGCACTCGGTGGCGCCCTCGGCGACGCGGTCCACGAGGACGAAGGGGATGCCGTGCCGGCGGAACGCGGCGATGTTCCGGCCGGTCGCCTCGGCCGGGGTGAGCAGCACGCCGCGGACCCGCTGCTCGGCGAAGAGCGACAGGTACTCGGCCTCCTCGCTCGCGTTCTGGGCGCTGTTGCAGACCATCACGCCGAGCCCGGCCTCGCGGGCGGCGCGCTCGGCGCCGCGCGCGACGTCCACGAAGAACGGGTTGCCCATGTCGAGGACGAGCAGGCCCATGATCCGGCTGCGGCCCGCGCGGAGCTGCCGGGCGGACTCGCTGCGGACGTAGCCCAGCCGTTCGATCGCGGACAGCACGCGCGCCCGGGTCTCGGTGGCGACGGTGTCCGGGCGGTTGATGACGTTGGAGACCGTGCCCACGGAGACTCCGGCGGCGCGGGCGACGTCCTTGATACCCACCGAATGGGCCATCGGGCAGGGACCTCCAGGTCGAGCGGGGAGAGCGGGGGCGGCGGGAAGGCCTTCACATTACCGCCATGCCGCCCCGGCAAGGACCGTCGTGCCGCCCGGGACGGCACGGTCGGGCGGGCAGGCGGAAGTCCGCGACGTGGGGCGGCGAGGGGACGGTGCCGCCGGACCGCTCCTGGCGCGTCACCGCCGGCACGCGGTCCCGGGCGACGCGGGCCTCGGGTTCTCAGGCGAGGTGGAACACCTCGGTGAGCGGCTTCATCGCCTCGTCCGGCCTGGAGCCGTCGAGGGCCTCGAAGAACGGCGCCATCTCCGCCTGCCAGCGGGCGTTGACCTCGGTGGCCTCCATGCCGGCCTTCGCTGCCTCGAAGTCCTCGGTCTCCAGGTAGCCGACGAGGAGGCCGTCGTCGCGCAGGAACAGCGAGTAGTTGTGCCAGCCGGTGGCCGAGAGCGCCTCGCGCATCTCGGGCCACACCTCGGCGTGCCGTTCTCGGTACTCGGCGATGCGGTCCTCGCGGACCTTGAGCAGGAAACAGACGCGCTGCATCAACACTCCCCGGGCTTCTAGAAGTTGAACTGGTCGATGTTCTTCGCGTCGAACACGGTCGGCTTGCCGAGGCTGATCACGCCGTCCTCGCCGATGGTGTACTCGCCCATGCCGCCGGCCGTGAAGGTCTCGCCCTCCTTGCCGGTGATCTGCCCGGAGACCAGGGCGACGGCGGTGCGGGCGGCCAGTTCGCCGAGCTTCGCCGGGTCCCACAGCTCGAAGGCCTCGACGGTGCCGTTCTTGACGTACTTGCGCATGTCGTTCGGGGTGCCGAGGCCGGTCAGCCGCACCTTGCCCTTGTACTTCGAGCCGGACAGGTACTGGGCGGCGGCCTTGATGCCGACGGTCGTCGGGGAGATGATCCCCTTCAGCTTCGGGTGCTCCTGGAGCAGGCCCTGCGTCTGCTGGAACGACTTCTGGGCGTCGTCGTCGCCGTAGGCGACCTCGACCAGCTTCATGTCCCGGTACTTGGGGTCCTTGAGTTCGTCCTTCATGAACTCGATCCAGGCGTTCTGGTTCGTCGCGGTCTGCGCGGCGGACAGGATCGCGATCTCGCCCTTGTGGTCGATCTGTTCGGCCAGCAGTTGCACCTGGGTGCGGCCCAGGTCCTCCGACGACGCCTGCGACACGAACGCGTCGCGGCACTCCGGCTTGGTGTCGGAGTCGTAGGTGACGACCTTGATGCCGTTGCGCATCGCCTGCTTGAGCGCGGTGCACAGGGCGCCGGGGTCCTGCGCGGAGACGGCCATCGCGTCGACCTGCTGCTGGGTGAGCGTGTTGACGTAGGACACCTGGCCGGAGGTGTCGGTGCCGCTGGAGGGGCCGACCTCCTTGAAGCCGGAGCCGAGTTCCTTCAGCGCCTTCTCGCCGCCCTTGTCGGCGGTGGTGAAGTACGGGTTGTTGACCTGCTTGGGCAGGAAGCCGACGGTCAGGCCCTTCTTCAGTTCGGCGTCGGGATCGGCCTTGCCGCCGGAGGCGCCCGCGGCGCCCTCCTTGTTCACGTCCTCCTTGGTGGTGCCGCCGCAGGCGGTCGCGGCGAGGGCGAGCGAGGTGACGGCGGCGAGGGTGACGCAGGTCCGGCGGAGGGTTGCTTTGCGCATGGCGGTTTCCTTCGTGGAGGGACGGCAGTGGACGGACGGGCGCTGCTACGTGGCTTTTCGGGCCCTCGCGACGGCGATCTGGCGCGCCACCCGCGGGCCGAGCACGGAGAGCACGAGCAGCACTCCCGTGACCAGGATCTGCGACTGCGCGGAGACGTCCTCGAGGCTCATCACGTTCTGCAGCGCCCCCAGCAGGAACACACCGGCGAGCGCGCCGCCGAGTGTCCCCCTGCCCCCGTCGAAGTCGATGCCGCCGAGCAACACGGCCGCCACGACGGAGAGTTCGAGCCCGGTGGCGTTGTCGAACCGGGCGCTCGCGAAGTGCAGCGCCCAGAAGACACCGGTGAGGGACGCCATGAGACCGGTCAGGGTGAACAGCAGCAGCTTGTGCCGCTTCACCCGGATCCCGGCGAATCGCGCCGCCTCCTCGCTCGCGCCGATCGCGAACAGCGACCGCCCGAACGGGGTGGCGTGCAGGGTGACGACGGCGATCGCGAGCAGCGCCAGGAACGGCAGGAAGGCGTACGGGACGAACGTGTCGCCGATGCGTCCGGACACGAACTCCAGGTAGGAGGACGGGAAGTCGGTCACCGCGTCCGAGCCGAGCACGATCTGCGCGATGCCCCGGTAGGCGGCGAGCGTGCCGATGGTGACCGCGAGGGACGGCAGTCCGAGCCGGGTCACGAGAAGGCCGTTGACCAGACCGCACACCATGCCGAGCAGCAGGCAGAGCGGGATGATCGCCTCGATGGCCAGGCCCTGGTTCCACAGGGCGCCCATGACGGCGCCCGAGAGACCGGCCGTGGACGCCACCGACAGGTCGATCTCCCCGGCCACCACGAGCATCGTCATGGGCAGGGCGATGAGGGCGATCGGCAGGGTGTTGCCGAGGAGGAACGACAGGTTGAGCGCGTTGCCGAAGCCGTCGACGAAGCCGAAGGACAGCAGCAGGACGACGATCAGGAGGGCGCCGACGATCGTGTCCCAGCGGATCGCGCGCGTGAGGGACTCAGGCATGGCGGGCGTTCCTCTTCTTCAGGGCGGCGGCCACGCGCACCGCGACGATCCGGTCGACCGCGATGGCGAGGAGCAGCAGGATGCCGTTGATGGCGAGCACCCACACGGAGCTGACGCCGAGGGCGGGCAGCACGCTGTTGACGGACGTGAGCAGCAGCGCGCCGAGCGCGGCGCCGTAGACGCTGCCGGAGCCGCCGGTGAAGACGACGCCGCCGACCACGACGGCGCTGACGACGGTGAGTTCGTAGCCGGTGCCGGTGCCGGAGTCGACGTTGCCGAACCGGGCCAGGTACATCGCGCCGGCGAGGCCCGCGAGGGCGCCGCAGAAGGTGTACGCGGCGAGGATCCGCCTGCGGACGGGGATGCCGGCGAGCCGCGCGGCCTCGGGGTTGGAGCCGAGCGCGTACAACTCGCGTCCGCTGCCGAAGTGCTTGAGGTAGTACGCGGTCGCCACCAGCACGACGAGGGCGATCATCGCCAGGTACGGCACCGCCGAGATGCCGCCGGAGCCGAAGTCGACGAATCCGCCGGGCAGATCGGCCGCCGTGATCTGGCGGGAGCCGACCCAGATGGAGTCGATGCCGCGGATGACGTAGAGCGTGCCGAGGGTGACGACGAGCGCGGGCACCTGGCCGAGGCCGACGAGCAGGCCGTTGAGGAGGCCGAGGCCGACGCCCGTGAGCACGGCGAGCACGACGGCCACGACCGGGTCGCCGCCGCCCTGGAGGTGGACGCCGGCGGCGAAGGCGCTGATGCCGAGCGTGGAGCCGACCGACAGGTCGACGTTGCGGGTGATGACGACGAGGGACTGTCCGGTGGCGACCAGGACCAGGATCGTCGCGTTCAGCAGCAGGTCCTTGATGCCCTGCTCGGACAGGAACTCGCTGTTGCCCGCCCGGGTGACGGCGATCATCACCAGGAACACGACACCGATGGCCAGTTCGCGCATCCTGAAGACGCGGTCGACGAGCCGGGTGCCGCTGGACTTGGGCACCTCGGCGACCGGGGTCCGGTCGGGAGCGGTCACCGTCATGCGGCGGCCCTCCCCGTGGCCGCGGCCATCACCGTCTCCTCGGTGGCTTCGGAGCGCGGGATCTCGGCGGTCAGCCGGCCCTCGTGCATGACGAGCACGCGGTCGGCCATGCCGAGGATCTCTGGCAGGTCGGAGGAGATCATCAGGACGGCCACGCCGTCGGCGGCGAGTTCACCCAGCAGCCGGTGCACCTCGGCCTTGGTGCCGACGTCGATGCCGCGGGTCGGCTCGTCCACGATCAGCACCTCGGGGCGGGTCGCGAGCCACTTGGCGAGGACGACCTTCTGCTGGTTGCCGCCGGACAGCGTGGACACGGCGTCGGCGATCCCGGCGTACTTGACGCGCAGCTTCACGGCCCAGTCCAGGGAGCGGCGGCGTTCGGCGGCGCGGTCCATCAGGCCGGCCCGCACGGTCGTACGCAGTCCGGTGAGGCCGATGTTCCGCTCGATGGACATGTTCATCACCAGGCCCTGGGCGCGCCGGTCCTCGGGGACCAGGGCGAGCCCGGCGGCCATCGCCGTGGACGGGGCTCCGTTGGTCAGGGCCCTGCCGGCCACGCGCACTTCGCCGGCGTCCCGGCGGTCGATGCCGAAGACGGCTCGCGCGACCTCGGTGCGGCCGGCGCCGACGAGTCCGGCGAGGCCGACGATCTCACCGCGCCGCACGTCGAAGGAGACGTCGGTGAACACGCCCTCGCGGGTCAGCCGGCGTACGCTCAGCGCGACTTCGCCGGGGCTGACCCGCTGCTTCGGGTACAGCTCGGCGAGGTCGCGGCCGACCATGCGGCGCACGAGGTCGTCCTCGGTCATGCCGTCGAGGGATGCGCTCGCGATGAGCGCGCCGTCGCGCAGGATGGTGACCCGTCCGCAGATCGCGAAGATCTCCTCCAGGCGGTGGGAGATGAACAGCACCGCGGCGCCCTGCTCGCGCAGCGCCCGGACGACGCCGAAGAGGCGGGCGACCTCGCTGCCGGTGAGGGCGGCGGTCGGCTCGTCCATGATCAGGACGCGCGCGTCGAAGGAGAGCGCCTTGGCGATCTCCACGATCTGCTGGTCGGCGATGGACAGGCCGCGTGCGGGGCGCTCGGCGTCGAGTTCGACGCCGAGCCGCTCCATCAGGGCGAGGGTGGACCGGTGGCCGGCCTTGTGGTCGATGCGGCCGAGCGCGCGGCGCGGCTGCCGGCCCATGAAGATGTTCTCGGCGATCGACAGGTCGGGGAAGAGCGTCGGCTCCTGATGGATGACGGCGATTCCGGCGTCCCGCGCGTCGCCGGGGCCGTGGAGGACGACCGGCTCGCCGTCGAGCAGCACCTGGCCGGCGTCCGGTCTGTGCACCCCGGCGAGGGTCTTGATCAGGGTCGACTTTCCGGCGCCGTTCTCGCCTGCCAGGGCGTGCACCTCCCCGGGGAACAGCTCCAGGGAGACGTCCCGCAGGGCGCGGACCGCGCCGAAGGACTTGGAGACGTCCCTGAGCGCCAGAACCGGGGCCGGACCCGTGTCGGACGGGTGGGTCATGGGGGGCTCCTCGACAACGCCGTCCGGGACGGCCCTCACGGCGTCGTGAAAGGTTTCAACTCGGTTGCCGGGACGTTAGGCAGCCCGGCCGTGCCGCGTCAATGGGTCCGGGTCGAAAAAGTTTCGATAATCCTAGGTCTCGTTCGCGTGATGACGCGCGGTCTCGACCAGAAGGCTTGACACCCCTTTGGACGCCTCATAGTTTCCCATTCTGAATCGTTTCACTCACGGTCGCGGCGGGCCCGCCGTCCGCGACCCGACGTCACAGGAGCCCCGCAGTGACCGAGCTCAGCGCGGTGAAGGCCGCCCTCAAGACGCAGGCAGTAGAGACGCCGTCGTGGGCGTACGGGAACTCGGGGACCCGCTTCAAGGTGTTCGCGCAGGAGGGCGTGCCCCGGGACCCCTTCGAAAAACTGGCGGACGCCGCGAAGGTCCACGAGTTCACCGGAGTCGCGCCGACCGTCGCCCTGCACATCCCCTGGGACAAGGTCGAGGACTACGCGGCGCTCGCGACGTACGCCGAGGAGCTGGGCCTGAAACTGGGCGCGATCAACTCCAACACCTTCCAGGACGACGACTACCGCCTGGGCAGCGTCTGCCACCCGGACGCGGCGGTGCGCCGGAAGGCCGTCGGCCATCTGCTGGAGTGTGTCGACATCATGGACGCGACCGGATCCAAGGACCTGAAGCTGTGGTTCGCGGACGGTACGAACTATCCCGGCCAGGACGACCTCCGCGCCCGCCAGGACCGGCTGGCCGAGGCCCTGGCCGAGGTGTACGAGCGGCTCGGTGACGGGCAGCGGATGCTGCTGGAGTACAAGTTCTTCGAGCCGGCGTTCTACTCGACCGACGTCCCGGACTGGGGCACGGCCTACGCGCACTGCCTGAAGCTCGGCCCGAAGGCGCAGGTCGTCGTGGACACCGGCCACCACGCGCCCGGCACGAACATCGAGTTCATCGTGGCGACGCTGCTGCGCGAGGGCAGGCTCGGCGGGTTCGACTTCAACTCCCGGTTCTACGCGGACGACGACCTGATGGTCGGCGCCGCCGACCCCTTCCAGCTGTTCCGGATCATGTACGAGGTGGTGCGCGGCGGCGGGTTCACGCCGGACGTCGCGTTCATGCTCGACCAGTGCCACAACATCGAGGCGAAGATCCCGGCGATCATCCGCTCGGTGATGAACGTCCAGGAGGCCACGGCGAAGGCGCTGCTCGTCGACCGCGCGGCGCTCGCCGGGGCGCAGGCCGCGGGCGACGTGCTGGAGGCGAACGCGGTGCTGATGGACGCGTACAACACGGACGTCCGTCCGCTGCTGCGCGACGTGCGCGAGGAGATGGGGCTGGACCCCGAGCCGGTCAAGGCCTACAGGGCGTCCGGGTGGGCGGAGAAGATCGTCGCCGAGCGGATCGGCGGCGAGCAGGCCGGGTGGGGCGCGTAGGCCCCGCCGTCCGAGGTCCTGTTGTCCGACGTCGTCGCAGTCATCCCCTTCTGAAAAGGACTTAACTCCCATGGCCACCCACCCCGAAGCCGCCGCCCTGCTCGCCCGTTCCCACCGGCTCGGCGCCGATCCCCGCAACACCAACTACGCCGGCGGCAACGCCTCCGCGAAGGGCACCGAGACCGACCCCGTGACGGGGGGTGACGTGGAGCTGATGTGGGTGAAGGGGTCCGGGGGCGACCTCGGGACGCTGACCGAGGCGGGGCTGGCCGTGCTGCGCCTGGACCGGCTGCGGGCGCTCAAGGGCGTGTACCCCGGTGTGGAGCGCGAGGACGAGATGGTCGCCGCGTTCGACTACTG
The DNA here is from genome assembly GCF_055606745.1 of Streptomyces sp. NPDC037054. NCBI lineage: Bacteria > Bacillati > Actinomycetota > Actinomycetes > Kitasatosporales > Streptomycetaceae > Streptomyces > Streptomyces sp. NPDC037054. Next base: position 64,701 of record NZ_JBVJSJ010000003.1, on the reverse strand, counting down.
CCTGCACGGCAAGGGCGGGGCGGCCCCGTCGATCGACACCGCCATGCACGGACTGGTCGAGGCCGCGCACGTCGACCATCTGCACCCCGACTCCGGGATCGCGCTGGCCTGCGCGGCGGACGGCGAGAAACTGACCGCCGAGTGCTTCGGGGACAGTGTCGTGTGGGTGCCGTGGCGGCGGCCCGGCTTCCAGCTGGGGCTGGACATCGCGGCGGTCAAGGAGGCCAACCCGGGGGTCATCGGCTGTGTCCTGGGCGGGCACGGCATCACCGCGTGGGGCGACACCTCCGAGGAGTGCGAGCGCAACTCGCTGCACATCATCCGCACCGCCGAGCGGTTCCTCGCCGAGCGCGGCAGGCCCGAGCCGTTCGGCCCGGTGATCGAGGGCTACGAGCCGCTGCCCGAGGCCGGGCGCCGGGAGCGGGCCGCGGCGCTCGCGCCGTACGTGCGGGCCCTCGCCTCGCAGGACCGGCCGCAGGTCGGGCACTTCACCGACTCAGAGGTGGTGCTGGACTTCGTGGCGCGCGCCGAGCACCCGCGCCTGGCCGCGCTCGGCACGTCCTGCCCGGACCACTTCCTGCGGACCAAGGTGCGCCCGCTGGTGCTGGACCTGCCGCCGACGGCGCCGCTGGACGAGGCGGTCGCCCGCCTGAAGGAACTGCATACGGCATACCGCGAGGAGTATGCCGCCTACTACGAGCGGCACGCCGAGCCCGACTCCCCCGCGATGCGCGGCGCCGACCCGGCGATCGTGCTGATCCCGGGCGTGGGCATGTTCAGCTTCGGCAAGGACAAGCAGACCGCGCGGGTGGCCGGCGAGTTCTACGTCAACGCGATCAACGTGATGCGGGGCGCCGAGGCGGTCTCCACGTACGCGCCCATCGAGGAGTCGGAGAAGTTCCGCATCGAGTACTGGGCGTTGGAGGAGGCCAAGCTCCGGCGGATGCCGAGGCCCAAGCCGCTGGCGACGCGCGTCGCGCTGGTGACCGGCGCGGGCAGCGGCATCGGGAAGGCGATCGCGCGGCGGCTGGCGGCGGAGGGCGCGTGCGTCGTCGTCGCGGACCTCGACGGGGAGAACGCGGCCGCCGTCGCCGAGGAGTTGGGCGGCGCGGACAAGGCCGTCGCCGTGACCGTGGACGTCACGTCCGAGGAGCAGATCACCGAGGCGTTCCGGACGGGCGTGCTGGCGTTCGGCGGGGTCGACCTGGTCGTGAACAACGCCGGCATCTCCGTCTCCAAGCCGCTGCTGGAGACGTCGGCGAAGGACTGGGACCTCCAGCACGACATCATGGCGCGCGGCTCGTTCCTGGTCTCGCGCGAGGCGGCGCGGGTGATGATCGCGCAGGGCCTCGGCGGCGACATCGTCTACATCGTCTCCAAGAACGCCGTGTTCGCCGGCCCGAACAACATCGCGTACTCGGCGACCAAAGCCGATCAGGCGCATCAAGTGCGGCTTCTGGCGGCCGAGTTGGGCGAGCACGGCATCCGTGTCAACGGCGTCAACCCGGACGGTGTGGTGCGCGGCTCCGGGATCTTCGCGGGCGGCTGGGGCGCGCAGCGCGCGGCCGTGTACGGGGTGCCGGAGGACAAGCTGGGCGAGTTCTACGCGCAGCGGACCCTGCTCAAGCGCGAGGTGCTGCCGGACCACGTGGCGAACGCCGTGTTCGCGCTGACCGGCGGCGAGTTGACCCACACGACCGGCCTGCACGTCCCGGTCGACGCCGGCGTCGCCGCCGCGTTCCTGCGGTGACGGGCGTGAAGTCGTACGCCGCGGTCGACCTCGGCGCGTCCAGTGGGCGTGTCATGGTCGGCCGCGTCGACCCGGACACGCTGGAGCTGACCGAGGCGCACCGTTTCCCGAACCGGCCCGTGCGGGTGCCCGAGGGGCTGCGCTGGGACGTGCTCGGGCTGTACGCGGGCGTGCTCGACGGGCTGCGGAGGGCCGGTGCTCTTGGCGGCGGGCGGCTCGACTCGGTCGGCATCGACAGCTGGGCCGTGGACTACGGGCTGCTGGACGCGGACGGTGCGCTGCTCGGCAACCCCGTGCACTACCGCGACGACCGCACGGAGGGTGTCGCGGAGAAGGTGTGGACGACGGTGCCGGCCGAGGAACTGTATGCGGCAACCGGTCTGCAGTATGCACCCTTCAATACGCTGTACCAGCTGACGGCCGCCCGCTCCACGGCGCAGTTCTCCGCGGCGCGGCGCCTGCTGCTGATGCCCGACCTGCTGACGTACTGGCTGACGGGCGAGCAGGGCACGGAGCTCACCAACGCCTCGACGACGCAGTTGATCGACCCGCGCACCGGTGACTGGGCGCGTGACGTCGCCGCCCGGCTCGGCGTCGACCTGGGTCTGTTCGCGCCGCTGAGACGGCCGGGCGATCCGGCGGGCGTGCTGCGGCCGGAGGTGCTGGAGGAGACGGGGCTGGCCGGTCCCGTGCCGGTGACGGCGGTCGGCTCGCACGACACGGCGTCGGCGGTCGCCGCCGTCCCGGCCGTGCGGAAGCGGTTCGCGTACATCTGCACGGGCACCTGGTCGCTGGCCGGTCTGGAGCTGGACGCGCCGGTGCTCACGGAGGAAAGCCGGGCCGCCAACTTCACCAACGAGCTGGGCCTGGACGGCACGGTCCGCTACCTGCGCAACATCATGGGCCTGTGGCTGCTCCAGGAGTGCCTGCGGGCCTGGGGCGAGCCGGATCTCGGCGGGCTGCTGCTGGACGCGGCGAAGGTGCCGGCGCTGCGGTCGGTGGTGGACGCGGGCGACGCGGCGTTCCTCGCGCCGGGCCGCATGCCGGAGCGGATCGCCGAGGCCTGCCGCGCTTCCGGACAGCCGGTGCCGCACTCCCCCGCCGAGGTGACCCGGTGCATCCTCGACTCCCTCGCCCTCGCGCACCGGCGTGCCGTCACGGACGCCCAGCGGCTCGCCGGCCGTCCGGTGGACGTGGTGCACGTCGTCGGCGGCGGGGTGCGCAACGCGCTGCTGTGCCAGCTCACCGCCGACGCCTGCGGACTGCCGGTGGTGGCGGGCCCCACGGAGGCCGCCGCGCTGGGCAACGTGCTGGCGCAGGCCAGGGCCGACGGGCTGGTCGGTGACCTGGCCGGGATGCGGGAGCTGCTCACCCGGACCCAGCCGCTCACCCGGTACGAGCCGCGCGGCGGCACCGCCCGCTGGCGGGCCGCGCAGGCCCGGCTCGCCGCGGCGTGACGGGCCCTTACCCGCGCCCCGGGCCGGGACTAACCTGCACCCATCCGATGATCAACGACGGAGGAGCCGCGATGCGTGTCGCCCTGTTCCTGACCTGCGTCAACGACACGCTGTATCCGGACACCGGGCGCGCCGTGGTGAGACTGCTGACGCGGCTGGGCGTCGAGGTCGACTTCCCGATGGCACAGACCTGTTGCGGTCAGGCGCACTACAACACCGGCTACCGGCACGAGACGGAGCCGATGGCCCGGCACTTCGCCGAGGTGTTCGGCGGCTACGAGGCGATCGTGACGCCGTCCGGGTCGTGCGGGGCGATGGTGCGGGAGCTGTATCCGCGCCTCGGGGAGCGGGCCCGGGCCGAGGGCCGGGGTGACGCGCTGGCGGCGACGCTGGCGCCGGTGGTGCCGAAGACGTACGAGCTGACGGAGTTCCTGGTGGACGTGCTGGGGGTGACCGACGTGGGGGCGTACTACCCGCACCGGGTGACCTACCACCCGACCTGCCACGGGCTGCGCGGCCTGGGTCTGGGCGACCGTCCCCGGCGGCTCCTCGAAGCCGTCGGGGGGCTGGAGTTGGTGGAGTTGCCGGGCGCGGAAGAGTGCTGCGGGTTCGGCGGCACGTTCGCGCTGAAGAACGCGGACGTGTCGGCGGCGATGGGCACGGACAAGGTTCGCAACGCCGAGTCGACGGGTGCCGACGTCCTGTGCGCCGCCGACAACTCGTGCCTCATGCACATCGGCGGGACGATGACCCGCCTGCGGACCGGCATGCGCCCGGTCCATCTGGCGGAGATCCTGGCGAGCACCAAGGAGGAGCCGGCCTCATGAGTGGAACGTTCGTCGGCATGCCGGCCTTTCCGAAGGCCGCGCACGAGGCCGTCCACGACACGACGCTGCGCGGCAATCTGCGGCACGCGACGCACACCATCCGCGCCAAGCGGGCGGCGGCGGTCGCGGAGCTGTCCGACTGGACGGAGCTGCGGGAGGCCGGCAAGCGCGTCAAGGACCACACGCTGCGTCATCTCGATGAGTATCTGGTGCGGTTGGAGGAGGCGGTGACGGCGGCCGGCGGCGTCGTGCACTGGGCCGCCGACGCCGACGAGGCGAACCGGATCGTCACCGGACTCGTCAGGGCGACCGGCGAGTCGGAGGTCGTGAAGGTCAAGTCGATGGCCACGCAGGAGATCGGGCTCAACGAGGCCCTCCACGAAGCGGGGATCCACGCCTACGAGACCGATCTCGCCGAGCTGATCGTGCAGTTGGGCAAGGACCGGCCCTCGCACATCCTGGTCCCGGCGATCCACCGCAACCGCGGCGAGATCCGCGACATCTTCCGCACGGAGATGGCCGAGTGGGGCCGTCCCGCCCCCGAGGGCCTGACGGACACGCCCGCCGAACTCGCCGAGGCGGCCCGCCTGCACCTGCGGGAGAAGTTCCTGCGCGCCAAGGTCGGCATCTCCGGCGCCAACTTCATGGTCGCCGAGACCGGCACGCTCGTCGTGGTGGAGTCCGAGGGCAACGGCCGCATGTGCCTGACGCTGCCCGAGACGCTGATCTCCGTCGTCGGCATCGAGAAGATCGTGCCGACCTGGCGGGACCTGGAGGTGTTCCTGCAGACCCTCCCCCGGTCCTCGACGGCCGAGCGCATGAACCCGTACACGTCGATGTGGACCGGCACCACCGACGAGGACGGCCCGCGCACCTTCCACCTGGTGCTGCTGGACAACGGCCGCACCGACACCCTCGCCGACGAGGTCGGCCGCCAGGCCCTGCGCTGCATCCGGTGCTCGGCCTGCCTCAACGTCTGCCCGGTGTACGAGCGGGCCGGAGGCCACGCCTACGGCTCGGTCTACCCGGGCCCGATCGGCGCCATCCTCAGCCCTCAGCTGCGGGGCACACAGAGCGAGATCGACGCCTCACTGCCGTACGCCTCCTCGCTGTGCGGCGCCTGCTACGAGGTCTGCCCGGTCGCCATCGACATCCCCGAGGTGCTGGTGCACCTGCGGGAGCGCGTCGCGCAGGGCGGCCAGGTCACCCGCGACGGCAACAAGGTCGTCCTCAAGCCCGCCAAGGGCCACGCGGCGGAGCGGGCCGCGATCAGGGCGGCACGCTGGACGCTCACCCGGCCGGGCGTGCTGCGCACCGGGCAGCGGCTCGCCTCCCGCGGGCGTCGCCTCGTGCCGCGCACGTTGCCGGGTCCCGGCCGGGCGTGGACCGACTCCCGGGACGTGCCGGAGGTCCCGGCGGAGCCGTTCCGGGACTGGTGGCGGCGCACCGACGGCGGACGGAAGGACACGAAGTGAGCAGCAGGGAACGCATCCTCGGCCGGGTCCGGCGCGCGCTCGCCGACGTGCCGCGCGACGACGCGCCGTACGAGCGGGCCGTGAACCGGGACTATCTGCGTGAGCACGGCGACCGCGGCGTCGCGGAGACGGTCGATCTGCTGGCCGAGAACCTGGCCGACTACCGGGCCGTCGTGCACCGCTGCACGCCGGAGGACCTGCCCGCGACGCTCGCGGGGCTGCTGGCCGCGCGGGCCGCGCGGACGGTGCTCGTCCCGCCGGGTCTCGACCCGGACTGGCTGACGGTGACCGACGCGGAGCGGATCCCGGACCGGGCGGAGAGCACACCGCACGAACTCGACCGGGTGGACAGCGTGATCACGGGGTGCGCGGTGGCGATCGCCGAGACCGGCACCCTCGTGCTGGACGGCGGCCCGGACCAGGGCCGGCGGCGCATCACGCTCGTGCCCGACCACCACGTGTGCGTGGTGCGCGTGCCGGACCAGGTCGTCGCGGCCGTCCCCGAGGCCCTCGAACGGCTCGATCCCGCCCGCCCGTTGACGTGGATCTCGGGCCCCTCGGCCACCAGCGACATCGAACTCGACCGGGTCGAGGGGGTGCACGGCCCGCGCACCCTGGAGGTCGTACTGGTGGGGGATCTCACGTGACAGAGTAGGTGAACAAGCGCTTAGATGGGCCTGGCGGGTACCGCGCCGACCTGGAGGCCCTGTTGCTGTTCACTTCCGTCGACGACGTCTCCGCGCGCCTGGCCGAAACCGGCTACCTGGCGTCGCCCGCCGTCGCCACGACCGTCTTCCTGGCCGACCGCCTCGGCAAGCCCCTGCTGGTGGAGGGACCCGCCGGGGTGGGCAAGACGGAACTCGCCAAGGCCGTCGCCCAGGTCGCCGACGCCCGTCTCGTACGGCTCCAGTGCTACGAGGGCGTCGACGAGTCCCGCGCGCTCTACGAGTGGAACCACGCCAAGCAGCTGCTGCGCATCAGCGCGGGCCGCGACGAGTCGTGGGACGAGGCGCGCACGGACATCTTCAGCGAGGAGTTCCTGCTCGCGCGCCCCCTGCTGACCGCCATCCGCGGCGCCGACCCGAAGGTCCTCCTCGTCGACGAGACGGACAAGGCGGACGTGGAGGTCGAGGGCCTGCTGCTGGAGGTCCTCAGCGACTTCCAGGTCACCGTCCCCGAACTCGGCACGATCACCGCGCAACGCCGCCCGTTCGTCGTGCTGACCTCCAACGCGAGCCGGGAACTGTCGGAGGCGCTGCGCCGCCGCTGCCTGTTCCTCCACATCGGTTTCCCCGACGAGGAGCTGGAGCGCCGGATCGTCCGGCTGAAGGTGCCGGACCTGGACGAGGCGCTGGCCGCGTCGGTGGTCCGGGTGGTCGGCGCGCTGCGGGCCATGGACCTGCGGAAGGTGCCGTCGGTCGCCGAGACGATCGACTGGGCACGGACCCTGCTGGCACTCGGCGCCGACCGGCTCGACGAGTCGGTGGTGCGCGACAGCCTCGGCGTGGTCCTCAAGCACCAGGACGACATGACGAAGGCGGCGGCCAAGCTCGACCTGGACGCCGTGTGACCGCGTCCGCGCCGGGCGACGTCGCCGAGCGGCTGACGTCGCTCGTCCGGGCGCTGCGCGCGCACGGCGTCCGGGTCGGCACGGGCGAGACGGTGGACGCGGCCCGCGCGGTGACGGCGCTGGGCCTGGCCGACCGCGACCTGCTGCGGGAAGGGCTGGCCGCGACGCTGCTGCACACGCCGGACCAGCGACGCGTGTTCGACCCGGTCTTCGACCTGTACTTCCCGCGGGGCGTGGGCGGACCGGACGGCGAGCAGGCGGGCCGCGAGGAGCTGCGGGACCGGCTCGCGGCGGCGCTCGCCGCCGACGACCGGGCGCTGCTGGAGCGGCTGGCCGCCGAGGCGGTCGACGCCCTCGGCGGATACGGCTCCTCCCCGGGCTCGGACGGCTGGTCGGCGCACCAGACGCTGGACCGGCTGCGTCCGCAGACGCTGCTGGCCCGGGTCCGTGACGCGGTCCGGGCCGGGAACGCGAGCACCGGGTTCACCGACCGGCTGCTGGAGGACGAGATCCGGCAGCGCATCGAGGCGTTCCGGCGGATGGTGGGCGCCGAGGCGCGCCGCAGGGTCGCCGAGCGGCGGGGCCGGGACGAGATCGCCCGGCGCGCGGTCGCGCCGACGCCCGACCGGGTCGACTTCCTGCTCGCCGGCAAGGCCCAGCTCGCCGAGCTGCGCCGGACGGTTCAGCCGCTGGCCCGCAAGCTCGCCACCCGGCTCGCGGCACGCCGCCGACGGGCGTCGCGCGGCTCCATCGACCTGCGGCGCACCCTGCGCGGCTCGCTGTCGACGGGCGGCGTGCCGATGCGTCCGGTGCTGCGCAGGCGGCGTCCGGCGCGGCCGGAACTGGTGCTGCTGTGCGACGTGTCCGGCTCGGTGTCCGGCTTCTCGGACTTCACGATGCTGCTGGTGCAGGCGCTGCACGACCAGTTCAGCAAGGTGCGGGTGTTCGCCTTCGTCAACCGGATCGACGAGGTGACCGGTCTCCTCGAACACGGCGCCGCCGACCCGGAGGGGCTCGGAGCCCGCATCCGGGCCGAGGCGACGCTGACGGGCTGGCACGGCAGCAGCGACTACGGCGTGGCCCTGGGCGAGTTCACCGAGCGGTACGGCGACGCCGTCGGGCCGCGCGCCACGGTGTTCGTGCTGGGCGACGCCCGCACGAACCAGAGCGACCCGAACCTGCCGGCCGTCCGGTGGATCGCGGAACGGGCCCGCCGCGTCTACTGGCTGAACCCCGAGCCGGGCTCGCTGTGGGGCACGGGCGACTCCGCCGCGCCCGACTACGCCGAGCTGGTCGAGATGCACGAGTGCCGCAACGCGCGCCAGCTCGGCGCCCTGGTCTCCCGGCTGCTCCCGGTCTGAACCCGGGGCTGCTTCCGGTTGTGCCCGGGGCTGCTCCCGGTTGGCACCCTGTCGCGCCGGGTCACTGTGCCTTCGCGTAGTCCTGCGCCATGCCGCCCGCGAAGTCGTAGAGGACCACTTGTTCGTCGCCGACCACCCAGGCGTCGTGTCCGGGCGTGCACACGAACGCGTCGCCGGGGCCGACCTCGCCCTCGCCGCCGTCGTCCATGCGGATGTGCAGGCGGCCCTGGACGACGTAGCCGTTGTGGTGGACCTCGCAGCTCTCCGTGCCCGCGATCGGTGCCACCGACTCGGACCAGCGCCAGCCCGGCTCGAACGTGGCCACGGCGAAGTCCAGCCCGGACATGTGGACGGCCTCCAGATGGCCACTGGGGAAGTCCCGCCGCTCGTCCGGCTTGTCGAGCGTCTTCACCTCGAACATGACGCTCCTCCCTTCCGGCCGTGTTCAGTACGGCCGGGGCCGGTCTCCGTCGGCCTGGAGCGACCCGGCGGCAGCCCTGCCCCACCACTTCATCCTCCGCCCGTCAACCGGAGGGCGCCATCCGGGGGACGGCACGGCGGGGGGCACGTCGTGGTCACGCGCCGGGGCCGCAGAGCCGGGCGAAGCGTTCCGCGTCGATGTTGCCGCCCGACAGGATCGCCCCGATCCGGCGCGGCAGGGGGCCCGCGCGGCGACTGAGCAGCGCGGCCAGCGGGGTGGCGCCGCTCGGTTCCAGGACGATCTTCAGCCGTTCGAAGGCGAACCGCATGGCGTCGCGGATCTCGTCGTCCGTCACGAGGGCGACCGCGTCCACGAGCCGCCGGTTGACGGAGAACGTCAGCTCGCCCGGGGTGTGCAGGGCCTGCCCGTCGGCGATGGTGTGCGGGACGGGGATGCTGACGCGGTGGCCCGCCTCCAGCGACCGTTTGGTGTCGTCCCCGGCCTCCGGCTCGACGCCGATCACGCGGACGGCCGGGTGCAGTCCCTTCGCCGCGGTCGCGCTTCCGGCGATCAGCCCACCGCCGCCGACCGGGGTGATCAAGCAGTCCAGCTCCCCTGCTTCTTCGAGCAGTTCGAGTGCGGCGGTGCCCTGTCCGGCGATGACGTGCGGGTGTTCGTAGGGCGGGATGAGGGTGAGGCCGCGGTCGGCGGCGAGGGCCTCGGCGATGGCCACGCGGTCGCCTGTGTAGCGGTCGTAGGTGACGATCTCGGCGCCGTAGCCGGCCGTGGCGTCCCGCTTCGACGGCGGGGCGTCCTCCGGCATCACGATGACGGCGGTGCTGCCGAGTTCGCGGGCGGCGAGGGCGACGGCCTGGGCGTGGTTCCCGGACGAGTAGGCGGCGATGCCTCTGGCCAGTTGCTCGGGGGTCAGCCGGGAGGCCGCGTGGTAGGCGCCGCGGAACTTGAAGGCGCCGACGCGCTGGAAGTTCTCGCACTTGAGGTGGACTTCGGCGCCGACGAGCGCGTCCAGGGTGCGGGAGCGCAGGACGGGGGTGCGGTGGGCGACGCCCTCGATCCGGGCGGCCGCGTCACGGACGTCGTCGAGGGTGACGGGCGGGGTGGTGTTCGTCACGCGTGTCCTCCGGCGGTGGTGTCGCTTGCCTTGGCGGTTTTCGGGTCGGTCCCCCCGTCCTGCTCCGTGGTCCGCGCGCGGGACAGGTAGTTGTAGGCGGAGGCGCGGGAGATGCCGAGCCGGGCGGCGACCTGCTCGACGGCGCGGCGCACTTCGAAGACTCCGCGCGCATCGAGGGCGCGGAACAGCTCCAGGCGCGCGGCGCGGTCGAGTTCCGTCCAGCTCTTGTCCTGGCGGGTGCGGTGGGTGTCCACGACGGCGTCGACCACGGCGTCGATGTCGTTGCCGAAGGTCGTGGTCGGCAGTTCGGCGGGGGTGGCGGCGATGCCCGCGAGCGCGCCGAGCAGTTCGCGGGCCCTGGTGACGGCACCGATGTCGAGATTCACGCAGAGGGCGCCGAAGACGGTGCCCGTCGAGTCCCGCAGGAGCATGGTGGACGACTTCACCGGGGTGCCGTCCTGGGTGCGGGTCAGGTAGTTCAGGTCGTCGCGCGCGTCGTCGCCGTGGGCCAGGACGCGCAGGCCGATCTCGCTCATCGCGCCGCCCACGGCGCGTCCGGTGACCGATCCGGCGACGGCGACCACGGACTGCTCGGGGCGCCGGTAGTCGTGCAGCACGACCTCGCAGACGGGGCCGAAGGTCGCCGCGAGTCCGTCGACGACGGGGCGCAGGGCGGCCAGGATCGCGTCCCGCTCACCGTCCAGTGACCTCTTCACGTCCGCCCCCGTCCTCCGTCATCCGTCCAAGCACGTCTAGACTACACGTCCAGCCACTGGACGAAAAGTCCAATCACTTGATCGGGGGACGCCTACACGCTCGTGAGCAACTGCGGCGACAGTTCCTTGATCATCGTGTTGGTCCACCGCATCTGCCGCAGTGTCCGGGGATGGCAGGCGGAGGCCAGGGCGAGGAGGCCCTCGTCCCGGGTGGCCTGCGCGGTCTGGGCGAGCATCTCCCAGTACAGCGAGTTGCGCGCGGCGGCGAGGTGCAGGTCCGTCAGGTCGCGCAGGAGCAGCAGGCCCGCCTCGGGACGCCGGCCGAACGCCTCGGCCGCCTTCTCGCGCAGCGCGGTGAGGACACCGGGCGAGGGGTCGTCCCGCGCACCGCCGAGGTCGAGGCCGTGGTCGCGGCCCGTCTCGGCGAGCCCGGTGGTGTGGTCGCGGGACCAGCGGGCGAGGTCGGTCAGCACGTGGTGGATCTCATGATCGGCGCGGTGCCGTGCGGCGGCGGCCAACAGGTCGCGTTCCAGGTCGCGTTCGCCGTCGTGCAGGGCGCGCAGGGTGAGGGCGACGCCGGTCATGCCGTGCTCCCCTCGCGTGTGCCGCCGGCATCCCGTGCGCCGCCGGCGTCCCGTACGGCGTCGGCGTCCGCGTCGGCCCGGCGGGCGAGCAGGGTGACACGGGCCGCGCACGTCTTGAACAGGGGCTGCTTGGACACCGGGTCCCAGTCGGTGACCGTGCCCTCGTTGGCGGCCCGGCCGTCGCCGTCCCCGGGCGGGCCGTGGCCCTCGGGGGTGTCCCAGTAGCCGTAGTGGAACGGCAGGAAGACCATGCCGTCGCGGAGGGCGGTGAGCCGCAGCCGGGCGCGCACCGCACCGCGCGGGGTGGCCACCCGCACCAGGTCCCCGTCGGCGAGTCCCTGCCGGGCGGCCTCCGTGGGCGACATCTCCGCCCACACGTCGGGGGCGGCGGCGTTCAGTTCGGGGACGCGGCCGGTCTTCGTGCGGGTGTGGAAGTGGTACACGGTCCGGCCGGTGATCAGCTGGAGGGGGTGTTCGGGGGTGGTGTCCTCGTGCGGCGGGACGTACTCGGCCGCCCTGAGGACCGCCTTCCCCTCGGGGTTCAGGGAGCGGTAGTCGGCGGCCTCGGCGGAGGCCCCGGTGATCAGGTCCTTGCCGTAGCTCTCGCAGACGTCGGGGTGGGCGAAGGCGATGCCGTCCGTGTAGAGCCGCGCCGTGCCGTCGGGGGCGTCCTCGGTGCACGGCCACTGGATGCCGCCGGCGTCGCGCAGCCGCTCGTAGCTCAGGCCGGTGTAGTCGCAGGGGCGTCCGGCGCTGCACCGCTGCCAGGCGCGGAACGCCGACTCGGGGTCGCGCCAGCCGATCAGCGGACCGCCGTCCTTGTCGCGGAAGTCCATGCGGGACGCGTAGTCCAGGAAGATGTCGAGGTCCGGGCGGGCCCGGCCCGGTGGTTCGACGGCCTTCTCGGACAGGTGCACGGTGCGGTCCGTGTTGGTGAACGTGCCGGTCTTCTCGCCCCAGGTCGCCGCGGGCAGCACCACGTCGGCGAGTTGCGCGGTCTCGGTGCGGAACAGGTCCTGCGCCACGACGAACAGCCGCTCCTGCGTGAGGATCGAGCGGATGCGGCGCAGCTCCGGCAGGGACACGGCCGGATTGGTGCCGGTGATCCACAGCATGCCGATCGATCCCTGTTCGGCGTAGCGGAACATCTGCATCGCGTGCGTGGGCGGCCCGTAGTGCGGGACGGCCTCCGGCTCGACGTTCCACACCTCGGCCAGCTCGGCGACGTGCGCGTCGTTCTGCCAGTTCCGGAAGCCGGGCAGATCGCCGTCGGCGCCGCACTCCCGGGTGTTCTGGGCGCTGGGCTGGCCGTTCATCTGGAGCAGGCCGCAACCCGGGCGGCCCAGCATGCCGCGGATCAGATGCAGGTTGTTGACCTGGACGGCCGCGGCGGTGGCCTGGTGCGACTGGTAGACGCCCTGCAGCACGGTCGACAGCAGCCGTCGCGCGCCGCCGAGCAGCTCCGCCGCCCGCTCGATCCCGGCGGCCGGCACGTCGCAGATGCGCCCGGCCCAGCGGGGCGTGCACGGCTCGACGGCGGCGGCGAGTTCGTCGTAGCCGACCGTGTGCGCGTCGATGAAGGCGCGGTCGATCCGGCCGGTGCGGACGATCTCGTGCAGCAGGGCGTTGAGCAGCGCGAGGTTCGTGCCCGCGCGCGGGGCGAGGTGGACGTCGGCGCGCCGCGCCACGCGCGTGTGCCGCGGGTCCACGCAGAGCAGCGCGGGCGGGTCGTCGCCGGCGAGGCGGTCCAGGACCCGCATCCACAGCACGGTCTGCGTCTCGGCCATGTTGTGCCCGAACAGGGCGATCGTGTCGGCGTGGTCGACGTCCTCGTAGGAGCCGGGCTGTCCGTCGCTGCCGAAGGTCTGCTTCAGGGCCTCGGCCGCGGTCGCCGTGCACAGCCGGGTGTTTCCGTCGAGGTGGTTGGTGCCGACGCCGGCGTGGGCGAGGACGGCGAGCGTGTAGTACTCCTCCAGGAACAGCTGGCCCGTGGTGTAGAAGCCGATCGAGCCGGGGCCCCGCTCGTCCAGCAGTTCCCGGGAGCGCCGCACGATCCGGTCCATGGCGGTGTCCCAGTCGCACTCCACAAGGCGACCGTCCTCGCGCACGAGAGGCCTGGTCAGCCGGTCCGGGGAGTGGTTCGCCTGCCAGCCGTAGAGGTCCTTCGGGCCGAGCCTCCCCCGGTTCACCCGGTCCGCTGCGCGGCCCCGGACGCCGACGATGCGGCCCTGCCGTACGGCGATGTCCATCGCGTCGCCGTTGGAGTGCAGCAGCGAGGCCGACGGCACCCAGCGCTCCACGTCCGCCTCGGTGACCCCGGCCGCGAGGTGCGTGTCGACGCGCGCCGGCCAGGGCGTGCCGGGGCCGTAGGGCGTGCGCTCGCCCCAGGGGTCGTCGATGCGTGCTTCGGCCACGGGGCACCACTCCTCCGCCGGACGGGTCGGCCCGCCGGGTACCCCGCCGGACGTCCCCCGCACCCGGCCGTCCCGCGCGACGCGCCGTTGTCAGTGGCCCGCGTTACGGTGCTCGAAAACGGCTTCCCACCCGATTTCAGGAGGTTCCCATGGCCTCGCGCCTCAACCCGTACCTCAGCTTCGACGGTGACGCCCGCCAGGCGATGGAGTTCTACAAGGACGTCTTCGGCGGCACGCTCGTCCTCAACAGCTACGGCGACTTCGGCCAGGCCGACACGCCGGACGCCGACAAGGTCATGCACGGCATGCTGGAGACACCCTCGGGCTTCACGCTGATGGCCTCCGACGTCCCACCGGGGATGGACCACAACCCGGGCAACAGTTTCTCCGTCAGCCTCAGCGGCGAGGACGACACGGAACTGCGCGGCTACTGGGAGAAGCTGTCCCAGGGCGGCTCGGTGGCCGTGCCGCTGGAGAAGCAGATGTGGGGCGACGTGTTCGGCATGTGCACCGACCGGTTCGGCGTCCCGTGGATGGTCAACATCGCCCAGCCCCAGGGCTGACGCGCCCCGGCGCGAAGGAAGCGCCGCGCGTGGCCCGCGCGGCGCTCCCCGTGGCGCTCAACCGGTTACGGCGTCACACAGCCGATGGTTCCGGCGGGCAGGTTGTTGCCCGTCGACGACGCCGTGAAGCCGAACGTCGTCGTGCCGTCCGCCGCCACGGTCCGGTTGTGGTCGGCGTTTCTGACCGTGACCGTGCCGTCCGACGCTGTGGACAGCGTTCCGTTCCAGACACTGGTGATCTTCGTGCCGGCGCCGGGCTTCCACTGCACCGCCCAGCCGTTGAGCGGGGACGTGCCGTGGTTCATGACCTCCACGGAGCCCTGGAAGCCACCGCCCCAGGAGTTCACGATCTTGTAGACGGCCATGCAGGACCCGGTGTGGGTCGGGTCCGGGGTGGGCGTCGTCGGGTCCGGGCTCGGCGTGGTGCCGCCGTTGCGGATGCCGGTGACCTCTCCGTTGCCGCCGTCGAAGACGACGTCGGAGCAGGAGAAGAAGTTCTCCTGGCTGTCCGAGCGCACCCACTGGATGAAGATCACCGCGTTCCCGGACCGGCCCGAGGGCAGCCTCAGGTCCCAGGCGTAGTGGCCGCCGTTGGTGCCGGGCGAGCCCGTCTGGGGCGGGTTGGTGACCGTCTGGATCAGCTCCAGGTCGTCCCAGCCGAGCTCGGTGCTCGGCGAGTAGCCCGGCTTGGAGACGTAGACCCGGAAGTCACCGGGGTGCGCGGCCCAGTTGCTGTACTTGACCTTCATGGTCGCGCCGGACGTCAGATGGGTCCGCGGCCAGTCGGAGCGGGCCATGTTGTAGGCGGAGAAGTTGTACGGCGACCGGTCACCGGCGCTGCACAGCTTCCCGTCGGGCACATAACCGGCGCCGCGTCCGCCCGCGTTGGAGTCGAGGACGGCGAACCAGTTGTAGAGGGCCGTGGCGCCGCTCTGGTTGAGGGCGTCCCGGCACGCCGGGTTGGTCGGGTCCAGGGCGCCGGTGCCTGTGATGGCGTCCAACTGGCACAGGTAGGTGCGCGAGCCGGGCATCATCGCCACCCCGTGCGCCTCGGCCTTGCCCTGCCCGAGCAGGGTCAGACCGAGCGCGCCGAGCAGTGTGGCCAGCACCGCCGCCAGGGAGATCAATCTCGTGCGTAATGACATGGGCTCTCCTGTCCCGAATGGTTCACTTCCGCGGTTCTGTTGCGCTGCGTTGCCGTGGTGCCGTCGTGCTGTGGTGCGGCGGATCCGTGGTGCTCGGTGCCCTCCGTCCCGCGACCGGTGGCCGCGGGACGAAGGCGCTGGTGCCCCCGTCCGTCCGGGGCGGCTCCCACCGGACGGACAGGGGTGCATGGGGGGTCGGGCGGACGCGGAACACCGGCGGATCGCGGGGCGGTCGAGGTGCCGGTGGTCCGGGTCAGGTGCCCGTGCAGCCCGGCGCGGGCGCGCCGTCGAGGGAGGTGAGGGGGACGGCGACGCGGCCCGTCACCGGCAGCGGCAAGTCCTCGTAGGGGTGAGCGGTGACCCGTACGGCGGACGGGGCGGCGGCGGTCAGCCCGGTCAGGGCGAGGGTCGCGGCGCACAGCGCGGCCACGGTGGCCGGGCGGCTGACGGACGGCGTGCGGCTCATGGGGAACGGCCTTTCCGTGCGGTCCACGTCGGTCGTGCCCCGGGACCCGCCCTGTCGGCGCTGGGGAAGCGAGCGGGTCCCGGAGCGTTGGGGAAGCGGCGGGGTGACGGTCCCACCGCAGGCGTTGCACGCTGGTGCGGGTGTCGCGGGCCGGCTCGGGCGTTGCGGGCCGGCCCGGGTGCTACACGCTGGTGCAGGCGGTGCCGTTCAGGCTGAAACCGGTCGGCTTCGCGAAGGTGCCGCTGTACGTGCCCTGGAAGCCGAAGGTCGTGCTCCCGCCGGCGGCGATGCGCGTGTTGTGGGCGACCGGGCTCGCCGTGACCGCGCCCGAACTCGGGCTCACCGTGGCGTTCCAGGCGCTGGAGATGCGCTGTCCGGAGGGCAGCGTGAAGGCGAGCTTCCAGCCGTCGACCGGAGCCGAACCGTTGTTCTTGACGGTGACGTCGGCCGTGAAGCCGCCCGACCAGACGTTCGTCGCGTACGTCACCTGGCAGGCCGCCGGGCCGCCGGGGGTGCCCGGGTCGGTGGAGCCGCCGGTGTTGACGCTGGAGGAGAAGGAGTTCACGGCGAGGCCCGCGCCGTTCTGCCAGGGCTCGAAGCCGGCCTGGACGCTCGTCAGGTACCAGTTGTTCTGGGCCATTCCACGGGCGACCGTCGCGTCGACGAAGTCCATCACGTCGAAGCTCCAGCTGGAGATCGCGGACGGCGCGACGAAGGACAGCACGTCGTTGGAGCCGTTGCTGCCCGACCACACCTGCCAGCTGCGGCCGCCGACGGTGGCCGTGCCGACCTGGGAGCCGATCGGCTGGATCGAACCGACCTTGTTGAACCAGATCATGATCTCGGTCCGGTTCACGCCGTCGGTCTTGGGCGTCGGATCCAGCCAGATGTCGTACGAGGCGTTGTAGACGGCGTTGCTGACGTAGCCGTAGGAGATGCTGGAGGGCGCGCTGGAGATGCTGCTGATCTGCGCGGGGAGGTTGGTCCCCGGCGAACAGTTGGTGTAGTGGCAGCCGTTGAAGACCGACGGGTACGACTTCGGGGCGCCGTTGGTGGGCACGGAGCCGTCGGCCTGCGAGAGGCGGAAGCCGGTGTCGGTGGCGGTGACGCACTGGGTCGCGCTGGTGCCCCAGCGGTTGTTCTGGACGACGTAGCGTCCCTGGATGACGGTCGACCCGAACTGCTCGCAGATGGTGGTGTCGGCCTGGGCGGGTGCCGTCGCGGTCACCAGAGCCGCGACGGAGGCGAGGGCGGTGAGGATCGTTGCCAACAGTCCGCGCAGGGCGCGGGTTTGACGCCGTAACGGTCGCATGCGGAGGCCTCTCCGGGAGGTTGCGGGTGGCGAACCGGGTGGGAGCGCTCCCATCTCCCCACTGATGGGAGCGCTCCCATTTCCCGGTTCGGACGGGACTGTAGAAGCCGCCCATGTCCCTGACAACCCCGTGCGCACCAATCGCGTCGAACCAATTTCGAAGCCGCAGGTCACCGGGGTTGATCCAGAACGGCCTCCCGGCGTCTGGGAGCGCTCCCGAAACATTCGGTCACGCCGAGGCGCGCCGCACCAGCTCCGTGCGGAGGATGACGTGCCGCCAGGCGACCGCCGTGTCCTCCATCTCCTCCAGCAGCAGCCGCACCATGGTCCGGCCGATCTCCTCGACCGGCTGACGGACCGTCGTCAGCTGCGGTTCCGTGTGCTGGGCCAGCCGGAAGTCGTCGAAGCCGACCACCGCGACGTCCTCCGGGACCCGGCGCCCGGCCGCCCGCAGCGCGCTGAGCGCCCCGGCGGCCATGGTGTCCGACGCGGCGAGCACGGCGTCGATCTCCGGTGCCCGCGCGAGGAGTTCGGCGGTCGCCGCGCGCCCGCTCTGCTCCGTGAAGTCGCCCTCCACGATCCGGGACGGCACGACCTCGACACCGGCGCGCTCCAGTGCCTCGCGGTAGCCGCGCAGTCTGCACTGGGCGACGTACATGTCGAGCGGCCCGGTGACGGTTCCGATGGCCTGGCGCCCGGTGCTCAGCAGGTGGTTGACCGCGCTGCGGGCGCCGCCGACGTTGTCCGCGTCGACGTACGTGACGCTCTCGTCGCCCGAGCGCCGCCCCAGCAGGACGGTGGGCAGGCCCGCGTCGGCGAGCATGTCCGGCAGTTGGTCCTTGGCGTGCACGGACATCAGCAGCACGCCGTCGACCCGGCCGCCGCGCGCGTACTCCACGAAGCGCTGCCGCTCGATGTCCGTGCGGACGAGGGTGAGCAGCAGTTGCACGCCGGTGTCGGTCAGCGCGTCGCCCACGGCGCCGACGACGGCGGAGAAGAACGGCTCCCCGAACTGTCGCCAGTCCGGCTCCGTCATGACGAGCGCCACGGCGTCGGCGCGCCGCCCGGCCAGGGAGCGCGCCGCGAGATTGGGCACGTAGCCCAGTTCCGCGATGGCGCGCTCGACGGCGCGGCGTGTCGAATCGCGCACGCCTGTCGCGTTGTTGATGACGCGGGAGACGGTCCCCCTGCCGACTCCGGCGAGAGCGGCCACCTCCTCCAGCGTCGGTGTGCCCGGGCGCTGCCTGCTGCCCATGTCGACCTCCCCCACGAGATCACCCGATAGTAAGGGCAGGGCGCGACCTGATCGACGGGTCTCGGACTGGTCTCTACCTGGCGGGCCCCGGACCGGTCCGCATCCGGCGGGCGCCGGACGGCGGTCACGGGCGCGGGGTGAGGACCTCCTGGAGCAACGGGCCGTACCGGGACACGAGTTCCTTGCGGTCGGCGCGCAGCAGGGTCTCGTCGCCGGCCAGCCACAGCGCGTAGAGCAGTCCGGCGGCCATCGCTCCCGCGAGCCGGGAGCGGACGTCGGCGTCGGGTCCGGACAGCCGGGCGCGCAACGGCCTTACGAGGGCGGTCTCGTGACTGACCCTCAGGCGCTCGGCGATCTGCCTCTCGCCGCTGCCGCGCACGAGGGCCAGGAAAATGCCGCGCGCGGATCCCTCGAGGTCGACGAGGAGTTCGACGAGCCTCTCCCCCAACTGCTCCAGTGGCACGTCGAGGAGGGGTTCGTCGTCGATGGTCAGGTGCATGGTCTCCAGGAACAGCAGTTCCTTGCTGCGGAAGTGGCGGATCACGAGTGCCGGGTCCGCCCCGGCGGCCGCCGCGATCTGGCGGACGGTGGTCCGGGCGAACCCCTGTTCCCGGAAGAGGCGGGCCGCGCTCGCGTGGATGGCGTCGCGCGTCGTGGTACCGGCTCCGGTCTGCGGCATGCCCGCAAGGATAGGAGGCGGGGCGGCCCTTGGGACCGCAGGGCGGGGCGGGGGTCGTGTGTGGGGCCAGGGGCGCCTGTGGCTCCGGTCGTGTGGAATTCAAGAAGGTTGGTCAACATAGTTGACTCCCGGTCGGGGCGGCCGCACATTACCTAGCGGTAGAACCGCGCGGTAACCCTGCACACGCGGTTCGCCGGAGCCGCCCGTTCGGCTGCTTGAGCCGCCCGTTTTCCGTACCCGGCACGCCGGGGGCACCGTCGTGCCCGCTCGCGGTGCGCCGTGCCGAGAGAGAGCAGACGCCGATGCCCGCACTCCGCAATGTCATGACCGCGACAATCACTGCGGCGGCGTCCGTCGCCGCCCTCGCGGTCGCCGGACCCGCCGCGCACGCCACCACGACCCTCGACTACGTCGCCCTCGGCGACAGTTACAGCGCGGGCTCGGGCGTACTGCCCGTCGACCTGTCCTCACCGCTGTGCCTGCGTTCGAAGGCGAACTACCCCAAGGTCCTCGCCTCGCGCACCGGCGCCCGGCTCACGGACGTCACCTGCGGTGCCGCGCAGACCAAGGACTTCACCGAGGCGCAGTACCCCGGGGTGCCGCCGCAGATCGAGGCGCTGCGCCAGGACACCGACCTCGTGACGCTCACGATCGGCGGCAACGACAACAACACCTTCATCGGCGCCATGCTCGCCTGCGGCACCGCCGGGCTGCTCAGCGGCGGCCAGGGCAGCCCCTGCAAGGACCGGTACGGCAGCTCCTTCGACGACAAGATCGACTCCAGTACGTATCCGGCGCTGAAGGCCGCCCTGGAGAAGGTGCGCGCGAAGTCGCCCAACGCCCGTGTGGCGGTGCTGGGTTACCCGTGGATCATGCCCGCCACCGCCGACCCGTCCTGCTTCGCGAAGATGCCGATCGCCTCCGGGGACGTGCCGTACCTGCGCGCGATCCAGGCGCACCTCAACGCCGTGGTCGAACGCGCCGCCGGCGAGACGGGCGCCACCTACGTGGACTTCTCCCGTACGTCGGACGGTCACGACGCGTGCAAGCCGAGCGGCACCCGGTGGATCGAGCCGCTGCTGTTCGGGCACAACATCGTGCCGGTCCACCCCAACGCCCTCGGTGAGGCCCGGATGGCCGACCAGACGATGAGCACGCTCGGTCTGGGCTGACCGGCGGGCCTGGGCGCGGCGCGGCCCGTCGCTCGGCGGAGGGTGGGGTGCACGGCGGTGGCTCGGGTGGTGCTCGGTTGTCGGTGCTCGGTTGGCGGTACTGGATTGTCGGTGCTCGGTTGGGGGTGCTCGGCCGTCGGTGCTCGGTTGGCGGTGCTCGGCCGTCGGTGCTCGGTTGGCGGTGCTCGGCCGTCGGTGCGCCGCGCCGGGCGTCAGGAAGGACTCGTCCAGCGCGGCGCGGTCTCGGCCCAGGCCGCCTCCCACGCCGCGAGGTTGCGCCGACGCAGGACGAGGGCCGCGACGCCGTTGGCGACCGCGCCGGCGAGGCCGACGGCCAGGACGGTGATGACCGTCCAGCCCTTGCTGCGACCGCCTATCTGCTCGGCGGTCAGCGGCGGGTCGGTGAGGGTGCCGTCCGGGCCGACCCAGACCGGCACGCGGCTGTGGGCGGGCAGCCCCGGCCGCACCTCGGTCCTCGCGGTGCGCGGGCGTCCGTCCGGCCCGGTGAAGCGGACCGTGACCTCGTAGCGGGTCTGCTTCTCCTCGTCCGAGCCCGGCTCGGGGTGCCGAGGGGCGTCGTGGACGAGGACGGCGGTGGCGTACTGCCGTGTCTGTGACTGGAGTTGGGCGAGCCGCGTGTAGTGGCGGTGGGCCGTCTCGCCCGCGAGGTGCCCGGCGGTGGGCGCGACCGCGAGGACGAGCAGGAGTACGGCGAGGCCGATCCAGCCCTGCACCCGGTCGGTGCGGCGGCGCAGCGGGTTGCGCCGCCACCGCCACAGCGGGACGCGCGGGAGTCCGTCCGCGTGCACGGTCAGCCGGCGGGCTCGGGCGGCGGCGCGGTGCCGTCGGGAGGCGGGGTGGCAGCGTCGACCGGCGGGGTGGCGTCGTGGGCCGGCGGGGCGGGGACTTGGGCGGGCCGGGCGATGCCGTTGGGAGCCGGGAGGGCAGTGTCGCAGGCGGGCCGGGCGGTGCCGTCGAGCGACGGGATGGCGGCGTCGAGTGGCGACGCGCTGCCGTGCGCAGGTCGGGCGGTGCCGTCGAACGGCAAGGTGCTGCCGTCCGACGGCCGGTCGGTCCCGCGGGAGCACGGGCTCGTGTCGCCGGAAGGCGGCACGGCGTCCCCGGGGCGCGCCACGGCGTCCGCAGAAGGCGGCACGACGTCCCCGGAAGGTGGCACGGTGTCCCCGGGACGCGGCACGACGTCCGCAGAAGGTGGCACGGCGTCCCCGGGACGCGGCACGACGTCCGCAGAAGGCGGCACGACGTCCGCAGGAGGCGGCACGGCGTCCGCAGGAGGCGGCGCGGTGCCGGTGACGGGCAACACGGTGCCCGTGACGTGAGGCACTGCGCCCGTGGTGTACGGCACTGCACCCGTGGCGTACGGCACTGTGCCCGTGGCGGGCCGCGCCGTGCCGGTGGTCGACGGGTGGGCGTGTGCGGCTTCCAGGAGCAGGGCGGCGCCGCGGACGGCCGCGGTGTGCGGTGCCGGGACGGGCCGTAGGGGGGCGGGGAGCCTGCGGGACAGGTCGTGGACGAGCTCGGAGCGCAGCGCGCCCCCGCCGGCCAGGAGCACGCCCCGCAGCAGGGCGTCGGAGGCGAGGGGGGAGGTGAGCGGGGCGCGGTCCGGGCGCAGCATCGCGGCCACCATGACGGCCACGGCCTCGCCGATCCGCGCGGGCGCGACGGTGTCGAGGTCGGCGGTGCCGAGGGCGATGCGGCGGGCGTCGGTGACGGCGCCGTCCGACAGCAGGACCACCTCGGTGAGCTGTGCCCCGATGTCCACGACGAGTTGGGGGTGCGACAGGTCGGCGCCCGCCGCCATCGCGACCGCCCGCGCGGCGGGCACGGTGAGCACGCCGCGGGGGCGCAGCACCTTCACGGCCTTACGCGCCTCGGTCCGGTAGGTCACGCCGTCCAGGACCGGTGTGGCCACGACGACCAGGGGGCGGGTGAGGCGGGGCAGGCGGTGGCCGAGCAGCCGGTCGAGCATGTGGGCCGTCGCCGGGGTGTCGAGGATGGCGCCGCGCCGTATGGGATGGACGGTGGCTCCGTCCGGGAACGCCACCGTGGGCACGTCCAGGACGAGTCCGCGTCCGGCGATCCACGCGCGCGTGCGGGAGCTGCCCATGTCGAGGGCGACGCCGCAGCACTGGCGGCACCGCGGCCAGGGCCGGTGCCGGGCCGCGGGGCAGCGACGGTGTGCCGTGGTCATCGGCCGGCCTCCCTGACCTGCTGGCAGCGGGCGCAGTAGCGGGCCTGCGGCACGACCACCAGCCGCTCGCGCGGAACGGGACGCCGGCACAGCAGGCAGCTGCCGTAGCGCCCCTCGGCCATGCGTGCCAGAGCGGCCCCGACGTCGGCGAGGACCATGCGCGCAGAGGCGGACAACGTACGGCGCACCTCGTGCCGGGCCAGGGCGGCACGGTCGTGGGGAACGGGCGGGGTGCCGTCCGGGTGCGGCTCGCCCCGCGGACCTTCCGCAGCATCCGCATCCGCATCCGCGCCCGCGCCCGCGTCGGACTCGATCCGGCGCAACTGCTCCAGGCGGAAACGGCGTTGTTCGCGCAGGCTCTCGCGCAGCTCGGACAGGTCCTCGGGCGTGAGATGGCCGGCGGCGAACGCGCCGACGGACTGCTGGTTCACCACTGCACCCCTTGTACGTGACGGAGTCGACCCGTAGGGAACGGCGTCGACGGCGGGACGTGTGCCGGTCAGGCGGCGCGGCGCCCGCAGGCGACGCAGTGACGGGTGTACGGCAGGATCTCCAGCCGCTCGGCCGGGACGGGCTTGGCGCAGCCCTGGCAGGTGCCGTAGGTGCCCTGGTCGACCCGGGCGAAGGCCTCGTCGATCTCCTTCAGCACCCGCTCGATGGCGTCGCGCTGCGCGGCCATCACCTGGTCGTCCGGCGACTGCCCGGTCGCGTCGAGGGCGCGCAGCTGGGTGAGGCGGGTGGCGCGGGCGTGTTCGAGGCGCTGGCGGGCCTCGTGCGCGGTGGGGCGCTGGAGCTGCGGTTCGGTGGGGGCGACGCCGTCGAGCGACATGGCGGGAACCTCTCTCGGGGTGAGGGTGCGGACGGTGTCTCCACCCTGGTCGCCGGGGCGCCGGACGCCCATCGGGCGCAGACCCCATTTCCGCGCGGTCGCGGGCTCCACACCGGCCGCGCATGGGCATGCGGCCCGGCCCGAAATGGGGGTCAGGCCCCATCGACCCGGCGCGCGCGGGCGGGCAGGCTGTCGGCGGGCTCGGTCGGGACGAGCCGCTGTCCGGGAAGGGGACTCAGTCGCGGTGTCGCTGTTCTGGCGGATCTTCGGGCTCAACGCCGTGGTGCTGGGTACGGCCACGGCGCTGCTGCTGTGGGCTCCGGTGACCGTCTCCGTGCCGGTCCTGCTGACCGAGGCCGTGATCCTGGTGGGCGGGCTCGGCGTCATGCTCGTCGCCAACGGCGCGCTGCTGCGCTGGGGTCTGGCCCCGCTGGACCGGCTGACGCGGCTGATGACCACGGTCGACCTGCTGCGCCCCGGACAGCGGCTGCCGGTGCACGGCGGTGGTGAGGTCACCGAGCTGATCCGCACGTTCAACGCCATGCTGGAGCGGCTGGAGCACGAGCGCGCCACCAGCAGCGCGCGGGCCCTGCTCGCGCAGGAGGCCGAGCGCCGCCGTATCGCGCAGGAGCTGCACGACGAGGTCGGGCAGAGCATGACCGCGATCCTGCTGGCCCTGAAGCGGGCCGCCGACCAGGCGGACGCGCCGCTGCGCGACGATCTGCACCAGGTGCAGGAGATCACCCGGGACAGCCTGGACGAGGTGCGCCGGCTGGTGCGCCGGCTGCGGCCGGGCGTCCTGGACGACCTCGGCCTGGTCAGCGCCCTGACCTCGCTCACCCACGACTTCGCCGCCCACACCGGCCTTCAGGTGCTGCGCCGCTTCTCGCCCGACCTGCCCGCGCTGGCATCCGAGACGGAGCTGGTGCTGTACCGCGTCACGCAGGAGAGCCTCACCAACGCGGCCCGGCACGCGGACGCGCGGAAGGTCGAGGTGTCGCTGCGGCGCAGTGGGCCGACGCTGGTGCTGGCCGTCACCGACGACGGCCGCGGGGTCAGCGCCGCGTGCGAGGGCGCCGGGATCCGCGGCATGCGCGAGCGGGCGCTGCTCATCGGCGCGAGCCTGGACATCTCGCCGGGGCCCGGCGGTTCGGGCACGCGCGTGCGGCTCGCGGCGCCCGTCGCGGAGCTCGCGGCGTCCGGCGCGGATGGGGGCCGGTGACGGTGCCCGGCGGCGCGGACGCCATCCGCATCCTCCTCGCCGACGACCACGCCCTCGTACGGCGCGGAGTGCGGCTCATCCTGCATCAGGAGCCGGACCTCGAAGTGGTCGCCGAGGCCGGGGACGGCGCCGAGGCACTCGACATGGCCCGCGCCCACGAGCTGGACCTGGCCGTCCTGGACATCGCGATGCCGCGGCTGACCGGGCTCCAGGCGGCGCGTGAACTCGTCGCCCTGAAGCCCGGACTGCGGGTCCTGATGCTGACGATGCACGACAACGAGCAGTACTTCTTCCAGGCCCTGAAGGCCGGGGCGTGCGGCTACGTGCTGAAGTCCGTCGCGGACCGCGACCTGGTCGCCGCCTGCCGCGCGGCGATGCGTGACGAGCCGTTCCTCTACCCGGGCGCGGTCACCGCCCTGATCCGCAACTACCTCGACCGCGTCCGGCACGGCGAGGAGGCGCCCGACCGCGTGCTCACGCCCCGCGAGGAGGAGGTCCTCAAACTGGTGGCGGAGGGCCACTCCTCGAAGGAGATCGCCGGGTTACTGTTCATCAGCGTCAAGACCGTGCAGCGGCACCGTACGAACCTGCTGCACAAGCTCGGTCTGCGCGACCGCCTGGAGCTCACGCGGTACGCGATCCGCGCGGGCCTGGTCGAGCCCTGAGGCCGGCCGACGACGGGGAAGGGGGCGGGCGCATGCGGTACGGGGCGTCCTCGCGCCGCTCCCCCGGTGGCCGGAGGGGCGGCTGGCCCGCCGTGGCCCTCGCCGCGGTGGCGGCCGTACTGGCCACGCTGCTCGCCGTGTTCACGGGCGGCGACGTCCGCTCCGTCCCTGCCACCGGTCCGGCGCTCACCGCGGGCGCGCACCCGGCCGCGGCGGCGGGCGGGACCGGGCCGGGGCCGGGCAAGGGCGCGTACGGCTGGGCCGGCACGGGGGCGGGCCGGGGGGCGGGTTCCGCCGACGGTGCCGTTCCCGACCCGCATGCCGGCGACCGGTGTTCCGCCGTCTGCACCACCCAGGCGGGCACCCGCCAGGAACCGCACGGGGAACGGACGGCGCCGCACGGCCAGCTCGTCGGCACCACGCCCCGCGCCCCGGTCGTCGCCCCGCCCGCGCCCGCGCCGCGCGGGCCGGCGGACGGGCTCGTGCGGCCGTACCCGCATCACCGGACGCAGGACCGGGGCCGGGCGCCACCGGTGGCCACCGGCATCTGACATCCCGTCCTGTCCGTCCACCGCGCCGCGGACCGGCCCGTCGGCCGCGCGCCGCCGCGGTGTGCCCGCCGGAGGCCTTCCGTTGATCCGTTCCGCCCGGGTGAGGGCGTTGTTCGCCCTCACCGTGCTCGCCCTGTCCCTGTTCATCGCCGTCGCCGTGCCGGTCCGTCTAGGACTCGATCTGCGCGGCGGCACCCAGATCGTGCTGGAAACCCGCTCCACCCCGACCACGGAGGCCGACAGCGCGGCCACCGACCAGACCCTGGAGGTGCTGCGCGGCCGCATCGACGCGCTCGGCGTCGCCGAGCCCACCCTGGTCCGCTCCGGCAGCAACCGCATCATCGTCGAACTGCCCGGGGTGCAGGACCCCGAGAAGGCGGCCGACGTCCTCGGCCGCACCGCGCAGCTCACCTTCCACCAGGTGCTCGGCGCGGCCGACGCCGCCGACGACACGTCCGAGCCCCTGCCGAAGCGGCCCCGGGAACGGGTCCTGCCCGACGAGTCCGGCGGGTTCCTGCGGCTGAAGGCGGCCACGCTGACCGGGCAGGGCGTCAAGGGCGCCGACGCCCGGTTCGACCAGCAGACCGGCGCCGGCTGGCACGTCACCGTCGACTTCGACAGGGCGGGCCGCGGCGAGTGGGGCCGGCTGACGGGCGAGGCAGCCTGCCATCCGGCCGGCTCCCCGGAGCGCCGCGTCGCGATCGTGCTGGACGACCGGATCATCTCCTCGCCGCAGGTCGATCCGTCGGTCGCCTGCCGCACGGGCATCCCGGGCGGCTCGACGCAGATCACCGGCTCCTTCACCGACACCGAGGCCCGCGAACTGGCCCTGCTCATCAACGGCGGGGCGCTGCCCGTGCCCGTGGAGACCATCGAGCAGCACACCGTGGGCCCCGCCCTCGGTGAACGCGCCATCACCGCCGCCGCGTGGGCCGCCGTCATCGGCACCGCCCTGACCGGGCTGTTCGTCATCGCCGTGTACCGGGCGACGGGCGCCCTGGCGGTGGTGGCCCTGGCCTGCTACGGCCTCATCTCGTACGCCGCGCTGGCCGCCCTCGGCGCCACGCTGACCCTGCCGGGCCTCGCCGGGTTCGTGCTGGCGATCGGCATGGCCGTGGACGCCAACGTGCTCGTCTTCGAACGCGCCAGGGAGGAGTACACCGGCCGCAGGCGCTCCAGTGCGCGGTCCGCTCTCACCGCCGGGTTCACCAAGGCGTTCAGCGCGATCGCCGACTCCAACGTGACCACGCTGATCGCGGCGGTCCTGCTGTTCTTCCTCGGCTCGGGGCCCGTGAAGGGCTTCGGCGTGACGCTCGGCATCGGTGTCCTCGCGTCGATGGTGAGCGCCCTGGTGATCACGCGGGTGCTCACCGAGTTCGCCGTGTCGCGCGCGTGGCTGCGGCGCCGCCCGCGGCTCACCGGCATCGCGACCGGCGGCGCGGTCCGTGACCGGCTCACGCGTCGCGCGCCCCGGTTGATGCGCCGGCCGCGCCGCTGGCTGGCCGCCTCCGCCGTGGTGCTCGTCGTCGCGGCGTCGGGCATCGCGATGCGCGGCCTGGACTTCGGCATCGAGTTCACCGGCGGGCGCCTCATCGAGTACTCCACGGCCCGGCCCGTCGACCCCGAACGGGCCCGTGCGGTACTGGCCGACGCGGGGTTCCCGCGGGCGGTCGTGCAGTCGTCGGGCGACAGCGGTCTCACGGTGCGCACGGCGGAGCTGACCAACAGCGAGGCGGGCGAGGTCACGCGGGCCGTCGGCTCGCTCGGCGGTGCCACGGACAAGGTCCGCGACGAGCTCATCGGCCCGAGTCTGGGCGAGGAGCTGCGCCGCAACGCGCTGATCGCCCTCGCCGTGGCGCTGACGGCTCAACTCCTGTATCTGGCGGTGCGGTTCCGGTGGCGGTTCGGTGCCGCCGCGGTCGCCGCGCTGGCCCACGACGTGCTGATCCTGGTCGGTGTGTTCGCCTGGCTCGGCAAGCCCGTCGACGGGGTGTTCCTCGCGGCGCTGCTCACCGTCATCGGCTACTCGGTCAACGACTCGGTGGTCGTCTTCGACCGCGTCCGGGAACTCGTGCGCCGCGACCGCGGTGAACGGCTCGCGGACGTCACCAACCGGGCGATCCTCCAGACGCTGCCCCGCACGGTCAACACCGGCCTGGGAGCGTTCATGATCCTCGCCACCCTGGCCGTCCTCGGCCGGGACTCCCTGACCGACTTCGCACTCGCCCTGCTGATCGGCGTCGCCGTCGGCACGTACTCGTCGGTCTTCACGGCGGTCCCCGTGGCGATCGAACTCCACCGGGACGAGGAACCGGCGCGCCGCCGCCGGCCGGTGAAGACGCCGGAACCGTCGCAGGACCGCTGAACCGACGCCTGGCGCCGTGCGCCCGCCCGTTCCGGACGGCGCACGGCGACCGGCAAGAGGAGCGTCAGGCCGGCCGAATCGGGTGCTTTACACCCCATCTCTCGCTGTGCACAAGGGCAGTTGGGCATGCGCGGGGGCGCACGGGAGCGCGGCAGATCTCGACATGGTCACAAGTTGTACGGATCGGAGCCGAGCCATTAGGTGTGCCTTACCTAAATTGTATGGTGGCGCCGTTGGGCCCGGCAGCAGGAGGGGGATGTGGTGTCGTTAGGCGAAGTCCGTCTGGTGGCCGAGGGTTTGGACGTCGGGCACGCGGGACGGCCGGTGCTGAAGCACGTGGACCTGTCCCTGCGGGCCGGTGGGATCACCGTCCTGGTCGGCCCCAACGGGTGCGGAAAATCGACCCTGTTGCGGACGGTGGCCGGTCTTCTGCCGCCGGTCTCCGGCGAGGTCCGGATCGACGACACACCACTTCGCTCGCTCGGGCGCCGCACGCTGTCGCAGCGCCTCGCCTTCCTTCCGCAGTCGTCGCAGGCACCGGCCGGCGTGACGGTCCGTGAACTCGTACGACACGGCCGGTACGCCCATCGCGGCGCCCTCGCCCGGCACACCACCGAGGACACGGAAGCCATCGACTGGGCCCTCGACGTCACCGACTCGGGCCCGCTGGTCGACCGCCGGCTCGACGAGCTGTCCGGCGGTGAGCGTCAACGCGCCTGGCTGGCCATGGTGTTGGCGCAGCGGGCCGGCGTCCTCCTGCTGGACGAGCCCACCACCTATCTCGACATGCGCCACCAGTTCGAAGTCCTCGACGTGGTGCGGCGGCTGGCCCGCGAGCACGACATCGCGTGCGGCGTGGTGCTGCACGACCTGATGCAGGCGGCGGCCTACGCCGACCACGTCGTCGTGGCCGCCGACGGCGTGATCACGGCCTCCGGCTCCCCGGACGACGTCCTCACGCCCGACGTCATCGACCGCGCCTTCGGCCTGCGCGTCAACGTCGTGCGCGATCCGCAGAGCGGATACCTCGCCTGCTTCCCCCAGCGGTCCGGCGCCCCCGCCGCGTCCTGACCCACGGCCGACCCCCCACGACGGTTCGCCCCGCGTCACCAGTGACACCAGCAACAAGGAGAGATTCGACATGCAGAGAATGCTGCGCGCCCTCGCGACGGGCGGCACCGCCGTGGCGCTCGTGCTGACCGCCGTCGGCTGCGGCTCCGGCACGGTCGGGGACACCGCGGGCGACAAGTCCGGCGGGGACAAGGCCTCGAACGGCAGGATCACCGTGGACACCGCGCAGGGCGAGGTGTCTCTGGACAAGCCCGCGACGAAGGTGGTGACGCTGGAGTGGACCTACGCCGAGGAACTGGTCGCGCTCGGTGTCACCCCGACGGGCAACGCCGACAACAAGGGCTACGGCACGTGGATCACCGCCAAGGGCGCTGACCTGCCGGGCGAGGTCACCGACGTGGGCGACCGCAACGAGCCGAGCCTGGAGAAGATCAAGGCGCTGAAGCCGGACCTCATCGTGGTCGACAACGACCGGTCGAAGGCGAACCTCAAGCAGCTCCAGGGCATCGCCCCCGTGCTGTCGTTCACGTACACCACCAAGCCCCAGCTCGAGACGATGAAGAAGAACTTCACCGAGCTGGCGAAGGCGGTCGGCAAGGAGGACAAGGCCGCCGAGGTGACGAAGCAGATCGACGCGAAGGCCGCCGACCTCAAGTCCCGCCTGGAGAAGGCCGGCAAGGGCGGCCTCAAGTACGCGCTCGCCCAGGGCTTCACCGCCAACGGTGCCGCCTCGATCCGCATGCTCACCGACGACGCCATCGCCCCGCAGGTGCTCAACCTGGCCGGGCTGAAGAACGGCTGGAAGGGCGCGTCCGACGCGTGGGGCATGACCACGGTCGGCGTCGAGGGCCTGACCAAGGTGGAGAAGGACGCCACGTTCCTGTACGTGGCCGCCGACAACGACAACCCGTTCACCGGTGACCTCGCGGACAACGCCGTGTGGAAGGGCCTGGACTTCGTCAAGAACGACAGGGCGCTGCCGCTCGACCCGGGCACCTGGCTGTTCGGCGGCCCGCTGTCGGCGCTGCACATCCTCGACGAGACCGGCAAGGCCCTGAAGGTCTGATGGCCTCGGAGCAACTGACGGCCGCTCCGGCCCGTCCGCTCGGCCGCCGCCCACGAGCTGTGCTCGTGGGCGGCGGCCTGTCCCTCCTCCTGTGCCTGGTCGCCGTCGTCCACCTCGGCCTCGGAGCATCCGGGGTGGGCATCGGCGACATCGTGGCGTGGCTCCTCGGTCACGGCGATCCCCGCACCGGGGACATCCTGGTCGGCAGCCGGCTGCCGCGCACCCTGACCGGGCTCGTCGTCGGCATCGCCCTCGGCGTGTCCGGCGCGCTCGTCCAGGGCGCGACCCGCAACCCCC
Source organism: Streptomyces sp. NPDC037054 (assembly GCF_055606745.1). Classification (NCBI taxonomy): domain Bacteria; kingdom Bacillati; phylum Actinomycetota; class Actinomycetes; order Kitasatosporales; family Streptomycetaceae; genus Streptomyces; species Streptomyces sp. NPDC037054. The sequence continues at coordinate 34,124 of NZ_JBVJSJ010000003.1, read as the reverse complement.
TGGCGGCGCCCGACACGCTCGGGGTGAACGCGGGGGCGTACTTCGCCGTGGTGCTCGTGGCGTTCACCGGCGTGAGCCTGGGCCCGGTCCCGGCCGGGGGCGCGGCGTTCCTCGGCGGGCTCGTCGCGGTCGCCGTCGTGTACCTGCTCACGGCGGGCGGTGTCCTCACGCCCGGACGGGTGCTGCTCGCCGGGGCGACCGTCGCCCTGGCGGCCACCTCGGCGGCGGAGTTCCTGCAGATGCTCGACGTGCAGGCCACCCGCGGACTGTTCTTCTGGGGCAATGGCACTCTGTTGCAGTCCGGCCTCGAACGGCCGCTCACGCTCGGCGCGGTCGTCCTCGCGGGTGCGCTGATCGCCCCGTTCCTGGCGCGCCCCCTGGACCTGCTGGCGCTCGGCGACGAGACCGCCCAGGCCATGGGCGTACGCGTGGAACGCGTCCGTCCCGCGGCGTTCCTCGTCGCCGTGCTGATGTCGGCCTCGGCCGTCGCCCTCGCCGGCCCGATCGGCTTCGTCGGCCTCATCGGCCCCGTGATCGTGCGGCAGTTGGGGATGCGCAAGCACGCGCTGCTCATCCCGATGTCGGCGCTGCTGACGGCCGGGCTCGTGCTCGGCGCCGACGCCGCCGCCCAGCTGATCGTGACGCCGTCCGCCACGCAGCCCGCGGAGATTCCGGTGGGCGTGGTCACGGCGCTGATCGGCGGGCCCGTCTTCATGGCCATGGCCCGCCGGGTCAGCACGGGTGACGCCGACACGGGTGCGGCGGTCGTCGTCTCCGACCGGCGCCGCGCGCCCGGCTACGCCGCCGCGCTCGGCGGCGGACTCGTCGCCCTCGCCCTCGCGATGGTGGTGTCGCTGCGCGTCGGCGACGTGCAGATCAGCTGGGGCCAGCTCGGGTCGGCGCTGTTCGGTTCCGCGGAACAGATCACCGAGGCCGTCGTGTCCTACCGGCTGCCGCGCGTCCTCGTGGCCGCGCTCGCCGGGGCCTGCCTGGCCGTCGCCGGAGCGGCGGTGCAGGCCGTCGTGCGCAATCCGCTGGCCGAGCCGGGGCTCGTCGGCGTGACCGGCGGGGCGTCCCTCGGCGCGATCACCGTCATCCTCGTCGTCCCGTCGGCGCCGCTGGCCGCGCTGCCCGCCGCTGCCGGGATCGGCGGCGTGCTGATGCTCGCCGTGGTGGTGCTGGTGGCCCGGGGCACGCGCGGCGGCGGCCGGAGCGGGCTCGATCCGACGCGGGTCGTCCTCGTCGGCCTCGGCGCCGCCGCCACGTCGATGGCCCTGGTGAACATCATGGTGGTGGGCGCGCAGATGAACCTCGCGTCCGCCCTCGGCTGGCTCGCGGGCAGCACGTACGGGCGTGACTTCGGCGCCCTGGGCTGGCTGGCCCTGCCCGCCCTCGTCGCCGTGCTGCTGGTGATCGCCGCCCGGCCGGTGAACCTGCTCGCCCTCGGCGAGGAACTGCCGCGCGCGCTGGGCCTGGAGCTGGGCCGGGCCCGGCTGCTCGTCCTCGGCGCGGGCGCGGTACTGGCGGCCGGTACGGCGGCGGCGGTCGGCGCCGTCGGCTTCGTCGGCCTCGTCGCCCCGCACCTGGCCCGCCGCGTCGTCGGCAACAGCGCGACGCGCATGGTGCCGATGGCCGCGGTGCTGGGGGCGGTCCTGGTCGTCTCCTCCGACGCCCTGGGCCGCTGGCTCCTCGCCCCGACGGAGATCCCGGTGGGCATCGTGACGGCACTGGTGGGCGCACCGTACCTGGTGTGGCTGCTGCGGCGGACGCGCGACGCGTAACGCGTCCGCCGGGTGGGGCGGGGGCGCGGCGGCGTCCCGTCAGCGCCGGGCCGCGCGTCCTGCCCCTCGTGCGCCCCGACGCCGGGTGACGGAGCCGTCCCGAGTCGGGGCGTCGGCCTCGTTCGCCCCGTCCACCCGCAGCGTGCGCGCCCCCAGCACACCCGCCGCACAGACCACCGCCGCGGCCACGCACACCGCCGTGTACGCCGCCGAGAACTCCGACCGGGCCAACGGCCGCAACGCGGGGTCGAGGAGTTCGAAGCGGCCCGTCTCCACCGCCTCCCGCAGCGGCGTGCCCGTGCCCGCGCCGTCGGACAGGCCCGCGCCCAGCCGGGCCGAGAACACCGCCCCGAAGGCCGCCACCCCCGTCGCCGTGCCCAGCGGGTAGCACGCGTTGGTCAGCCCCGACGCCGTCCCGGCCCGTTCCGCGGGCACCGAGCCGACCGCCACGCCCATCAGCGGCGGGAAGATGACGGCCCCGCCGGCGCCGAGCAGCACCAGTCCCGTGGCCGTCGCCGCCCATCCGCCGCCCGCGGCCGCGGCCGCGAGGCCGAGCAGGCCCAGGCCCTGCGCCGCGAAGCCGCCGGCCACCAACGCGTCGGCGGAGAAGGACTTCTGCAGCCGGGCGACGAAGAGGCCGGCCACGAGCAGGCTGCCCGTCAGCGGCAGCAGCGCCAGGCCCACTTCGAGCGCGGAGTACGCGTACGTGCTCTGGAGCCAGAGGGTGGTGAAGGCCAGCACACCGAGGCTGGTCAGCCTGGCCAGGAAGCCGAGCGCCGCCGCTCCCGAGAACGCCCGGACGCGCAGCAGGGTGAGGTCGATCAGGCCGTCGGCGCGGCGCCGGCCCGCCACCAGGGCCACGGACAGCGCTACTCCGGCGGTCGCCGAGAGCACTACCCGCGGCGACGTCCAGCCGGATGCGGGGCCCGCGACCAGTGGATAGTGCAGCCCCAGGAGCGCGCCCACGGCGAGGACCGCGCCCAGGAGATCGATGCGGCGCCGGGTGTCGCCGGGCGCGGCGGACTCGGGCATGCGGGTCAGCGCTCCGGCCACGACCAGGATGCCGATGGGGACGTTCAGGAGGAAGATCCAGCGCCAGCCCAGCAGGTGGACGAGCAGTCCTCCCACGACGGGGCCCAGCGCGCCCGCCGCCGAGGCCACGGCGGCGAACGCGGCGATCGCGGCCCGGCGCCGGGCGCCCTCGTGGACGGCGGCGATCAGGGCGAGCGTCGGCGCGAACACCATGGCCCCGCCCAGCCCTTGGGCGGCCCGCGCGGCGATGAGGGAACCGGCGTCCGGCGCCAGGCCGCACGCGGCCGAGGCGAGGGTGAACAGCGCCATGCCGGCGGTGAACACGGCCCGGCGCCCCACGCGGTCGGACAGCGCGCCGGCGGTCAGCAGCAGCGCGCCGAACGCCAGCGAGTACGCCGACACCGTCCACTGCACCCGGTCGAGGCCGGCGTCCAGATCCTGTGAGATGTCCGACAACGCGACGTTCACGACGGTCACGTCGAGGGTCATCATCACGCCACCGGCACAGACCAGGGCGAAGGTCCATCGGGGAGTACCTCGGCGGGACGACACCGCTGATCACCTCGGAGTGCAGTTCACGGGCAGGCCGACGGGTGCGCTGAATTGACGGAGCGTCAGTCGTCAACTCCGGCTCTGTGGCCGAAAGTTAACCTTGTCCATAAGGTAAGCCTAACCTAATGTAAGCCCGCTCGAACGTCCAGGCGTTGGAGCGCCAAGATCCAGTCAGACATCGGAGCCGCCTGATGCCCATGCCCGCCGACCATCCCGTTCCCGCGCTGCCGGACGTGACCCCCGCGGCCTGGCGGGAGGCCAACCGTCGACTCCTCGCCAAGGCGATCGGCGAGTGGTGCTTCGAGGACATGCTCAAGGCGGTCGAGACCGGCGACGGCGGTTACCGCGTCGACCTCGACAGCGGCACCACGTACGCGTTCCGGGCCGTGCCCGGCGCGTTCGGCTGGCTGCGCGTGGACCCGGAGTCGATCACCCGCACCGCCACCAGCATGCTCGGCAACTCCATCGCCCAACCCGCCTGGGACGCCCAGCAGTTCCTCATGGAGTCGGCCTCGACCCTCGGCACCGACCCGTCGACCGTGGCCACCTACTTCACCGAGCTCTCCGCCACCCTCGCCGTCGACGCCGCGCGCCTCACGCACGGCGGCGAGACAGTCGCCGAGCTGCGCGACCTGGGGCACACCGAGCTGGAGTGCCGTATGACCGGGCACAACCTGCTCGTCGCGAACAAGGGCCGGATCGGCTTCTCCGCCACCGACGTGCGCCAGTACGCCCCCGAGGCGGCACAGCCGCTGAGGCTGAAGTGGGTGGCCGTGCACCGCGGCCTCGCCGAGTTCCGCGGCACCTCCGAGCTGTCCGAAGAGCGCGTCCTCGAACGGGAGTTGGACCCGCGGACGCGCGACCGCTTCGCCGCCGTGCTGGCCGAGGCCGGGGTGGACCCGTCGGCGTACGTGTGGATGCCGGTGCACCCCTGGCAGTGGGACCACGCCGTCCAGATCCTGCATGCCGCCGACGTGGCGCAGCGGCGCATCGTCCCGCTCGGCGAGAGCCCGGACACGTATCTGCCCGGCCAGTCCATCCGCACGATGGCCAACGCTTCGACGCCCGAGCGCTACGACGTCAAACTGCCCCTGAAGATCCTCAACACCCTTGTGTGGCGGGGCATTCCGCCGCACTGCACGATGGGCGCGCCCGTCGTCACCCAGTGGCTGCGCGGCCTCGTGGAACGCGACCCGTTCCTGACCGACGAGTGCCGCACGGTGTTCCTCGGCGAGGTCGCGTCCGTGACCGTGCGCCACCCGTACCTGTCCAAGCTCGACGGCGCGCCCTACCAGCACCTGGAGACCCTCGGCTGCATCTGGCGCGACCCGGTGTCGGCGCACCGGGACGCCGGCGAGCGGGTGCGCACCTTCGCCTCGCTGCTCCATGTCGACCACGCCGGGGACGCGTTCGTCGCGGAACTGGTCCGGGCGTCGGGCCTCGACCCGCAGGAGTGGCTGCGCAGGCTGTTCGACACGCTGCTCGTGCCGATCATGCACGTGCTGTACCGGTACGGGGTCACCTTCAACCCGCACGGGCAGAACACGCTGCTCGGGTACGACGAGAACGACGTACCGGTCCGGCTGTACCTGAAGGACTTCGTCGACGACGTGTGCGTGTCCTTCACGGACGTGCCCGAGCGCGGCCCGGAGCCGGACGGGCACGACCACGTGCTGCCGCGCAAGCACCCCTCCATCATCCGCCAGCACGTCGTGGACCAGGTGTTCGTCGGCCACTTCCGCTACCTCGCCCCGCTGTGCGCCGAGCAGCTCGGCGTGCCGGAGAAGACGTTCTGGTCCCTGGTGCGGCAGACCGTCCTCGGCTTCCACCAGCGTTTCCCGGAGCTCGCCGAGCGGTTCGCCGAGTACGACCTGCTCACCCCGGAGATCCCCCGGTACGGCCTGAACCGCGACCGGATCGTGGTCACCCGCTACGGCGACCGGGCCCTGCGCCACGCGCTGTACCCGAACGGCACCCACCCCAACCCGCTCGCGGAAGGCTGAGGAGCACAGGCCGTGACACCGCTGACCGAATCACGACCTCTCACGACCGACTTCCCCCCGTCCCTGCTCGCCGGTTCCCGCGAGGGACTCGCCGAGGTGCTCGCCGCGCTCACCGAGGCCGTCGACGCCGCCTCCACCGCCCGCCGTCCGGCAGGGCCCGTCCCGTCCGGCACCCCCGCCGAGGTGCTGGCCGCCGCCTGCGCCGCGCTGGGGCCCGCCGAGCTGCCCGCCGAAGGGCTCGGGCCCAAGGCCGCGCTCCAACTGCTGGCCACGGTGCTGGCCGAGCACGGCGTCGACCTCTCCCACCCCCGGGCCGCCGCCCACTTGCAGCCGCCGACGCTGGCGGTCGCGGTCGCGGCGGACGCCCTCGCGAGCGCCCAGAACGCCTCGCTGGACACGTACGACTCCGGACCGTCGGCCATCGCCGTCGAACGCTGGCTCGTCGGTCTGCTGACGCGTCTCGCCGGGCTCGGGGAACGCGCCGACGGTGTCCTCACCCCGGGCGGCTCCCTGTCCAATCTGCTCGGCCTGCTGCTCGCGCGGGACGCCGCCGCCCACCGGCGCGGTGTCAACGCCCGTGAGGACGGCGTGGTGGGGCTGCCGGGCCCGGTGGTGTTCTGCTCCGAACTCGCCCACTTCTCCACCCATCGCGCCTGCGCCGCCCTCGGCCTCGGCGAGGCCGCCGTCCGCCCGCTGCCGGTGGACGAGCACCGTCGTATGCGGCCGGAGGCGCTGGCCGCCGCCCTCGACGCGCTCGGGCCCGACCGGACGCCCGTCGCCGTCGTCGCCACCGCCGGGACCACGGACTTCGGCTCCGTCGACCCGCTGCCGCAGATCGCCGAGATCGCCGCGGACCACGGCGTGTGGATGCACGTGGACGCCGCCTACGGGTTCGGCGCGCTGTTCTCCGAGCGGCTGGCCGGCCGGCTGGCGGGCCTGGAGCTGGCCGACTCGGTCACCCTCGACCTGCACAAGATCGGCTGGCTGCCCGCCGCCACGAGCGTGCTGCTCGTGTCCGACACGACGGCCTTCACCGCCCTCGACCGGCAGGTGGCCTACCTCAACCCGACCGACGACTCCGAGGCCGGCTACGACGGTCTGCTCGGCCGCAGCCTGCAGACCACGCGCCGCCCCGACGCGGTGAAGGCCGCCGCGACCCTGCTGACGTACGGCCGCAGCGGCATGGGCCGCATGGTCGACGCCTGCCACGACCTCGCCCGCCACGCCGAGCGGCGGATCCTCGCCGAACCCGACCTGGAACTCGTCGCCCCGGCCGAACTGACCACCGTGGTGTTCCGCTACCGGGGCGCGGACCCTGCGGCCGCCGACGCCCTCAACGGCGCCCTGCGCCGCCGCCTGCTGGAGTCCGGCACGGCCCTCGTCGGACGCACCGAGGCCGCGACCGCGGGCCCCGGTTCCCCGAAGCGGGTGTGCCTGAAGTTCACCCTGCTCAACCCGACCGCCACCACAGACGACATCGACGGCCTGGTGGACATCGTCCTCAACGCCGGCCGCACCTGTGAACGACTCCTCGAGGAGGGCGCCGCATGAGCATCACCACCGCGGCCTCGACCCCCGCCCCCGCCACCGGCTCCACCGACCCCCTGCACGCGCTGGACGCGCGCGGCGCCGCCGAACACGCCCACGTCGAGGCGCTGTTGCGCTGCTGGCTGCGCGAGACCGGCACTCCCGTCGCGCCCGGCCCGCTCCGGGTGGAGCTGCCGACAGCCGGCCTCGCCCTCGTCACCGAGGTGACCCACTGCTCGCCCACCGGCTGGCACCGGTTCGCGCCCACCCGGCTGGAGGGCCCCGGAGGGCCACTGGGCGCGGTCGCCGACCCCGTGACGGCGGTCGCGCTGCTGTCCACCGAGGCCGCCGTGCGCGGAGGCAGCCGACCCGGCGGCGTCCCGGCCGGTGAGGTCGCCGACCTGGTGGAGCGCACCGCCGAATCGGTGCGCCGCGTCGCCTCGTTCATCGCCGACCGGCGTACGCGCCCGCAGCCGCCGCCCGGGGTGGACGGCTTCCTCGACGCCGAACAGGGCCTGCTGCTGGGCCACTTGAACCACCCTGCGCCCAAGAGCCGGGACGGCGTCTCGGACCGTGACGCCGCCGCGTTCTCGCCCGAGCTGCGCGGCTCCTTCCGGCTGCACTGGTTCGCCGCCGACGCGTCGGTCGTCTCGCACGACGCGGTCGAGGGGGCGCCGTCCCTGGCGGGCCGGGACACCGTGGCACTCCTCGCCGACCTGGCCGGGCGGCGCCCGGACGACGGCCGGGTGCTGGTGCCCGCCCACCCCTGGCAGGCCCGCGACCTGCTGCACCGCCCGCGGATCAGGGCCCTGGTCGACTCGGGCGCCCTGGAGCCGCTCGGCGAGCTGGGCCCCGAGTGGTGGCCGACCTCCAGCGTGCGCACGGTGTACCGGCCGGGCGCCGACGTGATGCTCAAGCTGTCCCTCGGGCTGCGGCTGACCAACTCCCGCAGGGAGTCGACCCGTACGGAGCTGCGCCGCGGCCTGGAGATCAACCGGCTGCTGGACGCCGGGTACGCGGAGAGCACGTTCCTGGCCCACCCCGGCTTCGCGATCACCCGTGACCCGGCCTGGATCGCGGTCGACGAACCGGGCCGGCCGGAGGGCCCCGACGTGACCGGACTCGACGTCGCCGTACGCGAAGTGCCCCCGGACATCGCCGACTTGCGCTGTCTGGTGGGCCTGGTGGCGCCGCGTCCCGGTCTCGGCCGCAGCGCGCTCGGCGAACGGGTCGCCGGACTCGGCTCCGGGGCCGCCGAGCAGTGGACGGCCGACTACACCGACAAGGTGCTCGTGCCCATGCTGCACCTGTACGCCGCGACCGGCATCGGTCTGGAGGCCCACCAGCAGAACACCCTCGTCCGGCTGGACGAGCGGGGCCGGGTCACCGGCGGCACGTTCCGCGACAACCAGGGCTACTACCTCGCCGGTTCCTATCTGCCCGGTCTGCTGAAGCGGCTCGGCGCGGACTCCTCCACGCTGGCCGTCGTCGACGACGCCCTGGTCGACGACCGGCTGTCGTACTACCTGCTGCGCAACCAGGCCCTGTCGGTTGTGGGTTGTCTCGCCGTGGACGGTCTGGCGGACGAGCGGAGGCTGCTCGCCGTGCTCGCCGAGCGGCTGCGGGCCGCCCTGCCCGCGCTCGCTGAGGCGGGACCCGACGGCGACCGGCTGGCCCGCCGCTGGCTGGAGGCCGACACCCTGCCGTGCAAGGGCAATCTGCTCACCCGGCTGCACGGCATCGACGAAGTACTCGCACCCCTGGACGCCCAGTCCGTCTACCTGGATGCCCCCAACCCCTTGCGGGAGGCCGCAGCATGACGTCGTTACAGCCGGTACGGCGGGAGGCGGCCCCGGCCGCCGCCGTCCCCGGGCCGCCGCTCCCCCGCCTGGACGGCCCCTGGTCGGCGCGGGTCGCGCGGGCCGACGGCGCCGATCTGGACCTGGTGCACGGCTGGATGCGGTCGCCCCACATCGACGCCTTCTGGCACCAGGCGTGGCCGCGCGGGCGCTGGGCCGAGGAGATCGCCGGGCATCTGGCGGGCGACGCGATCCTGCCCGTGCTGATCGACCTGGACGGCCGGCCGCTGGCGTACATCGAGGTGTACCGGGTGCTGCGGGACCGGCTCGCGGAGCACTACCCGTACGCCCCGCGCGACTTGGGCGTGCACATCGCCATCGGCGAGGCGGACCGCACGGGGCGGGGCCTCGGCCGGTCGCTGCTGCGCGCCGTCGCCGAGGGCCTGCTGGCCGCCGATCCGGAGTGCGCCCGGGTGGTCGCGGAGCCCGACGTGAACAACGCGCCGTCCCTCAGGGCGTTCGCCGCCGCCGGTTTCCGGCCCGCCGGAGAGGTCGCGTTCCCGGACAAGACCGCCGCCCTGCTCGTCCGTCCGCGCCGTGAGGAGGACATGCCCCGATGACGGACCTGACCGCCGAGTACGACGTGGTGGCCATCGGCTGCGGCCCGTTCAACCTGGGCCTGGCCGCGCTGGCCTCGACCGTGGACGACCTCGATCTGGTGGTGCTGGAGGAGCGGCCGGAGCTGACCTGGCACCGCGGCATGATGTTCGGCGACGCCTCGATGCAGGTGAACTTCCTCGCCGACCTGGTCACTCTGGTCGCGCCCAGCCATCCGCTGTCGTTCCTGTCGTACCTCCACGACATGGACCGGCTCTACACGTTCACCGTGCGGGAGAACTTCTTCCCGTCCCGCCGCGAGTACGAGGACTACCTGCGCTGGGCGGCGGCGAGACTGCCCTCGGTGCACTTCTCGCACCGCGTGCAGGCCGTGCACTGGGACGACGCCGCCGAACGCTTCACGGTGCACGCCGTACGCGGCGACGGCGCGCGGGTACGGCTGCCCGCCCGCAACCTCGTCGTCGGCATCGGCACGGCACCGCACGTCCCGGACGCGCTGGCCGGCCTGCCCGAGGACAAGATCCTGCACACGTCGGAGTACCTGTACCGCACGGCGGAGGTGGCGGCGGCGGGCAAGGTGACGGTCGTCGGTTCGGGCCAGTCGGGCGCCGAGGTCGTCGTGGACCTGCTGGGCCGCAACATCGAGGGCGGTCCGGCGGTCAGCTGGCTGACCCGCACCGCGTCGTTCGCGCCGCTGGACTACACCAAGCTGGTGCTGGAGATGACGACCCCGGCCTACATGCAGTACTTCCACTCGCTGCCGGAGGACGTGCGCGACCGGCTGGTCGGCGAGCAGTGGCAGTTCTACAAGGGCATCTCCACCGACACCCTGGAGGAGGTCCACGAGCTGCTCTACCGGCGCCAGTTGGAGCACGGCCTGGCCGACGTGGAACTGCGCTTCGGGACCGCGGTGGAGTCGGCGGCCGTGGACGCGTCGGGGCGGGCGGTGCTGACGTGCCGGCACCGCGACACCGGCCAGGCCTTCGAGCACACCACCGACCTGGTGGTGGCCGCGACGGGCTACCGCAACCGGACGCCCGCCTTCCTGGCCCCGGTCGACGACCTGCTGCTGCGGGACCGCCGGGGCCGGCCCCGGGTCCGCCTGGACCACTCCGTCGAACTCGCCGACGGGATCACCGGCCGCGTCTTCGTCGCCAACGCCGAGGTGCACGCGCACGGCGTCTCCTCCCCCAACCTGGACATCGGAGCCGTCCGCAACGCGGCGATCCTCAACGCCGTCACCGGCCGCGAGACCTACCGGCTGCCGAAGAAGAGCGCGTTCACCACGTTTGAGGCACCGCGGCCCGCGTCGTAGCCGGATGGACCGGCCTTTCGCCGGCCCCGGAGGCCCCGGTGGTCCGGTGCGCGGGAAACCCCGCTCACCGGACCACCGCCACGACCAGCGCGACCGAGCGCCGCGCCCGCGTCGGCGGCCAGCTGGATCCTCGCCCCGGTCGGATCGCCGCCGGAGAGCCTCGTCCGGGCCGGGGCGTCGGCCACCCGTTCGGCCACGGCCGCCGCCCTGCCCTCCGCGGCGGCGGCCGACCGGCTCGTGACGGTGCCCCTGTCCGGCCTGCGCGCCCCGGGCGGCCACGCGCACCACCGCTGAGCGCCACGCACACCCCCGATCGGCACATCTGCCTGTACGAAATACCCCTAGGGGGTATATGGTTCTCCTGTCGTGGGGAGAGGCTCCGCCCCCCCACGACAGGCAACCCACGCACCCGGACCCAAGGATGTAGCCATGACCACTGAGACGAACTCCGGCACCGGCTCCTGCTGCGGCACCTGCGGCACCGGCACCACGACCGAGGCCCAGGGCGCCGGCGTCACCACCGTCTACAAGGTGTCGGGCATGACGTGCGGCCACTGCGAGGGCGCCGTTTCCGAGGAGCTCTCCGCCCTGGACGGCGTCACGGCGGTGAAGGCCGTCGCCAAGACCGGCGAAGTGACGGTCACCTCCACCGCCGCCCTCGACGAGGAGGCGGTCCGTGCCGCGGTGGACGAGGCGGGCTACGAGCTGGTCGGCCGCGCCTGACACCAGGGAAGAACGCGGGGCATCACGCTCCGACCGCGAGACCGAACAAGGAGGAAGGTCATGGACCACAGCGCGCACCACGCGGGCGCCGCTCACGGCCACAGCGGGCACGAAGGTCACCACGGCGGTGGACACGGCGACCACGGCGAACATGGCGGGCACGGCCGCGGGGCTTCCTGGTCCACGGCCGTGAAGGCGACGCTCCACTGCCTGACCGGATGCGCCATCGGCGAGATCCTCGGCATGGTCATCGGGACGGCGCTGGGCTGGGCCAACGTGCCCACCATGGTCCTGGCGATCACCCTGGCGTTCCTGTTCGGCTACTCGTTCACCCTGTTCGCGGTGGTCCGGGCCGGACTGGACCTGAAGGCCGCGATCAAGGTCGCGCTGGCGGCCGACACGGCCTCCATCGCCGTCATGGAGTTCGTGGACAACGCGATCATCGCCCTCACGCCGGGGGCCATGGACGCCCATCTGTCCGACGGACTGTTCTGGTCGGCCCTGCTGGGCGGCTTCGCGGTGGCCTTCGTGATCACCACGCCGGTCAACAAGTGGATGATCGGCCGCGGCAAGGGCCACGCGGTCGTCCACGCCTACCACTGACCACCAACGGGACCGATCAGCCCGGGGCACCTCGCGAGAGGCCACCCCGGGCTTCCCGTTCCTCGCCCCCCCCACCACCACCGCGCGACCGCCGGGCGCCCCTTGTCAGTGCCGTGCGCTTCACTGTCCGTCATGGAGCTGACGCGAGCGACCGTCAGCGACCTGCTGGGCCGACTCGGCCTCGCCTGAATCGTGCTGGAATGCCCACAGAAAGCGCATCGACGGAGGAATCGACATGAGCACCGTGGTCAGCGACCTGACGATCTCCGCCGACGGTTACTCGGCCGGGCTCCACCAGACCGAGGAACGCCCGTTCGGCGACGACGGCGGAGACGGCCGGGGGGACCGGTTGCACGCCTGGATGTTCGAGCACCCGGAGGAGAACCGCGCCGAGATCGACCGGCTCGGGGCGGCCGCCGCCTACGTGATGGGCCGCAACATGTTCGGGCCCGTGCGCGGCGAGTGGGACCGGGACTGGAACGGCTGGTGGGGCGACAACCCGCCGTTCCACGCCCCCGTCTTCGTGCTCACCCACTACCCGCGCGACCCGCAGCCGATGGCCGGCGGCACCACGTACCACTTCGTCACGGACGGAATCGAGTCCGCGCTGAGCCGGGCCCGCGAGGCGGCCGGGGACGGCGACGTGTCGATCCAGGGCGGCGCGACCACGATCAACCAGTACCTCGCCGCCGGCCTGATCGACGAACTGCGCCTGCACATCGTGCCCTTCACCCTCGGCAGCGGCACCCGCCTCTTCGACGGCGTGCCACCACTGAACCTCCAGCAGACCCGGTCCCGGGCGACCGACTCGGTCACGCACCTGACGTATCGCGTGCTCCGCTGATCCGTGGGAGCGGATCAAGAAGGCGGGCGAGGTCGACGTCCCCGAGGGGGTGGTCGTCTGCGGCATGCGGCACTTCTTCGCCTCAACTGCCTCACCACGGCATTCCCATCACCGACGTCGCCGAGTGGATGGGCCACAAGACCGTCGAGAACACCTTCAAGATCTACCGGCACCTCATGCCCGGCTCCATCAGCACAGCCGCCAAGACTGAGTTCGGCGAACCGCCAGCCGTGGCCCGGCGCGACGAGCGGCCGTACGGCTCGTCGCGCCGTTCGGCTCATCCGCCGGTCAGCTCCCTCCCGATGCGCCCCGCCCACTCCTCGATCTGCGTGAAGTCCCGGAAGTCCCCGCCTTTTCCGTTGCGCAGGATCATCCGGGCGACCCATCCCTTCGCTCCCTCCTCCAGGCAGCCCCCGAAGGTGACGTGTTCCTCGGCGTCGAGCCGGTTCATGGCCTCCTTCACACCGGGTACGGGCGGGATGTCCCGCTCCGAAGCCGAGGGGTCGAGTGGGCCGCTGCTGAAGAGCCAGAGCGGGCGTTCGACCAGTTCACGGCCGTGGCGGCGGACGAAGCGGCGGGCGTCTTTCTGCCAGCGGCCGGCGTACAGTCCGCCTCCGACCACCACGGCGTCGTACGGCGCCACGCTCGCCACGGACTGGGCAGGGAGTGCCTCGGCCGTGAGTCCTTCCTTGCTCATGACCTGCGCGATGGCCTCGGCGATCTGCGCGGTTGATCCGTTCGTCGACCCGTAGGCGACCAGCACGCTGGTGGGCATGGCGGTCCGCCTCCTCTCACAGTTGGCGCAGCCAGTCGTCGGCGACGCCGTGCAGCGCCTGGGCGTCGGGCTGGAGACGCGAGTCGTCCAGCCGGTGGGTGAGCTTGTCGACCACGCCGACCACGCCGTCGATCTGGCGGGTCATGGACACGGCGATCTCCGTCTCGCTCTTGCGCTCCATGTGGCCGGTGAGTGTGACGACCCCTTCGAACACGGAGACGTCGACCGTCTGGGGCGCCAACCAGAGTGTGCGGACCAGCACCTCGTCGATCACCTCCTGACGGATCTCCCTGTCGGGCCGCAGGAAGACCTGGAGCAGGTCGCGCCGGGTGACGATGCCGACCAGCCGTTCCTCCTCGTCCACGACGGGCAGCCGCTCGATGCGCCGCTGGGCCATGGTCCGGGCGGCTTCCACGATGGTGGCGTCGGCGCGCACGGTGACGGCCGGTTCGGTCATCAGCTGTCCGGCGGTGCGGGCCCGGGCCTTCACGGCCTGCCTCCGGGCGGTACGCGTCAGCCCCGAGAAGGGGAAGCGACGCTTCGGCGGCTCGAACGGATCCGGGGTCTCCGCCTGCCGGACCATGAGGTCCGTCTCGGAGATCACCCCGAGGACCTTCTGGTCCTCGTCGACGACCGGCAGTCCGCTGATCCGGTGGCCGGCCAGCAACCGTGCCACCTCCTTGAACGGAGTGCCGTACTCGGCACGGACGACCTCCATGGTCATCACGGAACCGACCTTGTGGTGCTTCATGGTTGTTTTCCCTCCTCAGCGGAGCCGGCGCAGGTACGGGTCCTGGGACCTGCGCGGCAGCAGGCGTACGCGCGCGTCGAGCACGGAGACTCCGCCCGGTGTCGCGAGTACGGGGTTGAAGTCGGCCTCGGCGAGCTGCGGCAGGTCGGCCGCCATCCGGGACAGCCGCAGCAGCAGTTGCTCCAGGCCTTCCAGGTCGACCGGCCCGCCGCCGCGCGCGCCGAAGAGCAGTGGGGCACAGCGCGGCGCGGTGATCAGGTCGTGCACGTCGTGGTCGGTGAGCGGGGCGAGCCGGGCGGCGTGATCGCCAAGGACCTCGGTCGCGGTGCCGCCCAGTCCGAACAGCACCAGCGGACCGAAGACCTCGTCCTGGACGACTCCGGCGAACAGTTCGGTGCCGCGCGCCGCGAGCGGCTGCACGACCACGCCGGTCAGCAGGCCCGCGAACCGGGTGCCGAAGTCCCGGAAGGCGGCGCGCACTTGCGCGTTGCCCTGGAGGTCGAGGTGGACGGCGCGCTGCTCGCTCTTGTGGACCAGCCCCGGCCAGTGGGCCTTCATCACCACGCGGCCGTCGGGGCCGCGCAGGCGGTCGGCGGCCATGACGGCATCGTCCTCGCTCTCGGCCCAGGCCCACGGGAGCTGTGGGATGCCGTAGCACGACAGGAGGCTGGCGCAGGTGCGTGGGTCGAGCCAGCCGCCGTCCGGGTTTTCGGCCAGGAAGGTCTCGGCGACCTGGTGAGCACGAGCCGTGTCGACTTCGTCGAGGTCGGGGATCGTCCCCGGCGGCCGGCTCAGCCAGACGGCGCGGCGGGCCGCGTGGGCGAGCGCCCTGGCCGCCGCCTGGGGCTCGGCGTACGACGGGATCGCGCCGCCGCCGGTGGCGGGCAACAGCGTGACCGGCAGGTCCTGTTCGAGCCGTATCGCAGCGACGGGCCGTGCCCGGCGGCCCGGGCCGTCGGTGAGGGCCTTGACGAGGTCGTCGCCGGTTGCCGCAGCGACGGCGGTCGGGACGAGGGCCAGCAGCACGGCGTCGATGCCGTGGTGGCGCGTGATCCGGTTTACGCAGTTCCTGAGCTGCTCCTCGGTCACCGCAGCGGTCGCGTCGACGGGGTTGCCGACGGCGGCGCCGTCGGGCAGCACGGCGAGCAGGTCGTCGACCAGTTCGGGCGGGAACGGCGGAAGGACGAGTCCTGCCTCCGCACAGGCGTCGGCAGCGAGGACTCCGGCTCCGCCCGCGTTGGTGACGATGGCGACGCGGGTGCCGGCCGGGAGCGGCTGGGCGTGCATCAGGGCGGCCGTTTCGAGGAGTTCGCCGACCGAACGGGTCGCGGTGATGCCGGCTTGGGTGAAGAGGGCCTGGCGGGTCATGGTGCGGGTGGCGGCGGCCGCGGTGTGCGAGGCGGCGGCACGACGGCCCGCCTCGGTGCGGCCCGCGTCGACGGTGAGTACCGGCATGTGGCGGGTCACGCGGCGGGCGGTGCGGGAGAACGCCCGCGGGTTGCCGAAGGACTCCAGGTGCAGCAGGGCGAGATCGGTACGGCGGTCGCTCTCCCACCACTGGAGCATGTCGTTGCCGCTGACGTCGTACTTGTCGCCGAGCGAGGCGAAGGACGACACGCCGATGCCGAGCCGGGACAGCCCGTCGAGCAGCGCGATGCCGACGCCTCCGGACTGTACGGCCACGCCTGCGGTGCCGGGACGTGGATGGTCGGCTGCGAAGGTGGCATCCAGAGAGAGCTCGGGGTCGGTGTTGGAGACGCCGAGGCAGTTCGGCCCGACGAGCCGCATGCCGTGTGTACGGCAGGCGGCCATCAGTGCTGCGGCCTGGTCGCCGTCGAGGCCGGCGGAGACGACGAGGAGGGCCCGTACGCCCGCCTTGCCGCACTCCTCGGCGGTGGCCGGGATCGCCGCGCCCGGCACCGCGACGACCACGAGATCGGGCGTCTTGGGCAGCGCGCTGACCGACGGATAGGAGCGCACACCGAGGATCGCCGAGGCACGTGGGTTCACGGCGAACAGACGCCCGGAGAACCCGCCGGTGTGCAGGTGGTGGAGGATGGCCCGCCCCACCGACCCGGGCTTGCGCCCGGCGCCGACGACGGCGATGGTGCCCGGCCGCAGCAACGGGACCAGGCTGGCCATGTTGGCCGCCCGACCGCGGGCCTCGACGGCCGAGAGGTAGGTGTCGTCCTCGCCGAGTTCGACCGTGCACCGCACCTCCGGCCCCTCGAAGCGGCGGGTCGTGCGCAGGCCCAGGTCGGCGAAGAGCTTCAGCACCTCGTGGTTCTCGCTGAGCGCGTCGGCGGTGAACGTGGTGATGCCCTCCGCGCGGGCGGCTGAGACCAGGTGCTCGACGAGGAGGGTGCCGACACCGCGGTGGTGCAGTCCGTCGGCCACGGCTATGGAGATGTCCGCCGTGGTCGTGTCGTCGCCACTGGCGTACTCGGCGAGGCCGATCACCTGACCGTGCGTCTCGGCCAGCAGTGCCCGGTAGCCGGAGTTCGGCGGAGCACAGGCCCGGTCTGCGGCCATGGCGGCGGAACGCCGGCTCACCGCGAAGAACCTCAGGCGCAGGTTCTCCGGGGACATCTCCTCGTACAGCCCCTGCACCTGCTCGTGGTCGCCGGGCTCCACGGGGCGGATGCACACGGTGGTGCCGTCCGCTAGCAGGGCGTGGGCGGTGCGTGGGCCGAGCACGTCGTTCGTCATGACGGGCCTCCTCCGAACCTCGTGACGCTTCGAGGATCCGGCTCGCGGGAGGGCCGTCCCAGGGGCTGTCTGGGGGCGAGCCTGGGGCCGGTCGGCCCTAATCCGGGGCCTTGGCACCCCCGCCGGCCGATGGTCGGAGTGGGACGAGCCCGGCCGAGCGACACTGCGCCCTCCTGTGGTCGATCAGGCACGGGCAGGCCTGCTCCCGCGCTGAGGAAGAGACGCCGGGCCACGGGGAGGGCACGTCAAGGCGCGGCAGCTCGGGCAGTTGACGGACTCCGCGGCCCGTTCGGCCTATCGGGGGCATCCGTGCCGTGATGGATCCTCGTTCCGGACAGGAAGGAGCGCCATGATCCAGAACTCGGGCGGGGCTGCTCCAGGGTGGCACCGCCTGACGCCCGGGCTGGCTGTGCTCCTCGGTTACCGGCCTGCGTGGCTGAAAGGTGACCTGCTGGCCGGGGCGACGGTGGCGGCATATCTGGTTCCGCAGGTCATGGCGTACGAGGGCGTGGCCGGGCTGCCGCCCGTCGCCGGTCCGTGGGCGATCCTGCCCGCGCTCGTCGTGTGTCCCCCGCTCGGCTCATCGCGCCTGCTCTCGGTCGGCCCGGAGTCGACAACCGCACTGATGACGGCGGCAGTGGTCGCCCCTCTCGCTGCCGGCGACCCGGCGCGCTACGCCACGCTGGCCGCCGCGCTCGCGATCACGGTCGGGCTACTGCGCGTAGTGGCGTGGGCGGTCCGGCTGGGCTTCGTCGCGGACCTGCTGTCCCGTCCGGTACTGATCGGTTATCTGGCAGGTGGGACGCTGGTCATGCTGGTGGATCAGCTGCCGGAACTCGCCGGGGCGGACACGACAGGCTCGTCGTTCTTCCCCCAGCTGTGGTCGTTCGTACGGGATCTCCGGGACGGTCACTTGGCCACCATCGTCTTCTCCGCCGTCGCAATCACGTTCCTCTTCGCGATGCCCCGGTTCTCCGTGCATTCCCGGGCCCGCTGCTCGCCGCCGCCCTCGGTACGGCAGCCGTGGCCGTGTTCGACCTCGACAACCGGCACGGCATCCGGACGATCGGCGACGTACCGGCCGGGCTGCCAGATCTCGCCGTGCCGGACCTGACCGAGACTCCGCACTTGCTGCTGCCCGCCGTGGGCGTCCTCCTCGTCGGTTACACCGACGTCATCCTCACGGCGCGGGCGTTCGACGATCGCGCCGCCGCAGGGTCCGGGCTCGACGCCAACCAGGAGTTCCTGGCCCTGGGCACCGCCAACCTGGGTTCGGGCGTACTGCACGGCTTCCCGGTCAGCAGCAGCGCGAGCCGCACCGCGCTCGCCTCCTCGGCGGGCGCACGCAGTCCGGCGTACACCCTGGTGGCGGGCGCGGGGGTGCTCGCCGTTCTGCTCTTCCTCAGTCCGCTGCTGAGCAGCACCCCGTCCGCAGTGCTGGGTGCCCTCGTCGTGTACGCCGCGATCCGCATGATCGACCTGGCGGGCTTCCGCCGGCTGGCGTCGTTCCGCCGCAGGGAGCTGTTCCTGGCCTTCGCCCGCCTGGCCGGGGTGCTGGCCCTGGACATCCTGTACGGCGTGCTGGTCGCCGTCGGCCTGTCCGTGGCGGAGCTGCTGACCCGGGTGGCCCGCCCGCACGACGCCGTCGAGGGCCTGGTCCCGGGCGTTGCGGGCATGCACGACATCGACGACTACCCCCAAGCCCGTACGATCCCCGGCCTGCTGGTATACCGCTACGACTCCGCCGCGGACTGAGCCGCCGGGGCGTCGTCTTCGCCCTCGCCCGCGTGAAAGCAGGACCTGAGGGACGAGTTGGAGGCCTACGGTCTTTCGGAGTCGGTCGGCCGCGACCTGATCTTTCCCACGCTGCCCACCGCTGTGGCCGCGTATGGGAAGTGGTGCCGCGACCACTGAGCCGTCCCTGGGCCGGACAGCCACAGCGCCACGGTCCGGAGCGCACCTCGGCGGTTCCCGTCGGCCTACAGGGCCGAAAGGCCCCACCCCACCTCCTTGGTTTGGCACCGGTTGGCCCTGCGATCGCGTCTGGCCAGCCCATCCCGTCGCGCACTCCTGTCTGTCACTTTCCTGAAGGTGACGAGAAGGAGCGGACCGATGCGCGGAGATCTTCAGACGAAGAGGAAGCACAAGCGAACGGGCCTGGGCCTGTGGCGATGGCGGAGCAATCCGCTTAGGCGACGCGATGACGTCATGGAAGGGTGGCTCCTGCTGGCCCTGTGGGCACTGATCGTGGTGGGTGGAACGCTCGCCGGGGTGATGACCGCCCGAGCCGCCGAGGCGGAGTTCGCCCGGCAGCGGGCCGAGCTGGCCCCGGTCCGGGCTGTACTCGTCGCCGATGTCCCGCGCACCGCTTCCAGGGACTCGGGCGTGGTCAGCGGCAAGGCTCTGGCGAAGGTGCGCTGGACAGCGCACGACGGCGCCACCCGCACCGACAGGACACTCGTGGACGCTGGGCAGCAGGCGGGCACCAAGATCACGGTCTGGACCGACGGAAAAGGGCACATCCGTACGAAACCATCCACTCCCGCCGAGGAAGCCGTCGAGGCCGGCGTCCTCGGAGCCGTAGCCGCCCTCGCCCTCGGCGGCGCCGTCTTCGCCGTCGGCCGCACCGCACGCTGGTGGCTGGACCGACGGCGCATCGAGCAGTGGGGCAGGGATTGGGACCTGGTGGGCCCGCAGTGGGGGCAAACGACCCGCTGATCCAGAGCCCATCACGCGGCACCGGTCGGTGCGCGAGTCCGGCAGCCTTCCCGGAGAGCACAGCACGACCAGGCCGTGCTGGGGGGTGGGTGGCGAGCCATTGGTCCCCGAGCGCAGAGCCAGTTCCGTGGCGACACGCTTTCCAACGTTCGTCGGGGGACCTCAGACGCACAGGGGCATGCTGACCCGCCACAGGGCGGTGCGCTGGATGGATGGTGGACTGCGCTGGACGCTGGTGAACGCAACCAGAACTGCAACGAGGGAACCGGCTCATTTCCTGCTCAGGACGCCATCGGGCGAGGACCTGGGCTCAGGCGGAGGCGAGATGGTGCGGTGCCGCCGGTCAGGGGAGGTGCGGCTCGTCATTGTTCCGATGTGCTGTCAATGGCGCTACGCGATGCTGTACTGGGCGACGCCGAACACGAGGGTGCGCGGGTTGCGCTGGATCACGCCGGGCAGTTTCCTGGCGCTGGTGATCTGGATGATCGCCTCGGCCGGGTTCGCGCTGTACGTGGCGAACTCCGCCTCGTACAACAAGACCTACGGCACCTTCGCCGGCGTCATCATCTTCCTGATCTGGTTGTGGATCACGAATCTGGCGATCCTGCTGGGCCTGGAGTGCGACGCCGAGCTGGCCCGCCAACGCGCCGTCGCCGGTGGTCACCCGGCCGAGGAAGAGCCGTACGTCGAGCCGCGCGACACCCGGAAGTGGGACGACGAGGACCGCCGCCGTCTTAAGTCCTGACAGTGGGAAGCCCGGCCGCGAGCCTCACCCAGGGGCCGCCAGTGGGTTCTCCCTAGGTCTCGCGGCAGGGAAGGCGATCGATCACGGCACGTGTGTGAAGCGACCCTGGACGGGAAGTCGGCTGCTCATGGGAACAATGGTGGATCTGCACGACGGGGATCGCCTGCTGGCCAGAAGGGTCATCGGGTGGGGACCATCCTGGGTGCGGCGGGTCGCGCACGCGGTGCAGGAAGCGGCCGAGCACACCAAGTTGTGGTTGGCGACGGCCGGAGCGATGGCTGCGTTTGGCGGGTGGCGCGGCCGTACGGCCGCTGCTGCGGGGGTGGCGGCCATGACGGCGGCTCAAGTGCTGTCCAACGGGTTTGCCAAGCAGCTGTACCGGAGACGCCGCCCACCGCGGGAATGGGTCCCGTCGGAGGAACTCCATGAGCGCGCGGACAGCTCTTCCTTCCCCTCTGGGCACACCGCCGCTGCCTTCGCTTTCGCGGGTGCCGTCGCGCCAGTGTGGCCTGCCGCCGGGTCCGCCTGCGGGGTGTCGGCGGCGCTGGTGGCCGCGGAGCGCGTGCACAGCGGGGCTCACTACCCCTCCGACGTGGCCGCCGGCGCCGTGATCGGCTTGGCGGCGGCCGCTATGGTACGGGGCGCACCGCATCTGCTGCGGCGACGAGTGCTCTGACGGGCGGTCAGGCGGTGCCGCGGGGGTACCCGGACTGCCGACCGGAGCAAGGGGCAGGCCAAGGCCGTGCGAACGCTCGCCGGTCCTGTCGGAGACGCAGACGAAGGACAGATGAAAGGCAGGCGGGCATCCATGACAGCAGACAGCTCGCACCGCACCGATGCCGGAGCGCAGGCACCGGTGAGCGACCTGGTCCAGCGTGCCTGCCACCCCGACCGACTCCGCGACGGTGAGGCGCCCGTCGGCCGGCACGCGGTCGCCCGCCTCCAGCAGGACCACATCCCCGGGCACCAGGGTGTGCGCCTCCACCACCGTCACGCCGCACCCTGGCAGTGGGCACCAGCATGCGGCGCAGCGCCTCCAGGCTGCGTTCGGCGCGCCGCTGAGCGTCCGGTCACTCCATACCCCACGGGTATGGCCATCCGAGTCGGATGACTCGGGGCCGAACGGCCCTGACACCACCCCCTTCGTCCTCTCCCCGAGTCGTTCCGGCAGCGCTGAACTGGATATCGACAGCAGTCGAGGCTCAGGAGGAGACGTGGCCATGCAACGGACAGAGCCGAAGATCACAACCTCGTGGCTTCCGGAAGTGGACGTGCACCAGCTCGAAGTCACCCATGTCGACGGCGACGCCTACGCCATCGAGACCGGGGCCACCGGCTGACGGTCGACCAGCCAGAGGAAGCGGGCGGTCAGGACTCCGCTCCCACGCCGACAGAGCTGTTCGCGGCGTCCCTCGCCACGTGCGTCGCCTTCTACGCGGGTCGCTACCTCCACCGGCACGGCCTGGACCGCGCGGGACTGCGGGTCCGTACGCGGTTCACCATGGCCACCGATCGGCCGGCCCGGGTCGCATCCGTCCACATGACGATCGCCCCGCCGCCCGGGCTGTCCGAGCAGCGCCGCGCGGCCTTGCTCGCCGTAGCCTCGCACTGCACCGTCCACAACACGCTCCACCAGCCACCCGAGATCGGCGTCGAACTGGAGGCATGAGCGCACGCGGACGCACCCAGGCGCCGCATCACGCGGCGGTCAGGCGCGTGAGTACCCGTTCACGCCGACAGTCCGCTGCCGCAGGGGGCACACAGATCGAGCAGGCGTGCGCGGGGTCACATGCAGTCGGTGAGAAACCACCCTGCCAACGGCTGCAGCGAGCGCACGGCCCATCGGGAGATCCATCCGGCACATCTGCCGTACGGTCTCGGCATCGAACTCATGGGCGCGCACCGAGCTGACCGCCTGCGCGCCCATCTGCCACACATGGGGCCGCAGGAGCCAGGACGTGCCCACGAGTGCTCCGAAACCGGTCGATCACAGCGCCGTCGCGCCCGGGCCCATGGATGTCCAGGGCGAGCGTGCCGGACCTGACGATCCAGAAGTGATCCGCCCGTCCGCCCTCGTTGAACAGGCGGCTCCCCTGCGGGATACCCACCTCGCGCGCGATGCTCATCAGTCTGCCCCGGTACTCGGCAGGAAGCATCGTGGTCACCGGGGCATGGTCGGGGTCGTCGTAGTGGTCATGGCAGCGCCACCTCCCCGGCCCCCACAGAACTGACGATCCGGGGCACCGCCGCCAGAGTGGCGGCGGTGCCCCGGATCGAGGCGCGGGAGCCGGTCAGAGCAGCCAGCGGTTGCGGCTGACGAACGGCAGCCGCGCCCACGCCTTTCCCAGACCCCAGGTCGCGCCGGCGCCCGCGGCGGCGAGGGCGATGAGGACGACGGCGTAGATGAGGTGGTAGTCGGCGAACGGGTTGGCGGACATGCTCGCCGAGCCGTCGGAGAGGTGCTTGGCCGGCGGCCACTCGGCGATCCACATCAGCGCCATCATGGCGGTGCCGGCGACCGCGGCGAGCCGCAGGCAGATACCGGCGATCAGGGCGAGGCCGATGCCGAGCAGGCCCAGCATGAACAGCCAGTCCGCCCAGGCGGCTCCGGCCCAGTCGTGGAAGGTCGACTCCATGGGCCCGACGGCGACACCGCTGAGGAAGCCCCGGGTCGGCGAGCCGCCGTCGATCCAGCCCTTGCCGGAGGGGGTGGCATAGCCGAAGCCGAAGGTCTTGTCGAGGAACGCCCACAGGAAGACGAACCCGGTCAGCAGGCGGAGCCCGGCGAAGACGTACGCGCTGGTCGCCGTCGCCACCGCGGTCGACGCCTCGCCGGACGCGGAGGCTGTCCCGGCCTTGCGCGACGACGGGAAGCGGAACCCCACGTGCCGGTGGGGGTGGTCGTGCACTGCCATGATGCTCATCCCTTCCAGGGGTGATGCGCGGGGTCTTGTTGACTCTCGTTGCCCCTTCAATGTCCTGCTTCGCCCCTCGCCATCGCAGAGGCCGCTGGGCCCCGACAGCGGGGCCGAACGTCCCCACTACCAGGCCCGTTCAGCCGCCCCAGGTCCAGTCCGCGAATTCGGGCAGGGCGGTGCCGTCGTGGACAGGCCCCGGGCACAGACAAGGCTTGACGTGCTCGGGGCGCAGCCGCTCGGCCGGAAGGGGTTGGCCCATGAGGGGACTGGCCCGAGTCGGCTTCCGCCGCTGTCGCTCTCACTCGTGGGGTACAACAGCCACGGGGCAGCCGACGTGGTGGATCACGGCGTGGGTTACGGGACCGGTGCGCGGGCCCACCGGCCGTTCGGCCGGCCGATGGCCGACGACGAGCAGGCTCGCTGCGGAGGCGGCGCTGATCAGCGCCGTCGTGGCCTTGCCCTCCGACACCGCTTCGACGACCTCGACGTCGGGATACCTGTCGCGCCACACCTTGAGCACGGCGGACAGGAAGCGCTCCCACTCCTCAGCCTGCTGCGGATGGTCGACCAGAGCGATGTCTCCGGGGCCGAGACTGAGGGCGGAAGCCGCCTGCCAGGCGTGGACGACCCGAAGCTGGGCACGACGCAGGCGGGCGGCTTCGAAGGCGAACTCGATCACCTCGTCGCAGGGATCGCCCAGATCGAGGCCGACTACAACGTCCTGGTAGCCGGTCCGGGTTGAGGCGCTCGCGTCGTGCTCCGGGAAGTGCTCGTCCTCGGCGGCTTCCCCTGCCCGTACCAGCACGACGGGACGGGTGGCCTTCGCCACCACGCCCAGAGCGACCGAGCCCACCAGCAACCCGGTGAAGCCGCTCAGCCCACGAGAACCCAGCACCAGCAGATCGCCCTGATCGGCCTCCTTCAGCAGGGCCGCGGTCGCCGGGCCCTCGACCTGCGCGTCGTACAGGCGCACGGCGGGAACGACGCCGCGGATGCGGTCTTCCGCCTGGCGCAGCGCGCGCCCGGCCAGGTACCGCTGTGCGGCGTTGGCGGGCACGCCGTCCGCCTGGCGCGGGTGCCAGTTCCAGGCGTGCACCAGCCGCAGCGGTCGTTCGCGCCGCGCTGCCTCGCGTGCGGCCCACTCGGCTGCGGCCAGGCTCTCGGCGGATCCGTCGACTCCGGCGATCACGGGGGAAAGCACGACGCACACCTCCAACAATCACAGTCTCGGTCTGCTCTCATGGCCAGCGTCACGCCACAGCGCCCGCGCTGCGAGGGGCTGCCAGGTCCTCACCCGAGGCCATCCGGCCCCTGCTCGGCCGAGGTTCCCCGCCGCCGCGCCGTAACCGTCACTCCGCAAACACCAGTTGGCACGTCTCGGCCGGTTGGAGGCCGACCGCCCGGTCGGGCAGCCTGATGTCGATCGGTCCTTCGTCGGACGACGGCACGGCGATCCGCAGACGCCCACGCTCAAGACGCAGCCGTACGCCCCAGTGGCCCTGGTACCGGATGGCGAAGCCGTACGACGACAGTTCCGGCAGCGGCACCGGGTCGAGCCACAGGGCACCGTCGCGGGTCTCCAGCCCGGTCAGTCCGCGTTGCACCAGGTCGAGGGTGCCGGCCATGGCGCCCAGGTGGATGCCTTCGCCTGTGGTGCCGCCCTGAAGGTCGGCGATGTCGCCCTGCAGTGCCTCCTGGCAGAACCTCCAGGCTTCCGCGCGCCGGGCACGGGCCAGCACCCAGCCGTGGACCACTCCGCTGAGCGTGGAGCCATGGCTGGTGCGGGCGAGGTAGTAATCGACGGTGCGCTGCCAGGTGTCCTCGTCGAGCGGGAAGCCCAACCTGGCGAAAACGCCCTGAAGTTCAGCGGGTGAGAACAGGTAGCCGAGCATCAGTACGTCGGCCTGCTTGGACGCCTGGTAGCGGTTGACCGTGTCGCCCTCCGACTCGAGTATCCGGTCCAGGCGCCGGATGTCGCCGTACCGGTCGCGGTAGCTGTCCCAGTCGAGTTCGGCGAGGTCGCCGTAGCCCTCGAACTGGCTGATGACGTCGTCGTGGAAGGGCACGTGGAGAGTGCGGGAGACGTCCTCCCACAGTTCGAGCTCGCCGCCGTCCAGGCCGGTCCGCTCGACGAGTTCGCGCCGTCGGGGCTCCGGGAGGGCACGCAGGACGTCCAGTGTGCGGGTCAGCACCCAGGCCGCCGTGACGTTGGTGTACGCATTGTCATCGAGGCCCGGCAGGCGCGCGTCGGGATAGGCGTCGTGGTACTCGTCGGGGCCGACGACGCCCTTGATCCGGTGCCGCCCGAGGTGCTCGTCCCAGGTGGCCGAGTCCGCCCAGAAGCGCGCGATCTGCAGCAGCATCTCGGCGCCCTTGCTGTGCAGGAACTCGGTGTCGCCGCTCGCTTCGCAGTACTGCCACACGTTGTACGCGATGGCCGAGCCGACGTGGTGCTGGAGCCGGGAGTGGTCCGGCAGCCAGCGCCCCGAGCGCGGGTTGAGGTGCAGTTCCTGGGTCTCCTCGCGGCCGTCGCTGCCGCTCTGCCACGGATACAGGGCGCCCCGCCTGCCGACGGCCCGTGCCGCGGAGCAGGCCTGTTCCAGGCGCCGGTGGCGATAGCGGAGCAGGGCGCGGGACACCTCGGGGAAGTGCAGGTTGAGGTAGGGCAGGACGAACAGCTCGTCCCAGAAGACATGGCCTCGGTAGGCCTCGCCGTGCAGACCGCGGGCTGGGACACCGACGTCCAGGTCTGCGGTGTGCGGCGAGAGGGTCTGCAGCACGTGGAAGAGGTGCAGGCGCAGGATGCCACCCGCCTCGCCGGGGACGTCGAGGTCGGCCCGGCGCCAGAGCTGGTCCCAGGCCGTGAGGTGGGCTTCCAGTAACTCGTCGAAGCCGGGCGCCCGACCGACCCGGTCGACCGCGGCGCGCAGGGGATCGCTGATCGCCGGGTCCCGTGAGGTGTGCAGGGCGACGGTCTTGTCGACGGTGGCGGTGCGGCCGGGCACCAGGTGGAGACGCAACTGCTGGATGGCGCAAGGGGGTTCGTGCCGGGGCAGGACGGGCACGTCGGCAGTCAGGCGAGATGCCATACCGATGCGGATGTCCGAGGTGCGGGTGCGGCAGCGCAGCCACACCTCGTCAGGGGCGGCGTCGCCGGTGTGCACGTGGGTGAGATGGCGGCCGTCCAGATCCCGGTAGCGCGGCACACCGGCGTTGGTGATGCCGCCGTCGAGGAAGGCCTCGACTTCGAGCTCGCCGGAGAATCCCTCGGCCGTGAACTCCGTGCGCAGGGCGGCGAGGTGGGGGTCGGCCATGTGCACGAGACGCTGTTGGCGCACCGACAGCGTGCGCCCCTCGCCGAGCGCGTACCGCGTCCGGCGTTCCAGTAGGCCGGAGGCCAGGTGCAGGACCTGACGGTGTTCGAGCACCGTGGCGGTGTCCGGCGTGAGCCACTGCCGCTCGCGGAGGCGGTAGCGGAGGGGCAGCCAGTTCGGCAGATTGGCCATGTCCTCGTTCTCGACCCGGCGTCCCGCCACCTCCGAGGTGAGCCGGTCGTAGCAGCCGGCCGCGTAGGTTCCCGGGTAGTGCACGTCGTCGGCGGCGCATTCGGGCAGTGCCCCTCGGGTGGCGAAGTAGCCGTTGCCGAGTGTGCACAGTGACTCCCGCAGCCGCTCGTCAGCCGGGTCGTAGCCCTCGTACTCCCACATCCAGCCCGTCACTTCGACGCCCCTCCCAGGAGCAGTTCTCCGAGGTCCCGTACGACGATGTCGGCACCGTGCCGCAGCAGTCTCTCCTCGGTGTCCTGACCGGCCGTGCGATCCACACCGACGACGAGGGCGAACCCGCCGCGGTGGCCCGCCTCGACGCCCGCCAGCGCGTCCTCGACGACGGCGGCGCGGCCTGCGGGGACACCGAGCCGGCGGGCCGCCTCCAGAAACAGGTCGGGCCGTGGCTTGCCCGGCAGCCCGAGCCGGGCGGCCTCGGCGCCGTCGACCAGCGCGTCGAAGAGATCGAGTACCCCGGCCCGGGTGAGCAGTTCGGCGGCGTGCCGGGACGCGGACGCCGCCGCCCGGGGTATCCCTGCCCGGCGCAGCGCACGGACGAGCCGTACCGTGCCCGGATACGCGTCGACGCCGTGCTCGCGCAGCCGCTGCGTGAACAGTCGCTCCTTCTCCGCGGCGACGGCCTGTACGGCCCGCACGGTGTCACCGGCCGACGGGTCGAAACCGCGGGAGGCGAGGAAGGCTGCTGCGCCGTCGAGTCGGGACTTGCCGTCCACATACCGCAGATAGTCGTCCCGCACGTCGAACGGACGGCGTAAGCCGGGGTCTTCGGGCCGGTGTTCACACAGGTAGGCGTCGAACGCGGTCTTCCACGCGGCGGCGTGCACCCTGGCCGAGTCGGTGATCACTCCGTCGGTGTCGAAGACGACGGCCCGGACGTCTCTCAGCGCAGGTGCGAGCACGCTGCGGGACACCGGGGACGATGCGGCCGCCGAGGCGTTCACGGCCGCCCGGCCCTGTGGGCGGTGGGGCCGGACGGCCGGTCGCCGCGGCGGCACTCGTCGTCGTACGGGCCGGGGCCGCCGATGCCGACGGGGACTGTCATGCGTGCTCCTTGGCAGGTAGGACGCGGAAGGACGAAGGGGTGGATCGAGCGGTGCGGTTCACTGTCCGGCCCACTGCGGAACGATCGCCACGGGGCAGACGGCGTGATGCAGCATGGTGTGCCCCACCCGGCCCAGCTGAAGCCCGAAGTGGCCGTGCCTGCGCCGGGCTCCGATGATCAGGAGGTCCGCGGCGGCAGAGCGGTGCAGCAACACCTTGCGGGCAGGTCCTTCGACGGTGGCACGGCGCAACCGGACACCCGGATGGTCCGCCACCGCATCGCGGACCAGGGTGTCCAGCAGAGTGGACGCCCGCTCCTCGTGATAGTGCGCGGGCTCACCTGTCAGCAGGGGGTGGTCGGTTGTCTCGTGTGCGGGGCAGCGCCAGGCGCGTACGACGTCGAGGGTGCACTTGCGCGCCTCGGCCTCCCGGAAGGCGAACCGGACCGCCTCGCCGCTCGTGTCGGGTTCTCCCGCGCCGAGCAGGATCCGTTCGTGGGTACCGGCCAGGCCGGCCTTGTCCCCCCGGACCACGATCACCGGGCAGTGGGCACGGGACGCGACGGCCAGGCCCACCGATCCGAGGAGCAGCCCTGCCAGCTTGCCGCGGCCCCGCGATCCCGTCACCAGGGCCCAGGCGTTGTTGCCTTCGCGCAGGAGGGCGTAGTCCGCTTCCTCGGGCACCACCTCGGTCGAGACATCGACACCCGGGTGGCGCCGTCGAGCGCGTTCGGCCGCGGAGCCGACGATGTTCTCCGCCATGACCTCTTCGGACGGGTGCTCCGTGCTGTCCGACGGCATGACATCTTCGTAGCGTTCCCAGAGCGAGGCGTGAACCAGCCGCAGGGGGACACCATGTCGGGCTGCTTCATCCGCGGCCCAGTCGACCGCCTGGAGGCTGGAATCAGATCCGTCGACGCCCACGACCAGGGGCAGTGTCATCCTCCCCACCGCCTTTCATCGGGCTGCGGCGTGCGCGCAGCGCTGGACCTCCGTGTCACCGTCGCACCCTCGGCGGGGCGGCGGAAGGGGCGGTCGGGCCAGGGCAGGGGGACGTTCGGCCCATGCCCGTACGCGGCCGAGAGGGCCAACCACTCGGTGGCTGGGACGTCCGCTTGGCTGACAGTCGGCCCGCGTTCCATTCAGCAGCTGGTGGAAACGGGGCGTTCCGTGGCAGGCGTCGACAGTGTCCCGGCCTGCTTCGGCAGCCTGCGTACGCGACGCCGCAGGAGCCGAACGGCGAGCGCGTCGAGCGATGCGGTGGGGACGCACGTCACGCCGACCGCCGCGACCGACAGCACCGCGAACCGCTCCCAGAACGCGGGTGTCAGACTTGTACCCACTGTCCTGCACTCCCCTCGGCCAGCGCCGTTGTCCTCGCTCTCAGCCAACTCGCGCAGACGTCCCCGCGCATGAGCCGACCGGCTCCGAACAGGGGTCTCAGGCGCCCTTGCGCCAGAGCCATCCGGGACAGGAGTCGACCGGCACGCTCTGCGCCTGCGATCGCCCGGTCACCGGGCCGCTCAGTCGGCTGTTCGCCCTCACCGCGTAGGTCGCCGCCCAGCGCCCGGACGCGACACAGCGAGCCCTGCGCCGCAGCGCCAAGGTCCCTGTACGGGAGAGGACCAGGAGGGACCGAACGGCCCTTCCCCTCACTCCACCGCCCTCGCTCTGCTTCGACCATGTCCGAACCCCGTACCAGGTCCGCACCGCACCACACGGAACGCGTCGTCGGCGCAACGACCATGGTGGAGCTGTGCGGCGAGATCGACATCCTCACGGGACCGCCCGTTTCGGCACGCCTCGACGCCCTGACCTCAGCCTCAGGCGCCGATCTGGTGCTGGATCCGCGCCCCGTTTCCTTCATCGACTGCACCGGCCTGGGCATGTTGTGCCGCGTACCCAACCGGGTTCTCGCCCGGCAAGGCCGACTGCGGCTGGTGACCGACAGCCTTGGTTTCCGGCGGATCCTTCGGTGCGCTCGCCTGGCCGGTGTCTTCGAGTTGCACTCCCATCTGCCCGAGCCCCTGCTCCGCTCGTCCGCGGCAGGCGTCGCCTGTGCCACGGTGGGCTGACCTGTTCGCGGCCGAAGAGCCAACTGCTGATCAGCCCTGAGCACACGCCGTCTCGTCAGCCGCGCAGCGACGACACGCCCGTGCTCAGCCATGTCGGCTACGGTCCATTGACCCCGCCATCCAGCAGATCGAGCGGCGGGCGCCGCGGAGTGACAGGGCCCTCCGGGCCGTAGCCGAGGCGGATCAGCATCTGGGCATGACCAGCGTGTTCGGGGACGGAACTCAGGGAACGGCGCAGGTCGGGCCATTCCATCGGCTGGTGCAGGAGGGAGGCCCGCACCCCGTGGGCCGTGGCGACGAGCAGAGCGTGTTCCAGTGCCTGGCCTGCGCGCAGCCAGTCCGTACGGCGATCGTGCTCCGTCGTCAGCAGCGCGACGGCGGGGATGGTCTCGAACGGCTGGGAGCGGAGCCGCTCGGGGTGCCGCTGGGCGGTGAAGTCACGCATGGCGAGTCGTTCGTGAGCGTCCTGTGGACCGAGTGCCGCCTGCGGAAGGCCGAGGTCGGTGGGCTCGTCCGGATCCCGGTGGACCCAGCGGCGGCTCTCCGCTCCGCGGTCGGGGTCGTTCCTGTTGCGCTGTTCGGCCTCCGTGGTCAGGCGCAGCAGCCGTGCCGTCCCGGCGGGTCCGGGGAAGGTGAGCGCGGCGCCCTCCACGCGCACGGCCTCGGTGAGTTCGGCGCGTACGTGCGGGGGCAACGGCTTGCCGGAGAAGGGGAACCGGCTGCTGTGCCGTCGCCAGATCGCCGCGTAGAGGTCGGCGCGACGGCCCGTGCGGCCAGGAGTCGTGGGACTCGTCGGGCGAACCGTGGCGAGCAGGCCGGGGTCCTCGGGTTTCGGCAGCAGGCGTGTGACCGGCAGCCAGCCGAAGTGGGCCATGGCGACACGCAGGTTGAAGACCGCGGCCCCGACGGACAGGTGCAGGGCTCGACCCGTCGGGTCCGTGTGGCGCAGGCCCCGTTCCGGAGCGGCACGCACTTCAAGTGCGACCGCCTCGGGGTCCAGGCGGTAGCGCCATGGCTGGGTGTTGAAGATCGAGGGTGCGGCGACGGCGGCGGCGAGGCACTTCTCCACAGTCGCGGCGTCGAGCTGCCTGATGGGCATGGCGCCCTCCTCACAAGACCGGCGTCGTTCTGCTGTCCTCCGAGTGTCCGAGGCCGACGGGAAAGTCGTGAGGGGCCGACAGTCCTTGCCCCGGGGTCTGGTCGGGCCACACGTCGTCACCGGCTCTCGCGGGCAGGGCTGAACGGCCCACTGCCGTAGGTGAATCGGGTCCGTTCGGCCTCACGATGCCGTCTGATCGACCCCCGCCGGCCCTCGCTCCCGGGTGTCACCGTGCTGGCGGCACGACGAGGAGGTGCGGACCGATGTCCTGCGGCGAGCGTACGAACACGAAGAGCCACATCAGGCGGAGGTTGTGGCGGTGGCGGAGCAACCCGCTGCGAAGGCACGACGACGTCATCGAGGCGTGGATCGTCCTCTCCGTGTGGACGGTCATGACGCTGGGCGGCGCGCTCGTCGGCGCGGTGACCGCCCAGGCCGCCGACGGGTACTTCGCCGGGCAGCGTGCCGAGATGCGCTCCGTGCGGGCCGTACTCGTCCAGTACGAATCTCAGGCCGTGTCGGTGGCGAAGACGAGCTCCCGGATCCGGGCGAAGGTCCGCTGATCGAGTGTCGTGGTCTGGACCGACAGCCACGGCGACCTCACTTCCCGGCCGTCGGCGGCTGCCCGGGCCGTCACGCGGGCAGGGGTCATCGGCTCGGGTGCAGCGCTCGCTTTCGCCGGCCTGACGTTCGGCGCCGGTGCCGTCGCACGACGGTGGCCCGGCCGGCGACGCATCGAGCGGTGGGGACGCGAGTGGGACCTGGTCGGACCTCGCTGGGGGCACAAGACCGGTCGGTCCTGGCCGGGCAGCGCAGCGGACGGCACGAGCCCGGGCAGACGACCCTGGCGACGGCGCCCCGACGTGATGCGCAGCGGCCGGGACACGGCCGATCGGCGGGACGGATGTCCTCGACGAGAGGGCCGCATTCTGCGCCGTGCAGGACCGGTAGGCCCTCCCGGGAGGTCGCTGCGGCGCGGAGCCTGGACCGTAGGCCCAGACCCACGGCACGCGACGAGAACTGGAGCGGCCCCATGTACGCCAACGACGGTTTTCGCGAACTCGACCGGGAGGAGTGCCTGCGGCTGCTGGCCACGGCCCCCGTCGGCCGGATCGTCCACACGCGCCAGGCCCTGCCCGCGGTCCTGCCGGTGAACTTCACCCTGGACACGGGGTCCCGGGGGGCGGCGGTACTGATCCGTACCTCGGCGGACTCCGAGCTCGCCCGGGCCGTCGACGGCGCGGTGGTCGCCTTCGAGACGGACGAGGTCGACGCCGCCGTCCACTCGGGCTGGAGCGTCGTCGTCACCGGCCGAGCCCGGCTGGTGACCGACCCTGAGGAACGTGCGCGGCTGGAGCGGACCGGGCCTCGTTCCTGGGCACCATCACCGGACGACGTGCTCATCCGCATCGAGGCGGAACTGATCACCGGGCGCGAGCTGGTCGGAGGCCGGAGCCTTTACGGCGTGGAGCTGTCCGCCTGAGGTGAGGCGCTCGTACTCAGCTACCGTTCCCTGCCCCCGAGCGGGCCGGCCCGTCCCGTGCGTGGAGACTGCCCATGCTGTTCCTGGTGCCTTCCCACGCCGGCCCGCCGACCAGACGGCAAGCTGAATCGCGGGCCGACCGGGCCGTGCAAGGGGCCGGTCGGCCCATGCGCGGCCGGGCTCTGGCGGATGACGCTGGAGTGAAGAGGAAGGGGAGCAAGACATGAGCGGCACCATCGAACGGCTCCCCGGTCGGCTCACTCTGCCCGACCTGTCCGACTGGGCGGAGGCGGGATTCCCCGTGACGGACACGGTTCCGACGCAAACGCACGGCATCCACGTCGAGGAACGCCTGACGGACGGGACGTATGTACTGCAGGCCGAGCTGCCGGGCGTCGACCCCGCGAAGGATGTGGAGATCACCGTCGCGCAGGGCTTCCTGGCCCTGCGTGCCGAGCGCAGAGCGGAATCCCCGGACAAGCGCCGCAGCACGCGCCGCTACGGCCACTTCACGCCGCTGCCGGCCGGGGCGAAGGACGACGAGGCGACGGCGGAGTACAAGCACGGGGTCCTGACCATCAGGATGCCGGTGCTGGAACGGAAGACAGGCATCATCACCGTCCCGGTGCGGGAACCTCTGCGTGCCGGTACGCGATGAGCCGACCACGGGTACGCGGCCGGGGTCATTGTCCCGGCCGCGTACCCGTCCCCCTCCACTTGTTTCTTGTGACATGGAGCCGAGGGCCGCCCGCTTCTTGCGGGCCCCAATTGCACGGTGCGCGGTTTCGCTCCGCTTCGCCGTGTCTTCTGGTGGCCCTCGGCTCGTTTCCTATGGCACCGTCGATGGCCGACGCGTTGTAGGGCCGGATGGTCCCGACCCGGGGGCCGACCGGCCGTTCGGCCCGGAGCAGGGCCTGGACTATGGGCCGTTCGGCCCCATGAGCGGGCCTGTACGGCGCTGTCCCGCCCGTGTGCCCGCCCGCCGGGGTGTCTCCCACGGGCCGGCACCCTCCATGGCCAGGCACGGCGGTGATCTCTGTCCAACAGGCAGAAACCCGCGTGTCGCCGCCGTTGCGGCGCCCTGGGCTGAGAGGGGTCGAACGGCCCCATCGCACCGGGCGCATCGGTCCCGGCAGCCCGGCAGGACGAGGGCCGGATGGCGGCGCGGAGGGCTCCCGCAGACCCTGTCCGCCGTCCCCGCGTGGGACGAACATCGACAGCAGAGTCCGTCCGCGCCCCTCTGCGGACGACGTCGCGAGCGATCCGGAGGCAGTAATGGCGACCGTGGCCCCGACAGGCGTGGAAACCACTGAGAGCGCGTCGAACGCGTGGCGCGGCTTCGCCGGGCGACGCTGGCGTGAGCGCATCGACGTGCGCGACTTCATCCAGGCCAACTACACGCCCTACGAGGGCGGTCCGGCCTTCCTGGCCGGGCCCACGGACCGCAC